>JAFXSC010000016.1 GCA_017525915.1 Ruminococcus sp.
GACATACGATGCGGTAGTCCGGATATTTGTCAAGCATATGGAATACGAAGTTGGAGCCGATAAATCCGGCACCGCCTGTTACAAAAATTGTCATATCCTTAGTCCTTAATACTTTATTTTTCCCTCGGCGACCTTCTTGAGATGTACGCCGCAGAACGGGAATTCTCACAAAAACAAACTGGTTCAGCGTGCGGCACAGCAAACAGGAACAGACAAAAAGCCGCGCATAACACACACATATTTATTATAATACGTCCGCAATACTTTTGTCAAGTATAAATAAAAAAACATGATGGATTTTGTATATATATACAATTTCAAAAATACGCATCTTTGATTATTAAACCAAGTGCATACTATGCCTGATAATTGCTATCAGGCTATTTTTCGTTCACTGTAAAATCCCGTGGACCATTTCAGCCCACGGGAAATATCATTTTTTACCCAGAAGGAATTTTAACTCGTTACGGACTTTGCCGCGGCTGACACTGAGAGCCTTGGCTGCCCTTTGTACCGGAAGCAGCGGCAGAAGGTACTTGTGCTTGTAATAGAACGGATAGTACGTCCTGATAATGCTCATCGGCGGGAATATTCTCCGCCATACATATGCTCCTGTTGTCTGGCTTTCACTTGTGAGACGCTCCATCATATGCGTAAGTGTTCCGAAAGTTCCCGAAGTCACAAAGTAGTCAAGGAGCTTCTTCTCATCGGTGCTGAGCTTTTCAAATCCGAACAGCTTCATCGCAAGATTTCTGCTTTGCTTCTCAAAATCATATATGCCGAGCTTCTGTAACTCATTGCCGATGTACTCCCAGTCAAGCGTATCGCTGAACCTGTTCATGTAGACAAATATATCAAGAAGCGACCGCACGCCTATTCCGCTGAGTATGAAATGCTTGTACTCATGGGCTATGAGATAGATATAGTAGTCCTCATCGGTAAAATGATAGCCGTACTCGTTATCCTCATCCCTGACAAGCCTTTCCCTGACATTTTTATAGTATTCGACAGCAGGGGCATTGTCGATGCCGGAAATGAAGAGCTCAAAGTGCATCTCAAAATTGCTGACCGGCTCCCTGTAATAGTTATCGTCCTTGCCCAGACCGTAATGCCTGCATGAAAAGCCCAGCTCAGTCATTATATCCCGGACCCGCTCGCGCTTTTCCGGGTCAAAGAGTATATCATTGTCAGTCATCTGACGCATACCGAGCCTCGGATACCATTCCTTCATGAGAACGCCCTTGAGCGGCAGATACCAGATCTTTTCTTCTTCAAACCTCTGAAAAACAGCCTGTCTGTCTGCATCAAGAATGATATTCTTTCGGACAGCCTTTTCCTTTGCCTGAACAAAATCATTGTTCCTGATTCCGGCAGCTTCAAGTGCATATGCGGCGGCAGCGGTGAGACTGTGCTCCTCGCAGAGAGCGTATACCGCAGCAAGTTCCATGCCGTTGATACGGCTCACAGACGGAGTTCTTCCGTTTATCGCACAGGCAACAAGATACAGCATATCTCCGGCAACTTTTCTGTATTTCTGTTTATCCATAATAATCATCACTCCGTTACAGTTCGGTTTAATTGCGTGTTGTCATACCGGCATTCCGACAAGTCACAAAAGCGTATGCCATTTTCATAACAGTATCAGTATACCACAAATCTCCGGCAAATGCAAGCTTTTGCCGGATAAATCCGGAAAATCTCAGTATTTTCAGTGCAGGGACAAAAAATAGACCGCCCGATCTCTCAGGCGGTCTGCAAATATCATGTATTATGCTATTTCAGCTCATGAACAAGTCCAAGCTTGAACTGCTGTATGCGGAGGGCATCCTTATTGGTGATATCGCCGCTTCCGTCAACGTCAGCGTTCTTTTCGCCCTGAGGTGAGAGCTTGTACTTGTCGGGATTTGTGATGCACTGCATGATGAATACAGCATCAGCCATATTGATCTGCTCATCGCAGTTGGCGTCACCGGGAGTTCTTTCGCCGTCCGTGGGAGGAACGGTAGTCGAAGTGGTAACAGTGGTAGTGGTAGTGGTTGTGGTGGTAGTGGTAGTTGTGGAGGTCGTTACGGAAGAAGCCGCAACGTAATTGTCGATTATGCCAGCCCAGAACTTGCCTATCTTCTCATAGCCTGCATCTGTCGGGTGGAGCTTATCATTGTCCATGTCGTTCATGCCATCGAGACAGCCGTGAACGTCCGCAAATACAACGTTCTTGCCGGAGCTTCTGTAAGCATCTGCGACCTTCTTTACAGTCGCATTGTAGTTTGCAACTCTTGTAGAATTTCCGCCGTATGCGGTGAACTCAGGGATAGATGCAAGGTAAACTATACCGCCGGAAGGAAGGTCTGCGAGGATATAGTCGAGGAGGGAGTGGAGGTCTGTCTCACACTCACTGAGGTCACGGTTTGCAGTCATATCGTTGGTGCCGATCATGAGGAGAACAATGTCCGGCTGAGCGCTCTTTATAGCGTTCTTAGCCTTGAGCTTTTCAAGGAGACCATTCTCGCCCCAGCTCGGTATCGGGTACTTCTGCACGATAGTGTAGCCGCTGTAACCTGCGTGGTTGTCGTCATAGCTGACGTTCTGACCGTTAAAGCTGAAGCTTGCGCTTGCAGAGCCCTCAGGGCCGACCATATCGACCTTTGTGAAGCCCTTCTGCTTGAGGTAGTAATCGAGGAACTTTCTGTAACCGCCGGTATGACCGTAGCCGAATGTAATGGAGTCGCCGATAGGCATTACCTTGATAACGCCGTCCTTGGTGAGGTTTCCGCTCGGTCCGGGAGTAACTGATGAAGAATCGACCGTACCCTGTCCTGTAACAACAGACGAAGGAATACCTGCCTTAGACACCTGAACTGCGTCGATATAGAAGTCGCAAAGACTGCCTGTGCCGTCGGGAGTTTCAAAATAGAGCACAAGATCAGTACCGCCCTCGGGTATCCTGAACTCAGTATTCTCTATCTTTGTCCAGACACCGCTCTTGGCATCACATTCAGCTATGTGCGAGTAGACCGTATCGCTTCCGCCGCTCTGCTGGAGGGACATCTGTATCGTTGCGTTCACGCCGCTCTTCTGGAGAACAGCAGCGCTGAAGCTGTAAGTCTCGCCGGGTCTGAGCAGACTGCTGTCAAGCGTGAACGAGCAGCCGTTCCATGTTTTTTCTCTGCCTGTAACAGCGAGAGATGCTGTGCCGTCATAGTAATTCTTAGTGTCGTTGGAAACAGAAGCGCCGCCTCTGCCGACCCATTCGTCAGTACCGCTGTCGAAGCTGTGCTTGTAGTAGTCATCGTAGGGATAAGGCTCCGGAGAAGTCGTTGTGGTCGAGGTCGTGCTGGAGGTAACGGGAGTATCCTTGCCTCCCCAGAGTATTGACTTGTCGTTGATGACCGACATCATGGTATCAAGTACCGGCTCTGAAGCTGAATACCAGCTGTTGTTGTTTCTGTCGAGGTAGCCGTGAGATTCACCGCCGTTGCCGCCCGCGATGTTGTTGTCCCAGAGAATACAGGGGATTCCTGCCTTCTTGGCAGCGGTTATATAATCCTTCGCCCACGCCTGACGGGAACTGAGATTGTCGAAATTTGACGCGCTGAACTCACCGATAACGACCGGTATATTTGTCCTGTCCTCAAGCTGCTTGAGGTTCGAGAAGAAGGTGGTTATCGACTCGGTATAGTCCTCGCCCCAGCCGCTCTTACCGGGATAGCTGTGGTTAGCATAGTTGTCCTCAGCCATTGTGAAATAGTAGGGCAGATAGGCGTGTACCGAATAAGCCACGTTTCCGCAGCCTGACGGGAAGGTAACAGCATTGATAGCTTCCATGTCCGAAGAAGCACAGTAGCCGGGAAGCATCAGCAGACGCTCCTTGTTTGCGGCTGAGCCCTGTCCGCGGACAGTCGAAACGAACTTGGCATTGAGCTTGTTGATGTAATTCCATGTGTAGCCGCCGTCGCCGCTGCCGTTGCCCCACTGGCTGACTGCTGAGTTGGAGGTCTGACGCGGCTCGTTCATGCCCTCGAAAACGAGATGCTGGTCGTAGTCCTTGAATGTCTCGGCGACCTGTGTCCAGATAGCGGTGAGCTTTGTCTCAGCCGTCTGATAGGTCTGGTCATTGAACTGCGGAACGTTTACCCAGTCCTCGTGATGAACGTTCAGAATAACGTACATATCGTCGTCGATGCAGTAGTCAACGACCTCCTTTACACGGCTCATCCACGCACTGTCGATCTTGTTGCTGCCATCGAGATGCGGATACCATGTAGTCGGTATGCGGACGGTATTGAAGCCCTTCGCCTTTACCGTGTCGATCATTGCCTTTGTGGTTCTTGGATTGCCCCAGCTCTGCTCCATGTCAGCGCCGTAGAATCCGTTGCCGCCGGTTGCGTCAAGGGTGTTGCCTAAATTCCAGCCGATCTTCATCTCGCGGGTAATATCAAAGGCACTCATACCGCTCGCTGCATTGACATTTTTTACGTCAGAAACATACGTCATACGAAAGCTCGTAAGCATACAGGCAGCCGCAGAAACTACGCTGACTGTTCTTTTGATGAATAACTTCATCATTATCATCCCCCTTTACAGATTGATTATTATAGTGCAGATGCACACTATTACGGTTTGTGAATGTCTTACTTTTCAAAGTACAGGCGGCGCATGAGTATCATGTCGAAGATGCCGAGTTTGTCGTCATCGTCAAGGTCGCCTGCCTTCCAGTCACGGAGGTCTCCGTTATTGGTAAGGTATCTCTGCATTGCAACGATATCCGCAACATTGAACATCCCGTCGCAGTTAACGTCGCCCTTTATCCTCTCATACTTCGCAGCTATCGCTATACGGTCGATAGAAGGACCATAGCCGCTGTTGTTGTAGAGCTTTATGGTATTGCTGCCCTCTTTCAGCTTAACAGTCGTATCAACGGCAGCAACGCCCGACCAGTCGTTCCTGTTGGCGTAAAGTCCTGTGAGGTCGGCAGCCTTTGAACCGTTGACGTCAACGCTGAGGTTTCTCCTCTCGCCCGAAACATAGTAGATACGGAGGGTATACTCCCCTGCCTTATCAACATTGATCTTTTCAAAGGTAACTGCATTGTCCGCACCGCCGCCGACATAGCCGACATAGGAGCTGCCGGAGCTGTATTTGCCGTCCTTGCCGGAGGTAACTGATGCCTTTCCGGAGAGCTTTGCGTTCTCAGCCTCATAGAAACTGAAATTTGTGTACGGTGTGGCAAGGTCCATGCCGTGCCTTGTAATCTTCATCGCAAGACCGCCGTTTGCAAGGAGGGACTGCTCGATAACGCTTTCCTTTGTAAGGTCCTCGAGCACAGTTACCTTTATCTCGCTGCCGTCAGCATTATCGCCGAAGATATAGGCGGTATAGGTCATATCGTCCGAGATGAGCTCGGAGAGGTCAATGCTTATCTTCCTTGCACTGATGGTCGAAGCGCCGATGTACCAGTCATCGCGGCTCTTTCTTGCGGTAACGTTGAACTGCATAGGATAGCCGTCCAGCACCTTCATATCTTCCCAGGCAACGGGTACGTCATTGAGGAAGGGCAGAGCCTTGTTCCCCTGATATGTGTATACAGAATGAGCAAAATGCTGGATACCGGATTCGATAGTTACTACGTCCGCGAGAGCAAAGCCTGCGGTCGCCTCTATTCCGTAGATCGGTATGCCGGTGGGAGTGAAGTCCGCAGAGCCGGCAACGCATCTCGTGAAGGTATAGGACACGCGGTTTTCGAGCTTGGGGCTCGTGAACCATTTGTAGTATTCACTGCCGTTCACAGCCTCATAGGAGACTATGTTCGGATAAGTCCTGCTCTCGCCGCGCGGGATCGTGCAGCCGTGGAAAAGCACCATGAGCTTGTTTTCTGCAGCTATCTGAGCGCAGAGGTTCATCTGCTTCATGGTCTCCTGAGTGTCGCTCTCGTAGTAGTCAACCTTGACACCGCTGACGCCGAGACCGCTTATACGCTCGAACTCGCGGCGGATAGTCTTCTCGTCAAGAAGCGAATAATACGGATATGCAGGGTTTCCGGCACTGTCCTTGTAGCCGGAGTGACCCTTGTTGTTGACGCCGTACCAGAGGTAGATACCTATATTGCGCTCCTTTGCATAGTCGCAGAGCTCCTTGACCTTTGCCGCACTGTCGTCCCAGAGTGCCCAGCCGAAATCGAGACATACGAAATCCCAGCCATTGTCAGCCGCAAAGTCGATATAGTCCTTCTGTGTGTGGTACTCAACAGGCGAATCACCGCCGCTGCTCCACCATGACCATGCGGTCTTTCCGGGACGTATCCAGCTTGTATCCTCGAGCACTGAAGGCGGATTGAGGTTCAGTACAAGGTCGCTTGAAGCCATCTGATCGAGGGAATCCCCGATAACAACGGCTCTCCACGGCGTATGGAAGGCGTTCTTCATGGAAATGGACTCTACCTTCACGCCGCCCTTGAAGCGAAGGCTGTGATAATTGCCGACAAACTGCAAAGCGCCGGCACAGTACGGGTCTTCCTCGTTGAAAACGCTTGCCTCGGTGACAGTCACCCAGAAGCGGTCGTCGATAACGCCTGTATACGGGCAGGAATAGGTCGCGTTCGTCTCATTGCTCCTGTCCTTGGGGAGCTCGACCATGTCCCACTCATAAGTGGCATTCGGCCAGTTGCCCCAGAATTTGCTCTCGCCGGGGAACATGACCTGACTGGTCTCCTCCTTTATCGTTGCACCGTGGTCAAGACTGTACCTGAAACCGACGCCGTCATCGTAGATGCGGAGGTAGACGGTCAGCGTGGAACTGCCCTTTTTCAGCGGAATTGCGATCTCCTTGTAGTTGTCGCGTATGCGTGTGTGCTTGCCGAAGGGCATCTGATAAGTCTCATCGTGCTCGGTTATCTGAGCCTCGGGAGGAGTCTGTGAGAAGCCTGATGAAAGATCCTCGGTCGTGGTAACAAGCCCGAACTTCGAGGGCAGTACGACCGTGGTGTATGCACCATGGCTGAACTTTTCAACGGAGTAGTAATAGCTGCCGCGGGCATCCTTCCAGAACTCCGCGGTAAGCGTACCGTCCGGGGAATCGAGCTGATACTCGGGAATGCTCGTAACGGGAGTGCCGTCATGTGCGACACCTGCCGTCTCCTCAGGACCGGGGTCGCCCTCAGTGAGAGTGTCCGGCTCAAAAGTGTAACGGTAGAGCGCATCACCCGGAAGCTCGGCAGCCTGTGCGGCTGTAAGGGTATAGCCGTACATAGCCACATCGTCAACGCAGGCGCGTATATCGTTGTCGCCGTAGACCGAGTGCCCGATAGAATTGTATACATACGAAGGCAGCGCCCCCTCGCTGAACAGGCTGTTCATAGTTGCGGAAAGAGTGTCCGCATCGCCTGTTGAAACGAGCTTGCCGTCAACGTAGAATTTAGCATCAGATGTTGAATATACCGCGGTCAGCTCATGCCATTTCCCGCTGTCGGGAACAGCATTCACATCAAAAATAGCGCGGTGCTTTTCGTCATTCTCAGTGGTCGTACCCTTTCCGACGAATATGCTCGTGCGGAAGGACTTCTTATCCTTGAGGTCGATAGAGATATCCGGCGAAGAATAGCTCGGTGCCGAACCTCCTCCGAAGGGTACCGGTGAGAACTGATAGAGCCTTGTGTAGTTGCCGGCTGAGCTGTCGAGCTTGTATTTCAATGAAAAGCTGAACCCCTTATCACAGCCATTTTTGAACATTTCCGGCAATTGCAGCCAGCCTCCGCCGAAGCTGCTGCCGTGCAGGTCGAGCACGTTCGATTTGAGCGTGGCGTCGTAGACAACTGTCGCGTTCGCGCCTCTGATAACAGCGTCACCATCAGCACTTCCCTGATTTGCGACCGAAGCATTGCGGTAAACGAACACCGTGTCAGCAGCAGTAACGCATCGGACGGTGCTGCCGAATGGCTGCGAAACTACACAAAGTGCAGCCGCCGCACCAACAGCCCTTCTGTAAAATCTTATCCCCATGAAAATTCCTCCTGTCAGCAACTCTTTCGTTTATAAGGCACATTTTTTCTTCAACGCACCATTGATTTTTGTTGCTTGCGTACATTATACCCTATAAATCGGGGAATGTCAATCCCGGAGAGACAAACGTGTTAAGGATTTTACTATAAATGTCTGAATTTTACCATTTTACAGCACACTTCCTGCAATACCGCAGAAAATGTTCAAATACAGCCGTAAGCGTTCAGGCGAACAGCTTCCTCCTGAGCTGGCAGAGGTCAAGGACACTGAGCCTGCCGTCACCGTTCATATCGCCGGCAGTCCAGTCTGCAAGTGCAGCCCCCGGCTTAGCGGTCAGCCATTTCTGCAATGCCACAACATCAGCGATGCCGAACTCACCGTCGCCGTTCACATCGCCTTCAACTGCACTGATAGCAGTTCCGTAAATGTGTATTTCCGCGATATTGCAGCAGTAAACGCTGTCGGTATTGTAGGTATTTGCAGGCGCACCCTCGGGGACGCTGTAACGAACATAACGTGCCGTGATGCCGTCAAATGCCGGTGTATAGTGAATGCCGAAGGATGGCTTCCCTTCGATAGTGTAGACCTTAGTCCAGTTTGTGCCGTCCGCGGAGACCTCAAAGAAGCTGTCAGCGGCACGGTACTCGTAGCCCTTTCTCGGGCAGTAGCCGATAGCGTCAATCTTGTAATTACCGCCGAGGTCAGCCTGTACCCAGCCCTCGCCTATGCCGTCGAAGAATGTGTTGTTATCGCCGTCGAAGACCTTCTTGCAGTCATTTGTAGACTGCTTCCACGGCTCAGAGCCGGTCACCTTCACGGGAGTTATCTCCGTGAGGTCGGAAAGTCCCTCCGCAGCGCCGTATATCTCGATCTCAGCGATATTGCAGCAGTAGGTGCTGTCGGTATTCACACCGTTGTTCGGAGCGCCCTCGGGAACGCAATAGCGGACGTATCTGCCCTTGGCGGTGCCGCCCTCGGGCTTGACATAGTGCATACCGTAGCTCGGCTTGCCGTTTATGGTGTAGACCTTCGTCCAGTTAGTACCGTCATCGGAAACCATGAACATCGCGTCAGCACAGCGGTACTCGTAGCCGGAACGCGGACAGTAGCCCAGACCGGATATCTCATAGCTTGCGCCGAGGTCAGCCTGTACCCAGCCGCCGCCGAGGCCGTCAAAATAAGTGGAGGTATTGCCGTCAAAAGCCTTAGCGAAGCCTGTTGAGCTGTCGCTCTTCCATGAATCCGTACCGTCTGTGGAGACCGGAACGAGCTTCTCGCCGAGGGTAGTGCTGCCCTTGACGCCGTCGATGATATATGTGGTAACAGAATTAGGTGCAAGGGAAACATTGAGCCTGCCGCCGTTTATAGCCGGAGTGCCTGCGTCAGCCCAGTTTTCGGTGAGGCTCGTGCGGACAGCCTTTGCGCTTGTTCCGACTGAATCGAACTGCGTGAGGTCAAAGGTAGTCTCGGCTGCGCTTCCTGAGGTATTGTAAGCCACGATAACGAGCTGACCGTTTTTCTTGTCGAAGGCTGCCATCGTGTTGGAAGCGGAATTGAGCATCGTCATTCCGGGACGGATATAGCGTGAATACTGACCGAAGCAGTAATATTTCTTGGTGAGGATAATGGTATCGTTGTCGTGGTCTGCAACTGCTGTACCCCAGAAACCAGTGGAAATATCGGGCATTCCGGAATCCTTTCTGCCCTTGTAGCCGGCAGCACAGATGTGCTTGTCGATGACCTGCCAGAGTATCCAGGCGGTCGGGTTCATACCGTTGCAGTCGTCAGTGATACGTCCTGCGAGCCAGAGACCGGCAGCCATTTCACCTGCATTAGTACCGGCAGTACCGTTGCCGTCCACCTCGCTCATCCAGAGGTTCTTTCCGGCGGCGAGGGCAGTATTTTTCAGGTCACCGCGTTTGCTGCCGCTGTAAGTATGGGTGTCGATACGCGATATAGCGTTCTTTGCGTCGGTCGAAAGCGCATTGTAGGCGGTTATCTGGAGGTCGATGCTCGTCTCGTCAGTACCGCAGAGGATAACATCACTCATACCGCGCTTGTCCATAGACTTTTTGAGCTCGGTGATTATCCTGCTCTCTGCTTCGCCTGTGTCGAAGTGGCAGCCCTCCTGCTTGGGACTTCCTGCATACCAGAAGTTGGTGGCAGGCTCATTGAGGGGCTCAACGGACTGCACCTTAATTCCCCATTCGTCCTGATAGTGCTTGCATACCTCCGCGAGATATTCAGCGAAATCGTCGTAGCAGTCGTCCTTGAGGTTATTCTTGTTGGCATCGGTATTTCCCGAAGAACAGCCGGAATTCGTCATATAGTAAGGCGGAGAGTTCGAGAACATCTCGACGATAGCATCGTCCCCGGCTGCCTCAACGCAGCGCATGAGAACGTTTCTCTGCTCGGCATCAGCGGTCCAGTCATAGGTGACCGTGCCGTTCTGGTATTTTGTATAGCCGGGCATATCCGAGTCGGTACGGGTGATATGGGTATGGCTCGGGTCGTCACCGCCGCCGATGTTGAATCTGGCAATATTCAGGCGCAGACCGTTCTCGCCGTAGAAAGCGTCCGCCGCCTGCTGAGCAAGGGAATCCGAGTAGCCGATACGGTTTGCCCACCAGCAGAGGGAAGTTCCCCAGCCCTCAAAAACTCCGTTATTTATGGCATATGTGTCCATAGGCGAGATAGTGATGACCGCCGCCGCTCTTGCGTCAGTCACATCAGCGGGAAATCTTATACCGCTGCACATACAAGCCAGTGAAATTCCAAAAGCTGCAATTCTCTTAAAGATCCGCATGAGATTACCTCCATCCAAAATCATCTGCAAGATATTATATCTACTTATTATAATACATTTTCCGCAAAGTATTGTCAACCGCAAATCTTAACATTAGGTGTACAAAATGCACATAATTATACAGTTAGTTCAGACGGCAGGACAAAAAAAGGGACGCCGAAGCGCCCCTTAGATTTTTATGATTACTTTGCCTTGAACTCAGCCTCTGTGATAAGATTGAGCTTGAACTTCTGGATCTTAAGAGCATCCTTGTTTGTGATACCGTCGCCGTTGTTCTCAACGTCGCCGTTCTTCTCACCCTTGTCAGTGATACCGTCAGCAGCTCCCTTGCCGTACTTGTCAGGGTTGCCGATAGACTGCATGATGAGTACAGCGTCAGCCATGTTAACCTGACCGTCGCAGTTAGCGTCGCCCCAGAGTCCGTCCTCGTCATTGCCTGTAGAATCATTTGTAGGATCCTGCTTCTTAGCGCCGGCAGCCATATCATCCATGAAGGAAGACATCCAAACGAGAGGAGCGTTCCAGTTGATGGTGATCTCGTTAACAGACCAAGCCTCAGCAGAGTCAACGTAGCACTTCTGGTTAGCAAGTGTACCTCTTGTGTAGCCGAGACCGCCGATGTACGGATCCTGCATACCAGCACCAGGACCACCGGAGAGTACGCCCTTAGGTGCGAGCGGGAACTCAGGATCGATGCCGCCAGCCCAGAATCTGTGGTGAGGATATGTGAGGGTTGTCTCGCCCCAGCCGGAAACGTAAGAGAAGTCAAGTCCGTTACGTCCGAAGATGTAGTCGAGAGCCTCAGAAGCACCGTTGAGGTACTTTGTATTGTCAGATGCGAGGTAAGCATAAGACATAACGATAGCGTTGTTGATTACGAAGGAGTTTGAACCCCACTCATAACCGGTAACGATGATAGACTTGCCGTTCTTATCCTTACCGATATTGATATCATCAGTAAATGTTGAGCCACGATACGGGATACCCATACCCTGCTTGCCCTGCTCTGCAATGTAAGTATCAGCAGCAGTGAGGATAGACTTTTCAACTGTCTCAGCATTTGCAGCTGTGAGCTTATCCTTATTGAGCCAGAGTGAGAGCGTACCAAGACCTGATGTACAGCCCCAGTTGAAGGAGCTGAGAGAGCCCTTGTTTTCGCCGCCGCCGAGGTTGGATGTAAGGCTGTAAGCCTTGTCAGCGCCGGTGGAATCGTTAGGATTCTTGTAAGCTTCGAGGTCTGTGAGGTATTCATCCTTGCCGGTTGTGATGTAGAGCTCACAAGCAGCCCAGTACATATCGTCCATTACGTATGTATCGCCGTAAGGACCACCGCCGATAGCCTGATCGAGAGGTGCGAACTGAGGATCCTTCTCCCAGTTACCCTCTGCTACAGTGTAGCCGGTACCGGACTTCTTAACAGCAGCGTAAGCCTTTTCAGCAGCTGCGAGAGCCTTTGTAGCGAATGTATCGTCGATACCCTTCCAGAGACGTGCAGCCTGAGCGCCGCAAGCAGCGAGGTTGAAGGAAGCAGCATACGTCGGGGGCTTAGCGATACGAACGCAGCCCTTGAAGCCTTCATACAGCCATGCGTGGATAGCAAGACCTGTCCACTTCTGGTCGTGGAGCTTGTGGTAAACCATGCCTTCGCACTTTGATCCCCAGATAGTATCGGAAGCAGGAACCTGCATATCCATCATCCACTGGAGCTCAATTCTTGCCTCATCGAGAGCGTCAGGATTGCTGTCGCCGTTCTCAGGGATACGAACTGTCTTGCCGTCTGTCCACTTGGAGTCTGTGCCGAGCTTCTTGGACATTTCGTAGATATTCTGGAGTGTCCATACGGAAACACCGCCGTTAACAGCGTACTTACCGTGGTCACCGGCATCGTACCAACCGCCTGTACCGTCAACAGTTACGCCTGTCTGTGTCTGCTCCTCGGAGGAGTAGGACTTTATCCAAGCCTTCTGAACCTGAGCGATATCCTCGGGGTGACCCTTTTCAGTATGTGTAAGGGGAGCCTTGGAAGCGGGGTTCTCGAAGCCGGAAACATACTTTTCCTCACAAGAGGAATTTGAACGGTTCTGGTAGTAATAGCTCATAGCCTGTGTTACGAGACCGTCATAGAGCTTCTTGCTTACCTTGAACTTGCAGGACTCGTTCATAACGTACTCTTTGTCAGTCTTCCAGTTCTTCCACATTACCTTGTCGCCGCTGATAGTTGTATCATAAGCGCCGTCTGTGAGACCGGACTTTGTGCCCTTAACGCCGACTGAATCCTTTACGAATATAGTATACTCGCCCTCGTCTGAAAGTTCGGAGAAGTCGATGATATGTACATTAGCACCGGAATCCTTAACCTTTGTGAGCTCATAGCCGTTAGGATCGGTGTATTTCTCTGTCTTGCCGTTACCTGAATCAGGGTCAGCACCGAATACTGTGGTCTTGCCTGTGAGAACAGCAGTACCGGAGGAATTGCGAACTTCCCAGTCAAGAGGTGTATCAGCATCAGTTACATAAGAAGCCTTCTTGGCGAGGTTAGGATAGTAACCAACCTGATTGAGACGAACGTTGCTCTTAGGTCTGATAACGCCGAATTCGTTGGTCTTGTCCCAGTCGAACTCATTGCTTGTGAGGTCCTCGAGAGAGAGCTCATCGAAGCTGATAGTTGCATCTACCGGGAAACCTGTATCTGTACCGCCGTGCTTTTCGCCGCCGGCTGTACCAACGTGGTTAGCATAGTGGAAAGCCCACTCTGCAACGTCGAGAGTTTCCTTAGCAGTGAAAGTATCACTACCGGAAACTTCCTGACCACCGGTAACCTTAAGAGGCTGCCACTCCTGACCTGAAAGGTTGTGCCAGAGTTCGAGCTCACCGGAGTAGTTACCGATCTTGGAGTAGATGTAACCGTCTGCATCAGCAGTGAACTTCCATGTAAGCTTATACTCATGACCGGACTCGATATGGAGGCTTCTGTGACGGAGCTGGAGATCCCAACGGCCGTCAGTACCCTTCTGGTTTACGATGTGAACGTTGTAGGTACCGCCAGAGATATCGAATGTCTGCTTAGCGGGGTTGGTCTCGCAGGTGTGCCACGGAAGACCTACGCCCTCTTCAAAGTCGGTCTGACCGAGCTGCTGACCGGCGGAAGCGCTCATCGGAATGAATGCAACTGCGCTGGTAGCGAGCATTGCAGCAGCGGTAAGGCTGCTTGTAATAGCCTTTGCTATTTTGTTGTGCATTGTAATACCCTCCCTGATTAAAAAAAGATTGATTAACGATAACGCGGCGTCAGTGCAAGCACCGCGGTTATACCATGAATGAATTACGACAGGGGGCAAAGCTCAGACTGAGCCTGCACAGAGCCCTCTTATCACATTTTATTATATTATATTGCTCAAAAAAAGTAAATAGCTTTTTGGAATTTCGTTCATTTTCCTAATGTAAGACCTTCCAATTTGTGCAAAATAACAAAAAGCATAAAAAAACAAAGGGAAGCGAACTCCCCTTTGTAGACAAACTATGAATTGATTGAATGATATTAAAGTTCAGGTATAAGACCTAACTTAAACTTCTGGATACGGAGCGCATCCTTGTTTGTGAGACCGTCTCCTGTGTTCTCAACGTCACCGTTCTTCTCGCCCTGTGAGGTGATGCCGTCGGTCTCACCCTTACCGTACTTGTCGGGGTTGCCGATGGACTGCATGATGATAACAGCGTCAGCCATATTTACCTCACCGTCACAGTTTGCGTCGCCCTTGAGATAGTCGTCAGGGTTGGTGGGAGGAGCTGTTGTGGTGGTAGTAGTTGTAGTAGAAGTGGTAGTTGTACCGGAGCTGCTGCCGCCCTTTACGCCTGATCTTGTGGGTACATAATCAGAAACGGTGGGAACTGTTCCGTCGGGCTCAGTACCCCATACAAGAACGCCGTTTACATACATAGTGATATGGTCATTAAGTGACTCAGGGCTCTTAAGATTGTCTGTCTTGCCAAGTCCGAGATATGACCAGTCGTTGGAAGTATCCCATGCGCCCTCGGTGGACTTGCCGTCGATAGCATCGGGAATGGAAACTCTGAACTGTACCTCGTCGCGGTGCTCGGACTGACCTGTCGGCTGGATAGCTCTGCCGTCCTCGAACTTAACGCTTGCGTAGTAGACATTTCCGTCGTACTTGTAGGGACCGGAAACAGTTGCGTAGCCCTGCTGACCTTCCTGATACTGCTGTGACTTGCCCTCTACCTTGATATCATCTACTGAAAGACCTGCGTCAATGGTCTCTGTGATATCGAAGTAGTATCTGAACTCGATGTCCTTAGCAACTCTTGCAGGCCATGCGGTGTGGTTCATAGTCCATGTCTTGAGCTCTGTATAGCTCTTGCCGGGAGTACCGTTGATAACTGCGCCTACTTCCCACTCAGCCCATTTAGGAGTTTCCGTGGGAGGGAAGGACGGGTCTGTTGTTCCGCCGTAGTCGTCTACCATAGCGCAGAGACAAGCCGTATATCCGGCATTGTAGTCGATAGCGACCTCGGAGTATTCATACTTGCCGACATCGTTGGTGTACTTGCCGTCCTTGTCAGGACCGCCTACGAGAGCACCGTAGAGGGTATGTGCATATTCGGTCTGCCAGCCCTCATCGCCGCCGGAAGCAAGTCCGAGGTGGTTCCAGTGGTCATCGTGAACACCGGAAGCTGTTCTGTGGTGGAAAGCGCTCGGCTGATTGTCGCCCATGCCGAGAACGTAGCTCATCTTCAGACCGTTGTCGCCGAAGATGTAGTCCATCTGACCCTTAGCCCAGTTGTTGTACTTGTCCTGAAGTGTTGCATTGTCCTTGAAAATAGTGTCGGAAGCAAGCTTAGCGAGCCAGCAGGTAGCACTTGCGTGACGTGCAGAACCCCAGCTGAACAGCCATGCGAGACCGTCGGGAGTATAAGCGACCTGCTTTCCGCCGTAACCGTCTATCCAGTAGTCAAGGTGGTGGGAGATGTGGTCGATCCATGTCTGATCGTTGGTTATCTGAGCATAGAGCAGAGCCGCACCCTGTGTGGTATCGTCCCAGCAGAATCCCCATGTGTACTTGGGGTCCTTGGACTGGTCCTCGGTCGGGAAATTCGGGATATAGTCGCTCTTGATCTTGGCGAGATAGCTTTCATCGCCGGTAGCCTTGTAGAGCCAGCAGGCAGCGTACATACAGTCGTCCACCCATGAGGAGGGTTTGTACATCGAGCCCATAGCGCCGTTCTCGTTGGTCCTGATAGTGTCGGCGGTCTTGAAATACTTCTTGGCCTGTGTGAGATAAGCGTCAGCCTTGTCGGGCTGAGTGTCCTTGAACATGAGGTAGCCTTCTGCAAGAGAAGCAGCAGAGAGTGCCATAGTGGTGGAGTCAGCTATCTCGTCGTAGGGACGCTCCCAGTCGCCGCCGTTGACGTAGTGCTTGCGGAGGTATACCTCTGCGCTGCACCAGATGTTGTGGTCGGTGGAACCGCCGGTAAAGTCGCCGACAGTACCGATTATCTTGTCACCCCTGTCGCACTGCATAAGGTAGTCGAGAGCCCACTGAACGTTGTTGCGGTAGACCTCACCGAGACCCTGCTTGTCAACAGTGTCCTTGTATTCAAGGTAGCCCCAGGCGAGCACGGAAGCGGAATAAGCGTTTGTAAGCGTGAACTTGAAGTGGTCGCCGGCATCGAACCAGCCGCCCTTGATGACATCGGTCTCCTCGCCGTCCTCATTGACCATTGAATCGTTTCTCCACTGGACGTAGTTCCAGTCCGGGAGCTTTCCTGCCTGCTGCACTTCGTAGAAGAACATTGACTTCTGGAGAGCCTCAGCGTAGTTGTACTTCGAGTCAGCGGCGAGAACATCATTGCCGCCGGAAATTGCCGGGAAAGCAGACAGCACGCCGCACGAGAGCGCGAGCGCAGAAACTGCCGCAGTTACCTTCTTTAGCTTCATTTTAAATACCCCTCTCAATTTTTTGGTGCATACGCGCACCTATACACTTCTACTATACAACAGTTTTCCGGATTTGTCAAGTAGTTATCAGTGCATAGTTAGTATTGCAGGGGGCGATGCCTGCACCCCCCACAGCCGTCAGCTATAACCAGGCACTATACACTGAAAACATGAAAACATGAAAACATGAAAAGATGAAAACATGAAATCTTCCACCTCTGGTGCATTATTCAATTCTTTATTCTTTCAGCACAGCGCCAAGCGCTTCCGTGAACTCCTGATACATATATAGAGAGCCCAGCGCGATGAGGGGCACTCCCGTTTCACGCGCGTACTTATAAGCCGCACACACGCCCTCCGGCAGTTCGTCAAAAGCCTCCGCTTCAACACCGCGCGAGGCAAATACCTCCGCAAGAGCCGAACTGTCCAGTGAACGCTTATTGGCAGGCTTCACCGTGAACGCCTTTGAGATAAGTCCGTCCAGTATCTCCGGATAGCAGCGATAGTCCTTGTCAGCCATTACACCGATGAGCAGCGCGACCTTGTCTTCCCCGAAATACAGCCTTATACTCTCCGCTGCACGGGTAATGCCGTCCGGGTTGTGTGCGCCGTCAGAAATGACAACAGGGTCACGGCTCAGAAGCTCGAACCTGCCGTGCCACCTCACCTCGGCAAGTCCCCTGCGGACTGCCTCCTCCGGTATGGAAATCCCCATATTACGCAGTATTTCCACACATTCAAGCACATTGCGGACGTTCTGGGTCTGGCAGCTGCCAAGCAGCGCGAGCCGGTATTCCCTGCCCTTATAGACGATATCAGTACCGTCAAGACTGCTCCCGCGGACGCTCACCCCATCCCCCGAAGGCAGATACAGCGTACTTTCAAGCCTTCCGGCACACTCACGGATAACGTCAAGAGCCTCGCCTTCCTCACCGCCGTAGTAAACGGGTCTGCCGGGCTTGATGATGCCGGACTTGTGGGCGGCTATCTCCGCGAGGGTGTTCCCGAGAATGCCGCAGTGGTCGAAGCGGACGTTCGTAATGACCGAAAGCACCGGGTGAGCAATGACGTTGGTGCTGTCCTCATCACCGCCGAGACCGCACTCGATTATCGCAATATCGCAGTTTTCGCGTGCGAAGATATCATAGGCGGCAGCGGTCAGCATCTCGAACTCGGTAGGCTTGTCGTCCATTTTCCGGCAGATATCAGCGGTACGCAGAACAGCGTCCGCGAACAGTTCATCGCTTATCTCCGCGCAGTTTATGCGGAAACCGTCTGTAACACCGGTCAGCGCCGGCGAGGAAAAATTACCCGTCCTGTACCCTGCAAAGGTCAGAACAGAGCCAAGCATAGCGCCGAACGAGCCCTTGCCGTTCGTGCCGGAAACGTGTATGACGTGGGTCTTTTCCTGTGGGTCGCCGAGCCTGTGAAGAAGCCCGGCAATGCGTGACAGACCGGGAACTATGCCCCTCTGCGAAGCCTTTTTAAGTGCCGCAAGGGCTTTGTCGAAATCATTCATGTTACCTCACCCTTTTTAATTCATAATAAATAATC
The DNA here is from genome assembly GCA_017525915.1 of Ruminococcus sp. Lineage (GTDB taxonomy): Bacteria > Bacillota > Clostridia > Oscillospirales > Ruminococcaceae > Ruminococcus. The sequence continues at coordinate 18,308 of JAFXSC010000016.1, forward strand.
AAGCTGTCAGCCGCAATAATACACCAGAGGCGGAAGATTTCATGTTTTCATGTTTTCATGTTTTCATCTTTTCATGTTTTCATGTTTTCATGTTTTCATGTTTTCAGTGTATAGTGCTTAGTGAGCAGAAACAAGCAGGGACGCCTTCCGGCGTCCCCTTATTATATCATTTTTCGGGAAGAGTTGCAAGCAGTCCGAGCTTGTATTTCTGGATAGCGAGAGCGTCCTTGTTGGTAAGACCGTTGCCTGTCTGGTTTACGTCGCCGTTCTTCTCGCCCTGCTCTGTGATGCCCTCAGCAGTACCCTTGCCGTACTTGTCAGGGTTGCCGATAGACTGCATGATGAACACAGCGTCAGCCATATTCACCTCACCGTCGCAGTTTGCATCGCCCCAGACTATCTCCGCCTCACCGGTGGAACTGTCGTCCTTTGAAGCCGGCTGTGAAGTCTTCGAGAAAAGGTCAGCCGGAAGCTCATCGAGAGTTATGCAGTAGTCGCTGTTGTAGAGCTTCTTGAACTCCTCGCGGTCCTGATAGCTCTCACCGCTGACGTAATAAGCCTGCTGTGAGTCGTACCACGGGCAGAAATACAGCCAGTTCGCGTGCTCTACCTGCATATTCTCCAGACTCGGAACCGAGTCATTCTCAGCCATAGCTACCATTTTATTGCCCTTGACGTAGCCGAGTATCTTGTAGAAGATGCCGCCCTCAGCATCGAGGTTGGGCTCACCGAATGACTTTCCGTCATGGCGGTTGTACTGGGTATTGTACTTGTCGAAGGCAACTATGTCAACGCGGTCGTCACCGGAGTACCATGCTGCGGAATAGTCCGACCACGCATAGAGGTTCTGCTCCCAGATGAGGTTATGGAGACCGTATTCATTTATAAGCGTATCCTGAAGGAGGTTCCAGAGCTGCTTGTATACGTCAGCGCCCTCCTTTGACCACCAGAACCATGCGCCCGAACCGTCTGTCGGGTCATCGGTATTGCTCGGGTTGCCCTCAGCCTCGTGGAAGGGACGGAAGATAACCGGTACGCCTGCGTCCTGGAGCTTTTTGAGCTCAGCCGCAAGGTTCTTCATGCAGAGCTGGAAATACTCATACTCAACAGTGCCCTCGACCATGCAGTTTGCAGTCTTGAAGTCGGATACGGAATGACCGCCCTCATTTCCCTTATAGGTAGTCTTGGAGAAGTCAAGTGGCTCACCGAGCGTATAGTCAGCCATTACGGTAGGGACATTGACGTGCCACGAAGCAGTGCAGATACCGCCCTTCTCGTTCGTCCACTCTATCATTCTGCCGGCAACTCCGTCGTCCCACGCATAGCAGGGACAGTAGCTTCCGAAGTCGAAGCCCTGTATAGCCGGGTACTTGCCTGTGAGCTCATGTACGAGGTTCACGTCGAGGTCGTAGTTGTTGTAGGTGTAGTTGCGGTTCTGGGTGCTGTAAGTGTAGACCTGGCCGTCCGGACCGGTGCAGTGCCACGGGAACTTGTTCCCCTGATCGTCCTTGTCGTAGCTCTCCGGGTCAATGGTGTACTCGTTTCCGTCACTGTCAACGCACTTGTCGGCGTTCGCGTCGTAGCGGATAGTGGTCTCGACCGTATTTCCGCCGCCGTATATCTGCTGCTGACCTGAGAGGATATTGGTTCCGTAGACGCTCTTGAGGTACTTCATGAGCGCCTTTGTATTCTCGGTAGCATCGGGGTCGATAAGCTCGTCAGTAGCCTTGCTGAGGTCAGGAAAAACAGCCTCCGAGACGGTAACGGTGTCAACGCCCATATAGCCGTACTCGTTGATGAACTTAATGGTATTCTCGCCCTTTTTGAGCCTTATCATACCGAAGTCGTAGTCCCTCCACTCGCGCGAGTAGGGTGCTTCTATGGAATACTTCTGTCCGTTGACCTCAACGGTCTGCTTTCTTGTCTCGTTCTCCTTGCTGAGTATCTGTACTCCGCGCACCGTGAGCTGATACATCGCGTCCTCGGGAACGGTAACGGTCAGTGAAGCCGGTGAAGCTGTGAGATACCAGAAGCCCTCGCCCGAATAGCCGGGGACCTCGTTCGCATATATCTTCGTCCAGAGGTCAGCCCCTTCGAGGTCCTCGCCTTCGACCGTATAGGGGAAAACCGTGCCGGCAGCAAAAACTTCCTCGTAAGTCAGTGACGATGCCGGTACACCAAGCTGCATTGCTGCCATTGCCGCGGCAGAGATAGCCGCAGTTAATCTTTTAATTGACCTGTGCATTTTAATATCCTCCTTAAATGAATTGAATAATTAACAGTTGCTTAATTAATGCCTAAATAATCAAGCTCTCATTCTTACATATTTCATTATAAAGCAGGTTTTTCCGTTTGTCAAGAGGCTTTTGCGAATTTATAATAATTTAAGCTGCCGGCTTAAATAATAAACCGGCAGCTTTGTTCAGTCCTCGTCCTCATCGTAGAAGACGTTATAGTTCACGGCACGGTGGCTGTAAGTGCTCAGCACCAGTCCGATTACCGCATACATACTTATCATAGCAGTACCGCCCGCGCTCATGAACGGCAGCGGTACGCCGATAACAGGCGCAACTTTAAGCACCATTCCGATGTTCATGATACAGTGCGAGAGCATCATGCCGAACGCGCCCATGCAGATGAAAAGTCCGAGCCTGTCGCGCGTTACGCGGCTGTCTGCGAATATCTTCAGGCAGACATAGGCGAGGATTATGATTATGCCCATAGTTCCGAGAAATCCGAACGCCTGTCCCATATAGGTGAAGATGAAGTCGTTGTGTATCTCGGGAACGTAGATATAGGTATCGGCGTCCTTGAACAGTCCCTTTCCGAACACTCCGCCGTGCTTCATCGCGGCAAGTCCGAGGTCCTGCTGATACTCCATGTAGTCCGGGTCGCTTCCCGGGTGGAAGAGTATAGTGACACGCTTCTTGTGGAATTCACTCAGTGCAAAGAACCACACCGCGGCAACTGAACCGGCTATGACGAACGGTGCAGTCGCAAGGTATTTCCACGAGATGTGCGCGGAGCATATCATGCACATGAATATCGCCGCAAAGATTATCGCCGTACCGTAGTCGCCCTGCTTTCCGACTATCGCTATGGGAACGGCGGCGTGCAGCAGAAGGAGCAGCATATGCAGGGGCTTGTTCATGTCCTCCTCCTCGCGTGAGAGGTGGTAGCTGAACGTGAGTATGAACGCAAGTTTGAGTATCTCCGAGGGCTGTAAGTTCACGGGACCTATCCTCAGCCATGCCTGGTCGTCCGCACCGGCTCTCTGGTAGCCGAGCGAGGTAAATGTCAGTGCCACGAGCAGAAGCGCTGCCGGGGCGAATATGAACCAGAGCTTCACGAGCTTGCGGTAGTCGATATACGAAATGATAACGGCACCGGTGATACCGGCGAGCATTGAGACGAGCTGGGTCTTCCAGTAGCTCGAATCCACGCCCTCTATCTCGCTCATGCCGCTCTCGGCGATGGAGAATATCAGAAGCGTTCCGATAACAGCGCACACGGTAACTGCAAATAGCAGACCGGTGTCGATGTTGTGCTTGTTGTTTGAGATTGTTTTAAAAGCGGATCGCATTGTTTTCCTTTCCTTTGTCTTTATAAGTTTTCAGTGCATAGTGCAGGGGCTGTTCTCCCCTGTCGGTTCGGTCGGTGCTTCTGCTTCGCAGAGGTGTCCACCGGACACCCGCACCGTCCCCGACAGCCCATAGCCGTCAGGCGGCCGGTCAATAATATCCGTCCATACACTATTTAAGCCGACCAGTATTTCCGGTCAAGGCTGCGGTACTGTGCAGCGGCTGCAACGTGGGATTTGCGGATCGTCTCTGAACCGTCAATGTCGGCTATGGTACGCGCAACCTTCAGTATCCTGTCGTAGGCTCTTGCGCTCAGTCCGAGGCGGTCGAAAACGTTCCTCATGAGCTGCTCTGCGCCGTCGTCCATAGGGCAGAATTCCTGCAATTTATCGGGAGTTATCAGTGCATTGCAGGTTATCGGCGTACCGCGGAAGCGTTCCGCCTGAACTTCCCTCGCGGCAGCAACGCGCTTCCTTATCTCCGCGGAGGACTCCTCCTTAGACTTCGATGAAAGGTCACCGTATTCAACAGGAGCGACCTCTATATGAAGGTCGAAGCGGTCGAGCAGCGGTCCCGATATCTTCGAGAGATAGCCTGCGACCTTCTTTGCTCCGCAGATGCACTGTCTTTTCGGGTGGCCGTAATATCCGCACGGACAGGGGTTCATCGCACCTATCAGCATAATGGTGCAAGGGTAGGAAACAGTTCCCGAAGCCCTTGCGATAGTTACCTTCCTGTCCTCGAGCGGCTGGCGGAGTATCTCCAGCGTGCGGCGGTCGAATTCGGCAAGCTCGTCCAGGAACAGCACACCGTTGTGTGCGAGAGAGACCTCCCCCGGGTGGGGAACAGTTCCTCCGCCGGCAAGTCCTGCCGAGGATATAGTGTGGTGCGGCGAACGGAAGGGACGCTTCGTGATTATGGGCGTATCCGGCGTCAGAAGTCCGGATATCGAATGTATCTTGGTAGTTTCGAGGGCTTCCTCGAAGGTCAGGGGCGGAAGTATCGAGGGCATACGCTTTGCGAGCATACTCTTTCCGCTTCCGGGAGCGCCTATGAGAAGGGCGTTGTGACCTCCGGCGGCAGCTATTTCAAGTGCCTTTTTCGCGGACTGCTGTCCCCTTACATCGGCAAAATCAACAGTCTCGTTGTATGCAGTCTCCGGCGGCGCGTAGTGCTCACACGGTGAGAGCTTCTTCATTCCGCGGAAATGCCCGATAAGCTCCTCCGCATTCTTCACGGCATAGATGTCGATGCCGCTGATGACCGAAGCCTCCATAGCGTTCTCAGCCGGCACGAAGACCGACTTTATACCCAGCTCGCGGGCAAGCATGACCATCGGCAGAACGCCGTTGATACGCCTGATATCGCCGTTGAGGGATATCTCTCCGATGAACGAGCAGCCGTCGAGGGGCTCGTCTATCATACGCATAGCCTTCAGTACAGCCATGAATATCGCCATATCGTGAACCGAGCCGCTCTTTTTCGTATCAGCCGGAGCGAGGTTCACCATGACTGCGGCGACCGGAAAGTTTATGTTGCAGGCTCTCAGTGCGGCGCGGATACGCTCGCGGCTCTCACGGACAACAGTGTCCGGAAGTCCGACAATGTCGAACTGCGGCTGACCGCGGCTGATATCTATCTCAACGTCAACGTGGAAGGCATTGAGCCCGAAAAGTCCGAGGCTCGATATCTTAGCAAACATTCTATCACCTGCTCATGAAATTTTCATCGGACTTGCCGACATAGCACAGTATTTTCCGCTGTCCGGGATATAGATATCCCCGATACCGGCAGAGCCGAAGTCCTTTGCGGTGCCGATAGCCGGCATTTCCGGCATATTGTCGAGACCTGTGAACTGCTTCATGCCAACGAGTTCCGGTGAGCTCATCTTGTCCGAAGCCCCCTCACCTGTGTGCAGAGGACGGTAATCAGGGTTGTCGTTCTGGTAGGCAAAGCGCTCGTTGAACTGCGGAAAGCCCTCGGTCTCCGAAAGCTGGTTCCAGTCGAGGTAGTCGTTCACTGTCCAGATAGATGAGCCGACACCGCCTGCTCCGAGGATAACGGTAAAGACATCGGCTCCGTTGTCGTTGACCATGCCGATATTTCCGAAGATGACCATGCTGAGGTAAAGTCCCGTCAGTATCACTCCGCATATCTTCCACCTGCCGCAGTTCAGCGCTGCAACTCCGCATATAAGGGCTATTTCGAGGAGCTGAATCAGCAGCGGAGCGACTTCAGTAGTGTCGCCGAAGAGTGAAGGTATCCACGATATTACTGCAAATCTGGCTGTAAAAGCCGAGAATGCCGCAAGCACGCCGCAGGCGAGAAGGGTGTATTTCAGCAGCCGCAGCGAATTCCTGTCTATTTCCATTTTTCTGTCGAGACATACCGGATAGTGCGAATGGTCCGGCTTCTCGGCAAGTTTCTGGTTAAAACGGGTCATCTTATGCCCCCTTACATATTTTTAAGCCTGTCGAGGATAATATTCGCGGCATCGAACTTGCTCATGAGCTCAAGCTCTTCGTTGCCATTCTTAGTGATGAGGGTGATGATATTCGTGTCCGTACCGAAGCCCGCGCCGGCTTTACGCAGGGAATTTGCACATATCATGTCACAGTTCTTCGAGACGAGCTTCCTGCCCGAATTCTCGATGACATTGTCGGTCTCCATTGAGAAGCCGCATATCACCTGTCCCGGACGGCGGTGCTCGCCGAGGTATTTCAGTATATCGGTAGTCCGCTTCAGGGGAATGTTCATATCCCCGTCAGACTTCTTCAGCTTGCTGTCAGCCACGGTGACAGGGGTATAGTCCGCAACGGCAGCAGCCTTGATGATGATATCGCTGCTGTCCATATGTTCCTTCACTGCATTGAACATATCCTCAGCCGACTTAACAGGCACAACGTTCACGAACATCGGCGGTTCAACGTCGGTATGCGCCGCAACGACTGTAACGTCCGCACCGCGCAGCATTGCGGCTCTCGCAATGGCAAAGCCCATTTTCCCGCTCGAATGGTTCGTTATGAAGCGTACCGGGTCGATGCTCTCACGGGTAGCGCCTGCCGTTATGAGTATTCTCTTTCCGGCAAGGTCCTTCTCAAAGGCGGTCTCACGGACAATATGCTCAACTATAACTTCCTCGGAGGGAAGCTTTCCGTCACCGATATCGCGGTTCGCAAGCATTCCGCGCACAGGCTCGATGATGCCCCAGCCGTATCTGCGGAGCTTTTCAAGATTGTCCTGTACGGCAGGATTGTGGTACATATTGTGGTTCATAGCCGGTGCCGCAAGCTTTTTGCAGGTACACGCCATGAAAGTAGTCGTGAGCATATCGTCAGCGATGCCGTTTGCGAGCTTGCCTATAACGTTTGCGGAGGCAGGTGCAACTACGGCGATATCCGCCTTCTTCGCAATGGAAACGTGCTCGACACTGTACTCGAAATTGCGGTCGAACGTGTCGATAAGGCACTTGTGCTGGGTGAGCGTTTCAAAGGTCAGGGGGTGTACAAAGTTGAGGGAATTCGGCGTCATGGCAACGTGAACGTCAGCGCCGAGCTTGGTGAGCATACGGGCAACGTTGCAGGCCTTGTAAACAGCTATCGAGCTCGAAACTCCGAGCAGAACGGTCTTTCCTGTCAGCATGGCTCCACCTCAGACCCTGCGGTTCTTCCTGTAAATAATAGCGAGACCCTTTATGAGAAGGTCGCTGTCGTGGATTATCTTTTTCCTGCAGAGCGGCACTACGAGCTCGGAAAGTCCTCCGGTCGCAACGGCTGTGCACTCATAGCCGAGCTCCTCCTCGATGCGCTCGATGATACCGTCAAGGGCACTCGCGTTGGAATAGAGCATACCGCTTTTAAGGCAGTCAACAGTGTTCGTGCCGATGATGCTCGCAGGAGCTTCAAAGTTTATCTTCGGGAGCTGTGCCGTCCTTGCGACAAGAGCCTCAGCCGCAACAGCCATACCGGTCATGATGAGACCGCCGCGGTAGCTCTTGTTCTTGTCAACAACGGATACAGTTGTAGCAGTTCCCATGTCGATGATTATGAGCGGTGCGGAATACTGGTTTATAGCTGCAACGGCGTCCACCGCCTGATCGCTGCCGAGCTGTGCGGGATTGTCGATAAGTATGTTCAGACCCGTCTTGACTCCGGGGCCTACTACCATGACATCAGTTCTGAAAAGCTTCCTTACAGCCTGCCTTACGGTATTGGTAACGGAAGGCACTACCGAGGACATTATCGCGGCATCAATATCCCCCGGCTCGAAGTCGTTCATGGCGAGCACGCTGCGAATCAGCGCGGCATATTCAGCAGCGGTAGCGCTGTGGTTCGTGGAGATGCGCTCAAAGAGCACGACCTCGTCGCTGTCGTTGACACAGCCGAAAACTATGTTTGTATTACCTATATCTATTGCCAAAAGCATGATGATACCTCCGATCAGTTGTACTGCCGGCAGTCCTTACCGGCGTGCATATTTCTATTATAACACATAATTCCGGAAAAATCTACTATTATTACAAAAAGATTTCGCGGAATCAGAACTAAGAGCTAACAGCCAAGCGTGGAGCGCCCCTGCTGCTCACTGTTCTCTACTTGCTGCTAACCGAACTTGCCGTGAAAAAATACAAAAAAGCTCTTGACAAGAAGAAAAAAATAGTATATAATTGTCTTGTCAAATGCTTTACTTTTAGGAGCAGTCCGCGTGCGGCTCCTCCGAATAATACGAAAGGTGTGAATGATAATGGGAAAATTCGTAATCAAAACTACCAAAACAGGTTTTACCTTCAGCCTTAAAGCAGGCAACGGCGAGGTCATCGCTGTCGGCGGTGAAGTCTACAACTCGCTCGCAAGCATCAAGAACGGCATCGCAAGTGTAGCTAAGAATGCTCCGATCGCCAATATCGAAGATCAGACCGTTGAGGGCTTCGAGACACAGACCAACCCGAAGTTCGAGATATATAAGGACAAGGCAGGCGAGTTCCGCTTCCGTCTCAAGGCAAGAAACGGCGAGATAATCGCTGCAAGCGAGGGATATGTCAAGAAGGACAGCTGCAAGAACGGTATCGAAAGCGTAAGGAAGAACGCTCCGGATGCTCCTGTTATCGAGCCCGAAGCTGAATAAGTTCAGCACGGCTGCTGCTGTTTTGCGGCAGCCGTTAGTTTATCCCGGCAGGAGGTGAACGTATGGCTAAATATGTATGCGATGTCTGCGGCTATGTGTACGACGAAGAACTCGGCGACCCCGATAACGGCATAGCTCCCGGCACTAAATTCGAGGACCTTCCCGACGGTTTTGAATGTCCGCTCTGCGGCGTCGGCAAGGATTCCTTCTCAGAAGCATGATACTGACCGGAGCTTAACGCTCCGGTTATTTTGTTATTTTGCCATAATTTGCGAATTTGCCTGAAAATTATTGACAAATGCCCCAATAAATGCTATACTTGACCTAATAGCGCACATAAATCCGTTATGTGCTCATTTTCGGGAGGACAATGCTATGAATCTTTTAAACCTTAAAAAGGCTGCCGCCGGGATAATGAGTCTCGCGCTCATCATCGGCACTTCCGGCTATATGCCTTCGCCTGCAAGGGCAAACGCTGCTTCCGGCAGCGTCACCATCAACGAGGTCTGCGCCAAGAACACCTCGTACAACATCAAGGGCGGTCTCTATGACTGGGTCGAGCTCTACAACAGCTCATCCTCCGCTGTGGACATCAGCGGCTGGGGTCTCTCAGACAAGGCTTCAAAGCCCTACAAGTACACCTTCCCGGACGGTACTTCCATTCCTGCCGGCGGAAGGCTCATGATAGCCTGCGACAGCGATGCCGCTGCAAGCGACCCTTCTATCGCCCCGTTCGGGCTTTCAACATCGGGCGAGACGCTTACCCTTACCGACAAGAACGGCAATGCAGCTGATACCATCACTTTTGAGTCGCTCGCGGCTGACGCTTCATACGGTCAGTACCCTGACGGAAGCGGCGAATACTTCACGCTCGCGGTTACTCCTTCCTCGCCTAACTCTGCACCGCAGGGAGCAAATGCCGTAAGACTTCCCGGCTTCTCAAAAGAGAGCGGCTTCTATTCAAGCGAGTTTTCACTCACGCTCACAGCTCCCGAGGGCTGCACGGTGTACTACACCACTGACGGAAGCGACCCGACCACATCTTCCGAGAAGTACGCCGCACCTATCAGAATAGCCGACTGCTCGTCCAATCCAAACGTTTACAGTGCAAGAACGGACATCAGTGCAAGCCAGGTCACTGCCCCGAAGGACCTCGTTGACAAGGCTGCCATAATCCGTGCCGTAGCCGTTGACGCACAGGGCAGAGTTAGTGATATCGTGACAAAGACTTATTTCGTTGGCTCGACTGATACTTCCTACTACAAGAATATGAAGGTCGTTTCGCTCGTTACCGACCCGGATAACCTTTTCGACTACGAGAAAGGCATCTACGTCAAGGGCAAGATCTACGACGACAAGTACGGTCAGTCCCAGAACCCGCAAGATCCCGATGATCCCGGTCAGCCCGGTTTTCCCGGATTTCCCGGCTTCCCCGGCGGTGGCGGCGGCGGCTGGGGCATGGTCAACACATGGGAAATGGAAGCCAACTACACCCAGCACGGCAAGGACTGGGAGCGTCCGGCAAGCTTTGAGCTTTTCGAGAACGGTCAGAGTGTCCTCACACAGGACGTAGGCATCCGCATAAAGGGCGCTGCTTCGCGTTCATACGCACAGAAGAGCTTCAACGTATACACCCGCGCAGACTACGGCAAGCCTGAATTCGAGTACGATTTCTTTGACGGCAAAGCCACCAAGCAGAAGAACGGCAAGTCAATAAAGAAATTTGACGGCATCACCCTCCGCAACGGCGGAAACGACAACAGCTACACCTTCTTCCGCGATTCGATAAACCAGTCCCTCGTTTCGGACAGGGCAATGGCTACCCAGACCACAAGTGAGTGCCTCGTCTTCCTTGACGGCGAATTCTGGGGTATCTACCAGATAATTGAGAAGGTCAGCGATGACTACCTCAGCAGCCACTACGGCATAAACAAGAGCGATGCCGTTATCATCAAAAACGGCGAGGTCGAGGAGGGCGACGCTTCCGACCTTGAAAACTGGCAGCAGCTCGCAAAATACTGTGCCTCGACCGACCTCACGAACTCCGAGGCTTACGGCAGAGTGTGCCAGCAGCTCGATATACAGAGCTATATCGACTATTTCGCTGCTCAGATATACTGGAACAATACAGACTGGCCGCAGAATAATTTCGCAGCATGGAAGACTGCCGTGACCGACAGCGAAAATCCCTTCGCAGACGGAAAGTGGAGAATGTTCCTGTTCGATACCGAGCTTTCATCAGGTATGTACGGCAACGATGCCGCTGTTGACAGGAACTCCTTCGACCGTATTTCACGGAATACAGACGATGAGAGCCGTATGTTCATAAGCCTCATGAAGAATGAGGAGTTCCGCGAGCAGTTCAACCTTACGCTCATGGACCTCGCTAACGAGAACTTCAGCGATAAGCACGTCACTGAAAAGATAAATTTCTACGACAGTACCTACCACCAGCAAATAGTTGACACTCTCGAACGCTTCCACAGCGGCTCCGGCTCGTTCTTCGGCGGCGGCGGAAATACCGAGAGCACATACAATAACGAGCTCAACACCCTCACAAGCTTCTATTCGCAGAGATTCAGCAGATTGATGCAGCATATGCAGCGCTCAACCGGAATTACCGGTCAGGCAAACACCCTGACTGTCAAGAACGATATCTCGTCCGGCGAAATCAGCCTCAACACCCTCAAACTCGCTGACAAGTACAGCACCTGGTCGGGCAAATACTTCTCCGACCAGACCGTTCACATCACCGCTCAGCCCAAGGAGGGCAAGACCTTCGACCACTGGGAGGTTTCCGGAGTAACGCTCAGCTCTGCACAGCTCAGCAGCCCGTCCATCGAGTTCAAGCCCGAAAGTGATGTTACTGTTACTGCCGTTTACAAGGGCGGAAGCTCCGTTCTTCTCGGCGACTACAACGGCGACGGTACTGTTGACACTGCCGATATCGTTACGCTTTCAAATTACCTCAAGGGCAAGGTCAGGACCCATGCCGACACCGATATGAACGGCGACGGCAGAACTACCGTTTACGACCTTATCCTTCTTAAAAGAAAACTTTTCCAAAAATGATCTCACAGGAGTGATAAAATGAACTGTAAATACTGCGGGCTTCCTGTCGAAGACGGCAAGAAATTCTGCACCAACTGCGGTGCGAGCGTCGAAGACCCGATACCCCAAGCGGCTTACTCCGCCAGCAGCTCTATCCCCTCAGCCCCTGCTACTCTGCCTTCCGCTCTCGGAAAAAACGGAATGGCTAAGCAGAAAACGCTCTATTTCTGGATATCAAAGGGACTGATAGTCCTCGCTATGGCGATGTTCTTCCTTCCGTTCATGAATATCATCGCAAACGAAAAGATACCATATCTCGGCACCGACGGGGAGCTCATCGAAATGAGCGGAGAGGAGCTTGTATTCGGCACTGACAGCAAATTCGCATCAGGCAGCATGAAAAGCGGCAACGTCCAGCTCGCAGGGATCTTCCTCCTGATCGCACTTCTCCTTCCGAAGGGCTCACAGTATTTTTCATGCGGAGCAGCTTTCTTTCTCATCTACTACGCACGCAACGCCGCAAAGAGCTATACCTTCAACAAAAAAGCCATTGCCGACTGGAAGGGCGCTCTTGAGCTGAATATCAAGCCTGCCGTCTACGCTGCTATAATTCTCGCGATAGCTGCCGCCATACTGACCTTGATAGACGAGTCTAAACGAAAAAAAGAATACAAGGATATCCTCCTCGGCGGCGGAGCCCTATGACAGTTTCAACATAAAAGCTGTATTAATAGAATAGCCGGAAGTCCGAACGACTTCCGGCTGTTTTTATACTATTGCGGAAATAACTATTATCAAAGTCTTTTCATCAGGGCGACGGCGTGGGCGGCGATGCCGAGTTTTTCGCCGGTGAAGCCGAGTTTTTCCTCAGTCGTGGCCTTGACGCTTATCTGCGAGATATCGCAGCCGCAGACCTTGGCGATATTTCCGCGCATTTTCACGATATACGGAGCGAGCTTCGGTGCCTGAGCGATGACGGTCGCATCAATATTGCCGACTTCGTATCCGTTCTCGCGGCACACTCTGACCACCTCAGCCATGAGCTTCATACTGTCAGCGCCTTCAAATTCATCGGCTGTATCCGGGAAAAGATGTCCGATATCCCCGAGGGCAAGAGCTCCGAGCATAGCATCCATGACCGCATGGGCGAGAACATCTGCATCAGAATGTCCGAGAAGCCCTGTGGTATGCGGTATATCCTCACCTCCGAGAATGAGCTTTCTGCCTTCAACGAGCCTGTGTACATCATAACCATGACCAATCCTGAACATAATAACCTCCGGTAACAGTGATTTTTGCAGTAAGTTCTGCGTTAAGACAATTATAGCACACACGGCGGTCAAGGTCAATACGCGCATTATTAACCAATTCACAAAAAATTAACAATATTTCTGGTGACATAAGCCCTCAGTTATATTATAATATAAGTATGGAATAATATATTTGGCTCCGCCTTTAAAGGATGGTACAGATGAAAAAGAAGGAAAAGAGAAAATACCTGTTTATCGCAGCTCTTGCCGCTGGAGTGTTCCTGCTGGTACAGAATTTCGCGCTGCTCATCACCCTCATCGGACTCACGCTCTCTGCACTCACTCCCCTGCTCATCGGCTGCATAATTGCCTATATCTTCAATATTGTCATAACCTTCTTCGAGAAGCATTATTTCCCGAAGAGGCATTCAAAACTCATTGACTCGACCCGACGACCTATCTGCATGATAATTTCCTTTGCCATCGTGGTTGCAGTAATCATACTTGTCATAAAGGTAGTGGTACCCGAGGTCGTCACGGCGGTCAAGCTCATTTATGATGAGATACCCAATTACTACAACAAGGCAAAGGACTATGCCGACAGGAAGCTCAAGCAGTACCCTGCCATAAACAAGCAGATCAACAGCATTGAAATCAACAAGTCCGACGTCACCGCAAGACTCACCGACAGTGCCTTCGGTCTGTTCGGCTCGGTCATTTCCTTCATAAGCTCAGTCACTTCGGCTATAATCAATGCTATCATCGGCATTATTTTCGCAATATACCTTCTCCTCCGCAAGGACAAGCTCCGCGAGGACGCAATCAGGGTGCAGAAGGCTTACCTCAGCGAAAAGGTCGTAAAGAAGATGAACTTCTTCCTTGAAACTGCTCATGAGACCTTCACGGCTTTCTTCATCGGACAGTTCATCGAGGCGATAATGATAGGTACACTTACCTGCATCGGATCGCTGATACTCCGCATACCCTACCCTGCAATGACCGGCACTATCGTCGGCATGACGGCGCTTATCCCGATAGCAGGTCCCGTTGTCGGAACAGTGCTCAGTGCTCTGATAATCTGTTCTGTAAGTGTCACAAAGGCACTCCTCTTCGTCGTCTTCCTCATAATATTGCAGCAGATAGACGACAATATCCTCTATCCGAAAGTTGTCGGTACTTCAATAGGTCTCCCTGGTATCTGGGTGATCGCCGCTATCACTATCGGCGGCAGCCTTTTCGGTATCATGGGAATGCTCCTCGGAGTACCGCTCGCAGCTACGTTGTACAAAATAGGCTTCTATAACCTCGAAAAGAAAGAGGCACTCATAGCAGCATCAAAGGCAGAGGGCGAAATCTCCGCCGATGACAAGCCGCCAGAAACTGACAAAATGGAAGAAGCAGAAAAACTAACCTGATTTTTGTTATCTCATGGTAACAAAAGATTGACATTTTTATATCAATGTGATATTATTATATCATCGGAATAATTCTGTAAAGGGGTCTTAACTATGATCAACACATGGGCAAAGGAATGGGACGGCTTCAATGAAGGCCGTTGGAGCAGCACTGCGACCTCAGTCAACGTGCGCGATTTCATCAAGAAAAACTATACTCCCTACGACGGCGATGAGAGCTTCCTCGCACCGCCTACCGAAGCCACAAAGAAGCTCTGGGACCAGGTAATGGACCTCTCCCGTCAGGAACGTGAGGCGGGCGGCGTGCTTGATATGGACACCGAGATAATCTCCACTATCACTTCCCACGGCGCAGGCTACCTCAACAAGGATCTTGAGCAGATAGTAGGTCTCCAGACGGACAAGCCCTTCAAACGCGCTCTCCAGCCGTTCGGCGGTATCCGTATGGCTCAGCAGGCCTGCAAGGAGTACGGCTATGAAGTCGATCCGAAGGTCGTTGAGATCTTCACCAAGTACAGAAAGACTCACAATCAGGGCGTTTTTGACGCCTATACCCCTGAGATGCGCCTTGCGCGCCACTCGGCAATACTCACAGGTCTCCCGGATGCTTACGGCAGAGGACGTATCATCGGCGATTACCGCCGTATCGCGCTCTACGGTACTGACCGTCTCATTGCTGACAAGAAGCACCAGATAGATACCTCCCTCGTAAGGATGACATCAAAGAATATCCGTCTCCGCGAGGAGCTTGCCGAACAGGTCCGCGCTTTGCAGGACCTCAAGCAGCTCGGCGATATCTACGGCTTCGATATCTCAAAGCCTGCAGCTACCGCAAAGGAAGCAGTTCAGTGGCTCTATTTCGGTTATCTTGCCGCAGTCAAGGAGCAGAACGGTGCAGCTATGTCACTCGGACGCACCTCGACCTTCCTCGATATCTATATCCAGCGTGACCTCGACCGCGGTATCCTCACTGAGGAACAGGCTCAGGAGCTCATCGACCACTTCATCATGAAGCTCCGTATCGTTAAATTTGCCCGTACACCTGAGTACAATTCACTGTTCTCCGGCGACCCGACATGGGTCACTGAATCTATCGGCGGCGTTGACGTTGACGGTAATCATATGGTAACGAAGAACAGCTTCCGCTACCTCCATACTCTTGAAAATCTCGGAACTGCTCCCGAGCCGAACATGACTATTCTCTGGTCTACGAAGCTCCCGAGAAAGTTCAAGGAATACTGCGCCAAAATGTCCATAAAGACCTCATCCATACAGTACGAGAATGACGATATGATGCGCGTTATCCACGGTGATGACTACGCTATCGCCTGCTGTGTATCCTCTATGGTGGTCGGCAAGGAGATGCAGTTCTTCGGAGCAAGAGCCAATCTCGCGAAGTGTCTGCTCTACGCTATCAACGGCGGTGTGGACGAACGCCTCGGCATTCAGGTTGGTCCGAAGTACCGTCCCGTTGACACTGAATACCTTGACTTCGATGATGTATGGGAAAAGTACATGGATATGATGGAATGGCTCGCAGGGCTCTATGTCAATACCCTCAACGTTATCCACTATATGCACGACAAGTACAGCTATGAGAGGGTACAGATGGCTCTCCACGACCGCGACGTAAAGCGCTATTTCGCAACCGGTATCGCAGGTCTGTCAGTCGTTGCCGATTCGCTCTCGGCTATAAAATATGCAAAGGTCAAGCCCATCCGCAAGGATATCGAGATAAAGGACAAGGCAGGCAATGTCATTGACGTTGCAAAGAACGTTGTTGTTGATTATGAGGTTGAGGGTGACTTCCCCAAATACGGAAACAATGATGACCGCGTTGACCAGCTTGCAGTTGCCGTTGTGCGCAAATTCATGGAGAACGTCAAGAAGCACCACACCTACCGCGACAGCGTTCCCACAATGTCGATACTCACTATCACTTCAAACGTTGTTTACGGCAAGAAGACCGGCAATACCCCCGACGGCAGAAAGCAGGGCGTACCGCTCGCTCCCGGAGCTAACCCGATGCACGGCAGGGATACCCACGGTGCTGTTGCTTCGCTCTCATCTGTTGCAAAGCTGCCCTTCCGCCACGCACAGGACGGTATCTCCAATACCTTCTCCATTATCCCGAATGCCCTCGGCAAGGATATGGACGTATTCGTCGGCGACCTCGACCTCGACAAGCTCAGGGGTGAGGACTGATGACTGACACCACAAATGTCACTCCTGCCGGTTCACCGGAGGAGCTTGCAGACCTCATCGACCAGCTCATGTCAGGCGGCACAGGTCATATCAACATTCTCCCCTCCGGCAGCGGAGAGGGGCTTACAGTCGAAACTGTCAACAGCACTGACTGCGGCATCAAGGGTGCCTGCTGTCAGCCTACCGAAAACGCCATTGACGAAGAAGAATGATTGCAGTGGACGCCGACTTCAGGCGACACCACAATTACGAATAATAATAAGGAGGAATCACTATGGATAACCAGAAACAAGTTGACAACCTCATCGAACTTCTCGACGGATATGTTGAAAAGGGCGGTCATCACCTCAACGTGAACGTCTTCACAAGAGAAACACTCCTCGACGCTCAGGCTCACCCTGAGAAGTACCCCCAGCTCACGGTAAGAGTGTCCGGTTACGCAGTCAACTTCGTCAAGCTCACCAAGGAACAGCAGGACGACGTTATCTCCCGTACATTCCATTCAAGTCTGTAACATAAGCAGCCGCCGGTCATTCCGGCGGCTCTTTCAGCATTATGACCTAATCTGAAGCAGTAAAAATGTGCACAATGACGTTGAATACGCTCTTGAAAACATAGTAAACCTATGGTATAATAGATTTATCTACTACATCATAAAGGAGATCATCATGAAGGTTTCAACAAAAGGCAGATACGCTCTCCGTATGCTATATGACCTTGCTGTTCATCAGGAGGACGGCTACATCTCGCTGAAGGACATTGCCGACAGGCAGAATATCTCAAAAAAATACCTCGAACAGATCGTTCCCCTGCTCAACCGCAGCGGTATCCTAAAAACCAACCGCGGCAACCGCGGCGGCTATATGCTCGCACAGAAGCCTGAGAACTACTCGGTCGGGGACATTCTCCGCGCGACCGAAGGCAGCATCGCGCCTGTCTCCTGCCTTGAATTCGAGCCGAATGAGTGTCCGCGTGCCGGCGAATGCGCCACGCTTTTCATCTGGGAAGGTATGTACAAGGTGGTCTCCGATTACCTTGACAGCATCACTCTCCAGGATATAATCGACCGTTCGTCCTCTGCCGGCAGCGATTACTGCATATAAACCAAAAGCACCGCTTAACCGCGGTGCTTTTTCATTTCATGATTTCTCATTCAAACATAGGTGTGGAAAGATAACGTTCGCCGGTATCGGGAAGGAGTGCAACGATTGTCTTACCCTTATTCTCGGGACGCTTTGCAAGCTGGATAGCAGCCCATACTGCTGCACCGGAGGAAATACCAACGAGTACGCCCTCAGTTCTTGCGATCTTTCTGCCGATGTCAAAGGCTTCCTCATTGCCTACGGGTACGACCTCGTCATAGATGCCGGTATTCAGCGTCTCAGGAACAAAGCCAGCGCCGATTCCCTGTATCTTGTGCGGACCAGCCTTACCCTCGGAGAGAACGGGCGAGCCCTTCGGCTCAACAGCTACGACCTTTACTGCCGGATTCTTGGATTTAAGGTATGCACCTGTACCGCTTACAGTACCGCCTGTACCTACGCCGGCAACGAATATATCGACCTTCCCGTCAGTGTCGTTCCAGATCTCGACACCTGTGGTCTTTTCGTGGATAGCAGGGTTAGCAGGGTTTGTGAACTGTGAAGGAATGAAGCTTCCCGGTATCTCGGAAGCAAGCTCCTCAGCCTTTGCGATAGCACCCTTCATGCCCTTTGTACCGTCTGTAAGGACAAGCTCTGCACCGTAAGCCTTCATGAGGTTGCGGCGCTCCACGCTCATGGTCTCAGGCATCGCAATGATAAGGCGGTATCCTCTTGAAGCTGCGACGGAAGCAAGACCGATTCCTGTGTTACCGCTGGTGGGCTCGATGATAACGCTGCCGGGCTTGAGAATTCCCTTTTCCTCAGCATCGTCGATCATAGCCTTTGCGATCCTGTCCTTAACGCTTCCGGCAGGGTTGAAGTATTCAAGCTTTGCAACGATCTTTGCTTCAAGACCGTATTCCTTCTCGATGTGGGTAAGTTCGAGGAGAGGGGTTCCTCCGATGAGGTCTGTGATATTCTTATAAATGCTCATAGTAATTTCTCCTTATATAATAATTTTGATTTTTCAAGTCATATCGTTGTTTTCAGCGGCAACATCGTCCGTAATAGTATATGCTCATACCGTCACCTCTCATTATTCACTATATATCCTATCTGTTTGGTATGATTATATTATACCAGCTATAACATCATTTGTCAAGTCCTTTTTTCAATTTCCCTTTGCTTTTCGTTTGTTATTGTTTATCGCCTGCTATAAGCCGGAACTATAACCGATAAAAAGCCACAGAGGCATTTCTCCCCTGTGGCTTATCAACTCTTATTCCTGCGTATTTGCAGGATTTGTGCCTGTCTCGGGCTTGCGCTTTTCAGCGATGGGCTCGAACTCTCCGCAAGGCTTTGTGCCGAGCCATTCAAGTGCGTTCGCATCGTAGCTTATCCACATCATGATAGCTGCAACGCCGGGGTTCTTGTCAAAGTAAACGTAGTAGTCAAATGTATCACCCTTGTTTACAGTCTTCTTCTCAGCATAAACAACAGGACCGGTTACATTTGAAACGTCCTGAGTGCCGGCATCCTTGCCAACACCGATCGCACCGTTGAATACCTTTATATCTCTGTTGAGGCTCTTTCCTCCGACTGTTGAGATATCAGGGTCGATAGCGATAGGATATACTCTCTCAGCAGCATCGTCCTTTACTCTGAACGAAAGCTTTACGAACTGACCATTGAAGGTATAGTCAACGTCGTCCTCGATATCGAGCCAGAAGATATATCTCATTATAGTATCATCAACATAGTTATCTTCAACAGGTGCAAGGGTAACAGCTTCAGTAACGGGTACAGCAGTTGTTACGACATTTCCGCCTGATTCGGTAACAGACTGTCCGCCTGCTTCAGTAACCGGAATGAACTCAGTTACACCCTCGCCGCTTGCGTCTGTAACGGGAACGTACTCGGTAGCAGGCTCAGTTGCAACAGGGTCGGGAGCGTTGATATTCTTGCCGCCAAACTGGATATTGCCGCCGACAGGAGTACCGTCCTGGAACGGAGCAGCGATCATGTTGCCTTCAGCATTGGTAACAACCTCGATAACATCATCGCCTGCTACATCAGCCTTGTCAGTGCTGCTCTTACTGCCTGCACAGCTTGTGAATGAAGCCATAGCTACGCACATAAACGCAGCAACAGCTATGATCCTTCTTTTTAAAGTCTTCATTTTCAGTAATTCCTTTCATGTATGAGATGCACGGTCGGGAGCGCCAACCGCCGTGCTTAACGCTGCGATACATAATCCCGCAACTATTATTATACTCAAAACTTCAAGCTTTGTCAAGCGCAATACACAAATGTAATAAAATATTTGGAAAAGGTCACAGGTCATTCATCATACCGTCACCAAAGTGTCATTATCCCCTGACTGCCTCAACAGCCCTTCTCAGCTTAGGCACGCAGAATTCCAGCACGGCACAGTATTTGTCAACGACCGTTATTACATAGGTTTCCTTATGGCGCGGCAGCGGCCGTGTCACCGGCCACATATGCTTCTCGATCATATCCCGTTCAAGCGGCGATATTTCTGTAACTCCGGCAGCATTTTCAGCGGCGAGCTTTGCGTGCATCGCGCTGTGTGAGAGCTGTCCCTTTCCGCGTGAGGCGTTGTACTCCTTGCGGTCATAGTAGAAAAGGTCGTGGAGAAGACCGGCTCTTGCGGCTGAACGCGCATTGAGGTGAAGTTTCCGGCAGATGACATAGCTGTGATACGAAACATTCAGGCAATGCTGAAAGCGTGTCGTTGAGATATGGTGTGTTATCTTCTTGAGCTCGGCGAGCTCCTCGCAGCCGATAATATCCGAAACTAGCGGATAATAGGCTGTATCTTCAAGCTCCTTGCGTGAGCATATGGCTCTGAGCATAGCTGTCACTCCTTATCATAAGAGAAGGCCGAAGTTTTTACACATTGTATTATATCACATACGCTCGTCAAATACAAGTAGCTGCGTGAGTTTTCACAGTATTTTCAGTTTTCCGGTATATCCATGCACATTTTGCAGATAATACTGCCGGAGGTGATAAAATGAAAAAGCACAAGGATATACCTGTTCCCGAGCCGAAGCCTGCTGAAAGCTACGAATGCCCTTCAGCTCCATGGGTCGAGATGACAGGAATGATACCTACACCGACCGAGGACGAGCACCAGCGCAGCTCATACGGCAATATACCGCCATATTCTGCCGAATAAACAGAAACAGCCATAAAGGTAAAACCTTTATGGCTGTTTTATATGCAGGGACGGACAGCATCCGTATGCAGTTCATTCACTTTTTCCGGCATAGACTTCCTCGAGCCATTTTATCATCTGGTCGAAGCCGTTCTGGTCGCGGTCGAACTCAGATTCGTGCTCTATCTGAGCCTTAGCGGAACAAAGTCTGCCGTGCCATGTCATAGCGCGGAGCTTCTCGCCGTTGACGATCTTATAGGAAAAATCGCCCTTGCTGCCGGAAAAATCGTTCCCGCTTTCAAAATAGTAAAACTTTGGTATCTCAAAAACCTCGGACACGCTCGGCATGAGCTCATCTCCCTTCAAAAAACGCTATTGCCTCACCGAGATCACGGTATACCGCATCATAGTAAGGTCTGTCCTCCGTCTGCGGAGGAGTCATATCCGGTATCATCACGACCTTGCATCCTGCGGCGCGTGCGGCTTTCAGCCCATTCGGAGAGTCCTCAAACGCGGCACAAAGTTCCGGAGGGAGACCAAGCTCCCTTGCAGCCGTAAGGTATATCTCCGGGTCAGGCTTGCCGCTTGTTACCATATCTCCGCAAACCACAGCATCGAAACGTTCCGCCGCGCCGATTTTTCCGAGATAGAGCATAGTCCTCTCGCGTGGCGTAGCGGTAGCAACAGCAGCTGCAATGCCGTTATCCCTCAGGTAGCCAAGCAATTCAAAAACGCCTTTTTTCAGCTCTATACCGTACTTTTCGATATGAGCATTTATAAGCTCGGTGCGCCTTGCACGAACATCCTCTGTCGGGAAATCCTCGCCAAAAAAGCCTTTGAGCTTAGGAATTGAATACTTCCTCGCAAGGCTGCGTATAGCGAAAACGTGCTCGTCCCGCATATCGTAGCCGAAATCTGCTGCTGCCTGCTTCCAGTAGCGCAGATAGAGCTTTTCGGTGTCTATCAGAAGACCGTCCATGTCAAAAATAGCGCCTTTAAGTTCAACCATAGTAAAGCCTCAGTATACTGATAATCAGAAAATGCCATGTGCGTACCGCTTTTATTCCTAAGCGGTATACCACTCGGGCAAAAGCAGACTTCCGCCCTGATGAGAGGGGCGAGCCTGCGAGCATCATCGCGGAAGGTTCCAGCGTCACACTGGATTACCAGTTAATCATCCAGTCGTACATACCTTCGTACTGACGGGCAGAGCTGTTCCACGAGAAATCAGCCTCCATGCCGCGCACTACCATCTTGTCCCACTGGTCGCGGTGGTTGTAGTAAACGTGTTTGGAATAGTTGATAGCTCCAAGCATCTCATCGCCGTTATAATTAGCGAATGAGAAGCCTGTGCCCGTACCGTCAAACTCGTTGTAAGGCTGTACAGTGTCCTTCAGACCGCCGGTCTCGCGGACGATCGGAACAGTACCGTACCTGAGCGCGATGAGCTGTGTAAGTCCGCAGGGCTCGAACAGCGACGGCATGAGCATAGTGTCAGCCGCAGCGTAGAGCTTGTGTGCAAGGTCGTCCGAATAGAGGATATTAGCGGAGACTCTCTCCGGATACTTCCACTGATAGTGCTTGAACATATTCTCATAGCGCGGATCACCGGTGCCGATGATGACGAACTGCGTGAATTCATCACAGATACGCTCGATAGCGTAGTTCACGAGGTCAAGTCCCTTCTGGTCGGTAAGACGCGAGATTATCGCGATCATATACTTGTCCCTGTCAACAGGAAGACCAAGCTGCTCCTGAAGCTTCTCCTTGTTGATTGCCTTCTGCTCCTTGACGTTTTTCTTGTTGTACTCGGCGAATATCTTAGCATCGTTAGACGGGTCGAATACCTTATAGTCGATGCCGTTAACTATTCCGCGAAGCGAAGCCGCACGCGCCCTGAGAAGTCCGTCAAGCTGTTCACCGAAGAAGGGGTACTTTATCTCCTCGGCATATGTCTCTGAAACGGTAGTGATATAGTCAGCGTAAACAAGTCCGCCCTTGAGCATATTGGCGTCCTTGTGGAATTCGAGCTTGTCGGAAGTGAACATATAATCCGGCAGAGCGGTATTGTATTTGAAGGTGTCAATGTTCCATACGCCCTGGAATTTAAGGTTGTGAATGGTCATGACAGTCTTGGTCGCACTGTAAAAAGGATTGGTCGCAAAAGCAGTGTGAAGGAATACAGGTATCAGTGAAGCCTGCCAGTCGTGACAGTGTATGATATCCGGGCGGAAGCCGATAACGGGAAGTATGGCGAGAACTGCCTTACAGAAGAAGGTGAAGCGCTCAATGTCCCACTTCATATCCGATGAGTACGGAGTGTCACACTTGAAATAATACTCATTATCAACGAAATAGAACGTAACACCGCAGTATTCGTACTCCATGATGCCAACGTGGAGACTTTCTGTCCTCATGCCGTAATCCATGTAGAAATGGGTAACGTACTTGAACTCGTTTCTGTATTTGTCCGGAATGCAGGTATAGTAGGGCATTATCACCCTTACGTCAAATTCTTTTTTGTTCAGATACTGAGGAAGTGCTCCGACTACATCGGCAAGTCCGCCGGTCTTGATAAAAGGAACGCTTTCTGATGCTGCGAATAGTATATTTTTCATACAGTCCAACTCCGTTCATATTAAAGTAGCGATACCCTGCAAATAGCATGATACAGCTTTACACATAACATTATACACCAAACTTTACTGATAGTCAAGCCAGATTTATCATATTTGCATAATAATTCCCCGAATTTTGCCGCACCAATATGTAAATTTTTTGTGAACATTTTATTTAAAGCAAGCCTGCGTCATTGTTTCGGGACGTCGGGGACGCCGTTCCCTGCAAAAATGAAGGGCAGACCCAAAGGTCTGCCCTTGCTGTTACTTGAAGTAGTCCACGCCGGACTGGAATATCTTCTGGTCCTTAGCACCGGGTACGTTCTTGGCGATGAAGCTGCCGATACGCTCGGAGTGTCCCATTTTTCCGAGAACACGTCCGTCCGGAGAAGTGATACCCTCGATAGCCTCAACGGAGGTATTCGGGTTGTAGCGGATATCCATAGTCGGTGCACCGGTAAGGTCAACGTACTGAGTAGCGATCTGACCGTTCTTTGCCATCTGCTGTATCAGGCTTGCCGGAGCTACAAAGCGTCCCTCGCCGTGTGATATCGGGATAGTGTGGATATCGCCGACCTCGCAGCCGTAGAGCCACGGACTCTTGTTGGAAGCGATGCGGGTATTTACCATCATGGACTGGTGGCGTGCGATAGTATTGAATGTAAGCGTCGGGGAATCGTCCCTCATGTCGATTATCTCACCGAACGGCACAAGCCCGAGCTTGATGAGCGCCTGGAAGCCGTTGCAGATACCGAGCATAAGACCGTCACGGTTCTTGAGAAGGTCGTGAACAGCCTCCTTGATCTTGGGGTTGCGGAAGAATGCAGTGATGAACTTACCGCTTCCCTCAGGCTCGTCACCGCCGGAGAAGCCGCCGGGGATCATGATTATCTGTGAGTGGCGGATCGCTCTCTCGAAGTAGCTTACAGAGTCCTCGATATCGCCTGCAGAGAGGTTGCGGATAACGACAGTCTCGGTCTTTGCGCCTGCTCTCTCGAATGCGCGTGCGGTGTCGTACTCGCAGTTTGTACCCGGGAATACAGGGATAAGAACTCTCGGCTGTGCAGCCTTGATAGAAGCTGTGAGGTGGAGCCTGTCAGCGTTGGAATAGGTCTCGGGAGTAACCTCTGTGGTCTTTATGCGGCACGGGAATACCGGCTCGAGCTTGCCCTCCCATACACGCTGGAGGTTATCGAGGCTTACGGTATAGTCCATGGTAACTATCTTGTAGTCCGGGAGAGTGCGGCCGATAACATTCTCGCCTTCCTGTGCATTGCCGATGAGCTCGATGATGAAGCTGCCGTAGCAGGGCTTGAAGAGCTGGCTGCCGGAAAGTCTTGATGTGAACTCAAAGCCGAACTTGTTGCCGAAGCACATCTTGGCGATACCCTCAGCCACGCCGCCGTATCCGAGCGTCCATGCAGCATTTGCTCTGCCGTCAGCGATGAGCTTCTCGACCTTGTCAAAGCAGGCTCTGATGCTCTCAAATACAGGGAGACCGTTCTCGTCGTACTCGGGAGTGATGAGGATAACCTCGGAATTGCCGGTCTTGAACTCGGTCGAAACTATCTTGTCAGCCATAGCTGTTGAAACTGCGAAGGAAACGAGCGTAGGCGGTACGTCGATATTCTCGAAGGTACCGGACATCGAGTCCTTTCCGCCGATAGAGCCGCAGCCCATTTCAAGCTGAGCCTTGAATGCACCGAGAAGAGCAGCCATAGGCTTGCCCCAGCGTCTTGCATCGTTCTGGGTGCGCTCGAAATACTCCTGGAATGTGAGCCAGCACTTCTTATATGTACCGCCGGCAGCAACAATCTTTGCGATAGACTCGATAACTGCGAGCATTGCGCCGTGGTAGGGGGATTTTTCGGATATATCTGGATTATAGCCCCAGCCCATGAGCGAGCAGGTATTGGTCTCGCCTTTGAGCACCGGTATCTTTGCAGCCATAGCCTGCGAAGGTGTCATCTGGTAAGCACCGCCGTAGGGCATGAGGACTGTGCCTGCACCGATGGTGGAGTCGAACTTCTCAACAAGTCCCTTCTGCGAGCATACGTTGAGGTTAGCCATGAGCTCAGTCCACGACTCAGCGCTGTCAGAGGGCTCGTCTTCAGTTCCCTCAGCAGGAGCCTCGACCTCGATATCGGTATACTTGGGAGCGCCGTTGGAGTTGAGGAACTCGCGTGAAAGGTCAACGATAGTATTGCCGTTCCAGTTCATCTTCAGGCGCGGCTCTTCAACAACGTCAGCAACGAGGGTAGCCTCGAGGTTCTCTCTTGCAGCCTCCTCCATGAACTTATCAACGTCCTCGGGAGCAACAACAACAGCCATTCTCTCCTGAGACTCGGAAATAGCTATCTCAGTGCCGTCCAGACCATCGTACTTCTTGGGAACAGCGTTGAGGTTGATGATAAGGCCGTCAGTAAGCTCGCCGATAGCAACGGAAACACCGCCTGCACCGAAGTCGTTGCAGCGCTTGATGAGCTTTGTTACCTCGGGATTGCGGAAAAGCCTCTGGAGCTTTCTCTCCTCGGGCGGATTGCCCTTCTGTACCTCTGCTCCGCAGCTTTCGAGGGATTCGAGGGTATGTGACTTGGAGGAGCCTGTTGCACCGCCGCAGCCGTCGCGTCCGGTCTTGCCGCCGAGAAGTATTACAACGTCGCCCGGAACAGGTCTCTCGCGTCTGATATTCTCAGCAGGAGCAGCTCCGAGAACTGCGCCTATCTCCATTCTCTTTGCAACATAGCCGGGGTGATATACCTCGGAAACATGGCCTGTTGCAAGGCCTATCTGGTTGCCGTAGGAGCTGTAACCGTTTGCAGCGCCGACGGTTATCTTTCTCTGGGGAAGCTTGCCCTTTATAGTGTCCTCAACGGGAACGAGCGGATTAGCTGCACCGGTGACACGCATAGCCTGATAAACGTAGGAACGTCCGGAAAGCGGGTCACGGATAGCACCGCCAAGACAGGTCGCAGCACCGCCGAAAGGCTCGATCTCGGTCGGGTGGTTATGAGTCTCGTTCTTGAACATGAGGATCCAGTCCTCAAGCTGACCGTCGATGTCCACCTTTATCTTTACCGAGCAGGCATTGATCTCCTCGGACTCGTCGAGGTCGGGGAGAAGTCCGTCAGCCTTGAGCTTTTTAGCTGCAAGGGTACCGATATCCATGAGGGTGACGGGACGGTCGCTCCTGCCGAGCTCCTCGCGGACATTGAGGTACATATCGTATGTATCCTTGATGTAGGGAGTCTTTATATCGACCTTCTCAACGTTTGTGAGGAAGGTGGTGTGGCGGCAGTGGTCAGACCAGTATGTGTCTATCATTCTTATCTCGGTGATAGTAGGGTCACGGTGCTCCTCGTTGCGGAAATAATCCTGACAGAACTTGATATCGTCGTAATCCATAGCGAGACCGAACTTGTCCACAAAAGCGTGAAGTCCGATAGCATTGAGCTTTGTGAAGCCCTCAAGTGTCTCAACGGTAGTGGGTATCTCGTAGTTTGTATCGAGCGACTTTACGGGTTCGAGGGAAGCCTCGCGGCTCTCAACAGGGTTGATGATATAGTGTCTGAGCTTGTCGAACTCCTCATCTGTAAGATGTCCGGAAACTATGTATACTCTCGCGTTTCTGACGCGGCAGCGCTCGCCCTGACGGAGTATCTGTATGCACTGCTCACAGCTGTCGGCTCTCTGGTCGAACTGTCCGGGCAGGTACTCAACGGCGAAAACGCGGTCGGTCTCGCCTACTCTGGGCATCTCCTCATAAACGAGGTCAACAGCAGGCTCGGAGAAGACTGTGCTTATCGCAGCCTTGAAATCCTCCTCGCTGAGCTTGTCAGCATCGTAACGGTTGAGTATCCTCAGACCGGTGAGGTTGAGTCTCAGGGCAGTTCTGACATCGCTGAGCACGGACTGGGCTTCAACAGCGAACTCAGGTTTCTTTTCAACGTAAATTCTGAATACGGGCATAATTCAGCTCTCCTTTTTGTAAATTCGGAATTCGGAGTTCGGAATTCAGAATTATCAGCGTCCGCCATTATCGTGCATTTTTTGATATGTGAGCGAAGCGAACACATTAATTCCGCATTCCGAATTCCGCATTCCGCATTAAAAACTTTATCAATATGGCAGGCACTCAGGAATCCCCGAGCAGCAGTCCTGACCGTACTCTTCTATTATAACACGAATTATGCGATTACGCAAACTTTTTTCGGGATTTTTTCGAGAAATTTTTACGGTCGTCATATCCGGAGCGTGTCCCTGGTGAAATTCCGCGGAATTCTCGCGCTCGAAAAGCACCGGAACAGTGCGTCCCACGAGGGTTTTCAGGTAATTCTCCCTCATCTCGTCAGCGGCGGCGGTCATTTTCTTCCAGCGCTCGGTCTTGACGGATTCGGGTATCTGACCGTCCATGCGGTCGGCTCTTGTACCGGGACGCCGTGAGTAGCGGAAAACGTGCATCTTCGAGAAGCCGACCTTCCTCACGAACTCAACAGACTCTCGGAAGTCCTCGTCCGTCTCCTGCGGAAATCCTACCATAATGTCCGTGGTGAACGCACAGTCCGGGAAGTACCGGCGTATCCTCTGCGTCAGCTCATAATACTCGTCAGCGGTATAATGGCGGTTCATGGCTTTCAGCGTGCGCGTACAGCCGCTCTGCAAAGAGAGGTGGAACTGCGGACAGAATTCCGGGAGCACAGCAAGTCTTTCAAGCTGTTCATCAGTCATCATCTCCGGTTCAAGCGAGCTCAGGCGTACACGTTCGATGCCAGGTATTCCGGCAGCCGTCTCGGCTGCGTCAGCGAGTGACATTCCCCACTCCGCGCCGTAGAATGCAAGGTTGATGCCGGAGAGGACTATCTCCTTTACGCCGTTAGCGGCTATCCCCTCAGCCTCTTCACGGAGCATTTCAAGCGGTTTCGAGCGGCAGCGTCCGCGTGCAAAGGGTATTATACAGTAGGAGCAGAAGCGGTCGCAGCCGTCCTGTATCTTCACAAATGCACGGGTGTTGTCCTCATACCGCGTACACTTCATCGGCTCGAACAGCTCTCCCCTTTCATGCTCCGGCAGCCAGACCTTCCGCTGACGTTCACGGATAAATCCCTCGACCATGTCGGGGATAAGAGCCCTATCCTTCGTACCACATACGATATCCGCCGCCGCAAGCTTCGCTGCGCCTTCCGGGTCGGACTGCGGATAGCAGCCGGTCAGTACTGTCACCGCGGAGCTGTAAGTCTCCCTTGCCCTTCTCAGCGCAACGAGAGCCCTGCTGTCGCCGGAAGCTGTGACGGTGCAAGAATTGATGACAACTGCATCACAATCACCGTCCGGCACTACCTCCCAGCCGCGTCCGCGGAAAAGTTCCTTCAGGCACTCGCTCTCGTAGTGGTTGACCTTGCAGCCAAAAGTCATAAATAATACCTTATACATAATTTCACCTAATTATCACATAATCCACTTAATTTTACCATGTGCAACCTGTACAAAATTAACACCGGAATTTTATGCAGTCTAAATAGTTATCTGCAATGAATAAATTTTACCTTTTGCAGCCGATTCATTTATACCAATTTGACGAATTTGCTGTAAACGGCTTGACAATGGGATTTATTAATGCTATTATATAGTTGCGGTAAGGCCATACCGCATAAGAGAAGGAAATAAACAAGAAAAAACAAACACCACATTTCACAGGAGGTAAGACTATGACAAAGACAACTGTATTTTTACAGGCAATCAACGATGTCAAGGACTTCGTTACCATCGTTATGCACTATGACTTCGATATCGACCTCGTTTCCGGAAGATATGCAGTAGATGCAAAGTCGATCATGGGTATTTTCAGCCTCGACCTTTCAAAGCCTATCCAGCTCAATGCTCACACCGACGACGCTGAGAAGTTCCTCAAGGACATCGAAAAGTTCATCGTTAAGTGATCCGATAACAAAAACAAAAGGACTGCTGCACAACGCGGCAGTCCTTTTTTGTGCCATAAGATCATATCATATCCATATATCCACTGTTATCCCGATGCGCTCTGTTTTCCATCTTTTCATCAGTATTGACCGCTATTACCGGCATTTCACCGTGATCGTTCATATGCAAAGAGGCAGCACGTTTCTGCGTCTCCCAGACAGCGGACCGTGAACGGTCCGCTTCCGCAGATCTGCGCTTCTGTTCCTCAAAGAGTTCATCAAACTGCGGAAATCCCGGTTCATGGCTGAGTTCTTCATACACAGTATTCGCTCTTATGGTAAACAGGAACAGCGTCACCGACATTGCAAGCATCAATGCGTATACCACATTCCTCATAATAAGAAGTGCTGCCAATGATGTCACCGCCGCGCAGATAGCAAATGTGTTGTTATGACAGTAGCAGCCAAGGTATCCGAATACAAGAACGGCAAGCGCAAAAGCCGTATGGACCAGGCCTATAAGACCTCCCGACATATATGTGAGAACTAAGTCCGCAGCAGCGATCATTCCGCAGACAGCAACGTATATCTCGCATACCTTGTTTATAATAACCTGATTTTTCCGCATTCTCTCATGATTCACACGCAGAGCATTATCATTTTCGCTGGCCATACCGTCGCTCCTTATTCTCCGGTTTATATCAGTCCCAGTCCTTCTTGTTGAACCTGTGGAAGAACTTTCTTATGGGATTTCTGACCCTCAGCTTGTCAAAATACTCATATAGAATATCCTGATTGCAGCCGGCGTCCGGAAGGTTATTGGAATTAAAATAATCCTTGAACTGATCGAGCTTCATGCCGACATTTGCTTCAAGTCTGAGGTCATTGTCAGCGAAAACAACAACGCCGTTGACCGGCACGTTCTCATATCCGCCCTTTTTGAGGTGGTGAGTAACGTTGTCAATATGTGTCTTGTTCTGGAGCTCTGGGTTGTAGAGCTTGTGAGTTTTCTCGCCTATCGAGTGCTTGAGGTATTTAGAGCCGGACTTGCCGCTGAGAGTTCCGGAGATGCCCTTGGTCTCAACAACAAGCACGCCGAATCTTCCGAATACAAGGTGGTCTATCTCGCAGGTCTTACGGTAAAGCGGCAGGAAAGCATTGTTCAGTACCTTCACCTTGTCATTCTTTCCGAGCTTCTTGATAACTCCTGCGACCTTGCGCTCGGCGGATCTGCCCTTGCGCTTTCCCTTGCTGAAATAGGTCAGAAAGCTTACGACGAACAGCAGCACGATGAGCGCCGCGATTATTATGAGTATCGTTTTAGTTTCCATATTTTTCTCCTGATTTACTGAATATTTCAGAATTATCCTGCAATAATACTACCAGACGCAGAAGCGTCACAAATCCCTTGCAAAGAGGTGTTCTCATATGTGGGACAAATTAGCTCTTATTCTTCTGATAATCGGAGGAATAAACTGGGGTCTGGTAGGAGTATTTGAGCTTGATATCATAGCATGGCTCTTTGGCGGTTCAGCATCCGTGATAAGCAGAGCGCTTTACATTGTCGTAGCGCTTTCTGCCATCTGGTGCATTTCGCTTCTTTTCAGAAGCGAAGAAGAGCTTGCATACGACACAAGTTCAAACCGGTAAGACCTCTGACCGCCGCTCCGCAGATGCCGTGGGAGCGGTCTCTACATAGCAGCCGCAGGTAACGGCTCGATATTAAACAAAAAGGGAGGCACATTTGCCTCCCTTTAATTCACGATCAATCGCTAACGTAAGGAAGCAGAGCGATGTGTCTTGCTCTCTTGATAGCAACTGTAAGCTCGCGCTGATGATAAGCGCAGGTACCTGTTACCCTTCTGGGAAGGATCTTAGCTCTTTCGGTCATGCACTTTCTGAGCTTAGCAAGGTCCTTATAGTCGATCCTGTCTATCCTGTCAGCGCAGAACATACAAACCTTCTTGCGCGGCTTCTTGGCAGGACGGGCATTTCTTTCCTTTTCCATAATTCAACTCGCACATCTGAAAAGATGTGTCCACTCCTTTCGTAAAAAATCGTATCAGTTTTCCGTTAGAACGGAACGTCGCCGTCTGAGAGTATTTCCTCGAAATCGCTCAGGGCGCCATAGGACATACTGTCGTTGTTCGGAGCAGCCGCCGCAGGAGCAGCCTGCTGGGGAGGAGCCTGAAAGTTATTGCGGGGGCTTCCGCCGTTGTTCTGATAACTGCCCTGACTGCCGCCTTCGCCCTTATTTCCGACGAATTCAGCATTATCAACCATAACGTCCATAGTGTAATGTGTAACGTCAGGGTGATTTTTGTCCTGGTAGTTATTGTTCCTGAGACTGCCTTCAACACAGATCCACTTACCCTTGCTGAAATACTTCGAGATAAACTCAGCGGACTGTCTCCATGCGATGCACTGGATGAAATCTGCCTGTCTCTCGCCGGTATTCTTATCGGCAAATTTTCTGTCGATAGCAATTGTAAATCTGCATGATGCCACACCGCTCTGGGTCTGTCTGAGCTCAGGGTCAGCGGTGAGTCTTCCGACCAAAATAACCTTATTCATCTGATGTTTCCTCCTTTAGAACCGAACTAACCTTTCAATTATTCCTCGACAACAGTTACGAGTGAACGAAGAACACCGTCTGAAAGGTTGAGACGTCTTGAAAGATCAGCGGGGTAATCGGGAGCCGACTGGAACGTATAGATAACGTAGTAACCCTCTGTTTCGTCATTGATAGGATAAGCGAGCTTGCGCTTGCCCCAATCCTCATTGACTTCAACAGCTTCGGCGTGACGCTTGATCCTCTCCTCGAACTTCTGGACAAGAGCCTTCATAGTCTCTTCTCCGTCCTTAAGGCTGAAAACGACCATTACTTCATACTTAGCGGATACCTTTGCCATTAATGTACACCTCCTTCTGGATCATGCCCGCAACCAACTACGGGCAAGGATAATAATATCGTTTCGCACGATACTTTTACATTATACCACTATAATCAAGGCTTGTCAAGCAGTTTTTGCGGATTTTCTCAAAAAAATCCAGCCGGGGCTGCCGGCTGGAAATATGCACTATATATCAATCCATATCTGCGAGAAGTTTTTCTGCGCTTGCAAGCTTTACGCATATCGTAAAGAGCTCAACTGCCTTCTTCAGGTCCTCAACTGGCGGGAAGGTCGGTGCAAGGCGGATATTCTTATCCTCGGGGTCAACACCGTAGGGGAAAGTTGCACCTGCACCCGTGAGTGTAACACCGGCGTCCGCACAGAGCTTGACTATCCTCTTGGCACAGCCGGGAAGTGCATTGAAGGAGATGAAGTAGCCGCCCTTCGGCTCGGTCCATGAACCGATGCCAAGAGGAGCGATCTCCTTATCAAGTGCGCGGCATACGATCTCGAACTTCGGAGCTATGATCGCCATATGCTTTTTCATATGATCGCACATATTTTTGAATGTACCAAAGAATTTAACGTGGCGGAACTGGTTCATCTTGTCGTAGCTGATTATGCTGATGCCGAGGAACTTTTTGAGCTCGTCGATGTTTTCCCTGCTCGCCCCCATTACAGCAACGCCTGCTCCGGGGAAGGTTATCTTTGAAGTTGAACCGAATATATAAACAATGTTCTCATTGCCGAGCTTCTTAGCCTCATCGAGAATGTTGAGGATAAGCTTCGGCTGGTCGGTGAGGTGGTGGATGCAGTATGCGTTATCCCAGAATATGCGGAAATCCTTTGCAGCAGGCTTGAGTCCGGCAAAGCGTCTGACGGTCTCGTCACTGTAACATATGCCGTCCGGATTTGAATACTGCGGAACGCACCAGATGCCCTTTATGCTGTCGTCCTCGGCAACGAGCTTCTCGATCATGTCCATATCAGGACCGTCAGCAGTCATGGGGATATTTATCATCTCAACGCCGAAGAATTCAGTTACCTTGAAGTGCCTGTCATAGCCGGGAACAGGACAGAGGAACTTGATCTTTCCACACTGTGACCACGGCTTTCCGCCGAGAACGCCCTTGTTGTAGGCGCACTGGACAGCCCAGAACATCGCATTGAGGCTGGAATTTCCGAAGATTATGATCTCGTCCTCGTTAACGCCGATCATATCGGAAAAGAGCTCCTTAGCCTCAGGGATACCGTCGAGCAGTCCGTAATTGCGGACGTCCATGCCGTTCTCGCTCGTGAAATTGCCGTCATCGAAGACATTGAGCATATCCACGCTGAGTTCAAGCTGTTCCTTACAAGGATTGCCGCGCGACATATTGAGACAGAGCCCCTGCGCCTTGAAGTCGTTGTAGAGAGCCTCAGTCTCGTTCCTGAAGCTGACTAGCTGTTCCTTGTTCATCTGAGATAAATTCATATCGGTACCTCACCTTTCAGAAATTGATAGTCTACCTGTTAAAAGTATATCATAGCGCCGTGTTTTTTGCAAGTGACAATATAACAAATATTAGGTAGTGAAAAGCGGATTTTTTGGCGTTTTCAGCATTATCAGCCTAATTACTGGGATAAACGCGGTCAAAACCCACTGAAAAGGCTTCCGTTCATTGTTGGTGTTTCACAAAAACATTCCGTATATCTTGACAATTCACGGATAATTTGTTATAATGCAATTAGGTATACGAATACCGAATAGAAATATATATGGGAATTAGGGAATATTATTTCTGAAACGGAGGCTTCGTTATGAAAAAAGTATTCTCGTTAGTTTTATCAGGAGCTTTGATGCTCGCATTTTCTGCCCAGCCATTTGCTGCGGCAGCTGTCCCCATGTTTTCAGCTGAGGAAAGCACCGATGCGTTTTCCGGTGAAGACCAGGTGATCTTTTCCGGCTTTACCCTCTCACAGGGTCCCTCAGCCCAGTTCAACAGAAACAAGGACGCTTATAATTACGGCTTTTACGAGTACCTTGAAGACGACACCTATGACTCAAAGCTTGATGCAAACAACGCTGCAGTCTATGCCGCTTTCACGGAACTCATCACACCTTCAACAGACCCGATAACGATAGCTCTTCCCAATCCGATCACATTCTACACTTCCTCACCAACTCAGTCCGGTTTCTCCGAAACCGATAAGGAAACATACAAGAATGCAGTCGCATCAGCCTGTCAGTCAGGCGCAGACGCTGCCCTATTCGATATTCCCGAGCTTTTCTGGCTTGAAGAAAGCAGGATAGGAATAAATACATACCAGAACGGTCCTACTTACTCTTATTCAAAGAAAAAGTACAAATTCACGATAACTGCTCTGGTCCTCTATCCGAATTATTATCAGGTCTACAATTCGCTTGAAGAAGTTGAAGAATACCGCAGAGCTCTCGGAGATGCCGCAAACAACTATATCCTCGATGATACTTCTGCTTCACGCTATGACAAGCTCAGATATATCCACGACCAGATATGCTACAACACTTCCTACCTTCTTGACGCTCCGTTTTCTTCGTCATGTATCGGTTCGCTGGTAGAGCATGAGGTAGTCTGCGAGGGCTATTCAGAGGGCTTCAAGTACATCTGTGACCTCCTCGATATCCCCTGCGTGTGCGTTTTCGGCAACCTCGACGTGGATACCAACATCGGTCATATGTGGAACTACGTCCAGATGGACGACGGCAAGTGGTACGCTGTCGATGTTACATGGGACGACTACGACGGCTACGCCGGCAAGGATATAGTATACACCTACTTCCTCAAAGGTTCCAGAAAGTTCAACACCGACCATTCCGAGAACGAATACTATGGCATCACCTATTTCGATTACCCGGATATCGCAGTCGATGATTACGACCCGAACAACGTTGTAACAACCACGACTACCACCACTACAACTACTACATCTTCGACCTCAACCACCACAACAACTGAGGACACCACGACCTCGACTACAACTACCACTGAGGACACCACGACCTCGACTACAACTACCACTGAGGACACCACGGCCTCGACTACAACTACCACTGAGGACACCACGGCCCCGACTACAACAACAACTGAGGACACCACGACCTCGACCACAACTACGGCGGAGGACACCACGACCTCGACCACTACCACGACCGAGGACACCACGACCTCGACCACAACTACGACGGAGGGCACCACAACCTCAACCACTACCACAACTGAGGACACGACCACTTCAACAACGACCGTCACTGAGCCGCCTGAGCCTGATTACAGCAGCGGTGATATAGATCAGGACGGCGAAACTACGATCGCTGACCTCGTCAGCCTTCTGAACGGTCTGCTCGGCAGAAAGGGCGGTACTGCTGCCGATGTTAATTCAAGCGGACGCGCAGATGTCTTCGATGCGATAATCCTCAGAAGGATCATATTCTTAAAACCGCGTATCTCATGATACAGCAAAAAAGCTCCGGTGCAAAACCGGAGCTTTTGATTTTTCAGTTTTTCTTGAAGAGCTGTCTGATAACAAGTCCTGCGCCTGCTGCGGTGAGACCGAACATTATCAGGAATGTATAAGCGCTCGTAGTTTTCCAGTAAAGATGAGTTGTGAGGAACACGCTGGCAAGGATTATAGCAATGCCTATCGCAAATACGATCCAGCCGAAGATCTTCCTTTCCATCATGAAAAGCATACCGATACCGATAACAGCCGGAAGCATTACCATTCCGTTTGATAAGTGGAACGAACCGATGTGATAGCTGTACAAGCCCCAGTTGCTTGTAACATTGATGTTCTGGAGTATCATATAGATACCAACTGCGAGCATTACGAGTCCTACAAAGAACTGCATGAGATCGCCGTCCGTAGTGCTGCCGCTCCCGGAGCTTCTGCTTCCGGAGGAACGTTCGTGTCCGGTAGAGATATTGTGACTGCGAAGCTCGTTGTAGATCTTATTGAGCTCGTCATCGCCTGTGCTTTTAGCCATAGGATGACCCCCTTATCTTATATTTGCGAGCCGCGGCTCACAGCTAACATTATATAATAAAACGCGGATTTTGTCAATAGCTCACCACTATGTCGATTATTCCTTTGTAAAACATTGCCGAATCACTGGCAAAGCTGAATCCGTGCTCTTGTGGATTCTGTATCTGCATGACGATAATATATGAGCCGTTGTTCTTGTAATCGGAATAGTCAGAAAACTCCGGCTCTGAGTCAGAATTGTCGTTATCGTTTTTCAGGCAGCCGGTAATGTAGAGGAAGTCCCCTGCCCCGGTCTCGGCAGTACCGGTCTTTGCGTAGAGGGTATAGCCTGCGGGAGAGGCAAATCCGAATTTATCGGCGACGCCCTTCATGCCCTCGAGGAGGGGGGAGCGGTACTCCCGGGGAATGGACGCAATCTTATCATACGGCTTGCTGCCGTCTTTCTCATTACTGGTGATATCGTTGGTATCGCCATAGCTTTTGACCGCAAAGGGTTTTACCATATCGCCGAAAACAGCTTCCCTGCCGAGTGCGGCAAGGTACAGCGGACAGGTCCTGACGTACGCCTGACCGAAGGCGCTGCGCCTGAGATCGTCATTGCAGTATATCTCGATATAGTTTTCGAGCGGACCAAAGTCGCATTCCACGGGACAGTCATTGCCGAAGCTGAAAATGCTTTTGAGGTCGCTGAGAACGGTCTCCGTGCCTATCTGCTGGAAAGACTTGGCAAAGAAAACGTTACTCGAATCAATGATAGCCGAAACAAGGCTTCTCTCCATAGGATAAAGGTAGCTTTCGGTGTCCCAGTTCCAGTTGTGGACAGTCGAACCGTCATCGGTCCAGCTGCCTTCGTCGTAAAGTGAGGTAATGCCGTTCTTTTCGGAAATCACGGCAGACATGATCTTGAAACACGAGCCGGGTGCGGCATTCTGGAAAGCCTTGTTGCAGAAAGCACCGGAATGGATACTGCTTGCGTAGTTCTCGTCATTGCGGTAAAGCTCCGGATCGTATGATGGATAGGATACCTCTGCCATGAGCGAACCGTCAGTACGCATCACAACGACCGAGCCGACAAGGTTGTTGCTCTGCATATATTCAAAAACTGCGTTCTGGACGTCGCCTTCAAAGGTAAGGCGGACGGACCGTCCCACGTTATCGCGGCCCTGAACGGGAGTGGGATTGCTTACCCTGAGCTGCTCATCAAGAACAGCGTCAAGCCCTGCGGAAAGAGGATCAAGGATATTGGCAAAGCTGACCTTATAGCCTGAATTGTAGTGACGCGCTCCGGTATCTCCCTCGTAATTGCTGTACACGAGGATATTGCCCCTGACGTCGCAGATATCACCCTTGATATCCGCAGTCGGAGCGGTCGTATCAGCCGGGACGGACGTGGTTTCAGAAGCAGTCACAGCAGCTGCTGTCGTTGCGGCTGAAGGCATTGTTTCGTCATATATTTTATCATTACCCACTACACCGTTATTTCCGCCGGACATATCGAGACCGCCGAGGCTGTTGCTTCCGCTCATATCTGACGAACATGAGAACAAGGCGGTCAGTGCGGCAGCGGAAATGCAGGCGGCGATGAGCCTTTTAACGCAAAACTGCATTCATATACTTCCCTTCGTAGCATCAGGGCAATGCCCTGCAAGAATATTATACTATCAATTGCTGCCCTCGTCAATTACCAAACGGTAACAGTTTTCCGGGAAAGCGGACATAAAAATATCACAGCCCCCGTAGGATAGCCGGGAGCTGTGATGGGTAATGAAGGAAATAGAGATACCTTGAATTCATTATTCATTATTCTTTCAGCATCATTATTATAGCACATATTTTTTGTTTTGTCAACACTTATGATTGTAAACTTTTTACAAACAAATAATGAATAAATTTCGTCTTCGCGTCAATACTATTCTCAGTTCCTCCGGAACGATAATCCGTCCGCTTTCCGGACATATACAAGGAGCGTTGAATATGAACGACCACAGAAAGAACGATCATATCAAGTGCAGCGTTTCCCAGTGCCAGCACAATCTGGTCACAGAGAACTATTGCTGCCTCGACTGCATCTCAGTCGGCACCCACGAGGACAACCCTACGGTACCGGAATGTACCGACTGTAATTCCTTCGTAAAAAGATCAGGCTGCTGCAGCTGAGACAACGTCCGGGACTTTCGCCCCGGACTTACATATTGTGCAAATTCAATAAATTATACCTCAAATTACAGTCAAATCGGGAAAAATATCCGCATATACTTGCAATAGATCCACTTTTGCGTTATAATATACATATGGACCCGGTACATAATGCCGCCGGTTCCCCTTTCTGCCCATAACACAGGCAAGAAATATCCCAATGTCAGGAGGCTGATCACAATGTTCGATAAAACCATGACCTTCACAGTCAACGAGGATAAGGAAGCTGAGCTCCGCAGGAACCTCAACGTCATCTACGACGCTCTTATCCAGAAGGGCTACAACCCCATCAACCAGATCGTTGGCTATATCCTCTCCGAGGACCCGACATACATAACCACATACAACAACGCCAGAAGCCTCATCCGCCACATCGACCGTGACGAGCTCCTTCAGGTGCTTGTAAGGTCTTACCTCCAGGGCTGATACTTTACGCTGCAAACTTCCGCACAAGGTCGGAGCAGCTTTCTCCCCTGAGATATAAACAGAAACAATGTCCGGAAGCATAATTCCGGGCTTTTTGTTTTTCCCGCTTTTTCCGTTCATATACTCTCCTTCCCGGGCTATAATTATAATGCAGGGCTATGCTCTGCATAAAGCGCTGCGAAAGGAGCTTTTTACCATGAAGTTATTCCCACCGTCAGCAGCCGCGCTGCTGCTTTCAGCAGCACTGCCCCTGACCGTACCGGCAGCATACGCGGCTGATACCACAAAAAAAGGGTACGGTCAGGGGACAGCAGTGGACGGTCAGAACCGTCCACTGAGCGCGGCTCAGTTCAGCCAGCAGTATGCGGACCTCGGAGCTTTTGCACTTTCCAGGGACGACAAGCGGATCATCATAACCTTCGATCAGGGCTACGAAAACGGGTATACCTCAAAGATCCTCGACACCCTGAAGGAGAAGAATGTGCAGGCGATATTCTTCCTCACAGGCGACTACGCAAAGAAAGAACCAGAGCTCGTCCGGCGGATGATAGCTGAGGGACACACCCTCGGAAACCACGGAATGACGCACGCAAGCCTTCCGGTACTCTCTGAGGAGGCTGCAAGGGACGAGATAATGTCCCTGCACAACTACGTCATGAACAACTACGGTTACCAGATGCAGTTTTTCCGCTGTCCATGCGGAGAGTATTCCGATGCAGCACTCGAAACAGTGCAGAAATGCGGATACAAGACCGTTTTCTGGAGCTATGCCTATGTAGACTGGAAGACCGATGCCCAGCCGGACAAGTCCGAAGCAATGAAGAAACTCTGCAATTCCGCACACGGCGGCGAGATACTGCTGCTGCACTCGGTATCGTCCACAAACGCAGAGATACTCGGGGACGTCATTGACGCGCTGCGAGCGAAGGGATTTACTGTATGACCGTGAAGGGCTGCTCCGGCAGCCTTTCATTGTACCTGCCGGTCAGCGGGATTGACTTATCCGGTAAGCTGTGATATAATAGCATTAAATCCTACAAAAGAGGTATATTATGTATAAAGAGATATCACCGACCGAACTTGATTCGCTTCCTTCAGGCAGCTACTCACTCATAGACATCCGCGACCGCGTTTCGTTTGATTACGGTCATATCCCCGGCTCTGTGAATATTCCGCAGAACGAACTTTCTGCCGGAAATATCCCGAAAGACAGGCTAGCTGTTATCTGCTGCAAAAGCGGCATCATCAGCCGTGACACTGCCGAGGCACTCTCCGACCAGGGAATTGACGCCGCCAATCTCTCCGGCGGTTACGTCGAATGGCTGCGTCTGAATATTGAAAACCGCAATATCACCGCCGATGTCGAGCTCAGCATACGCAAGAAATTCAAAAAATCCATCTGGTGCAGGTTCACCAAAGCGATAAACGAGTACAAGCTCGTCACCCCCGGCGACCGCATCGCAGTCTGCATCTCCGGCGGCAAGGACTCAATGCTCATGGCAAAGCTCTTCCAGGAGCTGAAGCGCCACGACAAGTTCCCGTTCGAGGTGAAATTTCTCGTCATGGACCCCGGTTACAGTCCGGAAAACCGCCGGCTTATCGAGGAAAATGCCGCTTCAATGTCCATTCCGGTCGAGATTTTTGAGTCGGATATATTTGAGTCTGTTTTCAACATCGAAAAGAACCCCTGCTACATCTGTGCCCGTATGCGGCGCGGTTATCTTTACAGCCGCGCAAAGGCTCTCGGCTGCAACAAAATAGCTCTCGGTCACCACTTCGATGACGTTATCGAGACCATACTCATGGGTATGCTCTACGGCGGACAGGTCCAGACCATGATGCCCAAGCTTCACAGCACCAATTTCGAGGGAATGGAGCTGATACGCCCCCTCTATCTCGTCCGCGAGGCGGATATCAAACACTGGCGTGACTATAACGGTCTGCATTTTCTGCAATGCGCCTGCAAATTCACCGAAAACTGCTCCTCCTGTGACCAGAACGGTCAGACCGACTCAAAGCGTCTCGAGGTAAAGCACCTCATAGCGGAGCTGAAAAAGGTCAATCCGCAGGTCGAGAAGAATATCTTCCGCAGCGTCGAAAACGTCAACCTCAGCACAGTTATCGCCTACAAGCAGCACGGCGAGACCCACCACTTCCTCGATACATACGACGAACTGTAATACAAAAAAGCCGCACCAGAAGGTGCGGCTTGCTTTATTATCACTGATTATTCAGCGTCTTCCTCAACAGGAGCTTCCTCAGCATCAGCCTCGTCAGCGCCCTCAATGAGAGCACGCATAGAAATGCTGATCCTCTTGGACTCAAAGTCGATATCAATGATCTTAACATCGACCTCATCGCCGACTGTAAGGATATCCTTAACGTTATCTACCTTCTTGTCAGCGATCTGGGAGATGTGGATAAGTCCGTCAACTCCGTCAATAATTCTTGCGAATGCGCCGAAGCTTGTGATAGAAACGATAGTTGCCTTAACAACGTCGCCTACCTGATAGTTAGCCTTGAATACTTCCCAGGGATTCTCTTCAGCCTTCTTGAAGCCGAGAGAAATGCGGTTCTCTTCGCGGTTGAGATCCTTGATGTAAACCTCAAGAGTATCGCCAACGCTTACTACCTCGCTCGGGTGCTTGATGCGCTTCCATGAGAGCTCGGAGATATGCACCATACCGTCGATACCGCCGAGGTCAACAAATGCGCCGAAGCTTGTGAGTGACTTAACCTTGCCTGTGTATGTAGCGCCAACCTCAGCAGTCTCCCAGAACTTAGCCTGAGCCTCTGCCTTCTTAGCGTTCTGGACAGCCTTGATAGAGCCGACAGCTCTCTTTCTGCCCTCTGTAACTTCGATGATAGTGAACTCTACCTTCTTCTTGAGGAGCTGCTCAAGCTCTGCGCCTCTGGGGAGACCTGTCTGTGAAGCAGGGATAAATACTCTTACGCCGAGAACGCTGAGAGTTACGCCCTTGTTAACAACGTGCTGAACAACGCCTTCAAGGACAGTGCCTTCCTCCTTAGCCTTGAGGATAGTCTCATAACCAGCCTGCTCGTCGACCTTTCTCTTGGAAAGAGCACAGGTACCTTCAGCATCGTTGACCTTGATAACTACAAGCTCGATCTCGTCGCCGACGCTTACGATATCAGCGGGCTTCTTTGAAGGGTCGTCTGTAAGATCATCGAGAGCAACATAGCCTGTGTGCTTTGTACCGAGGTCTACGATAGCTTCTGTATTATTTACAGCAACAACTGTGCCTTTAACTTTCTCTCCTGTATGTATTTTTTTGAATGAATCCTCGACTGCCTGAGCGAAGTCGATCTCCTCATCCTGATTAGCTGCAAGAATTCCATTTTCTGCCATTTTGGTTTGTACCTCCTTGATTATGTACGCCGGAGTGGACGCCCCTGCGGTAATGCCGATATTCTCAGCATCGGGTAGCTTCAGGCTCCGGAGTTCGTCCGAATTTTCAATATGATACGTTTTGCAGTATCTGCTGCACACCTCAAACAGTTTTACCGTGTTGGAGCTGTGCTTTCCGCCGACAACGAGCATGATGTCCGAAGCCTTTGCGAGTTCAGCCGCATCGGACTGCCTTGTATCAGTGGCATTGCAGATGGTATCATAAATAACGATATTCGGATCGTCTTTCGGGATCACGTTTAAACACTCGTCCCATACTACTATATTATACGTTGTTTG
Source organism: Ruminococcus sp. (assembly GCA_017525915.1). Lineage (GTDB taxonomy): Bacteria > Bacillota > Clostridia > Oscillospirales > Ruminococcaceae > Ruminococcus. The sequence continues at coordinate 60,960 of JAFXSC010000016.1, forward strand.
GGCGACAATTGCAAGCTTTTTTTTCAAATTTGTATACTTTTTTTCAAAAAAGTCCTTTAGCTCAAAATTGTCCTTGAAAACGAGGTGATTTTCGTCACAATGCCCAACTATACCCTGCACTTCCGGATGTGAAGCGTCACCGGCAATGAGTATGAAATAGCCCTCTGCCGATTTCTCCGCAACTATCTTGTGTATCTTGGCAACAAACGGGCAGGTCGCATCGAGCATACGGTTCCCCTTTGCAGCTATCTGCTCATAGACCGCTCTGCCGACACCGTGGGAGCGTATCACGACAGCCTCGCCGGGCATGAGTTCATCAACTGAATATATGACCCTCGCGCCTTTTTCCTTCATGTCGTTCACAACGTCCTGATTGTGGATTATCGGACCGAGCGTTGCAACTCTGGTATTGCTGTCAAGCTCGCTGTAAACCATTTTTACGGCACGGTCAACTCCGAAGCAGAAGCCAGCCGACTTAGCAACTGTAACCTTACTCATTCTTCTCCTCCACAGCCGGTGCATTCTCCGGTTCGCCCTCGACGAGCTTCTTTATCTCAGCCATATAGCGGTTTTTGAGCCTTACAAGCTTTCGCGGATTAGGCTCGTCACATATCTCAACATACTCGGCAGGGTCAATTGGCTCGCCGTACTTAACTGTCACCCTGCGGCGGAATTTCAGCTCTCCCTCATATACAACACCGACCGGGACTATGAGCTTGCCGGAACGTGCAGCAATAAGTGCCGCACCGGTATGCCCCTTTCCGACCTTGCCGTCCTGTGAGCGTGTTCCCTCCGGGAATATCATCATGCTGCGCTTTTCAAGCTTTTCAACAGCCGTATCTATAACGCCGGAATCGCCCTTTCCTCTTGCGACCGGGAATGCACCGAGACGGCGTATCAGCCAGCCGAACATTTTCTTCTCGAAAAGCTCCTCCTTCGCCATGAAGCAGAGCGGTCCCCTTGCTCCGCAGCCGACCAGCGGCGGGTCATAGTAACTGCGGTGATTGGAGGCGTAGATGACCTTCTGCTTTTTGGGGATATTCTTCTTCCCCTCATATCTCAGGTGAAAATATACCCTGAGATAGCATCTTACAAGGAATTTTACGAACGCATACATTATTCAGCACTTCCGATCTTGTCAGTGATTACGCGGATAATGGCGTCAGCAGAGCCTTCAAGGTCAAGGTGGGTAGTGTCCACGAGAACAGCGTCCTCAGCCTGTTTGAGCGGAGCAGTCTCGCGGTGCATATCCTGATAGTCACGCTTGATTATATCATCAAGTATCTCCTGATAGCTCGGGCAGTCCGGCTTCTCGGCAAGCTCCTTGTAGCGGCGGTTAGCACGCTCCTCCGCGGAAGCAGTAAGGAATATCTTGACATCGGCATTCGGAAGAACGACCGTACCGATGTCCCTTCCGTCCATGATGACATTGTTCTCGGCAGCTATCTTCTGCTGAGTACCGAAAAGGTAAGCTCTTACCGCCGGGATTGCCGAAGTGTGAGATGCAGCCATTGAGATCTCGGGAGTTCGGATAAGTCCGGAAACGTCTCTGTCACCGAGGAATACTCTCTGTGTGCCGTCAATAAACCTGAGCGAAACGTCAGCACCGGGAAGTGCCTCCTCTATCTTGTCGTCCGGGATATTGTTCTCGGTGATATAAAGGGCGATAGTGCGGTAGAGCGCACCTGTATCCACATAGATGTAGCCCAGCTTTTTCGATACCATTTTAGCGATAGTGCTCTTGCCTGCACCGGCAGGTCCGTCAATAGCGATATTGATATTCTTCATAATTCTTCTCCTTTATTTTCACCCTCATCAGGGGATTTTCTGACTTTTTCACGCAGTGAGCGAAACTTTATGACGCTCATAACGAGCATAAACGCTCCTATTGCAAGTATGATTATCCCTCCGGCGTACTTCCCGTCCCGTATCATGAGTGCTCCTGCAAGGAAAACTGCAAACATCACAAACGCAAACAGCAGGATCAGGACCATAAGTATAAGGAACCTGACAGGTCTTGGGATCTTACGGTTCCCGGCAGCCGAAACAGCGCCGTCCACGGTCGTATCGAAAAGCAGCTCCGCAATGAATTCAAATATAAGCTCCATACTCACACCTCACATATTCACTGCCGCAGTATATGCGGTCGAAAAGGCTATCTGGAGATTGAATCCGCCTGTGTAGGCGTCAACGTCTATGACCTCGCCGGCAAAGAAAAGTCCCGGCAGTAGCTTTGACTCCATAGTGCGCGGGTCTATCTCCTTTACTGACACTCCGCCGCTCGTGATAATGGCTTCGTCTATCGGTCTGAAGCCAGATATCCGGACGGGAAAGGCTTTCAGCAGACTTCCGAATTTGAGTCTCTGCTCCCTTGTTATTCCGTTTACCTTCTGCTCCGGAGCGATGCCGGAAAGCCTTACCGCTACGGGAATGAGCTTTGCCGGAAGCAGCTTCCTTATGCCGTTAATGAAGTCACGGTTGAGGTTTTCTGCGAAATCACGCTGGATACGCGCGTCAAGCTGTTCGGGCGTGAGGGCTGGTTTAAGGTCAATGACAGCACGGTATCTGTCCGGCTGCATATCGCGTATATGTGAGCTCGCACTCAGCACAAGCGGTCCGGACAAGCCGAAATGCGTGAACAGCATCTCGCCCATTTCGCTGTATATAGGCTTTTCGCGGTCGCAGAGCGTCAGCGTTACGTTGCGGAGCGAAAGTCCCATGAGCTCGGCACAGAATTTGTCCGGCGATGTAAGCGGAACAAGGCTCGGTTTCAGTTCGGTGACTGTGTGACCGGCAGCCTCCGCAAAAGTGTATCCGTCGCCGTCCGAGCCTGTTTTCGGGTAGGACTTTCCTCCGCAGGCAACGAGCACAGAGCGGGAGCGGTATTCCTCGCCGCCTGCCCTGACTCCGCAGCACGCGCCGTCCTCGATGATAAGGCGGCTGACGCGCTTATGTATCACCTTCACACCGAGCTTCTTCATCTCAGCTGCAAGGGCGTCCGCGATATCGTCGGCACGGTCGCTGACCGGGAACACCCTGTTTCCGCGCTCGGTCTTGAGCGGCACACCGAGCTCCTCGAAGAAGCTCATGGTATCCTCCGCGCCGAACAGTGAGAAGGCACTGTACAGAAAACGCGGATTTACCGGGATATTCCGCATATGCTCGTCTGAGGAGGAATTGTTGGTGACGTTGCAGCGTCCCTTGCCGGTTATGCGGAGCTTTCTCCCGAGGTGGTCGTTCCTCTCAAAGACGAGGACGGTCTTACCCATTCTGGCAGCCCAGACCGCCGCAAAGCAGCCTGCCGCGCCGCCGCCTATGATTATCGTATCAGTCATGCTTCTTGATGAGACTGAGGATCTTTTCGCGCATAGCCCTGCGTCTTTCCTCGGTCGCAGCCCTGTCAACAGTATACCTTCCGCCGATATCCGTGAGGATATCCCCCTCGCAGGCGTTCTCCGCAACAAATCCTCTCCTGACCTCAATACTCTGTCCGTCCTTCTCGATCACAGCTATATTTCCTTCAAATCTGTCAAGTATAGTCATGGGGTCCCTCCTATTCTATAATTCTAAGCACCTTTCCGTCGGATTCAAGCACGACGGTCCCGTCTTTGTCGGTGCGGTATATCCTGTCTGTATAGCGACGCAGTCTTTTCAGGACGGAAGCCGAAGGGTGTCCGTATGAATTGTCCTTGCCGCAAGAAATAACTGCAATATCCGGTGTTACCGCAGCGAGCAGGGCTTCCGATGAAGATGAGCTGCTGCCGTGGTGACCGGCTTTATAAACATTCACATGGCGAAGTCTTCCTCCGCCGATCATTTCGTGTTCTGACTGAGTTTCCGCATCGCCGGTAAGCAGCAGGCTGACTGAGCCGTGTGTCACCATGAATGCGACCGAGCTGTCGTTGAGGTCTTCATATCCGGAATGTGCCGGAGCAATTACCTCCGCCCGTGCATCGCCAAGGGATACCGTATACCCGGGTACAGCCTGAGTGAGCTGCAAGCCCTTATCAGCGCAGGCATCAAGGAACTTCTCGTAGTACACAGCAGTCGGGAGCTGCCAGTCATCAAGCGGCGGTACAATGACCTCACCGATGTCGAAATCCTTCACTATCCCAGCCATTCCGCCCATATGGTCAGAGTGTGGATGCGTGGCTACAAGGCAGTCGATCCGCTTTATGCCGCGCGCACTGAGGTATTTGGTGACCCTGCTGAGATACTGGTACTCACCGCAGTCGATCAGCATTATCCTGCCGTCGCAGGCGAGGAGCGTACAGTCTCCCTGTCCGACATCTATGAAGTGTACCGCAAGGGTATCGTCTGCCGCAAGATAGGGCTTCGGCTTGCTGTATCGCTTCCACAGGAATATCCCGCAGACGATCAGCAGCAATAACAGCAGCGGTGATATCAGTGACCTTTTCTTTTTGGCTTTCCGCTTTTTTCTGTACGGCGGATGTTTCCGGTACTTTTTCGCTGTTCGCCGGAGCTTTTTGCTCTGGTCCCGTGCGATGCGGTATCTCTGCCGTTTCTGCACTGTCTGTCACCGTCCTTCCGGCTGTGCTGAGCGTCGTCCCGGACGAGACATTTCGGTGAACTGCCGATGAGGTCACGTCTTCCGGCAGTCTTCAGCGCTTCGAGCACGATCTCCCTGTTCTGCGGACGGAAGTATTGCAGGAGCGCCCTCTGCATAGCCTTTTCCTTCGGAGTTTTCGGAACATACACCTTTTCCATAGTGTACGGGTCGAGCTCAGTGTAGAACATACAAGTCGATATCGTGCCGGGGGTCGGGTAGAAATCCTGCACCTGCTCCGGACGTATCTTGTTGTCGCGAAGGAAAAGCGCAAGCTCTATCGCCTCGCTGAGAGTGCTTCCGGGGTGGGAGGACATGAGATACGGCACAAGGTACTGTTCCTTGCCCATGCCCTTGGTTATCTCATAAAAGCGCTTCTGGAACGCCTTGTAAGCCTCAATGTGGGGCTTTCCCATTTTGTCAAGCACAACAGCGGAACAGTGCTCCGGAGCGACCTTGAGCTGACCGCTTATGTGGTGCTGTATCAGCTCGCGCATGAACTCGTCGTTCTTATCCTGCATGAGGTAGTCGTAACGTATTCCCGAGCGTATGAAAACGCGCTTGATACCCTTTATCTTCCGTATCTTCCGCAGCATTGCGAGATATTCGGTGTGGTCGGCTTTAAGTGCCGGACAAGGCGTCGGCGCAAGGCACTTCTTCCCCATGCACAGTCCCTTGCTGAGCTGCTTCTCGCAGGAGGTATGTCGGAAGTTTGCCGTCGGACCTCCCACATCGTGTATGTAGCCCTTGAAATCGGGCATTTTCGTAATTCTTTCTGCCTCCGCAAGGACTGACTCCTCGCTGCGGACAGTTACCCTTCTGCCCTGATGAAGTGCGATCGAGCAGAAATTGCAGTAGCCGAAACAGCCGCGGTTATGGGTTATCGAGAAGCGGACCTCCTCTATGCCGGGCACTCCGCCCTGACTGTCATAGGAGGGGTGTACCGCCCTTGTGTACGGCAGGCTGTAAACGCGGTCAAGTTCCTCGGTCGTAAGGCTGTAAGCCGGCGGATTCTGCACGAGCATGAGCCTGCCGTGGCGCTGGATGATGATCTTTCCGTAGACCTCGTCCTGCCAGTCGTACTGTATCTTCGTAGCCTTCGCGTACTCCGCCTTGTTCGCGCGTACCTGCTCGAAAGAGGGACACTGTGCCGCTCCGAGGGGAGTATTCACCGGCTCGGTGAGATAGCAGGTGCCGCGGACGTCGCGGATATCCCTGATACTCTCCCCTGCTGCGAGCCTTTTGCAGACCTCCTCGGTCTGGTGCTCACCCATGCCGTACATGAGCATATCAGCACCGCTGTCTGTCAGTATCGAGGGACGCACATCGTCGTCCCAGTAGTCATAGTGTGCGAAACGGCGGAGAGAAGCCTCCAGGCCGCCTATCACGATGGTGACGTCACCGAAGTATTCCCTGAGCTTCTGGCAGTAGACGATAACGGCTCTGTCGGGACGTTTCCCTGCAATTCCTCCCGGAGAATATGCGTCATCGGAGCGCTTTCTCTTGGCGGCGGTATAGTGTGCGACCATTGAGTCGATGTTTCCGGAGGTCACAAGGAAGGCGTACTTAGGTGCGCCGAAACGCCGGAAATCCCTGTCAGAATGCCAGTCCGGCTGGGCGATCACGCCGACCGTAAAGCCCATAGACTGAACAAGGCGGGTAATGATAGCCGCCCCGAAGCTGGGGTGATCGACATAGGCATCGCCTGTTATGTATATGAAATCGAACTGTTCAATACCCAGCTCGTCCATTTCCTTTTTTGTAGTCGGCAAGAAGCCCTCGTACATCTTTCGGCACCTCCCTTTGTAATTAGTAATTAGTTATTAGTGCATAGTGCATAGTTGCGGTGTCCGGCTTTGCCGGACGAATATAAAGAAAGATGCCGGCAGCTATAACTTTGCACTAAGCACTGATAACTGATCAGTCAATGTCCTGCATACGGCGGAGCTTGCGCTCGTCGAACTGCATCTTCGACATAAGGACCTTACGCGGCTTTGCACCCTCGCTGGGACCGATAACGCCGCGCTCCTCGAGTTCGTCCATAACGCGCGCCGCCCTTGCATAGCCGAGCTTGAGCTTTCTCTGGAGCATGGAAGTTGAGAGTTGTCCGGCATTGACAGCGACCTCCATAGCCTTCTCAACATAGTCCTCGTCCGAACCTGCAACAAAATCCGAGGAGTCGTCGTCACTGTCGCCCTTGCCCTTCGGCTCATAGTTCTCAACATCAGCAATGATGCTCTCATCGTATTCAGCCTGGCACTGGTCTCTGATAAAGTCGAGAGTCTTCTTGATTTCGCCGTTTGAGGCAAAACAGCCCTGTATACGCACCGGCTTGTTCGTACCTATCGGCATATAGAGCATATCACCGTTTCCGAGGAGCTTTTCAGCGCCGGCAACGTCAATGATAGTACGCGAATCGACCTGAGACATAACGGAAAGTGCGATACGGCTCGGGATATTAGCCTTGATGATACCGGTGATAACATCGGTGGTAGGACGCTGTGTGGCTACAACAAGGTGCATACCGGCAGCACGTCCCATCTGTGCAAGACGCTGTATCGAGTCCTCGACCTCGTTCTTTGCAACGAGCATCATATCGGCAAGCTCATCTATGAACACCACTATCTGCGGCATTTTTTCAAGCTCGTCATTGCTCTCGGCCATAGAGTTGAAGCTTTCGAGTGAATTCGCGCCATAGTCCGAGAACAGCTTGTAGCGGCGCATCATCTCGTTAACAGCCCAGTTGAGAGCTCCGGCAGCCTTCTTGACCTCGATGATTATAGGGATAAGCAAGTGGGGAATGCCCTCGAACACCTTGAATTCGACCATTTTCGGGTCGATGAGTATGAGCTTCACCTCGTCCGGACGGGCGTTGTAGAGTATACTCATTATAATAGAACGGGTGCAGACAGACTTACCCGAACCTGTAGTACCTGCGATGATAACGTGAGGCATCTTGGCGATATCGCCGAGGATAACGTTACCTGCAATGTCCTTGCCGACTGCGAAGGTGAGCTTGCTCTTGGCGTTCCTGAAATCGGGGACTGAAAGTATCTCCCTGAGAGTTACCATGTCCCTGAGCTCGTTAGGCACTTCTATACCTACGACCGACTTGCCGGGGACGGGAGCTTCTATTCTGACGCCCTGAGCCGCAAGGCTGAGCGCGATATCGTCCTCCAGGCCCTTTATCTTCGAGACCTTGACGCCGGGTCCCGGCTGTATCTCGTACCTTGTGATAGAAGGTCCGCGGAGGATATTCTGTATCTTGACCTTTACCCCGAAGCTGGAGAAGGTGTTGACTATGACCTCAGCCTTCTCACGCATCTCGGCCGCCGCCTCGGTACTGTTGTTCCTTATCTGAGGAAGCGAAAGAAGGTCAAGAGGCGGAAGTATGTATATCTTTTCGGGAACGGCTGCCGCCGGAGCTTCCGGTTCATCACCGATGCTGATGTCGATGCTGTCATTCGGTTTTCCGGCAGCTTCACGGGCGATGAGCGATTCAAGTCCGTCATCGGCAGAAGCGGTCTTTCTAGCCGGCTGATGCTGCTTCTTTGCGGCGGCAGGCTTGTCCTGCACCGGCGGTATAAGGTCATCGGTCGGTAGCGGTATATCGAACATGAAGTCGTCACTTCCGCCCTTGGGAGCTTCCGTGACAGGTATATTTATGGGGATTATCCTCTCCGTGTTATCCTCCGGAACGTCAGCAGGAGCGTTATCCCGGGCTTCTTCGGGTATTTCCTCCCGGAGCCTTTTCTCCTCACGGCGGCTGCGGCTGTTGACTATCTCGATAGCCTCCATGTCCTTGTCGAAGCTTTTCTTCTCCTTATCATCGTCGATGTCGTCCTCCTCCTCGAAGGCATCACCGAACTTTCCGCCGACTGACACACAGTGTATGCCCTTGAAGCATCTTCCGATGAACCTGAAAGGCGGAGAGAGCATATTCAGGAATTCGATAAGGCTCAGCCCCGTAAGGAGCATTCCGAAGACGAAGAACATTATTACAGTGATTATCTTTGCGCCGAGACTTCCGAATGCCTTGATAAGTATACCGGCGATGACGATGCTCGCAACACCTCCGCCGCGCAGCTCTGAACCGTCGGCATAAAGCTCGCGGAGCTGCACACGGAAGGAGTCTCCGGGGAGGCTTCCCACGAAGAATATCTGTATCGCTGCACTGGTCAGGAACATGAGCGCAACGCCCCATACTGCCCTGCCGGCAACGCATTTCTGGCTTTTTTCCATACCTATCTGGACGGCTGTATAAATAAGTATCATCGGCACGAAGAATGCCGCTATGCCGAACATTCCGAGCAGGAAGCGGTGTATCGCGTGCCAGCCTGCCGAACCTGTTATGAGCACCATCATGGCTGTCAGCAAGCCCGATGCAAAGAGTATTATCGACCAGAACTGGTTCTGATCGTTTTTGAGCTGCTTGGAGACCTCGGGCTTAGGCGGCTCGGGGGGCGGCGGCGGTGCAGCCTTCCGCTGTGCGGTCTTCTTTTTAGGTTCTGCCATATTTTCCTCCGTTTTGTTCTACGTTACTGATATCTTTTTCCGGTGTGCTCTATCATGCCGTAAAGGCAGTCCATAGCGTCACCGAGGCTTCCGAGAGAGTCGATGAGTCCGAGCTCTACCGCTTCCCTTCCCTCAATAACACTGCCTACGTCCATGACGAGTTCCTGTGTATTTGTAAGGAGCCTTCTGAAATCCGGCTCACTGACCTTGCTGTTGCGAAGAATAAAGCTGATTATCCTGTCCTGCATCTTGTCGAAGTAGGAAAGAGTCTGGGGCACTCCGAGAACGGTGCCGTTCATGCGTACCGGGTGGATAGTCATTGAAGCAGTCGGAACGATGAAAGAATGCTTTGCACTTACCGCGAGGGGAACGCCGATAGAGTGTCCGCCGCCGACAACGAGTGAAACGGTCGGTGTTTTCATGCCCGAAATGAGCTCCGCGATCGCGAGTCCGGCTTCAACGTCTCCGCCGACGGTGTTGAGGATAATGAGAAGTCCCTCGACGCTCCTGTCCTGTTCAATGGCGATGAGCGCAGGGATAATATGCTCATAGCGCGTGGTCTTGTTCTGCTCGGGAAGGACGTAGTGTCCCTCTATCTGACCCACGACCGAAAGGCAGTGGATAAGGTGCTTCGAGTTCTGCGAGACGGTCTGTCCGATTTTTTCGGCAAGCTCTGCCTCTGAAAGCTTTTCCTCCGTGCGTGTAGACTCCCTGTTTTCGTCCTTGTCCATGTCAAGTGCTCCCTTCTGCAGTTTCAGGTATAGTATATCCAGAAACCGGGAGCATATACATTATTATTATACGCCAAAGCCGCACCAAAGTCAAGACCTTTCCAATGTGTAATTAAATTGAGAACGGAAAATGGTGGTGTGCGGCGTTCGCAGGACGGATCTGAATTTACAACTCCTTACTTGCTATTATAACGTGAACAGTGCTCAGCTCAGAGGACAACCTGCAACTTTAAGTTCACCAGAACCGTTCGCTTGACCTTGTTTTGTGTTCAAATGATGAAATTTTTCAAAAACCCTTGAAATTTACTCGGATATGTGGTAGAATATTGTCGTAGGGATTACTACAATATCCGAGAAAGGGGGTCAAGTCATGGAGGCCGAGCTTTTCATCTGGGCAATAGTATTCGCTCTCTTTGTGGTAGCTGAGGTCACTACCGTGCAGCTCGTTTCGATCTGGTTCGCAGTCGGTGCGCTTTGCGCTCTCCTCAGTGCGTACTTCTTCAATGTGGGCTTCATCGCACAGTTTGCGATCTTCACGCTGTCATCCGGCATCTTCCTTGCGTTCACGTTCCCGTTCCTGAGTAAATGGCGCAAAAACCGGGTGCCTGTTTCTACGAATGCTGAGCTCGATATCGGTGAGACTGCTGTCGTTATCGAGGAGATCAACGAGAACACCGGCTCCGGACGAGTCACTTTAAAAGGGGTCGATTGGAGTGCAGTTCCGGCAGTCAGTGGAACAGTTATCCCGAAGGACAGCATTGTCATCGTAAAAAAGGTTCAGGGAGCAAAACTCACAGTTGTTCTTAAATAATCATTGTAATCAATAAACAGGAGGAATTTTATCATGGGATCAATTCTTACATTCATTGTTTTAGCAGTTATTGTATTTCTTATTTTCATAATCGTAAGGAGCTTCAGGGTAGTTCCGCAGGCTCATGTGTTCGTTGTTGAGCGTCTCGGTGCTTTCCACGCTGAGTGGGAGACCGGCGTTCATGTTCTCGTTCCGTTCATCGACCGCATCGCCGGAAAGGTCTCCCTCAAGGAGAAGGTCGTTGACTTCAAGCCGCAGCCCGTTATCACCAAGGATAACGTTACCATGCAGATAGATACAGTCGTATTCTTCCAGGTAACTGACGCAAAGCAGTACATCTACGGAGTTGAAAGACCTCTTGTTGCTATCGAGAACCTCTCCGCAACAACTCTCCGTAACATCATCGGTGAAATGGAACTCGATACCACACTCACCTCGCGTGATGTGATAAACACAAAGATAACCTCTATCCTCGACCAGGCTACCGACCGCTGGGGCATCAAGGTAAACCGCGTAGAGCTCAAGAATATCCTTCCTCCGCGTGAGATACAGGACGCAATGGAGAAGCAGATGAAGGCTGAGCGTGAGCGCCGTGAGAAGATACTCCAGGCAGAGGGTGACAAGAAGTCACAGATCCTCGTTGCAGAAGGTGAAAAGGAGTCACAGATACTCCGTGCACAGGCTAAGAAGGAGTCGCAGATACTAGAGGCTGAGGCTCAGAAGCAGGCTATGATACTCCGTGCGGACGCCGTTAAGGAGCAGAAGATACTTGAAGCTACCGGTGAAGCAAGGGCTATCGAAATGGTTCAGCAGGCACTTGCTGAGAGTATTGTAAAGCTCAATGAGTCCAATCCTAATGAGAGAGTTATACAGCTCAAGTCCCTCGAAGCCTTCCAGAAGGCTGCTGACGGTAAGGCTACAAAGATCATCATACCCAGCGAGATACAGGGAATTGCAGGTCTTGCAGCCGGTCTGAAGTCTGTTGTTGAAAAGGACGTTCAGGCAAACGATAAGAACTGATACAAAGCCGCCGCACGACAAGTGCGGCGGCTTTTTTGCGCGATCAGAACTAAAATCACCGTGGTCTGTGCCGTCCGCAAGAACAGGGGAAGCCGACCTCCGGTTCGGCGAGCTGCGTGACGCCGCTTTCCACATTTCCACGTTGAGTTCCATGTTAAAAAGAAAACTATTATGAACGTCAAAAACAGTTTATAAATGAAGTTCGTTTTTGTCTGTTGGTACGATTTTTGCAAAAAATGTAAAACCTTGTTTTTTGCTATTGCAATCCGTAAATATTTGGTGTATAATAACATATGCAATGTTATATAGTTTTTACTATTACAGATAGTAATACTCTGTAAGTTATTGTTAAAATTATATATTGCATTATTTTTTGGAGATTTTTCAGATATTATTTGTGCAGTTTTACAACATTGCAGGACCGCCGCGCTTATCATGCGGAAACAGAGATAGAAATAAAACAAAAGAACCCTCAAGGTGGTAACAACAAAATGATCTTTTCAAGGCTATTCTTTATATACCTCTTTCTGCCTGCCTGTCTGCTGACTTACGCAGCTGCAAGGGGAACTAAACATAAAAATACGGTGTTGATTATTTTCTCACTGATATTCTACGCATGGGGTGAGCCGGCTTTTGTCCTGCTCATGCTTCTAAGTGCCTTCGTCAACTATGCCTGCGGTCTGCTTATCGAGAAATACCGCGGCGGAAAAGGCGATAGCGCTGCGACTGCGTTTGCCGTCGTGTTCGACATCCTCATGCTCGGAGTATTCAAGTACAGCGGCTTTGTCGTTGAGAATATCAACGCCCTTTTTTCATGCTCGATACCCGTTCCGGACATCAGACTGCCTATCGGTATCAGCTTCTACACGTTCCAGACCCTCTCCTACATAATCGACTGCCACTGGGAAAAGGTCGATACACAGAAGAGCTTCAAGAACTATCTGCTCTACCTCGCACTCTTCCCGCAGCTCGTCGCAGGTCCTATCGTCCGTTACAGCACTATTGAAAAGGAAATAGAGAACCGCTCGGTATCTGTTTCCGACGTTGCCTACGGCTTCAACCGCATCGCGCTCGGTCTCGGCAAGAAGGTGCTCCTCGCAAACCAGCTCAGCATCATCGTTGACAATACCCTCGGCGGCATCGAGAATGCAACCGTGGTCGGTGCATGGTACGGCGCGATCGCCTACGCTATGCAGATATACTTTGATTTTTCGGGATATTCCGACATTGCTATCGGTCTCGGAAGGCTCTTCGGCTTCCACTTTGACGAGAACTTCCGCCACCCCTTCGTCTGCAAGGACATCACTGAGTTCTGGCAGCGCTGGCACATCTCCCTCAGCACCTTCTTCCGCGACTATCTCCTCTATGTCCCGATATTCGGCAAGCGCCGCAAGTACGGCGGACTCTTCCTCGTATGGCTCTGCACCGGCATCTGGCACGGCGCAAGCTGGAACTTCGTCCTCTGGGGACTTTACTACGGTCTGTTCGTGTTCATAGAAATGCTCATCGGCAAGAAGCGCATGAAGAAGATACCCCTTGTGATAAGGCATATTTACAGCAAAGCCGTTATAATCGTCGGCTTCGGCATATTCTACTTCGAGAAGCTCTCAAATCTCGGAATATTCTTCCGGAAGATCGTCGGCTACGGCTCTACACAGCTCATCGGCCTTCAGGACAGGATATCCCTCACGAACAATATGTACCTGCTCATAACCGCTGTTATCTGCACATTCCCGCTCATTGAAGGCTTTAAGAAGCTCTCCGAGAAGAACTTTGCCGCAAAGAGCGCTGTTAATTCCGCGGCAGCCCTCTGCTCCGCTGCACTGCTGCTGCTTTCGAGCATCATGCTCGTTGACGCGACCACAAATCCGTTCCTTTATTTCAGATTCTGAGGTAAGATAATGAGTAAGAAAAAGAATACCGGAAAGCCGGAAGGCAATAATAAGCGCGAAGCCTCTCAGGCAAAGGCTGCAACTGCGATACTTGAAAAGCCTGAGACCGATACAACTGACGAAAACAAGACCGAAGCCGCTCCTGCCGCAGCAGAAAACGCAACAGAGAAAAAGCACAGGCGTGTGTCCAACACTATCGCTCTCGCCAACACACTTCTCGTCGGCGGAATGATAGCCTTCGGTTCGGTATATATGACCTGCCTGCGCCACGAAACGATCGCAGAGGACGAGAACCGTTATCTCACGAAGTTCCCGACCTTCTCAATGAGCAGCTACCTCAAGGGTGACTATACAGAGGGCATCGCTGACTATTTCGACGATACCGTGCATAACCGCGCAAAGATAAAGCAGTTCATCTCGGACAAGCTCCTCCCCCTGAAGGGCGAGCCTTACGGCGGAGATGACGAGGTAGAGCTTTACGGCATAGCCTTCGAGCATACTCCGCAGGAGATACCCGAATTAGAGCCTGTACCTCCTATCACAGACCCTCCCGCACAGCTCATCACTGAGGGCGATACCGAGGCTTCTTCCGGAAACGAGTCGACCTCCGGCAAGGTGACTACTACTATGGAGGATACCTCCGGTCAGACGACATCCGAAGAGGACACCTCCGAGGAACAGACCGAAAAACATACTGAAAAGCAGACTGAAAAAGAGACAGAAAAGCATACCGAGAAGGAAACTGAGAAGCAGACCGAAAAACAGACTGAGAAGGAAACCGAGAAGCCTACCGAGAAGCCCACGGAAAAGCCGACCCAGACCACTACTCAGAAGCCCTCGGAGCAGACCACACAGCAGCAGACCACTATCCCCGTAAAGACCGGCGATGACCCCAAGGCAGCTGACGGCGAGGTAACCAACAATATCCTCATCGTGAACAAGCGCGGCATCACCCTCTACGGCGGCGGCTGGGGCGGCGAAAAGACCTACGCTTCCTACGTCAATGAGTACCACAAGGCTCTGCCGAACGTGAATATCTGGTCGATGCCCCTTCCTACCTCATGCTCGTTCTATCTGCCCGACAAGTACAAGAACCTCGTTCAGAGCGAAAAGGCAGACTTCGACACTATGGCTGCCTGCTATAACGGTGTAAATGCTGTTGATGCCTATACTGCGCTCAGCCAGCACGTTGACGAGCCTATATACTCGCGCACAGACCACCACTGGGCACCTCTCGGTGCTTACTATGCGGCTCAGGAGTTCGCAAAGGACGCAGGCGTGCCCTTCGATGACCTTTCAACCTACGAAAAGTGCGTGCTCCCCGGATATGTCGGCACTCTCTACGGCTTCACCAAGAGCTCGAAGCTCCTCAACAACCCCGAGGACTTCATCTACTACAAGACAAAGAACAACGTGACCGTTACGCAGTACAACACTTACTTCGGCAATCCCTACAAGACCAGCCTTTACCTCAATCCGGCAGGCTGGGACAAGTCCTCCTACTACCTTGTTTTCGGCATGGACGACAATATCCGCCATATCAAGACCGAATGCAGGAACGGCAGGACGCTCATAATCTTCAAGGACAGCTACGGAAATGCTCTCGTTCCCTTCCTCACAGGCTCGTTCGAGAACATTTACCTCTGTGATATACGCTATTTCAACCTCAATGCTGCCTCTTTCGCAAAGCAGGTCGGCGCAACTGACATACTTTTCTCGATGTGCTCATACTCGGCAGTCGGTGGAAACAAGACGCATATCCACAATAATCTCTATAAGTAAGGAGGCGGCGGTTTGAAGGAACTCGTATTTCCATTCGACAGCAGGGCTATACTCAGGAACAAGCGTGAGCTCAAAAAGGCTCTCCTCTCCGACGGTACTGCCCGGGTAAAGAAGAATGTCGCTGTTCTCGGCGGTTCTACGGCTGACCACGTTGTTTCGATGCTGAGGCTCTTCCTGTTGAATTCGGGCATTGAGCCGCATTTCTACAAGTCGGAATACAACAAGTTCTACGAGGACGCTGTATTCGGCTCTCCCGAGCTCGAAGCCTTCAAGCCGGATATCGTCTATATCCACACCACCTCGCGCAACCTCACCTTGATGCCGGAGAGTGCTTCTGTTACCGCTGAGGAGGCTGAACGTCTTCTTGACGAGCAGTTCGCATATTTCCGTCAGGTGTGGGAGGGCATCGACCAGCGCTTCGGCTGCCCGATAATACAGAACAACTTCGAGCTTCCGCTTTACCGCAGGACAGGCAGCTTCGACTGCTGGAGCCCTTCCGGTCAGGCAGCCTTCATAAACCGCATGAACGTGCGCCTTGCCGACTATGCAAGAAGCAGGAGCAATTTCTACATCAACGATATCAACTACCTCTCCTCCGCGATAGGTCTTGAAAAATGGCACGATCCCGAGGCATGGTACCTTTATAAGTACGCCATGAGCACCGCTGTAATCCCCGACCTCGCACACAGTGCCGCTTCGATAATCAAGTCGATATACGGCAGGAACCACAAGGTCATCGACCTCGACCTCGACAACACACTCTGGGGCGGCGTCATCGGTGACGACGGCAGGGACGGCATTGAGATAGGTCCGGAGACCGCGGTCGGACAGGCTTACAGCGAGTTCCAGAGCTTCATCAAGGGCTTTAAGGACTACGGCGTGCTGCTTGCGGTATGCTCCAAGAATGACGAGGAGAACGCACTTGCGGGGCTGGAGCACCCCTCCGGTATACTCCGCCCGGACGACTTCGTGTCCATAAAAGCCAACTGGGAGAGCAAGGACTCCAATATCCAGTCCTCTGCCGACGAGCTCGGTCTGCTTGCCGAAAGCTTCGTGTTCGTGGACGACAACCCTGCGGAATGTGCTATCATCGTGGCACAGCTCCCACAGGTTCAGACGGTATGCCTTACCTCGGTCGGAGATGCGATGTATGCACTCAGCCGCGGCGGATTCTTTGAGGTGACTTCCCTTTCAGGCGATGACCTCAGACGCACGGAGATGTATGCTGCAAACGCAAAGCGTGCCGCACAGCAGAAGAAGTTCGCAAACTACGGCGAATATCTCCTCAGCCTCGGAATGTACGCATCTATTACGGATTTCGAGCCTGTCTACCGCCAGAGGATAACCCAGCTCACCAACAAGAGCAACCAATTCAACCTCACGACCAGGCGCTTCACCGAAAGCGAGATCGAGGAGGTAAGCGCAAGTCCCGACCACATAAGGCTCTGCGGACGACTAAGCGATAAATTCGGCGACAACGGCATCGTTTCCATCGTGATCGCACGCTGCGAGGGCGATACAGCGCACATTGAGCTCTGGCTCATGAGCTGCCGCGTACTGAAAAGAGACATGGAGCTCGCAATGCTCGACGAGCTTGTGAAGAAGTGTCAGGAACGCGGTATATCGCGCATTATCGGCTATTACTACAAAACACCCAAGAACTCAATGGTAGCCGGTCTCTATGAGAGCTTCGGCTTTGAGCCAGTTGAAAAGAAGGAAAGCGGTGACTCGGTATGGTCACTCAGCACCGCAGGCTACACAAACAAAAACAAGGTCATACAAAAGGATCAAAGGAGCTGCACAGCATGAATAAGGAAGATGTAATAAAAAGACTTAACGAGGTTTTCCGCGATGTTTTCGGCGACGACAGCATAAGCGTCAATGAGGAGACGACCTCTGCCGACATCGAGGACTGGGACAGCATCGAGCACATCAACCTCATAGGCTCGGTAGAGAGCGAATTTGGTATGAGGTTCAAGATGCGCGAGGTCTCCGGCATGAAGAACGTCGGAGAAATGATAAGGATAATCTGTGAGCGCGGCTGCTGAGACAGATAAAAAAAGGCGCAGGTTCATTGCATTCTGCCTTGTCCTCTTGGTGACGGTAACGCTGTTCATCGCAGGCTATGAGCCGGAAACAGTCAGATACACGCTGACCTCCGGCAAGCTCAGGGGCGAGGTCAGGATAGTGTTCGTCTCCGACCTCCACAACTGCATCTACGGCGGCACGGACCAGTCCGGACTTATGGCGGACATTGACAGAGAAGAACCGGACATAGTTATCTTCGGCGGCGACGTTATCGACGGCTGGAACTACACCGCGAACGCCCTTACCGCTATGCGGAAGGCTGCGGAAAAGTACCCCTGCTTCTATACCCCCGGCAACCATGAGTTCATGCGGAACGATACCGAGAGATTTCTCGCTGACGCTGAGAAAACAGGCGTGAAGCTCATCATGGGCGGTTACGAACAGATAAGCATAAGGGGCAGCGAGCTGAGGATATACGGTGCGGTAGACGCTACCTATAAGGGGCAGCTCAAAGAATGTTTCTCCACCCTCGACGGCAGCTATTACAATATCCTCATCGCCCACAAGCCCGAACAGATAGACAAATACCTCGGAAGCGGAAGCGTCCGCTTCGACCTGATACTTTCCGGTCACGCACACGGCGGACAGTGGCGGCTGCCCGGTCTGCTCGGTCAGGGGCTCTACGCACCGGATCAGGGTATCTTCCCGGAACGCACCTGCGGAAAATACACCTACGGGGACACGGTGCAGATAATCAGCAGAGGGCTCGCAAAGCCGCTCAGAATGATATTCATACCGAGGATATTCAACCGTCCGGAGCTGACGGCTGTTGAACTGAAACCAGAAGTAAATGGTTAGTTCTTAGTGCATAGCTTCGGGCGCACCACTGCTTTCTCAGCTCTGCTGACAAAATTTACACTTGCAATAGAATCAGAAAAATGCTATAATGTAGGATAAAAGATAAAGGAGACGGAGGCTTGCCCTCCGGAAATGAATATGGATAAGGACAAAAAGCTCAGGGAAGCTCCGGCAGATGTCATCTGCGGAAGAAATCCCGTTATGGAAGCACTCAAGTCGGGCGCTCAGCTCGATACTATATACATAGGCGGCAGCAGCGGCACTCTCGGCGTTATCCGCCGCCTTGCAAAGGAAAAGGGCATTGTCGTCAAGGACGCCGATGACAAAAAGCTCTCCCGGCTCTCGGGCGGAGCTTCGCATCAGGGAGTTGTCGCGGAGGGTGCCTGCGGAGAGTATGTCTCCGTTGAGGATATCCTTGAAGTCTCGCGCAGCAAGGGCACAAAGCCCTTCATCATAATCTGCGATGAGATAGAGGACCCCCACAACCTCGGCGCGATAATCCGTACCGCTGAGACAGCCGGTGCGGACGGCGTTATCATACCCAAACGCAGGAGCGCCTCGCTCAATGCTACGGTACACAAGACCTCGGCAGGCGCGGCAAGCTATGTTCCGGTCGCAAGGGTATCTAACCTTGCTGCCTGCATAGACAAGCTCAAGGATAACGGCGTGTGGATATACGGCACCGACGCCTCCGGAAGCGAATACACAAAAACCGACTTCACGGGCGGCTGCGCCCTCGTTATCGGCTCTGAGGGCTTCGGCATCAGCAGCCTTATACAGAAAAAGTGCGACTTCATGATAAAGCTCCCGATGTGCGGCAGGATAAATTCCCTCAACGCCTCGGTGGCAGCCGGGATATTCATGTATGAAGTCCTCCGCCAGCGCTCTGCCGCGCAGGAGGGTCAGCCATGACGGATCAGAAAATGTCGCTCAATGATATACTCGACCAGTATTCCCCCGAGGACGGCGAGCCCAGAAGCGTAGGCAGGGTCGATGCACAGAAGGTGCTCAATTCGACCGTCGGTGAACCGGACAAGGGTTCACCCGAAAAACAGCGCATAACTATCCCGGACGAAAAGTCAGACCTGTTCGACGGCGCAAAGCGTCAGGCAGAACCGGCTGATGAGTACAAGCCTGCCGACCTCTCGCGCCAGAGGATATCAGTATTGGCAAAGGACGCTGCCTCAGAGGTGCGCTCCACCACTGTCAGAAAGCCGGAGGGACAGTACGCAGTACCGTCACAGCCCGGTGTACCGGCTGACGAAACGCCTAAGATACGCCGCATGAACAACTCCACGAGAGCCAAGGAGGCTATCGACCGCAAACGCGGAAAGCGCCGCAAGCCTGACCGCCGCCGCCAGACCGGTTCTACATACGACAGGGAGCGTCCGGACGGCGAGTATATGTACACTCCCCCTTCCTTCCGGAAGAAGAAAAAGACCCGCGAGGCTATGATCGCCGAAAACGAGAGCCCCGAGGGAAAGAAGCATATTACCGATATCGTCCCCTCTCCTGCTGCTGTTGAAGCCGCAAAGCCGGTAGTACCGGCACCGAGGGCGGAGGTCACGAGCCTTGACCTGAGCGAGCGCGGCGACGTTGACGCAAGCGCACTTGATGTGCATATCACTCAGGAACAGGACGAATATCTCTCGGTAAAGGCAAAAAAGAAGCGCACC
Organism: Ruminococcus sp.; assembly: GCA_017525915.1. Lineage (GTDB taxonomy): Bacteria > Bacillota > Clostridia > Oscillospirales > Ruminococcaceae > Ruminococcus. Next base: position 80,840 of record JAFXSC010000016.1, read on the forward strand.
AAGCGCATCGTCGATTTCAACTACTACGGCGACGTCGAGGACGTCGGAAGGGACATCTTCGAGCTCAAAAGCACGATATCCTCACGGTTTTTCATTCTCTTCCTGAGCGCATTCCTGAGCCTGTATCTCACGCTCGGAAACCAGTTCGGGATACCGATGATAAGTCTTTTCGACAAGGCTGAGCACATCAAGGTATTCGTCGGGACACAGCTCGTCCTCGGAACGATAGCTGTCATTTCGTCCCTCCCGGTCATTGCAAAGGGCATGAAGAACCTCATCAGACTGCGCCCGGACAGCGACTCCATGACCGCGATAACTGCCCTGAGCTGCATTTTTGCAACACTCACCGCCTTTTACAGCACCGACCTCGTCAAGGACGGACTGATACACGTTTATATGCCGGTGGGAATACTTGCCCTGCTCGTGAATTCGTTCGGCAAGCTGCTGATAATACGCCGCGCAGCAAGGAATTTCCGCTTTGTCTCCAAAAACGGCGACCGCACAGGCGTCCTCTATGTCACGGATGAGGACCGTGCCGAGCGCCTCACAAGAGGTACTCTCGGCGATTTCCCGATACTTGCGACCACACGCCGCACGGACTTCCTCACCGATTTCCTGCGCTATACCTACTCGTCGGACATGACCGACAAATACTGCCGGAAGGCTGCTCCGATGTGCCTGCTTTTCTCGGCAGCGATAGCACTTTTCCTCGCCTACGCGAGAAGGGACTCCTACTCGGCAATGGGTGCAGCGGCTTTCGGCCTTTCGATTTTCAGCATGATGATAAGCTCGTCCGCCTGCACCGCCATGCCGCTCGTTGTGAACATACCGCTCGAAAAGAACGCGGAACGCGCCTTTGACAACAAGGGTATTATCCTCGGTTACCAGAGCGTTGACGACTTCTTCGACACGAACTCGGTGCTCGTTGACGCGGAAGACCTTTTCCCTGCCGGTACAGCAAAGCTCGAGAGCATAAAGATGTTCTCCAATACCAAGATAGACGAGGCTCTGCTCGAAGCTGCAAGCCTTACCTACCACGGCGGCAGCGTGATGTTCCAGCTTTTCAGCGACGTCACCGACGGCAACAACGATATGCTCTACCGCATCGACAACTATTCCTTCGAGGAATCGCTCGGAATGTGCGGCTGGATAAACAACAAGAGGATACTATTCGGCAACCGTGAGCTCATGTCGAGCCACAATATCGAGGGCGTTCCCACAAAGGCAAAGGAAGCGGAGTACCTCTCCGACAAACAGGAAGCCCTCTATCTCTCGATATCCGGAAACCTCGCGGCTATGTTCATCGTAAGCCTCAGGGGCGAAAGGAACACCAGGAAATGGGCGAACAAGCTCTGTAAGAACAAGGTCTGCCTGATAGTCAAGAGCGTTGACCCGTGTCTGACCGTGAGAAAGCTCCACAACATCTTCGGTGTGCCGGAGGATATGGTAAGGATAATCCCCAAGCGTCTCCACGAGGACTTCGATGCCGAGACCGGCAAGGCTGTCCGTCTGAGTGCTTCAATGGCTACGACGGGAAAATTCACCTCGCTCGCACAGCTCCTTATAAGCACTAAGGTCATACACTCCTCGGCAGTTCTGGGGCTGATAATCCAGACCGTTTCGATACTTCTCGGGCTCGGATTGAGTATGGCAATGATAATCTCAAAGGCATTCCTCAAAAACTACGTCTATATGTCTGCAAGCGCCCTTATCATCTACAATCTGGCAGCGCTTATCGTGACTTCGATAGCCGTAAGGATCAAAAAGCCCTGAACCGAACCTGTATCCGCGAGCCGGGTACAGGTTCTTCCAATAGAAAGGACAATGATATGCAGGAAAGGGATCATAAAGAAAACCACCGCAAACTGAACAACACCGACGATCAGGACACCATCTGCTTTGAACTTCCGGAGAGCGAGACTGCAAGGCATGAGGGGGATTATCAACGGCAGTCCGCACCGTCTCAGCCGGAGGGGTATTATCAGCGGCAGTCCGCACCGTCTCAGCCGGAAGGCTACTATCAGCGGCAGTCCGCACCGTCTCAGCCGGAAGGTTACTATCAGCGGCAGTCCGCACCGTCTCAGCCGGAAGGTTACTATCAGCGGCAGTCCGCACCTATACAGCCGGAAGGTTACTATCAGCGGCAGTCCGCACCGTCTCAGCCGCAGGGCGGATATTATCAGGGACAGCAGGCACCTCCGCCGCCTCCGCAGGGCGGCTACTCCCCTCCCCCGTACCGCAGTCCGCGTCCGCCGAAGAAGAAGCTGAAGAAGAAGGGCGCTCCCGTAAGGCAGAACGCTCCGGCACCTCCACCGCCGGTCAGGGAGGTAGTTGTCAAGAAAAAGAAACGCCGCCGCAAGACGCTTGCCGGCAAGATAATCCGCCGCGTGCTTCTCAGTCTCCTCAGCATTTTCCTCATACTTTTCGGCATCTATTCCTGCACCTCGCTGACGCTCATAAACAAGATGAACCTCGTCTCCACCGGCGAACGCACAAGGACAGAGGACGCTCTCAGCCGTAAGTACGTCCGGAGCGTACTCATAATCGGTACTGACGGGCGCTCCGACACCGAGCGCGGACGCTCCGACTCGATGATACTCGTCTCGCTCAACAAAAAGACCAACAAGCTCATCATGACCTCGTTCATGCGCGACAGTCTTGTCAATATCCCCGGATACGGCGATGATAAGCTGAACAATGCCTATTCATACGGCGGTCCCGAGCTCCTCATGGACACTATCGAGAGCAATTTCAAGGTGAAGATAGACGACTATATCCAGATAAATTTCAGCACCTTCGCAAGCGTTATCGACGCGGCAGGCGGTATAGACATGGAGATCTCCGACGCGGAAGCCGAAGCCCTCAACGTTATCCTCATCTCCGAGGTCAACGAGCTCATGGGCGATGAGAGGGAGTCTGACCTTATCGAACACGGCGGAAAGCTCCACCTGAACGGCAAGCAGGCGCTCTCCTACTCGCGTATCAGAAGCGTCGGCAACTACGATTTCGAGCGCACCAACCGCCAGAGAAAGGTCGTTACCGCACTTATAAAGAAGGCGCGGAAGGGCGGTCTTTCGTTCCTGAGAAAGGTCGGAAAAGGCGCTCTGCCCTCAATTACGAGCAATATGTCCAAGTGGGAGCTCTACAAGCTCTCGCTGAGAATACCTTTCATACTGAAATACGACACTGAACAGCTCCAGATACCGGCAGACGGTACTTACAGTGACGACCCGAACCACCCGAAGGGCTGGGTCATCATCGTGGACGACTTCGAGGAAAACTATGATATCATGAAGGACAAGATATTCAGCCGTTAATAACAGCAACGATAAGGAGTGAGCTAATGATACTGTACGTCAACTGCTGCGTCCGCAGCGATTCAAGGACAGACCGGCTTGCACGGGCAGTGCTTGGAAAAATGGGAGAATACACCGAACTGCATCTCCCGTCAGAAGATATCCGTCCCCTGAGCGAAGAAATGCTCCTGAGAAGAACTGCGCTGCTTCAGAGCGGCAGGTATGACGACCCGATGTTCCGCTATGCAAGACAGTTCGCAGAGGCGGATAAAATAGTCATCGCAGCCCCCTTCTGGGACGGTTCTTTCCCCTCACTGCTGAAAGTGTACATTGAAAATGTCTACGCGGTCGGTATAGTTTCAAGCTACGGTGATGACGGCTTGCCGGCGGGACTTTGCAAGGCGGACGAGCTCATCTATGTAACAACGGCAGGCGGTCCCTATATACCGGATTTCAGCTATGGTTACATCAGAGCGGTCGCCGGGACCTGCTTCGGCATCGGAAAGACCAGGCTCGTTAAGGCTGAGATGCTCGACATCGCCGGCATGGACGCAGAAGGTATACTTTCACAGGCGATAGAAGGTATACCCGAAATGCTGGCATGAGCTCCGGTAACCGAACAAAGCTTACTGACAACATCAACATAAACAATGAAATAATCCGCTATGCTCCTTTCATAAGGCATAGCGGATTTTTATACCGTTTATTCTCTGAAACCTTTAATATAGTCACTCTGCATCTGAATATCATCAGTTCTGCAAGCGTAAAAAAGCCCCTCAGAATGGAGCGCCCGGCAACTCGCCCACTGTGCAAGCTTTACGATTTGATGTGACTTCTGTGAGCGAAAGCAGACTTCCGTTCTGTAAAAAGCAAAGCGAGCTTGCGAGCGTCCCCGTGGAAGCGCCCGGCAGCTCGCCGGTGGTGCGGATAACAGGACTTGAACCTGCATGTCCTTGCGAACATATGGACCTGAACCATACGCGTCTGCCAATTCCGCCATATCCGCATTGCTATAATATTATAGCACAAGTGCAGAGGTTTGTCAAGAGTTTTTTGCCAAAAAGATCCGGTGGTATTTTAAGTAATCGTTCCTTGAAAAATAAGGCAAGGAGAGCATTGATGCTGTATCTGTATTCATCACAGCCAAGCTGAAGCATATGCGTCTGCCAGTTGCTGTCGCTGTACAGCAGACGTAAACAGCTCATCCGCAGGAGCATTTCCTGCGGATGAGCCTTCTGATATGTCCCTTAAATACAAAAACCAAAGGTCTTTCCCCCTTAATGTGCAGACAGGGAGATCAACCGTTTATCAGTCTGCGTCTCATCATAATGAGGTCGAATACATCAAGTCTGTCATCATTGCAAAGGTCAGCTGCCTTCCAGTTTTCAAGCTCTGAACCGGGTGCAGTACGGAGCCATTTCTGAAGAAGTACAACATCAGAAACATTGAATTCACCGTCAGCATTGCAGTCGCCGTCAGCCTTCTTCCTGATGGCCTTTACAGTGAACTGTATAACGTCCTGATCCTCTGTGACAACGGATATCAGCGCTGTTCCCTCCTTTACGGCGGTCACGGTGCCTTCGTCGCTGACTGTCGCAACTTCGGTCTTATGCGACTTATATGTCACATTTCTGCCGCTGAAATTCAGCGTATACTTCTCACCGATGCTTAGAGTAAGCTCTGATGCGACCGTAAACGATACCTTTGCGCTCTCCTTGCTTCCGGCTTTATTTGAAGCAGTAACATACGCCGTGTAGCTACCGGCATCTTCAAAGGAAAGTATGAGCTTTCCGCTGGTTATATCCTTAGTGATGACCTTGCTGCCATTTTCAGCTTTGAAAGTTAACTTGTCTGCTGTGTCAGCTTCGGCTGTGAAGAGTATCGGCTCGCCTGCAAGCACAGATGTTTTATTGGCTTTGAGCACGCTTACGGAAGGCTTGCTGACCGCTTCCTGTATTGTTGCTTTATGTGCGCCTTCAAGCTGTGAGTTCCTGTCTCCGGCACCGCGGTTTATCGCATGGGCATAGAAGGTATGCTCCCCTGTTACATTCAGAGAAATAGTCGCTTCATAGCGGTGATTGCCAGGATAGCCAAGCACCTCGTTCACATCAGGCGAAGGCTGGTCAGCTATTATACCGGTCGCAACGCGCTTGCCCTGCCCGGAAGGACCGTCCATGTAAATATGTATCTCGCAGGCTTCATTCGGTGTATCCACGTCATAAGCCCAGCCCTTAACCGTAACGCAGCCTGCTCCGCCCTCGGCTGAATCAAGATAGCCTACCGGATTGTGTTTGCTTGGTTCAAGTATCTTATCTATCTCTGCAATTATTGCTGCTCTGGTAGCAGGACCGACTATGCCGTCCGGTACCAGATCCTGGGAATTCTGGAAATTCGCAACGGCTGTCTCAGTTGAATCACCGAAGTCACCGTCAACACCGGCTGAACCAATGTCATAACCGAGCCAATGGCTCAGCGTATACTGCACCCAGCGGACAGTGTCGCCCTTCATGCCTATCTTTACATTGCTGGTAGGACGGGGATAGGGCGCGTAGGGCTCATCATGAGCAATAGGGTCTCCGCCATAGATCGGCCAGTATTCATCGCGTGCCATTTCTCCGCGGTCATTTGATTTCCACACCTTATTAGCCGGCCTTTCATAGTAATAGCAAATATTGTATGCAGCATCATATGCTCCCTGTTCATTATTCTGCTGGTCTAAGATTCTGGAAGCACTTGCAGCTTCATCGTTTTCCAATTCATATTGGATAAACAATAGCTGCGCATCAATTGATGACATTTCATAGCCGTTATCCTGACAGAAGTGTTTTAATTGAGTTCTTCTTCCGCCCTCCCACTGAATAAGACCATACGCATATCCATTGTCGGCTTCCGGGTCGAAAGATGATTCACGGTAGATATTTGCTAAAAAACCGCAGGCAATAGCAGAGTTATACCCTAATCGCTGAGTTAGAAAACTGTATATGTAATCTTCCTTCTCTTTATCATAAACAGCATTTGAATCAGATATAAACAATGATAAAGACAATGACGATATCATGAAGATGCTCGCTATTATGGAAGAAATAAAACGAAGAATCACAGACCTGTTTTTCATAAAAGCCTCCAATCTTTACATAACTTCTCATATCCGCGTTTTGCTTACTGACACTGTATAGCATTACATTTCCGTCTCAGCATCATCGCCATAACCTGAACCAAACAGCATTCTCTTCAGTCTTATGAGATCGAACACATTGACCCTGCCGTCACTGTTGAGGTCAGCAGCGGACCAGTTTTCGATTGCAGCATCAGGTGCGGCACGGAGCCACCTCTGGAGGAGTACAACGTCAGCAACATTGAATTCGCCGTCATCGTTGCAGTCGCCGGCAACGACCTTCTCCTTGACCTGAACAAGGATAACGAACTGTTTTCCATTGGCATCTGCCACAGTTATGACAGCATTTCCAATGCCCATTGCAGTGATAACACCCTTTGTTGAAACAATGGCGACCTCCTTGTTGCTCGACTTGTATGTCAGACCTGTGCCGTAAGCGCTGATCGTGTGCTTTGCCGTTTCGTAAAGCGTTACTTCATAAGGCGTAACAGAAAAAGTTATCTTTTTGCTGTCTTTGCTTCCCCTGCTGTTTGATGCAGTAACATAAGCAGTGTAGCTGCCTGCCTCTGTAAAGGACAGCATAAGCTTTCCGTCAGTCATTTTATGAGTTACTGCCTCGCCGTTTTCCATAGCAACGGACAAGGTATAGGCTGTTGCAGAATCCGATTTTGCTGTAAATGTTATTGCTTCTCCGGTACGCACGGAAATCCTGCTGGATTCAAGCGTACTCGTTAAAGGTGCTTTCTGAAGCGGTACCAGCTCCCAGCGCTGACAGGATTTATCATTGGATTCCCACACCTGTACATTCGTATCATCAGCAGTTTTTGCTCCGGCAACATCAAGGCAGTATCCGCTGCATTTTGCCTGAAGCTTATATCCGGTATCCGTTGAGGTTATAGACCAGAGCTGGGCGCTTGAAGTGTTGAGTGTCCACGCGCGGACATTGGCACCCATAATTGTGCTTGCACCGTCAACGTCCAGTCCGATATCCGCACCCTTCTGAGTTATTGAATAGAAGCCGTTATCCATATACTTTACCGTCCAAGTATCACAGTCAGGGGGCAGCTTTCCTGCTGATGCAGTCCACATATGTACGTTGGTTCCCGAAGCAGCGGGACAGTCTCCGCCGTCAATGTCAAGGTAATAGTTATCCTTGAGTTTTGAGAAGATATAGTAATCTCCGTCGGGAACAGTCTGACCTGCACCCTTAGTCATCGCTGAGCCGACTTTCAGTTCAAGATCTGCTCCTCCGGCACTCGCAGAGTTCCCTGCCGCGTCCCATGCGTAGATATGCGTGATGTATCTTCCGTATTCATTGTTGTGCTGAGATACGGACACACGGTAAGAATAAGTATTTCCGCTGACCGAGGCATCATGCCAGATAAGGTCGTCCTGTCCGTTGTTTTCCGTCCATGTGGGGAACTGCACCTTGGTGACGCCTACATTGTCCGTAACGGTACACCTGACAGAGTATCCGGTTTTGTCGATGTCGTATACCTGTATATCCGAAATCACCGGAGCTTCAGTGTCATTTTGGGGAAGTATCTTATCGATCTCTGCGATTATAGCATTTCTGGTGGCAGGACCGACTATGCCGTCCGGTACCAGATCCTGAGAATTCTGGAAATTCGCAACGGCTGTCTCAGTTGCATCACCGAAGTCACCGTCAACACTGTCTGGACCGATGTCATATTTAAGCCAATGGCTCAGCGTATACTGCACCCAGCGAACACTGTCCCCTGTCATTCCGAGCTTAACAGTGCCGGCAGGACGAGGAAAGGGAGCGTATGGTTCATCATTCCGAGGAGTGGGTGGAATAATACTGCCGTCATAATTGGGCCTTTCAAATCCTATTACCGCTAAAAAGCCGCTTGAAGATAATGACTGATTTTGGTGCTGATAAACGCGATATCCACCGCCCGTATTACCACCAATTGATGTAAACGTATTACTTGTAGAATCGTAGTCAACTACGATTTCAACATGTCCAGAGGAGCCATTCACTTCTTCGCCATCATAATAAACAATATCTCCTCTGGAAGGAGTAAACTGACCATTTATTACATATGATTTCGGATAATATGCACCGCCAAAATTCCCTGTTCCTGTTGATCCGCCCATATCTCCAGCCCATGCATTCTTCTTTATAATGCTCTCCGGAATTCCTGCTTGCTGTGCACACCACCATATAAAAATCGCACACCATTCTGCGTTTGGTGTACCATACGCAACTCCATACTTTGTGTAATTGTTGGATCCTTCCTGATAGCCTTCTTCGCCAAGGGCTACATTTACAATGTCATCCTGCTGCGATGCATATGCAGTGATATTACTTTTAGTCCAATTATTCACAGGGATAATAGATAAACAGGACAAAGAAAATACAGTGCATACAAAAGTGGTCAGAACTCGTTTTAGAATATTTGTTTTCATTTCAATACCTCCTTTGGTTTGCGCCCGCAGTCATCTCACAGCACACCACTGCGCGGCTTTATACTGACCGTGCTTATCGCACCGTTCCAATTTAATTGTAAACATTTATACCGTAAAAATCAACAGTGATGCAAAATCAAATCAAAATCATACAAAAACAAATATCAGACTGTGAACAAATTGTTGATAATGCAGAAAAATAACCGTTAACACAAAATGTTAACGGTTTTTCTGTTCATCTTGGCCGACAGGCATGGTCATCAGTGCCGTGAAGGTCCCGCCGCTGATGTCCGTACTGAATGTACCGTCGTATTTCCTGACGATACTGCGGATAATATCAAGACCGTAGCCCTTCCGCGAGCGCTTCTGCGGCTTGCCGCTGTCCGGCACAGTGTTTTCACATTTAAGGATAAAGTTTTCTCCGAACACCTTCGACTTCACTGAGATATGTCCGCTGCCGGAATCCCTTGCGGCTCGTATAGCGTTGTCCATAATATTCGAGAAAATGCTGCAAAGCTCATAGTTATCGAACGGCAGCGCTTTGCAGCCGGACAGCATTACATCAGCCGCAATGCCGTTTTCCGCACACTCGTTCAGCTTCAGGGACATTACAACGTTTACCGCCGGGACATCTGAATACACGCGCACCCCGACCTCGCTGTATTTTTCACGCAGAACTTCAAGGCTTTTCCGGGATTCCTCAATGTCGTTTTCCGCGATGAGGTACTCGACCGTCTGTACCTGATTGCGTATATCATGTCGTATCTTTGCTGTTTCCTCATATCTGCGCTCGGCAAGCTCATAGAACTCCCGGGTCTGCTGTATATAGCTTTCCATTCCGGCGAGACGTTCCTCATCTCTGGTCTTTTCGACGCTGTGTTTCATCGCGTAATACAGCACTATCAGAAGAACGGTTATCATGCAGTGCGTCATCTGGTTTATAAAAACATCCTGCCTGTTCAGCTTGTCAGCGCCGTTCGTGTTGTAGAATATGGATATCGCGCTGAAAAATACTGCGACCAGTGCGCTTATCAGGCAGATAGACCTCATGCGCCGGAACGACTCGTCCCTTATCCTGAAAAGCAGCACAACGAGCACTGTCCATGTGTAGTACAATTCAAGCGCAAGTATTGAGATGACCGTTTCGAGCTTATCCGCAGTCCCAAGGTCATGCGTGTCCACACCGTACACGGCTCGGACAATAACGATAACAGTAAGCTCCGTAAGCAATGAAGCGGCTGTGACTGCGGTCAAAGAACGCAATTTCTGCCGCCATTTCCCTTCCGTCAACCACACGATGATAACAAAGATACAGAGAGACTGCAATGTGCTGAGGATACTTTCACTTTCAGGCGGTCTTAGCACCGCAAATATCATAACGTTGAGGAAAGCACATACACTCAGGATACAGAAATACGCTCCGAAAAAGCTCTTTTTCAGCTTAACGGTCTCATTTGCCGCGAATATGATGAGCGCTGACTGCACGAGCATGTTTACTGCATACGTTACCCAATAGCTCATAGCAGACCTCCAAGATATTGGAAATAGCGGTCTCGTGTCTGAATGAATTTTCCCTGACTTATGGGGAGCTCCTTCCCGTCGGTAAGGGTGAACGCAAAACGCTTTATACCCTTGATATTATTCATATTGACAAAAAAACTGTGGTGGCAGCGTATGTAATAGTCGGGAAGCCTGCTTTCTGCCTCGCGCAGACTTATTCTGGCCTCGCCTTTAAGCACTTCGTCAGCACCGTAAAACAGAAGTCTGCGGTCACTGTTTTCGATATAGTATACCTCGCTCAGATCAATGTTGACGACAGCATTTTTAGATGCACGCAGAGTGATCATATCGGCAGCATCGTTCATACTCTTGCCTATCCACTCAATAACGTCACGGACGCTCTCATCCTTGAAAGGTTTTACCAGGAAACCGACAGGCTGAGCCTTGAAGATCTTCTCACAGTATTCGGTGTATGCAGTGATGAAAACTATCCGGAGCTGAGGATAGCGTTCTTTCAGCTCCACAGCGAAATTGATACCATTCGCTTCACTGAGACATATATCCATAAACACCGCATCTGTCCTGTTATCAATGAGCTCGCTTGCTTTTTCGCAGGTCTCTGTACATATAACAGAAGCTTTGCTGTCCGTATTCTTCTTTATCATCTTTTTCAGCAATTCAGATGCTGCAATGTCGTCATCACAAATAACAGCTCTAAGCACTGATATCGCTCCCTCTCTATAATGATGATTCGATAAAGCCAAAACCGTTCCCACATCGTGAGAACGGTTGTTTTTACACTATCATAGCACAATCCGAACCATACGCGTCTGCCAATTCCGCCATATCCGCATTGCTATAATATTATAGCACAAGTGCGGACGTTTGTCAAGTATTTTTTATAAAAATCCAATCAATGGCTTCTCAGCAGGCTGCGGAACTAATTAACCTCCCCCTCAAACATCTCACCGTCAACGATACGGACAGTACGTTCCGCCCACTTGGCAACATTGAGATCATGGGTTATCATAACGATAGTATTGCCCATTTCGTGGAGCTTAGTAAAAAGCTTCAGCACCTCAGTACCGCTGTTCTGGTCGAGCGCACCGGTAGGCTCGTCAGCAAGGAGAAGTGAAGGCTTGCTGCAAAGAGCTCTTGCAATTGCAACTCTCTGACGCTGACCTCCTGAAAGCTCCGAGGGCTTATGGTGTATACGGTCAGAGAGCCCGAGCATATCTACTATCTCCCGACATTCTTTCTCAGCCGATCTTCTGTCCTGTCCGCGCATAAGGAGAGGCATTATAATGTTCTGCATAACGGAATAAGTCGGGATAAGGTGGTAATTCTGAAATATGAACCCTATCTCCTGATTGCGTATCCTTACAAGCTCGCGTTCCTTACACACATAGGAAAAGATACAGCAGTAAAACAATAAAGGTCCCACAAAAATGTGAGACCTTAAAATAACACTATCATAACGCAAGCCGAACCATATGCGTCTGCCGTCCCGGATAGCAGTATAAAGTCAGACCGTCCCCACATAAGTGAGAACGGTCTCCCTTACTGTCTCAGCTGCCGTGTATCATCTTATTTATCCGGCATCTGAGCGCATATATCTTATCCGAAGCAAAGCGGAAAGCGGACTTTGACTTGCGCCTGAGCCACTTGTAAGCCTTAACTACGAGCCATACCGCAGTCAGTGCCGGTACAGCAAGAATTACCCTCCGCACTGAATACATCACCGACAGCTTGTGTTCTACGATGCGCGAGGCGTTCTCCCAGAATGGAAGTTTTACCGCCTCATTCCGCACACCGGAACGGCTGAGATCTTTCGCCGCCTTTACACGGACAGAGGAGGAAAACCTGTCCGTGTTGTTGACGATCATGGCATTGTCACCGTAGCTGCTGAACAGCTTCTCGACCGCGTTATACCCGAAATTCTCGACCGGGTCGGGTACTATAACCTCATAGCAGCTCACCCTCCGGAACTGCTCTCCGGTGTCGGTGAGCTTTTCCGCCATTTCGTATGGGATGTACATCTTAGGATAGTCCCCGGCGCACTCCCTCTCGTATTTTGTCCGGGGATCGTCCACAACTCCGGCAACTCTGAGCTTCACGTTATTGACATAGATGCTCATTCCGGCGATGTTTTCAGAACCGTAGAGCCTGAAAGCGAGCGCCCGGTCGATGACCGCGCCGTCCTGCATGATATCCTTGTCGCTGATGTAGTTTCCACTCAGAAGGTCAAAGCTACGGAACAGGAAAAACTCGCCACCTACCGCCGTAATATCAGCCGGAGCTGAACTCATGCGGTCACAGTTCACCTGAAACCTTCCTACCGGGGAGCTGTAAGCGTCCGGGCAGAGCGTTTTTCCGTCCTCGGGATAGACCGCCGCGGCTTCAAGGGAACTGAGCAGAGCGAGCCTTACCGATATCACATTATCCCTGATAAATCCGGAATCGTCCGCGAAAAAGCAGCTCACCTGCGTACAGCCGCCCCTGCCCTGCGTCCAGCGGTCGGCAGCGTAGTTGTACCTCTGCGACCTTGCCAGTGAATCACCTATGAGCGTGAGAATGAGCGCCGCTGTGAGGACTGCAACATTTGCCGCCGCAAGGACGATGTGCCTTATCTTTATCTTCTTCATAACCTTCATTTTGATTTCAGACGGACCTGATCGCCCGGCTTGACAGGCTTGCTGAACGCGACAATAACGCTGTCACTTCCCGATATATTGCCGGAGACCGCACTTGACGAATCGTCGGAGGCAAGCACCGTAACGCTCACCCTCTCCGCATAGTAGCGGTTGCCGAGGGGAGTATTCTTCGAGCGCACCTTGTACACAAAATCACCGTCCTGATCGCTGTATACCGCACTTTTCGGGACTATCGCGCTGTAATCGTCCTGCGAGAGCGGAATGGAAACTTCGAGATAGCTTCCGCCGGAGACCGCGCCCGTAACGCTGAACGTCATCACCCTTTTCGAGGGGCTTTCGGTATCGCTGCTGATGTCGGACACGACCGCCCTGACATCGCCGCTCCAGTTGTTCACGACCTTTGCGGCAGTTCCGACATCGACCTTTGCCGCCTGTTCAGCAGTCACGGAAACTTTAAGTTTGAAGCCTGCATTATCGAGGTCGATGACCGCGAGGGGAACACCGGCAGCGGTCATATCGTTGGGCTTGACGCTGACAGTCCGAACCGTTCCGCTGTACTTCGACACCACCTCAACAGGGGCACTGCTGCCGCGGAGATCTTCGATCGCCTGCTTTTTCTTCTCGATTATGCCGCGCTTGTTTTCGAGGTCGAGGTCGTACTGCTGCTGCGCGATATTGTTGGTATTCTGCGTTTTTGCGAGGTTTATGCGGAGATTTTCGAGCGTGCGCTGCTTCGCCTGAACGTCAGCAACGCAGTCCTCATAGCTCATTCCGCCGGCAGGTGAACTGTTCTCGTATGCGGAAATGCGCGAATTTACGGTACTCAGCTTCGCCTCTGTATCGCTTAGCTGCGAGGCAAGTCCCGAACGTATTTCGCTCTTAGCTGTGTCGTAAGAGGACTTTGCCTCGTTTCTTTTTGCGTCCTTCGCATTGCAGTCTGCGAGGGCAGTTTCCGCGTCACCTGTGCCGACCGCCGATGTGTATATCTCATAGGCGGCAGAATATTCATTTTCCGCAGACTGCCAGCTATTTTTCAATGTTGGAAGGTCACCCATGAGCTCTGCCGGAGCATTTGTATAGTCGTCCGAATCTATCGCATTTATGGCGGCAGTGAGCTTGTCCTTCTGAGCGGAAAGCCCTGCGGCTTCTTCCTTGTCGGATTTGTACTGAGCAAGCGCCTGAGCGGAGGAATTCTTCGCCGCCAATGCCGCGTCACGGCGTTGTATCGACTGTTCGAGGTCCTCGGCGGCGTTGCGTATCTCCTGATTCTCGGAGGAATAGTCCGCCGGAGCGTTCAGCAGCATTTTGCTGTACTCATATTCGAGCGCCGCAAGCTCGTCCTCAGCGGCAGTGAGCGACTGCTCCTTTCCCGAACCGAGAACGAACAGCACATCACCTTCCGTCACCTTCTGACCTGCCTTTACGCTGATAGTTTCGACGTTTCTGCTGCCGTCAAACGTCACTTCGTAGGACTGTTCCGCCTCCACAACACCCATACCGCGTATCCGCTCGGTGAGCTTTCCGGAGGTGACGCTCTGTGTGGTTATCTCAGCGAGGGCGCGGTTCATGATAGTATTCGAGAAAAACGTGAGAATGAGCATTGCCGCGAGAAAAACGATGAGCAGTGTTTTTATTATCTCCTTGCGCTTCCGCGGGTCCTTTGCCACAGTGTCCGCGCTGTTGAGCTTTTCGGTTATGCGGCGGACCTCCTCCTCAGATGAATGTATATCATTGCTTCCATTGTTCATTTCTGTATCTTTCATAAGTTCATCTCCTATCCCTTTATTCCGCCCGAGTAGGCGATGCCGTCCACAAGGCAGTCCTCGCCGTAGAGAAACATGAGCACGGTCGGTATCATGTAGACCACTCCGACCGCGAAGGCAAGTCCCACGTCACTGGTATTTATCTGCGAAAGGAACACCGACAGCGGGTGAAGTGCCTTTGCTTCGTCGCTCGTCATGAGAATGAGCGGCTGCTCGACCATGTTCCAGTAGTCGATGAAAACGAGCATGCCTATCGAGATTATCGCATTCTTGCACAGCGGCATATATATCCGCGTGAGTATCTGCAATTCGCCTGCGCCGTCGAGCTTTGCAGCTTCAACGTATGAAGCTGGCACTCTCCGCATGACCTTCGTGAGCAAAAATATACTGAACGGAGAGAATATTGCAGGGAGTATAATCGCCGAACGCTTGTTGAGCAGATCGAACCGCTTCGCAACGAGGTAATTCGGCACAAGCGTGACCTGATACGGCATTATCATGAGGATTATGTACGCGAAGAATATGATGCCCTTCACCTTCGAGGGATAGCGCGAGAAGCCGTATGAGGTGAGTATCGCGACAAGCAGCTGGAACACGGTTATCGGTACGGTCAGCCAGACGGAGTTCCAGAACTTGACAAGGTAGTCCGAATTTGTGATGAGGACGGAACGGTACTGGTCGAGAGTTACCTTGTCGGGAATGAATTTAAGGTTGACGTCCCCGGAGATGTAGGTCTTTTCGCTGTCGGTCATGTTGCTGTACATAGCGCCGTAATTCGCCGATATCTCGCTCGAAGTCATGAACGAATTGGCAATAGTCAACACAGTCGGCAGGAGGAACAGGAGCGCTCCGAGTGCAACGATGACCGTCACGGTGATATTACTGATATGTCTGCGCTTCATCAGTTCTCCACGTCCTTTCCGAAGATATTTTCCAGAATGAGGAGCACTGCCATTATCACTATCATGACGAGCGCGAACAGCACTGCCGCCGCGGAGAGCTTCTGGTAGTCGAGCTTGTTGAAGGTGTTGTTCATGAAATGCTGGAGCATATACAGCTTGTCGTAGGGGTAATTTCCGGTCAGAAGGTATACTTCGCGGAATATTTTGAACGAATTTATCAGTGAGAGAATGAATACGAAGAGTATAGTCGGTGAGAGGTACCGCAGCTTGATGTGGAAGAATTTGTACCAAGCACCGGCGCCTTCAAGCTCGGCGACCTCCATCATATCGCGCGGAATGTTGCTGAGTGCCGCCATGAAAAGTATCATGTTGTAGCCGATGTTTTTCCAGAGGAACATGAGGATAATCACGACCTGCCCCTTTGTGGATTTGAGCCAGTCTACCGGTTCGCCGCCGAACATTTCCGCGACCTGATTGACCGTGCCGTGATTGTGGAACAATACCTGCCACACCAGCACGACCGATGCGGTCGGCACCATGAGCGGACTGAGGAAGAACGTCCGGAAGGCGCTTTTCCCTGGAATTTTCCGTTCGAGGAGGACTGCAAGTCCGAGGGCAAGAACTACCGCGAGGGGTACCGATATTGCCGAGAACATCGCTGTATTCCGTGCAGCCTTGCGGAAAGCGGTGTTGTGAACGAGCGCCTTGTAGTTGTCGAGCCCGACGTATTCCTTCGTCACGGGATTTTTTATTACGGAGTAGCGCACCACTATCCCGAAGGGTACAACGAAGAATATGAGCACGCCCACAATGCTCGGGATAAGGCAGGCGTAGCTGAAAATCTTCTCGCCGCGCCGACCGCATTTGCCCTTCAATGATATCATTTCACCACTTCCTTTGCTGTTTAATACATTCTGTCCGAAGGGCGGAGACGTTGCACTCCGGAAGGCTCACCGCCGGAATTTTGTAGAAGTGAACAATTCGGCGCTTAGTTATTAGTGCATAGTGCTTAGTGCATTTGTAGGAACGTCGTCCCCTGCAAGCAAATAATTACGCATTAAAATCAGGCGTTCTCGCTCAGGAGGATAGAACAGCGGCTCTGTATGCGCTCGGCAGCCTGTTTTGCGGTGCAGTCGCCGTGGAAATACGCGTCAGCCTCCTCCTTGCAGATGCTCATTATGTCGGGGGCGATTTCATTGTCAAGGGTATCGCAGGAGAGGAGATACCTCCGGTAGTCCTCTAATTCCTCATCGGTAGGAGCATAAAGTGTGGTGTCACGGTGCTCCCAATAGGTGTGGTCTGTCTTGACCCACTTTTGCTCCTCATCGCTGTATTCGTAGCAATATTTGTTCTGTTCGATCCATTCCTCAAAGCAGTCCTTTCTGACGCGCATCTGCTGAATCGGAAATGCTTTTTTATAGTCAGGAGCTTCACCCGGCTCATGGTTCGCCTGTGTTTCCTTGGTGAAGAATTGACGGACGAACTGCCATGCGCCGTTCTTGTCGGAACAGGTATCAAGTATCGCAAATTCGCCGAGAGGTTCAATTTTTCCGCCGTGACCATCGCTTGTAGGCGCGCCGACAAAGGTAAAGTCCTCTCCGCCAAAATCAACATATTTAATACTGCTGAATTCGCTTTCCAATGTTCCGGAATATCCCATTATCATTCCCATGTAAAGCGGAGAGCGGTCGAGCTTAGTCCATGTTACTTTATCGCGCCAGTAAGCGTCAGCCTCAGCTTTATCCTCCGGTACATTCTGGCTTTCAGCGAAGCGGTTGCAGAATTCCAGAACCTTTACAAATTCATCGCTGTCAAAATAGCACTCAGCCTTGTCGTAGTCCACAAGCTCATTCATGCCGCGCACGATAATTTCGAGCAGCCAGCCGCGTGTTACACTGTCATAGAGGTGGTCGGCGGTTGCAGGGGCGCTGTCGAAAAACGCTATCATATCGTCAATGCTCCAGTTTTCCTTCTGACCGAACTTTTTCTTGACCACCATTGTATTTATCTGGTAGGTCGGCGCAAGGGAATAGAGCTTTCCGTCAGAGCTTTCAAAGGCTTTCAGCACGTTCGGAAGGAGGGTGTCCCTGTTTACCTCCGGGTCGTTCTCCATGAAGCTGTAAAGGTCGGCAAATGTACCCTTACTGCCGAGCGCATTGATGAGGCTGTGGTCACCTGTAAAGATGATGTCGGGAGCATCGCCAGCGGCAATATCTATCTTCAGCTGACGCATAGCAGCTTCGCCGTAGGTACCGTTCTCAACGTCGTATTTGTGATAGTCCACAAGCTTGATAGTATAATCGTCCTGACCGCTGTTAAAAATATTCACCATTTTTTCATAGTCAGTAATACCAAAGATGAACGCCGCCGTGATGACGGTTTTCTCCTTCTTTTCGGGAGCGGTCGTACCCTCGCCGGTACTGTCAACGCTTGTGTAATAGCTGTCGCCGTTGGAGCTGCTTCCGCCGCCCTTTTTCAGGAGCGCCGCTCCGCCGATAACTCCGCCCACTAAAAGCAGGCAGGCTGCCGCTGTCATGGCAGGCTTTCTCCAGTTCTTTTTCATATTACCGTCAACACCTTTCAATACATAAACTTCCTCTTCATAGGAAGCGTCGCCGCACTTCTGCTGTATTTTGGCAAAAATACGCCTGTCAGTCCTTTTGTCAACAGGCTTGCAGCGCTCCGACAGATCGCGCAGGGTGCGGTCATCCGCATTATCAAAGACATCAAAGAGAATATTCTTTTTCTTCATACAATCACTCCCGTTCATCATAACCGATCTCAGCCATCAGCTTTCTGAGCCTTTCGAGCGCACGCTGGAGCCGCTTCCGGACAGTTGCAGGCTTCATAGAGAGCCTTTTCCCTATCTGGAAGGAATTCATTTCATACCAGCAGCTCATTAGGATTATTGTAGAATCCGGCTCGCCGAGCTCGTTGATCTTACTCAGAACTTCGCTGCAGCGCTGTCTGTTCTCAGCATCAGCCGCAACGTCAGCAGCATCAGCGATCATTTCATAGCCGCCGCTGTCGTTTTCATAGCCTGAGGAGAGCCGCCTGTAAAACTGAACAGCCTTTCGCTTTGCTATCAGACCGGTCATGCCGCTGAGGTCGTCCATTTCGAAAAAGCGCTCAATATCCAGAAATATATCCGCAAACACATCACTGACGCATTCCTCAGTATCCTCTTTTGAGCCGTAGCTTCGCAGTCTGCTGTAAACTATGGTATACACATAGTTCTTGTACTCATCATAGAATGCCTGCTGAGCATCAAGCGGAGATTTCCGGAACAGAGCCTTCAATTCACTTCCTGTCATTGTTATTCCCCTATATTAGATCAATGAAAATGCATTTTCACTACCTACTATTGCTTTTTATCGGCAAAGTGTGACAAATAATATTTCAATTATGAAAAAACTGAAGATATGTCTCAGGAATTCTCGCTCAGGAGGATAGAACAGCGGCTCTGTATACGCTCGGCAGCCTGTTTTGCGGTGCAGTCGCCGCCGAGGACGTAATTTACCTCCTCTTTTATGATCTCATCTATCTCACCGTAGCTGTATGGCTCGACCTTGACAGTCTGGATATAGTTATAGAGCTGGTCGATACGCTCCTGTGTGATGAGCCTGCCGCTGCCGCTGCACATCGTGTTCTTTGCACTATCCCATGAGATACGCTTGGAGTAGATGCAGCTGTCTTTTTCCGTAAGCCTTGTATTGTACTGCTTATCGAGCACTGCCTTTGATACATTGCCTTCGCTGATAAAATAGCTGACAGCATCCCACGCGCCCTCCTTGTTAGAGGAGCTTTCCGGGATACCGTAAAGCAGCTGGAACTCCGTTACTGCTCCGTTCCCGTCACTGCTCGGATAGCCGACAAAGGTGAGGTCATCCTCGCCGAATTCAGACCAGAGCTGCTGCCCCTCATAGCTCCCGAGACCGGTAATATACACTCCGCCAACAAGCGCTCTGTCGTTGAGCAGAGCCCACTGAGCCGCCATAGAATAGCTGTCGAGCTCGCCTCCGCTCAATTCCGCGGCATTAAGTACATTGCTCTTGTCCGGGAAGCTCATTGAGTATTCAAGCGCACTTATCATTGACGGGTCGCTGAAATTGCAGGTATTCTCCGCTCTGTCAACACAGTCGTTCATCAGCTTCAGCAGAGCGTAATACGAAATATTCTGGCGGTTGTCCTGATACGCGCCGTTCCACGATAAAAATGAGGCATTATTAAGTATATGCATACCCTCCGGAAGTGACTCTGCCGTTTCGATAAACTTATCTACTGTCCAGTTTTCGGCACTATTGCCCACGAATTTAGTTTTTGCAGCAGCCGTATATATCCGATACTCCGTGCCGATAGCCGGAAGTCTGCCGTCTATCTCAAAGCCCTCAAGCATATTCGGGAGAATGTCCACGCGCTCCAGTCCGCCGGGCTCGTCCATGAATGGGAACATATCGCAGAACATACCCTTATTGATAAGTGTGAACATATTATCCGTATCGAATGCGATTATGTCCGGAGCATTGCCGGAGATGATGTCTCTTTGCAGCAGGCTGAACTCCTCGGCATAGCTGTCAGTGTAGCTGCTGCCTAATGTCCTGCCGCTCTTCTGCGAATAATTTACCGCTTCAAGCCAATAATCCTCCTGGCTCCTGTTGTAGTCACTGATCAGCTTTGCTGATGCTTCATTGATATTTGCCAAGCCGATAGTTACAGTCCGCCTGCCTTCCTCACCTTCATCAGCCACGCTTGCATAATAACTGTCCTCCGGCGCAGAGCTGTTTCCGCTGCTCTTTTTCAGAAGCGCCGCTCCGCCGATAACTCCTCCCACCAGCAGCAGGCAGGCTGCCGCAGTAACGGCAGGCTTTCTCCAGTTCTTTTTCATATTGCTGTCAACTCCCTTCAATATATAGATCTCGTCAGTTTCGGGTTCCGGTTCAACCAAGCCCGTCAGTCCATGATATGCCGCAGACTTCTCCGCAGCCATACTGAACATCTTCCCCTGCTCTCTGGTGTCTGCCGCCGGAACACCGGCTCCGTTCCTTGTTCTTTTCAACTTTTTCTGCGATACGAGCTGCTTTATTCTTTCAGTATCACAGGGGCAGTCCTTCAGCTCCGGCAGTTCTCCGGTATATCCGGAAAAAAGATCATATATGTTATGCTTCATATCCGTAACCCCTTTCCGTAAGTTTTTCCCTGAGCCTGTTCCTTGCACGGTGAAGCGCAGTTGTGCAGGCAGACAGTCCTATTCCCATTTCCTCTGCTATCTGCGGCAGGCTCTGATAATAGAAGTAGTACCTGACCAGCAGTTCCCTGTCACGGGGCTGCATCTCTGCTATCACACGGTTGAGCTCTTCCGTCAGGACTTTCCGCTCCGCCTCATATTCTATGTCCTGATCGTCAGCCGTTTCTATTTCATCGAGCGGAATGTGAAGATGCTTCGATCTCAGCCTGTCAATGGCAAGATTACGCGCTATGACCGCGATATATGACCTCAGCGTTTCCGTCCGGAGATGTCCGGCATTGTTCCATATCCTTATGAACACGTCCGAAATAACTTCCTCGCTGTCGCTGATGCCAAGAGTTCCGCCGGACACGTTCCTCACGATCGTGCTGACATATCCGCTGTACCGTTCTATCAGTGCGGCAAGCGCCTTTTCATTTTTCCTGTTGAGCTGGTGTACCAGCATTTTGTCATTCAACAGTACATTCCCCCTTTCTCCCTTCTGATATTATATACGGAACAAGTCCGCAAACTCTTACACTGTACCACAGCAGCATTTCAGTATTATTCTTGCACAGGTGAATGGATTTGTCAAGCTGTCAGGCTTCCGTCAGATCGTGCCGTCTCCTCCGGATTGACTTGCACCAATGATTAATGTATAATAAAAAAATATGCTACACTTTCGCTGCTATTTGCGAATATGTATTATGAATGCATTCATAACCGGGGAAGGAGGGGCAAGATGACACACAGCGAATACCGTTTGCTGCTGCGGACAGACAAAGAAAAAGCCCAGCGAAGGATCTTTGACGAATACTACAACTACGTCTACACGATAGTTTACAGCCGGCTGCGAAGCTGTGCCGCACGGGAAGACATTGACGAATGTGTGAGCGATGTGTTTGCTGACGTGTTTTCCTCATACGACCCGGACAAGCTCATAACCGGCGATATCAAGGGCTTTATCGGCATGATAGCCGGCAGGGACGCCACTGACTTTTACCGGCGCATCTGCAAGGCTCCCGTTACCCTGCCTATCGACGAGGAAGGGGCTGCGGAAATACCCTCCGGCGAAGATGTGATACAGGACTCCGAGCAAAAAGAGCTCCGCGCGATGCTTCTCGGAATTGTTGAAAGTCTCGGCGAACCGGATTCCACGATAATCATACAAAAATATTTCTACAAGCGCACCTCAAAGGAAATAGCGGAAACTGTTCCCCTCTCCCCTGTCATGATAAGGGTAAGGAGCAGCCGTGCGCTCAAAAAGCTGCGGAAAATGCTGTCCGATAAGGACATCACGATATGAACGGAGGTCATTATGAAAAAACATAACGGATTTGACTTGTTTGAAAATGCAGACAAGGATACAATTGAAAAGCTCTCCGCGCATCTCGGTGAGACCGGCGGCAGTGAGCGCGAGAAGATATACCGCATGGCTGTGAAGAAGTCAGCAGTCCGTCAGGGACAGTTCTGCGGCATCGAGCCGGCTTACGAGAACGAGGAGGTCTATGAACTGAAAGGAGTTGACTTCAATATGAAAAAGAACAGGCTAAAGCCATTCATGGCGGCAGCAGCCTGCCTGCTCATAGCGGGCGCGGTGCTGTGCGGGACCGCCCTTATCAGGCACAGCGGAAAGAAAAATGACTCTGAGTATTATTCAAACATTGCCGCTACGGACGAAAACGGAAAGACTATACTCAAAGTCGCTTATGTTGCATTGGGCACTGACACAGATTTCAGCGGATTCAGGAGTATAATCAGCGATTTCAACGCAAGCAGCGATTCCTATAAGGCAGAGCTTGTTCCTTACAGCAACGAGGAGGGACACAGTGCCATTAACAAGCTGAATGAGGACCTTGCTGACGGGATAGTGCCCGATATCATCTGGGCTGAGCCATGCAAGCTCAGAACACTCTACGACCACGGCTATCTTGAAGACCTCAATAATATGATAGACAATTACAACGGCATCAAGCGCAATGAAATAGTCCCGTCGCTTCTGAATGTAATTACCATTAACGGTCATATTCCGTGCATACCGGACAGTATTCACGCACAGACCTACTGTATGGAGACCTCTCTGCTCGGTGAGGGCATCACAAACTGGAACTTTGAGCAAGCAGTAAAGCTGTACAACAGTCTCAGTGAGGACGACAAAAAGCATTTCTTAGAACTTAATGCCTACAACGACAGTGAATTAAACATCTTCTGGAGTTCAAGAAGAGAAACGCTTGCAGATTATTTCATAACCGGCGGTATCATAAGCAGCATGGACTATGAGAATTACGAATTCAAGCCCGAGAACGGTCTGCGGCAGGCTCTCGAATTCATATACTCACTTCCTGACGACTCAAACGAATACGATGAACCGGATCTCACATTCCGCCGCCCTGTCCTCACAAACGCATATGTTTCCGTATGTTCAAGCTATTCCACGCACGCAATAGGATATCACGGCGGAAATGATATCTCCCTTGTCGGCTATCCGACTGAAAACGGTACCGGAGTTCTTGGCAGCAGCTACCTCGGTATCGGCATTATGAAGAACTGCCCTTCAAAGCAGGGCGCATGGGACTTCATCAACTACACCGCGATAACAGGTGACGACCAATACAGGACGCCTACAAGCAACCTTCCGCTGCGTGCAAGCCTCTACCAAAAAGACTATGAAGCTGATAAGATGTCAAAGAGCTCGATAAACTGCGGTATGACAAAAGACGGCGGACTCACCTTTGACCAGAATGAGATCGCTTTCTATATCACCGAGTCACAGAAGCAGCAGCTGAAGGACTATATCGATTCCCTCGATTTCACCATTTATCAGGACGAGGAGATAGAAAATATTATCCGCGAGGAATGCGCCTATGTCGTGCGCGGCGAACGCACCCCCGACCAGTGCATATCCATACTCACCGACCGAATAGGGACTTATATTGACGAAAACAGATAAACGTACAGACACAAAAAGGGCGCACAGTGTGCGCCCTTGACGTTTATATGTAACTGTTATTGCAGGTTGAGGTGGTTCTTTACGATAT
Source organism: Ruminococcus sp. (assembly GCA_017525915.1). Classification (GTDB taxonomy): domain Bacteria; phylum Bacillota; class Clostridia; order Oscillospirales; family Ruminococcaceae; genus Ruminococcus. The sequence continues at coordinate 104,765 of JAFXSC010000016.1, forward strand.
TGTGGACAATTGCAAACTCAATGCCTGCGATTATCATGTAGAAGAAGCCGATTCCGAACATTGCTCCGGCAGCAGATGTACCGTCGAACATTTCAACGAGCATGGTGAATACGAAGATATTGGCTATCCAGAGACCTATTCCGAGCAGTACGCTCTTTGCCTTTGAGCCGCCTATCATTGAGGAAAGCGATGTGAGCATATAGCAGAACAGGAGGAATGCAAGATATACAAAGGTCGAGCAGAAGAAGAATGCGAATACTACATCAAAGTGGTCTGTGAACGCCTCTCCGATGCCCTCCTTTATGCCCTTTATCACCTTATTCGAGCCCTTGATGCCGATAATAAGGATATTGATAGAAAGGCATACCGCAATATAGCTTACGACATAATTCGTAGCTCCGGCAACTATCTTTGCGATGATGTTGCTGCTCGTTGATACCGGGAGAGTATTGGTGAGGTAACCCTCGGGTCCGAACATACTCTTTTTAAAGCGCCTTGCATTGTTTGTAATGGTCATCAGTCCGATGATAAGCATGAAGATATACCATGTAACCGCGAATATTCCGGCAAGTGTATTGAATGCAGAACCGCTGCTTCCGCCGATAGCCATATGTATGAATATCTTCAGAATAATGGTGACACCGAAGAATAGTGCGTATACCAGCGTAAATGACTTGATGATGTACTTGTATTCGTGCTTTAGTAATTTCAGAAACATCCCTTGAACACCTCCTTGAAAATGTCAACGACGTTCATGTTCCATGCAGCCTTCAGACCGGGTACATCTCCGCAGAGCGCAACATTGCCGTACTTTATCATTATGACTTCATCGAGCACCTGTTCGATATCTGTGATGAGGTGGGTGGAGATGATAACTGAGGATTCGGGACTGTGTGCCTTGATTATCGTATCAAGGATATAGTCTCTTGCGACCGGGTCAACGCCTGCGATAGGCTCATCAAGAAGGTAGAGCCTTGCGTAGCGGCTCATTACGAGAATGAGCTGTACCTTTTCCTTTGTACCCTTTGAAAGAGTCTTCATCGGAGCGTTGGGGTCTATTCTGAGGTTCTGGAGCATCATTTCTGCGAGGGGACGGCGGAAGTCCGCATAGAAATCGCAGAAGTAGTCGAGCATTTCTCTTACCCTCATCCACTCAGGTACATAAGTACGGTCAGGAAGATAGGAAACTACCGACTTGGACATAGGACCTACGGGATAGCCGCAGATTGATATGTTTCCGGCATTGGGTGTGAGCAGTCCGCAGAGAAGCTTGATAAGTGTAGTCTTACCGCTTCCGTTTGGACCGAGGAGACCTATGACCTTGCCGCCCGGGATAGTGAGGTTAACATTATTGAGAGCGACCTGTGAGCCATAGACCTTTGTGACATTAGAGATGTAAGCAAGGTCTGCCATGATTTTTTCCGAGTCTGAAAGACTCCATCCTTTCGTGAATTTGTACTCTTAGCGGTACACGCTTTTTTACACTACACATGATAGCACAAATGTATATTTTTGTCAATAGCTCACGAAAGAAAAGCCCCCGTTCTTCCGTAAAGGAAAGCTTTCTTTTTTAAAAAATATCCGCAAACACAAAAAAAGGTCTTTACAAGTGCAAAAAAATGTGATATAATAATAAAATAGTGTGAATAATCACTAATAATCGCTCCACACAGATATTATATACGGAGCTTTACAAGGAGAGATCTTATTATATGAGTAACGGCAGCCAGCGCAGCAGCAGAAGGCAGAAGCCCGCTAAAAAATACAGACTCAGAGTTGACAGGGTCGTAGCAGCAGCCCTCGTCCTCATCGTACTTATCGTTATATTCACCTCTTGTGCTAAAAGCTGCTCAAAGGGCAGCAAGAGCTCGTCAGATGACGGCGATGCCTCTACATCAGAACCGACTACACAGTCCTCTATCGTGGACAACCTCGATACGAGCGGTCAGAGCGACACGCTCCTGACCTCACAGCTCGATACGCTCAGACCTGACGCTTCACAGTTCGTCAATGAGCCCCACCCTTCCACCGACATCTACCGCGGAAACCTCGTCCTCATAAATTCAGCGCACGAGTATACTTTCCCCTCGGATGACACCGACCCTGCCGAAGTCTGGAACAACAGAAGCAACGAGTTCTACAACGTCAGCGACTATGTTATAAAGCTCGACAAAGAGACGCTCGCAAGCCTTGACGCATGGATGGCAGGCTTCTACGCTGACAAAAAGAGCACCGAGATCACGATAATCGGCGGCTACCGCACAAAGAACGAGCAGGAGATCAAGTACAACGGAGGCTACACTCGCTTCAAGGGCGGCTTCTCGGATTATCACAGCGCAAGGACCTTCGATATGGGGATTTTCCCCAAGGACGGTTCAAGCTCCGGATATTATACATCAACAGGTATCTATTCATGGCTCGATGAGAACGCCGCCGAGTACGGCTTCATCGTAAGATTCCCCGAAGGCAAGGAGGAGCTCACCGGCGAGCCTGCAAGGACTTACACCTACCGCTACGTCGGCAAGCCCCACGCTACATATATCAAGCAGAACGGTCTCTGCCTCGAGGAGTATATCGAAAAGATAAAGTCATATAATAGTACCGCACCGCTCGAGATCACTGTCGGTCAGAAGCTCTATCAGGTATACTATGTACCGGCTGCTGCATCAGGCAATACGGACGTTCCTGTTCCTCAGGACAAGACCCACAGCGTTTCCGGCAACAACTGCGACGGCTTCATCGTTACTGTCGCTCTCAACTGATAACTACGTCCCCCGCAAGGGGGACTATTCAGCTTTTAGACCACCAATACGCAATACGGAAGGAGATATCATTGAAGAAGCTACCCATTGCGTTCTGTGCAGCACTGTGCACATTATCTGCCGTTTCCTGCGGCAACAAGGACCGCGGCGACGGTACCGGCCATATGTATGACGCGGTACTCTGCGGCAATCCTGCAAGTCTTGATCCGCAGTTTGCGAGCGATCCGGCTTCTGCAACAGTTATCAGAAATATGTACAGCGGACTGATGAGAGCCGATGAGAACGGCAATATCACCTGCTGCAACGCTGCAAGCTATACCGTTTCACCGGACGGTCTGACCTATACATTCAACCTGCGCCGTGACAATTACTGGTTCCTTGACGCAGATCACGACGATATCATGGACGAAGGAGAGTATTTTCCCGTAAAGGCTGCGGACTACGTTTTCGCCTTCCAGAGGCTCCTCGACCCGAAAATGCAGTCGCCGTACTCTGCCTATTATTCGTGCATAAAGAACGGCGAGAAGATAATTTCCGGAGTTTTCACCCCGGATTATGCAGGTGTCAGAGCTGTTGACGACTACACTCTCGAAATAGTTCTCGACTACCCCTCGGCGGCATTTCTGTCAATGCTTGCCGCATCGCCTGCTTCGCCCTGCAACCGCGAATTCTTTGAATCAACCAAAGGCACTTACGGTCTGAACGACGGAGCGGTCATGTCCAACGGTTCTTTCTATATGCGCCAGTGGTTCTACGATCCTTACGGTCATCACAATATACTCTATATGCGCCGTCTCGACAAAAATACCAGCCTCGAAAACACGGTCATACCGTCATTCCTGAGCTTTTCTATCGAGAAGGACGAGGACGGTGTCTGGGAGACATTCAAGGACGGCGGGGCTGAGTGCCTTACCACCCTCTACACCGGTCACACCTCCAAGAAATACTCCGTGACGGGAAAGTCTTCCGTTACGCTCGGACTTATTTTCAACACCAAGCAGGGATATTTCAAGAACGAGTCGCTCCGCAAGGCTCTCGCTCTCTGCATCGACAGGGAAAAACTTGCCGACAGCCTCAGCAGCGATGTCGAAGCCGCTTACGGAATAGTTCCGCCGGCTGCCATGCTCTCCGGAAGAAGCTACCGCGAGCTCTCATCTGACAAGGGCTTCAACCGTCTCGACACCGCCGCTGCACAGGAACTCATGAAAAAGGCAAAGGACGAGCTCAAGATCGGCTCGTTCGAGAGCACTAAGATAATGGTCTGCGCCAACACGGTCGATTCTGCCTATCTTCACCTAATCTCGCAGCAGTGGCAGGACACCCTCGGCATATACATCGGCATCGAGGACGTTACTGAGGACGAGTTTTACAGCAGGATCAGGAAGGGAGACTATTCCCTTGCGCTCTATCCCCTGCGCGGCAATATCAACAGTCCGCTCGGCGTGATATCACAGTTTGATACCAACAGCGACCTTGCGGCTGCTTCCGGCGGAAACAAGCTCCTGCCCGGTCTCATGCGCTGCACTACTGTTGCTGATACGGTCGAAGCTGTTACAGCCGCGGAGCGCGGAATTATTGACGGTTTCGGCTTCGTACCGGTCTTCTACAAGAATTCTTACCTCGTTGCCGACAAGGACAATGAGGATATCATCTACGACCCATTCTCAGGAGCGGTCGATTACAGGCTTGCCAAAAATTACAGCTAAGGAGGAGACAGCTTGGACATAAACAGTTTTTACAGAGGCGATGCCTTTGACGCCTATGAATACTTCGGCGCTCACATCACCAAGGACGGCACTGTTTTCCGCACCTATGCCCCTAACGCCTCAAAGGTCTCGGTAGTCGGAGATTTCACCGACTGGGAAGACCTTCCCATGGAAAGAATTGAGGACGGAAGGTTCTTCGAGCTGACTGTTCCCGAGGCTGCGGAGGGTCTGCGCTACAAGTACCGCATCTACGACAAAAGCGGCAATTTCATCGACCACTGCGACCCATACGGCTTCGGCATGGAGCTTCGTCCCGGCACCTGCTCCGTTATCCGCAGTCTGAACGGCTACGAATTCACCGATGAAAAATGGCTCGAAAGCCGTACTGACTGCCGCGACAAGCCTATGAACATATACGAGGTGCATCTCGGTTCGTGGCGCAAAAAAGACGACGAAGACCCCGAGGGCTGGTACAGCTATTCCGAGATCGCCGATGAGCTGATCGACTATGTAAGCGAGTTCGGCTACAACTTCATCGAGCTCATGCCCCTTTCCGAACACCCCTGCGATGAGTCGTGGGGCTACCAGATAACCGGCTTCTTCTCGCCTACCGCACGCTACGGCACTCCCGCTGAGCTCATGGAGCTCATTGACAAGTGCCATAAAAAGGGCATCGGCGTTATAGTTGACTTCGTGCCGGTACACTTTGCCGTTGACCATTACGCACTTACCGAATATGACGGCACAAAGCTCTATGAGCACCCCACTGACGATATCGGCTACAATGAATGGGGCAGCCGCAATTTCATACATTCCAAGGGCGAAGTGCAGACCTTCATTCAGTCCGCCGCCGACTACTGGCTCAGTGTCTACCACTTTGACGGTCTGCGTATGGACGCCGTAAGGAATATGATATACTGGAACGGTCAGGAGAGCCGCGGCGAGAACCTCAAAGCGATAAGCTTTCTTAAATCCATGAACAGCGGTCTCAAAGCGCGTCACCCTTCCGCGATAATCGCCGCTGAGGACTCATCCTCCTACCCGAAAGTCGCCGCACCGGTATTCGACGGCGGTCTCGGCTTCGACTACAAGTGGGACCTCGGCTGGATGCACGATACCCTTGAATACTTCCAGAGCGCTCCGATGTACAGAACGCGTGATTACCACAAGCTGACCTTCTCGATGCTCTATTTCTACAACGAGCGGTTCATACTCCCCCTCTCTCACGATGAGGTCGTCCACGGAAAGGCTACTATCGTCCAGAAGATGAACGGTCAGTACCCTGAGAAATTCCCGCAGGCAAGAGCTATGTTCATGTACATGATCGCTCACCCCGGAAAGAAGCTCACCTTTATGGGCAACGAGTTCGCACAGCTCCGCGAGTGGGACGAAAAGCGTCAGCAGGACTGGGATATGCTGAAATACCCCATGCACGATTCCTTCCGGGAGTATATCAAGGCGCTGAACGCGATATACCTTAAATACTCCGCCCTGCACTATGACTACGCCCCGACCAATTTCATGTGGGAGGACTGCAATTCCGCTATACGCTGTACTTATACGATACGCAGAAAGAGTGCCGACAGCGATATCGTTGCCGTTCTCAACTTCTCCGACTGGTATCAGGCGGACTATTCCGTCACCGTCGGCGAGGGCTATGACGTTGAACTCCTCCTCGATTCCGACGACCAGCTTTACAGCGGCAATACTCCCCACGGCACCACCGATTTCGAGTACCGTGACGGAAAACTGCTTATGAATATACCGCCCTTCAGCGGTAGAATGTTCCTGCTTACCAAACAAATAAGCCGCACTTAAAGTGCGGCTTTACTTTTTGCGGATACACCCCCCTCCGCCGTTCGTCACAGCGGAGGGGGTATTATTATTCAGCTTAGCTTGTTCGTTTTATCAAACGCAGCCCTGAGCCTTCATAGCCTCTGCAACCTTGAGGAAGCCGGCGATATTTGCACCAGCCATGTAGTTGCCAGCCATGCCGTACTCCTTAGCAGCCTCGTCACAAGCCTTGAAGATAGACTTCATGATGCCGTGGAGCTTAGCGTCAACCTCTTCAAATGTCCAGCTGAGTCTCTCGCTGTTCTGGCTCATCTCAAGACCGGAAGTTGCAACACCGCCGGCATTTGCAGCCTTAGCAGGACCGTAGAGGATACCGTTGCTGAGGTATGTCTCGATAGCCTCAGGTGTAGAAGGCATATTAGCGCCCTCTGCAACAGCATAACCGCCGTTAGCAACGATTGCCTTAGCGCCGTCGCCGTTGATCTCGTTCTGTGTAGCGCAGGGAAGAGCGATGTCGAGCTTGATGCCGCCTGCGTTGCACTTGAGTGTCCAAACGCTGCCCTCGTGGTACTCAGCGTTCTTGTGGGAAGTTCTGCCGATGTATTCCTTGATACGTCCGCGCTCAACCTCCTTGATCTGCTTAACGAGATCAAGGTCGATTCCGTCGGGATCGTAGATATAACCGTTAGAGTCGGAAACTGTAACTACCTTTGCACCGTACTGTGTAGCCTTCTCAGTAGCGTAGATAGCAACGTTGCCTGAACCTGAGATAACAACTGTCTGATCCTTGAAGCTCTTGCCGTTAGCCTGGAGCATCTCGTTTGTGAAGTAGCAGAGACCGTAACCTGTAGCCTCTGTTCTTGCGAGTGAACCGCCGTATGTAAGGCCCTTACCTGTGAGAACGCCAACGAACTCGTTGCGGAGTCTCTTGTACTGACCGAACATGAAGCCGATCTCTCTTGCGCCTGTTCCGATATCACCAGCAGGAACGTCGCAGTCAGCACCGATGTGCTTGCAGAGCTCTGTCATGAAGCTCTGGCAGAAACGCATGATCTCTCCGTC
>JAFXSC010000017.1 GCA_017525915.1 Ruminococcus sp.
CGACAATCCCAACACATACATCGCACTTGAACGTGCATTCATCAAGGCTTACCACTTCACACAGACCGATCACGAAGGCACTGTGAAGGATGTCAAGAAGTACATCGACATCGACAAGGATTTCATCAACACAGAGGTCTACGGCGGATACAGCGTATCAAGTCCCGACCCCGACAAGAAAGGTACTCTCACACTCAAGAATACTATCGTTGAGCTTGGATATACAGAAGATTTCGACATAGAACCACACTACAACACCGCAATTTACAAGAAGGCTCTTGAAAGTGTCTTGGCTGAGAGCTCCGATGATATTTATAAATCGTTAGAGGAGCATTTCAATGACTACGAATAAAATCGAAATAAAGGATCTTACCGTAAATTACATAGAAAACAAGCGCAGCTTCAACGCACTCCACGACGTTTCATTCGGCGTTGCTGACGGCGAATTCGTAAGCGTTATCGGTGCGAGCGGCTGCGGAAAATCCACTCTGCTCAGTGTGCTGGAGGGACTTTATGCCCCTGCCGGCGGCACGGTACAGATAGACGGCAAGGAGCTTCACGGCACAGGAACTGAGCGCGGAGTAGTTTTCCAGCACTATTCATTGTTCCCGTGGATGACCACAAAGAAGAATATCGAGTTCGGCATCAAGCAGGCCCGCAAGGATGTCAAGCGCAGCGACCGTTCGCGCATTGCTGACGAATACCTCACAAAGGTTGGACTTTCCGGCTTCGGCAGCAAGTACCCCTCACAGCTTTCCGGCGGTATGCAGCAGCGTGCAGCAATTGCAAGAGCGCTTGCAATGGACACTGAAATTCTCCTTATGGACGAACCGTTCAGTGCTATTGATCCGAAGAACCGCGTTATATTGCAGGAGCTTCTCCTGAAACTCTGGGAGGGCGACGGCTCCGAGCCGCGCAAGACTGTTGTATTCGTTACTCACGACATAGATGAGGCTATTCTCCTTTCCGACAAGATAGTAGTCCTCACAGCTCATCCCGGAACTGTCAATGAAGTGGTGAACGTGCCGTTTGACCGTCCGCGCAAACGCGACGAGCTTGTCCGCACTGATGAATACAGCAAGTTCCGCAACAGACTGCTCTCACTCCTTTACAATGACATTGCCGAGCGTATCGGCGGAGATGAGGTGGTACTATGACGATAAAAAAGCGCTATCTCCGAATAGCACATATACTTTTCATCGCACTGCTGCTGATACAGCTTCTCCCGGATCAGGCTACATATCCGGTCTATACATCGCTGCTTGTACGCTTTGCAGTAGGAACTGAAATTGTCGTACTCATTGCGTCGGCACTCGTCAAAAAGGAAGAATCACTTGCACTTCTCGTTGACATTGCCGGATTCCTGTTCGTATTTCTGGCAGTCTGGTCGCTCGCAACGGCGAAGTACAACTACCTCAATCCGCAGCTTTTCCCTGCACCGGGCAAAATAATCCATCAGTTCGTGGTGGACAGGGATAAGATATGGACTAACGTCAAAAGCTCGCTCCTTACCATAATCAAGGGCTTTGTCCTTGCCACGGCAGTTGCAGTACCGCTCGGACTGTTCATCGGCTGGAGCGCAAGAGTGGGCAGTGCGGCGACCTACATCACAAAATTTTTCAGCTCGATACCGCCTATCGTTTATATTCCCTACGGTATCGCACTTCTTCCCACATTCAAGTCTGTATCTGTATTCGTTATCTTCCTCGCAACATTCTGGCCGGTATTCGCAGGCACAATGAGCGGCGTACTGGGAGTTGACAAGAAGATAATCGACTCGGCGAAGGTACTGAACGTCGGTAGGATAGAAACGCTTTTCAAGGTTATTCTTCCGGCGTCCCTGCAGCAGATATTCCTCGGCTGCAATCAGGGACTAAGCGTTTCGTTCATTCTTCTCACCTCGGCAGAGATGATCGCTGCAAAGGACGGTATGGGCTACTACGTCAAGTATTACTCAGACTTTGGCGACTACACACGCACTATCACGGGACTTCTCGTTATCGGCTTCGTGGTTATCGGCGTGACCTTCCTGTTCAACAAGCTCCAGAACAGACTGCTTCGCTGGAAGAGGTAAATATAAATCATAAGATGTTAAAGCCAGAGAGCGATGATCGTTCGTTCTTTGGCTTTTTTGTTTTGTCTGAAATGAAGTATATTTGCAGGTGCCATATTAACTGCCTGCCAGTTCCATATAAACCTGCCTGTGTAGGTGTGCCCTTTGGGCGCTCTAAACGGAACAATGCAGCTTATCCGAGGAATATCAAAGGCAGTCCGGGCTTGGTTCTTATATGCTGCAAATTCTACAAATGCTATAAGAATGGTAGGATAAAACTATAACTATCGCTGAATATAGTCTGAACCTATTGACAAAGCCGAGGTTATATGCTACAATACATACAGTTCCGATAGGAATACAATGTATTGATAGAAAGGAAGGCTGAACATGAGAGCTATGTATATGATGTGTTGTTGTATGTGTAATATGATGTACCCACGCATCCGGCTTATTTATGCTCAGCGATGTTGCGCCTGATCTGACATTGATGAGCATACTGCGGCTTAGGCTGTTACTGCGTGGGATACGGGAAGTATCCTGCGCTTTTTTATGTTTTGGAGGTTTTTATGGTCAATGATAGAGAAAGCGTAACTGCTAAAATGTGTGCGTTCGTCCGCGCATGGCACTCGAACCGCTCACGCCAGAAGATATACGACGACTACCTTGCATACGACTTTATGGGCAGGGACGAGTACGAAGCTATTTATGAAATGATAAGCGGCGGATTCGACGGCACACAGCAGTTCAGTCCTGATGATACCGAGCAGCTCATAACCGAGTACATCGCACCGATACCGCTCTCACGGATACACTTCAACGAGATCAGACTTGCGGACTTCGCAGCGAAAAACGGCAAGGTGCAGTACGTCATCTGCGGCGCAGGCTCGGACACATTTGCATTCCGCAATGACAATGAGAATATCGAGATATTCGAGATAGACCACCCCGACACCCAGCGCTACAAGCTTGAAAAGATAAAGGAACTGGAATGGAATCTCCGCCCGAATGTCCATTATGTACCTGTGGATTTCGAGAAGGAGCGAATGTGCGGGAAGCTCCTTTCAGCCGGCTTTGATCCGGCAAAAAAGACATTTTTCAGCATACTCGGAGTGTCCTATTATCTCACGCTCGATGTATTCACGGATACGCTGAGACAAATGGCGGAACTCTCAGCTCTCGGCAGTGAGCTTGTTTTCGATTATCCGATAAAGACGGGAGTTTTTCCCCGGAGAGTAGCAAAACTTGAAGAAATAACGGAAGCCCTCGGAGAGGTGATGCGCGGCGGATTTGACTACAACGAGGTCTCCCGTGCACTCTACGGACTGGGTTTCCAGATAGACACATATATGCCGCCGGAAAAGGTGCAGAAGGAATACTTCGACGGACGCGGCGACGGTTTGAAAGCATTTGAAAACGTGAGCCTGATCTCGGCGACATACACCGCAGGCTATGACTATGAATAAGGAGAATTATTATGAGCAATTTTAAGAATACAGAAACAGCACTTATCCACGGAGGCATCTCCATTGACGAGCGTACAGGCGCAGTGAATGTGCCGATATACCAGACTTCCACCTACAAGCAGGACGGTCTCGGAAAGATGCGCGGCTATGAATATTCCCGCACCGGCAATCCCACCCGTGAGGCTCTTGAAGCTCTCATCAGAGATCTGGAGGGCGGCTATGCAGGATTTGCATTCGGCTCGGGAATGGCTGCTCTCACAGCGGTGCTCAGTCTGCTTCACAGCGGCGACAGAGTGCTTATTTCAAGCAACGTTTACGGAGGTACCTTCCGCCTGCTGAGCAAGGTGTTCGACCATTTCAACTTCACCTATACCATTGCCGACACGGAGCACCCCGACGTATACGAGAGCCAGATAACCGATGACGTAAAGGCAGTAATTATTGAAAGCCCTGCAAATCCGCTTATGACAGTTACCGATATTGCTGCTATTGCAGAAGTCTCCCACAGAAACGGTCTCCTCGTTATCGTGGACAACACATTCATGACGCCCTATCTCCAGAAGCCGCTTGCACTCGGTGCTGATATAGTAGTTCACAGCGCTACAAAGTACCTCGGCGGTCACAGCGATGTTGTTTCGGGACTTGCAGTTGTAAGCACTCCCGAACTCGCAGAGAAGATCGCGTTCATTCAGAATTCAACCGGCGGAGTTCTCGGACCGTTCGACTCGTTCCTGCTTATCCGCGGTATAAAAACGCTTGCAGTCCGCATGGACAGACACGTTGAGAACGCTGAAAAAGCGGCTGAGTTTCTCTCAAATCACAAGGCAGTGAAGAACGTTTACTATCCCGGACTTAAAACCTCTCAGGGCTATGAGGTCAACAAAAAGCAGGCTAAAAACGGCGGTGCAATGATTTCTTTTGAGCTTCACGAAAACTATGATATCCGCACATTCTTCGAGAGCCTTGAGCTTGTCTCACTCGCTGAAAGTCTCGGCGGTGTTGAATCTCTTGTATGCCACCCTGCAACAATGACTCACGCTTCCATTCCGGCTGATATACGCAAAAAAGTCGGCATCACAGACGGCCTTATCCGTCTTTCAGTTGGTATCGAGAACATTGAGGATATTCTTGCAGATATCGAACAGGCTATTGCAAAATCAGAGAGAAAGTGAGATAATAGATATGAGGTACTATGATTCAATGCAGGCGCTCATAGGTAATACACCGCTGGTGAGACTGGGAAATATCGTCAAAGCTGAGGGTGTGAACGTCTTCGCAAAGCTGGAACTCTGGAATCCCTCCGGCAGCGTAAAGGACCGCACAGGCCTTTACATGATAAACGACGCCGAGAAAAGAGGACTGCTGAAACCGGGCGGCACTATCGTGGAGGCGACTGCCGGAAATACAGGTCTTGGAATAGCATTTGCGGCACTCAACCGCGGATACAAGATAATATTCGTAGTTCCCACAAAATTTTCGGCTGAGAAGCAGTCGTTGCTCCGTGCTCTCGGTGCTGAGGTAGTGAACACTCCTCGCGAGCTTGGTATGCTCGGAGCAGTTGCAAAAGCTGAGGAGATAAAGGCTCAGATACCGGACTCTATCTCGCTGGAGCAATTCAGGAACCAGAGCAATCCGCTTGCCCACTATGAGACTACGGGAAGCGAGATATATGAAGCCCTTGACGGTCACATCGACTACGTTGTGGCAGGTGCAGGCAGCGGCGGTACTTACACAGGTATACTCCGCTACATCAAGGAGAGGAATCCGCAGACTAAGGGTATTCTTGCTGATCCCGTAGGCTCAACTATGGGCGGCGGAGAACACGCTGATTACAACATTGAAGGCATAGGCAACGACTTCATCGCCGACACGATGGATATGTCCCTTGTGGACGGAGTTATCAAGATGAACGATGATGAAGCATTCAATACTGCACGTCTGCTCGCAAAGACTGAGGGTATCATCGCTGGTTCGTCCTCAGGAGCGGCAATGGCGGCAGTCCTGAAGTTGGTGGAAAGCGGTGCAAAGGGGAATATCGTAACTGTGTTCCCCGACCGCGGCGACCGATATTTCAGCACAGGACTATTCAAATAATTGATAATTGAGAATGAAGGTATCGGCTTTGCCGATTAATTATAATTATGCCAGCGTCAGCGGATACCATAATTCCCCATTCAACATTCTCAATTCAGAGATCCGGAGGTTTTTATGACTTTACAGCAGCTAAAATACATACTTGCAATATCTTCAACAGGCTCGATGAACAAGGCAGCGGAGCAGCTTTATGTCTCGCAGCCGTCGCTCACCTCATCGGTGCAGGAGCTTGAGAAGGAGATAGGCATAAAGATATTTAACCGCAGCGGCAGGGGAGTCACCCTCACCAATGACGGTGCAGAGTTCGTGCAGTACGCCCGTCAGGTCGTGGGACAGTTTGAAGTTCTGTCCGAGAAATACAGCGGAAAGGGCAATGTCAAGAAGAAGTTCGGCGTGTCCACACAGCACTATTCCTTTGCTGTAAAGGCTTTCGTGGAAATGGTCAAGGAATTCGATACGGCGAAGTATGAATTTGCAGTCCGCGAGACAAAGACTGCCGAGGTCATCAGCGACGTTGCGACTATGAGGAGCGAGATAGGTATAATTTACCTCAACGACTTCAACCGCAAGTCCATAACAAAGCTGCTGCACTCCAACGGTCTGGAATTTCACACGCTGACCAAGTGCAGTCCTTACGTTTACCTCTGGAAAGGCCACCCTCTCGCAAAGGAGAAAAAGATAACCTTTGAGCAGCTTGCGGACTACCCCTGCCTTTCCTTTGAGCAGGGCGATAACAGTACGTTCTATCTTGCTGAGGAACTGCTCAGCACTGCCGATTATCAGCGCACGATAAAGGCGAATGACCGCGCTACGATGCTCAACCTTATGATAGGTCTGAACGGCTACACGCTCTGCTCCGGCATTATCTGCGAGGAGCTCAACGGCTCGGACTACATCGCCGTGCCATTCGATGACGATTCTGATGAGATAATGGAAATAGGCTATATAACGCTGAAAAACGTCATTCTCAGCAAAATGGCTGAAATATATATCCGTGAGATAAAAACGTATCTTGATATAGAATGAACCTATAACTCCGCATAGAAGTCCTGTATTGGACTTTTTATGCGGAGAGGTGTATAATTAAAGCATACTAAAATGATAGGAGAACTGCTATGACAGAAGTATTATGGCTCGGACGGGGCGGACAGGGTGCATTTACAGCCGCAAAGCTCCTCGGAGCAGCCTATACCATAGATGATGATATCAAATACGCGCTTGCCTTTCCTTCATTCGGTCCGGAGCGCCGAGGCGCTCCCGTGAGAGCATTCACAAAGCTCGATACAAAGCCGGTTGTGGACAGAAGCCAGACCGAAAAGGCTGACTACATCGTTATACTGGACGATACGCTGTACAGCCCCCAGCTTCAGGGACTTCTGAAGCCAACAGGTACTATTATAGTGAACTCGAAAAACGATATTGACGGAGCACTTACTTTTGACGCGGACAGCATCGCAGCTGAGTTCAGACTTCCCACTGCGAATACCGTCATGTTCGGGCTTCTTGTTGGACTTTCGGGTGTTGTCACGTCAGATGAAGCTGTGGAAGCTATCAGGGGCTATATGCCTGCAAAAATACAGGAGCGCAACATAAGCGCACTTCTTAAAGCTGTGCAGGAGGTGGCGGAATGAGACCCTACATCAGAGAGAAAAAGGACTTCTCATTTTCGGAAGTTCCCGAGAATACGTCGTTTGAGGCAGGCTATCTCACGACTGTCAACAGCGGCTGGAGAAGCATCAGACCGGTTATCAGCGCCGCAAAATGCGTCGGCTGTGAGCAGTGTTACCTCTACTGTCCCGACGGCGTTATTTCAATCAAGGACGGCAAAGCAGTCATCGACTACGACTTCTGCAAGGGCTGTGGAATATGTGCTAAGATCTGCAAAATAAAGGCAATAGAAATGGAGGCAGAGCGTAAATGAGCAAGAAATTCTTATCCGGCAACGAAGCATTTGCCGAGGGCATACGCCTTGCACGTCCCCAGGTCATTTCAGCCTACCCGATAACTCCCCAGACCATAGTGGTGGAGCGCCTTTCGGAAATGGTCGAGGACGGCAGTCTCAGTGCCGAGTACGTTCATGTTGAGTCCGAGCACTCCGCGCTTTCATGCGCTATCGGAGCGAGTGCCGCAGGTGCAAGAGCCTTCACGGCAACTTCCTCGCAGGGACTTCTCTATATGGCTGAATGTCTCTACTACGCGGCAGGCGGACGCTTCCCCATAGTTATGATGAACGCCGACCGTTCAACTGCTCTCCCGTGGAATATCTACGGCGATCAGCGCGACAGCCTTTCGCAGCTCGACAGCGGCTGGATACAGTCCTACGCCGAGAACGCACAGGAGGCTCTCGACCTTGCGCTCATGAGCTACAAAATCGCTGAGGATAAGCGCGTGCAAACGCCTTATATGGCAAATCTTGACGGCTTCGTGCTCACACATACATACGAAACAGTGGACATTCCCGCTCGCGGGCAGGCTGACAAGTTCCTGCCGCCCTATGAGACCGACAACCGCATAGACTTCGATTCTCCGAAGAATATGGCGTTTTCGGCAGGTCCTGACACCAACTGCATTTTCAAGTATAAGGAGCACAAGGGACTTCTTGCGGCGGCTGAGGTCATCACCGAGACTGAAAAGGAATTTGCTGAAATTTTCGGACGTAAGTACACAGGTCTGACAGAGAATTACCGTACCGAGGACGCTGAATACATCATCGTTACGCTTGGAAGTATCGCAGGTCTGTGCCGAGAAACTGCGGATAAGCTCCGCGAAAACGGCGTAAAGGCAGGCGTTGTCCGCATACGCTATATGCGTCCGTTCCCGAACAAGGAAATTGCAGATGTTCTGCGGAATGTCAAGGCATATGCAGTCCTCGAAAAGGACATCAGCTTCGGCAACGAGGGCACAGTTTTCACCAACGTCAACTCCGCGCTCAAAAAGGCTGGCGTGGATGTCAAAGGCTACAACTTCATCGGCGGTCTGGGTGGAAGAAATATCTCCGGCGCGGACATCGGAAACATCTACACAAGCATTGCAAATGGCACGGAAAGTGTCAATTTCATCGGTATAGGAGGCGGGGACAATGGCAAATAAGGTCGCGGACAGCATTTCGCGCGAGGAATATTTCTACGGACATAAAGCCTGTGCAGGCTGCGGCGGAAGTCTTGCAGTAAGAGCGGCACTGAAAGTCCTCGGACCTAACGCTGTATCTGTACTTCCGGCAGGCTGTATGTCGGCGGTGGGATTCAACTTTCCCCAGCTTTGCTTCTCTAACAATTCGATAATCTCTACATTTGCAGGCACGGCTTCCATGCTCACGGGTGTTGAGGCAGGTCTCCGTGCAAGGGGATACAAGGACTTCACAGCAGTCGGATTTGCAGGCGACGGCGGTACCGCAGATATCGGTATACAGGCACTTTCCGGCGCTATTGACCGCAACGACAACATCATCTACATATGCTACGACAATGAGGCGTATATGAATACGGGCATTCAGAAGTCCGGTCTCACGCCTTTCGGTGCAAAGACAACAACTACTCCCGCAGGCGCGAATATCCACGGAAATATCCGTCCGAAGAAGAATATGTTCGAGATAGCAGCTGCACACGATATACCTTATGCGGCAACTGCAAGCGTTGGTTACATCTACGATTTCATACAGAAGGTGCAGAAGGCTTCGCAGATACAGGGCACGAAATATATCCACGTTATCGCGCCGTGTCCGACAGGCTGGGGAGTTGCTCCCGATGCAACTGTTGACATCGCAAAGGAAGTCGTTGACTGCGGACTGTGGTATCTTGCTGAGTACGAAAACGGTACATTCAGGCTGAACCACAAGCCCAAGGAATTCACTGACGTTTCTGCTTATCTGAAAAAACAGGGTCGCTTCAGACATCTCACAGATGACGATATACAGATAATCACAGCCTCCCGTGACAAGAAATGGGAGTTTATAAACAAGAACTTTGAGTTATAAGGATAGCTTATAACTCACAATAAAACTATGGTATTGGACAAATGCAGAAATACGTTGTATAATAAAGTCATACCAAACAAATATGAAAAATAAGTATTGGAGGAAATTACAATGAGCAGAGATATAAACAACAAATTCTGGGACGAGGAGCTTGAAACTCTTCCCCGTGAGGAACTGGAAAAGCGTCAGCTTGAAGACCTGAAGGAGATCGTGAAGTTCGCATACGATAACGCTCCCTACTACAAGCGTTCATTCGATGAAGCGGGCGTTAAGCCCGAGGACATCAAGACCCTCAAGGACATCGAGAAGTTCCCGTTCATCAACAAGAAGACACAGCGTGACACTCAGGGCGTAGGTTCATTCCTCGGTGAGCTCGCAGCAGTTCCTGAAGACGATGTAGTGTTCATCTCCACATCATCCGGTTCAACAGGTGTACCTACTATGAGCCCGTTCACCAAGAAGGACTTCGACGAGTTCCAGGACACTGAGAGCCGCTGGTTCTGGCAGATAGGAATGAGACCGAATGACCGTTACGTTCACGCTCTCAACTTCTCACTCTACGTTGGCGGCCCTGACGTAATCGGCGCACAGAACCTCGGAGCATTATGTATCTGGGGCGGCACTCTTCCGAGTGAGAGACTTCTCTTCATCTTAAAGACCTACAAGCCCACAATTATCTGGACTTCACCTTCCTACGCATGGCAGCTCGGTGAAAAGGCTGTAAAGGCAGGCTACGACCCGAAGAAGGACTTCAACATCAAGAAGATCATCGTTGCAGGCGAGCTCGGCGGCTCTATCGACGCTACAAGAAAGGCTATCGAAGACCTCTGGGGCGCTGAGGTTTATGACTTCTACGGTCTGTCCGATATATTCGGCGCTTGCGCTGCACAGTGCGAATACCACGATGGACTCCACATCGCTGAAAACCACATTCTTGTTGAGACTATCGACATTCACACAGGCGAGGTTCTCGAACCCGGTCAGACAGGTGAGCTTGTATTCACAACTCTCCGCAAGCACGCCCGTCCGCTCATCAGATTCAAGACCGGCGACATCGGCCGCATTGACACTACACCTTGCAAATGCGGACGTACACACGGCAGGATCAGCATTCTCGGCAGAAAGGACGATATGTTCATTGTCTCCGCTGTTAATGTATTCCCGAGCGACATCGAGGCTGTAATCCGTGAACAGAGCGGTATCACAGGCGAGTACCTTATCCGTATCTTCGAGAAGGACTTCACCAGCAAGTACGCAGTTGAGATAGAGAAGAATGCTGACAATACCAAGAGCGACGATGAGGTTGCAGAGCAGGTAAGTGCAGCACTCAAGGCTCGTACCGGTGTTAAGCCTGCAAGAGTAGTAGTACATCCGGACGGCGGTCTGAATACACGTTCCGAGCACAAGTCCAGACGTGTTATCGACGAGAGAAATATTGACTACAACATCTAAAAGTGCTAAAATTAATGGGCAGATAAGTTCTGCCCATTTCATTTAAGGAGTATTATTATGCCTGAACTTTCAAACCGAACAGCAACATTTACCGATTCCGTCATAAGACGTATGACACGAATTTCCAATAAATACGGCGCAGTCAATCTCTCGCAGGGCTTTCCGGATTTTGAGCCGCCCAGAGAGATACTCGACCGCCTTGCAGAGGTCACTCGCGAGGACTTCCACCAGTATTCGATAACGTGGGGAGCTCAGAACTTCCGCGAAGCCCTTGCAGAAAAGCAGTCCCGCCTTATGGGACGTCCCATTGACCCCAACGGTGAGATAGTAGTCACCTGCGGCAGCACCGAGGCTATGATGGCGGCAATGATGTCCGTTACCAATCCTGGCGACAAGGTCATTGTGTTCTCACCGTTCTACGAGAATTACGGTGCAGACACGATACTCTCCGGCGCTGAGCCGATATACGTTCCGCTCATTCCGCCGGAGTTCAGCTTTGATGCGGACGTTCTTGAAGCTGCCTTCAAGCAGCACCCGAAGGCGCTTATCCTCTGTAACCCGTCCAATCCCTGCGGCAAGGTGTTCACGCGAGACGAGCTTCTGATAATCGCCGATCTCGCAAAGAAGTATGATACATTCGTTATCACTGACGAGGTTTATGAGCATATCGTTTACGCGCCTCACAAGCACGTTTATTTTGCAAGCCTGCCGGATATGTGGGAGAGAACTATTTCCTGCTCGTCCCTGTCCAAGACCTACTCCATTACCGGCTGGAGACTGGGCTATGTTATCGCTCCGCCGCATATCATCGACACAGTGAAGAAGGTACACGACTTCCTCACTGTCGGAGCGGCTGCACCATTGCAGGAGGCTGCCGTTACCGGACTTCGCTTCGGCGACGACTACTACAAGTGGTTACAGGACAAGTACACCGAAAAGCGCGACCTGTTCCTAAACGGTCTCGACCGCATAGGCTTGCAGCATACTGTGCCGCAGGGAGCTTACTACATTCTTCTCGACATCTCGGAATTCGGATACAAGAGCGACCTTGTGTTCTGCGAGAAGCTGGCTGAATATGTGGGAGTGGGAGCTGTTCCGGGTTCAAGCTTCTTCAAGGAGCCCGAAAACCGCTACATTCGTTTCCACTACGCAAAGAAAAACGAGACGCTCGAAAATGCACTGGAGCGTCTGAACGACATAAGAAAGAAAATGCCGAGGGAGTGATATTATGCAGATTATCGCAAGCTTTACTGTCGACCACGACAAGCTCGAAAAGGGAATGTACATCTCCCGTATCGACGGCGACGCAGTGACCTACGACATACGCATGAAAAAGCCCAACGGCGGCGACTATCTCACTAACGGCGCACTGCATACCTTTGAGCATCTATTCGCAACCTACGCCCGCAACAGCGAGTTTTCCGACAGCGTTATCTACGTCGGACCAATGGGCTGCCTGACCGGCTTTTACCTGATACTCCGCGATAAGGTTTCACAAGAACAGGCAATAAAGCTTGTACAGGACAGCTTCCGTTTTGTGGCTGGTTTCAGCGGGAAGATACCCGGCTCTGAGCGTAAGGAATGCGGAAATTATCTGTTACACGACCTTGCAGGTGCAAAAGCAGTAGCGGCGGATATGATAACGGTGCTTGACGGATTTACGCCGGAAAAACTGAATTACTGAGCTGAAACGCTGTGCTTCTGCACGGCGTTTTTTAATTCTCATCAATAAGCATTAAACAAATGGAAAAACTGTGATACATATTAGTAGGCGAACAGATCAGTGAAGCAACCGGATAACTATATGCAGCCTGTCTTAATGTGCTCTAAAAAATTGATGCTTGACATTCTTTAATAATTGTGATACAATGTAGAAAATTGATCAAGAGGTGTCAGGATGAAAAGATAATTCGCTTTTGAATACATGAGAATAATTTTTCAGACAGTCGGCGTACTGTCTTATCATGTTGCCAAAAGTGGATCATCTTGTCATGACCTCTCTTTGTGTGCGAAAAATAATGGAGAGGTGCAGTTTTTCTGCACCTTTTTTGTTAAGACCTCCGATGTTATGATACAGAGATACACTGTCCGGCAGCATTTGCAGGAGGGATAATTATGTCACAAATTAGTGTAAATGGTCTTACTTTTTACTATGAGGGAAGCTTCGATAATATATTCGAGGATGTATCGTTTTCAATCGACACTGACTGGAAGCTCGGCTTTATCGGCAGGAACGGCAAAGGCAAGACGACTTTCCTGAATATCCTGATGGGAAAATATGCTTACAGGGGCTCTGTGAGCGCATCAGTCCGGTTTGAATACTTCCCGTATCCTCTCACCGATGAGCAGATCAATATGTCAGCATCGGAGTTCATAGCTGATATCAAGCAGGGCAGCGAGGAGTGGCGTGTTATATGTGAGCTTTCACTGCTCGGTGAGGATGCTGATATCCTTTACCGTCCATTCAGCACTCTCAGTCACGGTGAACGTACAAAGGTGCTGCTTGCAGTGCTGTTTTCGGGGGATAACGACTTTCTGCTGATAGACGAGCCTACAAACCACCTCGACAGCGGTGCGCGTGAAACAGTAAAGGAATACCTCGCATCAAAGAGTGGTTTCATACTTGTATCTCACGACCGTGATCTGCTTGACTACTGTATCGACCACGTTCTTGTACTCAACAGGAAGAGCATAGAAGTGCAGAATGGTAACTTCTCTGACTGGTGGGAGAATAAACAGCGCAAAGACAAATTTGCTATCGCCGAGAACGAAAAGCACAAGAAAGAGATTAAAAAGCTGCGGCAGTCAGCAAGGCGTACCGCTGAATGGGCGGATAAGAATGAGCGTACAAAGATAGGATTTGATCCGATAAAAGAAAACGACCGCTGTATCAGTACACGCTCATATATTGGTGCTAAAACAAAGAAAATGCAGAGCCGTGTCAAGCAGATGCAGAACCGTATCGCCCACGAGATAGAGGAAAAAGAGGGACTGCTCAGCGACATCGAGCGAACTGCTGAACTGAAGCTTACTCCGCTCGAACATCACAAGAATATCCTCGTGAACGTCCGTGATTACAGTTTCAGATACAAGGACGCAGAGCAGCCGGTGCTGAACGGTATAACCTTCGATGTTAAAAAGGGAGACAGGATCACGCTTGTCGGTCAGAACGGCTGCGGAAAATCAACACTGATTAAGAGGATACTGCAAAGCGCCGGTATGGACAGCGGACTTGGAGACTTCACAGAAAGCGGGATATGCGAGACGGCTTCCGGACTTATCATTTCGTCAGTCAGTCAGGATACGTCTTTCCTCCACGGCAGCGTTTGGGACTTCTGCGAGGAAAAAGGTCTGGACAGAACGATGTTAGGCGCACTTCTGAGACAGCTTGACCTTGAACGTGTGCAGTTCACTAAAAACATGGAGGATTTTTCAGAAGGTCAGAAGAAAAAGGTGCTGATAGCGGTGAGCCTGCTCACTCCTGCACACCTCTATATCTGGGACGAACCGCTGAACTACATTGATATTTTTTCACGGATGCAGATAGAAAAACTGCTCAATGAATATCAGCCGACCCTGCTGTTTGTGGAACATGATGTGCGTTTCCGCGAGCTGGTGGCAAATAAGGCACTTGAATTATAATCCTCACAGTTACTCTGACAGTGAACGGACTTCCGGAAGAACAGCAGAAAACTATCTTTCAACAGTTTATACTTATAACTAAGAATACAAGCAGGCGTTTCTGTATCGGGAACGCCTGCTTGATCAAGCTCAAATCTGTTTACATCTGCGTTATGGAATGTTAAAACCCATTTCTAAAGCCAGGAGCGGAAGATTGTATTGTAAATTACCGTTCATTGTGCTATAATTACATTAATTGATGTCAAACTCATTTTGTCCTTATTAGTAAAAAAGGCGTACACACAGTACGCCTGATGAACATATTTAAGCCTGCCGGCGGAGTTTAACCGCCGTCCTTCGCCTTAGCAGGGCGAACGCTCTCACGCTGAGCTAAACAGGCTTGCCGGACGGCATAAGCCGCATCTCCTTCCTGAAGAGAAGGCGCTTTATAAGCTACCGGCACTTATATTTTAGCACGATACCGTGATTTTGTCAAGTCATAGGAGGTGATGCTGTGCGGATATGTCTCATTTGCAGAAAAAGGAACATAGACCATTACGGAATATGCGCGGAATGTCAGGCGATGAATGACGATATGCGGCAGATGTACCGTGATCTCAGCGGAATGAACGCTCTCGTTACAGGCGGCCGCATAAAGATAGGCTATGCCGTCTGTCTGCGCCTTCTCAGGCAGGGGGCGAACGTCATTGCCGTGACGCGCTACCCGAAATCTGCGCTCGAAAGCTATATGCAGGAGCCGGATTATGAAGTGTTCAAAGACAGGCTGACTGTCATCGGCTTCGACCTTATGCGCGTTGACCGAATACACGAGCTGATCGCCAAGGTGGAGAAGCTGTGCGGCGGAAAGCTTGATATACTTGTAAATAATGCCGCTCAGACGGTGAAGAAGTCCAATGAGTATTACGCAGCACTGATCGTTCACGAAAGCTCCCTTATGCTTGAAAACAGCAGCCTTTTTCCGCTTGCGCTGCCGGACAGTTCGTTCTCGATAATGCCGAGCATCGAGCCGGTTGATTACAGTGAGACCGACCGTGACAATTCGTGGGTACGCAAGCCGGAGGACATCTCTCCGCAGGAGCTTCTGGAGGTGCAGCTCATCAATGTTACCGCGCCGTTTATGCTTACTAACGGACTGCGCCGCTGCCTTGCGAACGGCGATTCCCACAATCGCTTCGTGATAAACGTAAGCTCTGTTGAGGGCAGATTCAACATAAAACAGAAGCTTGCACGGCACGTTCATACCAACATGGCGAAGGCATCGCTGAATATGATGACACACTCTGTCGCTTCGGATTTTGCAAATGACAGGATATTCGTGTATTCCTGCGATCCGGGCTGGGTGTCGAACCAGTTTCCGCCGGGATATGAGATAAGTCAGGAATTCGAGCCGTATCTTTCTTATGACGACGGCGCTGCAAGAGTGCTGTATCCCATAACACTGCACCTTACTGATGAAAAAATAAAGGACAGCGGACTGTTCTTCAAGGATTACAAAATAATACAATACTGAGGTGAAATATGACTGTACAAGAAGATGTAAAGGGCAAGAACTACCTGAAAGCATCGGAGGTATACGTTCCGGGCGAGCCCGATGCAAATAAGAAGGGCGGATATTTCGTTCCGCATTTTGATATTTCCTGCGAACAGGCAAAGTCTCAGGGCTGGCATTACAAGCTGAAAGCCGGCGGAAAAATGAGGATAACGCATTATAGCGGCACAGAACGTGAGGTGGTTGTACCGCACAGCATCGGCGGATATGCTGTCAACGAGCTGGGCGCAGGAGCTTTTGCTAATACCAAGTGCGGCATAGTTTTCCTCCCGGACAGCATCGTCCGGATAGGGGAGGGCTGCTTCTCGGAGAGCAGCATAAGGCGTGCGGTGCTCCCGGACGGCATCTCCGATCTCCCCGAAAAGTGCTTTTTCGCCTGCAAGCAGCTCGAAAGCGTAAGACTTCCGGAACGGCTTGACGGTATCGGCACAAGGGCGTTCATGTACTGCGAGAAACTGCGGTATTTTGCCTTTACCTTCCGTATGCACGCTGCCGGAGGTGAGGTCTTCCGTGCCAGCGGACTTGAAGGATTCTCTATTGAAAAGGGAACTGCGCTGCACTTTGACGGCAGCTGTTTCGCCGATACTCCGCTGCACAGGAAGTATGACCTGATAACCGCGCCGATAACCGGAAGTATGTACGATTACAGGGTGCTGCTCGTCGGCTCTATGAAGACCGTTCGCTTCCCCAAGGGCTCGAACGTGATATTTAATGAGGGCTGCATCCAGCACGGCTGTACGCTTGATCTTTCCGAGTGCAGCAGCGTGGATTTTGAGTACGGTGCATTTAAGTGTACCCATGACAGCTGGGGGATAATCAACTCGCACTGCATGGTGAAACTCATGATGCCGCATACGTCAGATGCCTATGTTCCGTACTACGCCAGTGCATATTACCCCGGTGGCAGCAAATATCCTTACAGGAGCTGGTTCACCGATGTACAGATAAGCGGTAATTCTGCGGCGGTCAAGCCGAGAAAAAGCCTGCTGCCGGAGTTCTGCGCCACCGTCCATGCTTTTGACGACAAAAGGATAGAAAATCTTTTGATAGACTGCGGAGCTGGCTGGACGAAATATGAGCCGCACGCGATAGCGAACTACCATCTCAGGAGCGTTGAAATCAAGGGCAATATCTACGGCAGCGGCAGGCTGTTCGCGGATAGCTGCTGCAATCTCGAAAAGGTCACTTTTAACCAATATACCGTGTATATCCCTACTGTGGACCGCGAAGTCCACAAGTATCTGCTCGGAGCCTTCTGTGAAGTTGACGGAAAGCGGTGCAGGTGCTTTGACAGCAGCGTGTACGACAGGGTGTTCACCGAGCCACCGGAAAAATGGGGAAATAAGTCTAAGAAAAGGCTCAGCCAGAGGGAGCTCATCATGTTTGCTGCCGATGTACTGCGGAGCTCGCCTTCGCTGTTTGAGAACAGGCAGATGTACGAGAAGTACCTTGCTTCTCACAAGCGCTATGCAATGATACTTTGTGAAAAGCTGCCGGAGGAGTATTCAGCGTACCTGAAAAAGTATTACGAGGTGGGAACTGTGCCAAACGCTAAACGAGGCTTTATGCCGACTGATGGAAGGGATTTCAGCGAGAAGGCTCTGCCCATACTTCGCAAAGCTGCGGAGGAGGTCGGCTTTCTGCTGAACAGGGGCTATCCTACGACAAGTGCGACAAGATTTATCGGCGACCATTATCAGCTCTCCGAGCGTCAGAGACTTGCGCTTGCAAGGACGCTCTCGCCGCTTGCAAGTGTTGTGGAAAGAAAAAGCCGACAGGTAACCGACATAGCTGGCGAGAATTTGTACATAGACGGCTTCAATGCCATTATCGGGCTTGAAATAGCCTGTTCACAGTCGATGCTGTTCAGATGTATGGACGGCACTGTACGCGACCTTGCAGGTCTGCACGGCACATACCGCCTTATTCCTCAGACGGACGAGGGTATAAAGCTGCTGATGAAGGCTCTCAGCGAGTTGAAAGTCGCTAAAGCTGTCATCTACCTCGACAAGCCTGTTTCAAATTCCGGCAGGCTGAAGCAGCGTATCTATGAGCTTGCGGAGGATATACCATTTGAGCTTGAGGTACTTACAGAGGACAGCGTTGATTCGATACTCAAAACGAAGCCGCTCATAGCTTCCGCAGACGCGATAATCCTTGATGAATGCAGCAAGTGGTTCAATCTCAACAGATACATTGTGGATAACTGTATCGGCAGTTACCCATATGTGGATATAGTACCATCTTTTGAGTAAAGAGGAATTAGCAGCTTTTGATGATTGCGACAGCAAAGGAAACAAGAACTATTCATACAAAATGATATACTATAAGTTCTATGATGATGACGCAGAGTCCGGAACATCAGCTGACATTACAAGCCTGATCGAAAACGTCGGATATACGAAGAAATCAGCAGGCTCGGGCGTTCAACAAGAGAACTGCTGTACATTGTTGATGCACTTCAGTGGAAGAAGGTTACTCTTGTTAGCAGTAAGGAAAACATCGATACCAACACTCCGCTATGATAACCGGAAAAAGCAATTACAACTGTCTACATTGCTTCAATGCCACATATAACATGCCGCTCATGACAGAGTGGGATTTTGAGGAGCTTACAGAGTTGCCTTAACAGAAAAAAACAGTATTATTATCAATTACAAATTAAACAGAATTATTTTCAATTATGGTATTGCATATACGTCTTGATTGTGATATAATGAAATACAGAATAATCGAACGTACTGCGATTGTGAACAAATTGTCAGCACAAATAATATATTAACAGGAGGGCATAAATCATGAGAACAAGAAAAACAGTGCTAAGGGCTGCCGCTTTTGCTACTGCACTCGCTCTGGCTGGCGGTTTTGCAATGCCGATGCATGGCAGCAGACTTGCAGACACTTCGCTTATCGCCTTCGCCGAGGATCGTCCTGCCGAGAACTCAAACGGTACCTTCAGATACTACAAGTATTCCGACCACATCGAGATCTCATTCTGTGACAAGTCTGTGACATCTGTCGAGATCCCAGCGTCTATCGAAGGCGTTCCGGTAACTGTTATCGGTCCGTCTGCTTTTCAGGGCTGCAGCATAACTTCTGTAACGATACCCGATTCAGTTACCGAGATCGGAAATTACGCTTTCAATATGTGCTTTGATCTGACTTCCGTAACCTTCCCTTCAAGCGTAAAGAAGGTGGGCATACGCGCATTTGAGTTCTGCTCAAAGCTGACAGAGGTCAACTTCCCGGAT
Organism: Ruminococcus sp.; assembly: GCA_017525915.1. Classification (GTDB taxonomy): domain Bacteria; phylum Bacillota; class Clostridia; order Oscillospirales; family Ruminococcaceae; genus Ruminococcus. Next base: position 19,481 of record JAFXSC010000017.1, read on the forward strand.
ACACTTATTGAGATGAATTCGCTCGTATTTGACAGCACTCCGTGGATCGAAGAACAGCGCAAGAAAAATCCGCTCGTTATCTTCAACGGTGCGCTCATCGACGGACAGGCGTGCGAGGGAGATATCGCCATTCCTTCGAGCGTAAAATATGTTGCACCGAGTACCTTTGCACGGAATGACAAGGTGACCTCTGTTGTATTCCCGACGGGCGTGACAGCTATCTGCAACGATGTTTTCTTCTATGCCACAAACCTTGAATCGGTCGAAGCTAAGGGAGCGCAGTCTATCGGCATCATGTCCTTCGACAACTGTGACAAGCTCAAAACACTCACACTTTCGAGCAAACTGAAAAGCATTGACGGCTACTCCTTTGCTGATAACGATGCAACATCAACGATAAAGTTCTACGGCAGCAAGGATGCGTGGGACGCTGTCAATAAGCCGTCGAACGATCCGTTCCTTTCAAGGGCTAATGTGGTCTTTATCGATGAACCTCTTGATGAAGTTGAAGGTGATGTCAATGCGGACGGAGAGTTCAATATCACAGACCTTGTGCTTGTACAGAAGTGGCTTATCAGTAATAAGAGCGATGAGATAAAGAACTGGAAGGCAGCGGACTTCATAAATGATGACAAACTCGATGTATACGACCTTATCATTATGAGAAGAAAGCTCTTCCAATAATTTTAGACTCGTATCTCATATTCGGCTGTTTTTCAGCCGCATCGGTATAAACTAAAAAGAGCAAGGCAGCCTGTGCTGCCTTGCTCTTACTTTTTAATTCTGAGGATCTATTTCAGGTATCGTACTTGTTGTGATAACGTCTTCCGACTCGAACTTAACGATCTCTATTTCAGGTACAGAATATGTTTCTTTCATTGTCAGATGCTCCTTTCCGATTATGAGTTAAGAGTATTGATGTATGCATCAGCACTGGTGTAATACTCATAGAGAACATTAGACATAGCCTTGTTTTTATCGGAGGAAGCATTATTCTTAGCAACAAGGTAACTCCATGAAAGCGGTTTGAATGTGTATGTCGTTTCACCATACCTGACAGTGATATCCGATGCAAGTTCTCCCGGGGTAATGTTAGTAATTTCAAAGCAATATCTGCCGTTCAGTCCTTTTTTAGCATACAGGACCTTATCGGTACCGAAGGTTGCTGTTGCGTCCTTGGCAAGACCGTCCACATACAGACGTGCAGCCAGCTTTGAACCGAGTACGAGGGAAATCATATCATTTTCGTTCTTGACAGGCTTGAAAGATGCTTTGGAATAATCGGCTGAATGATCATCGACTTGTGGCATATTCTCCGGAGTGTTGAAGTAAGCCTTTGAAACAGCGCCGTATTTTTTCGTTGCTGCGACAAGTGCTGCCAGTTCTTTGCTGTCAGAAGTATCAACGCTGTTTAAGTAACTGGAAACAGAATAGCTGTATATATCTGCGGTCTTATCACCTTTGAGCAGCTTGGCAGTGATTATTTCATCCATACTGTCCGCATTGACATTAGCAGTTACACAGTATTTGCCGCCCTTTTTAGTGATATTGACAGGAGTGCCTGCTTCGTCACATTTACCGGAGAATACCACTGTGTATTCTGCGGCTTCCTCGTCATTTGATATACCGTCAATATAGAAATTCAGTCCGAGATCATCTTTCAGTGTAAGTGAAACACTGGTAAACGCAGAACCGGTAACAGTCATTTCTGTGAATGATATGCCAAAACGCTTTGCATCAAAGGATTCAGCATAAGAAGCAGCAAAAGAATCGGAATATCCAAATATCGTCAGATTAGAACAGCCGCCGAAAGCCATTCCACCTATACTTTTTACGCTTGCCGGTATCTTGACTGTTTCAAAATTTGAGCACAGTAAAAATGCCTGAGCGTCTATGCTCTCAGTACCGTCCGGGATAACAAGGCTTCTCAGCGAAGAACAGCCGTTAAACGACCAATAACCGATCGTTTTAACATTACTGGGAAGCGTAATGTCTTTCAGCTTTGCACAATCCTTAAAAGTCCGGGCGCCGATCTCAGCCACATTATTCGATAACTTGACCCTTTCAAGCTTAGCACAGTTACAAAAAGCATCATCTCCGATAGATGTTACACTGTCAGGAATAGAAATAGAAGTAAGTTGGCATGTGGGGGAACTGAAAGCATTTCCGGCAATGCTTTTTACGGTATTCGGAACTGTAACGTCACCTTCGCAGGCCTTTCCGTCAATAAGAACGCCGTTGACAATGACTAAAGGATTACTGTTTTGCTGTATTGTAAGCCACTCTGTACCGCGGAAGGCATCTGCGCCGAAATTTACAATGTTTTCCGGGATATCAATTACACTAAGCTTTGAGCAGCTTGAAAAAGCCTGTGAACCTATCTCGGTAACGCTTTGTGGAATGGATATACTGGTAAGACCGCTGCTGCCAAAAGCTCCGCTGCCAATGCTGGTAAGGTTGTCAGGAAGCGAGATCTCTTTCAGTTCTGTCTGACCAGAAAATGCGTTGTTTCCAATTACAGTCAAGCCGGACGGAAGCTTAACGCTCGTCAGATATTTTTGAGTTTTGTAGTAGGCAAATGCAGCAGAACCGATCTCAGTAACAGGCTTGCCGCCGATACTGTCCGGGACAACTACATCAGTAGATGAACCGGTATAACCGGTTATTACTATATATCCGGCATCAGTTTCGGTGTATGTGAAGGAGCCGGCAGGATTTTCTGTTGCACTTGCTGTGAGCACAGGCTTCACCTGTACCGGAGAGATCTGCGGAACTGCACATGCAGAAAGCGTTGCAGCGACAGCAATGCTCAGAATACGTTTACGATAATCTTTCATTTGAATACCTCCTCGGTAAAATCTGTGTGATCTGAACAGACCCATTGTTCTTATTATACACTAATACAGCTGCCGCGTCAACATTTTTCTGTGATTTTGAGCAGTTATTTACTTATTATCTGCAAGCCAACGTCCCTCTGAATTCCTTACATTCCTTCGCCTGCGATCAGTCAGACCCAGTAGGGGATGTGCCTGCCAGAAATGCAGTCATGTTCGATTTATCCTTATATTTGTTATCGCGCACTGGTCTCCCGTGAGCGCAATATAAACTTCATCTGCACCGTCCAGAATTGTTGTAGCGCTGTTTATCACGATGCCGAGATTTTCTGTCTGCATGATGATCTTATTTGCTTCTCTCTTCAGCGTTACAGTGCAGTCGATACCCTGCTTATTCTGTTCAAGCCATGACTTCCAGCCTTCAAAGTCCTTTGCATAGTCAACACTTATCCGATTCTTGACGTTCTCAGCCGAATCCCAGTTTTCTCCGTTCAGCTTGAGCAGCAGATACTCATGGTAATCATCACCGCCGATCTGACCGTTTGATGATGTGAAAATGCAGAAATACGGACAATGCCATACAAGGCGTGCAGTCGGATAACTCATCGAATGGAAGCTCAGCGTCATATCACCGCTGAGCGGTATGCCTTCTGATGACGAAAACCTCGGACCGTCCACTTCGATATTCGGGATATCGCCGGCAGGACAGTCCCGCGTATAGCTGATCTCCTCAGCAATGCGCGGAATGACATTGTCAGAAGTATTCGCAATATCGGTATCCGCGCGGAGATTGTGAATCTCGCAGTTTTCACCGCTGATCGAAATAAAGGTATAGCGTGCAGGATCGGGCAATGCCAGGATCACATCGAACATCTGCGTTTCTGTCGACACACGGACAAGCAGATGGTCCCTGTTCCTGATAGTTTCGACCTTATAGCGCTGTCCGCGCACAGGCTCACCGAAGTACGCTCTTTCGATATTTGTCTTACGCATCTTTTCCGAAGTAGAAGGAATGTGCCTTGTCACCGTGAAGCACCATGACAGCAGAGCGTATCTCGTTACTGTAGTGCAGGATCGGCATATTGATGAACGACATACAGCCGATCTTGTTCCAGCCGCCGTTTGAATTGAGCGAGCGTGGGTGATAGCCTCTTTCGGTCTTGTAGTATGCGTGGTAGTCTTTTACGAAATACGGTGCGTCTTCCGGCAGAGGATCGACAACACCGCCGCCAAGCTCATACTCGCCGGACTGGAAATCCCTGATACGCTGGGCATTCAGTGCCTGCTTCATCGCATAGCGCTTTTCCTCGCTGTCATCGGCATCAAAGTAGCCCTTTGCATTCACTCTCGTCATATCGTACATGGTAGATGCAACAGTCGCCTTGATACGGGTATCCAGTGTTGCCACATTGAGAGCCATACCGCCCCAGCCGCAG
>JAFXSC010000018.1 GCA_017525915.1 Ruminococcus sp.
TGTACTCGTTCTTTTGCATTGGAAGATAACTGACAGACCTCATAGCCGTTTTTAGTTATTAGGCGGACGCCGTTTAGCATTTCTTCACGAAGCTGATCGCGTTCTGTTGACAGTATATCAATTCTGTCTTTTATGATGTTTTCTTCTAAGGCTTTTAAATAATTATTCGTTTGAAGCTCTACTAAAGCGTCAATACCGTCTGTTCCATATTTGCTTTCAACAAAGTCGTTAAAATTCTTTGAACTATTGTTTTTCAAGTCTGCATATTTATTTTTGAGAATAGAGTTAGCTTTTTCAATAAGTACGGTTTGTGTAATGTCTGGAAATTCACTGTTTAATATCTTTAATAGCTTATAAAAATCCTTGTCTGGTATCCTTTGAAAGCCATCGCGATACTCAAAAGCGTTCAGAAACTCTTGTATATAGTTTTTGGCGGATCTGTATTCTTCTATGTTAAGTTTAATATCATCAATTGATTGAAATTGCATTACCAGTTCAATAATCGGCTTTTTTAAACCGGTAAGTTCACATAGTATATTATGATTTGTTTTTATTCGATATCTATCTGCCCATTCTTGAAAACTAAATATTATTGACTCAATATCCTTTTTTTCTTTATCACTAATTCGCATAGGTCGCCTCATTTGACTGAAACTCTCAGCTCTTTTTTGTACTTATAATATGTGTTATTCGCAAGCCCGATCAGCTTCATACATTCCTTATCAGTCAGATTTCCGTTGAAGTCCTTGCTGTATTTTATGATGAGCGGCTTGGCGGAGTTGCTTTTCTTAGTAATGTGAGTCGAGCCTTTGACTGCTCCGATCTGCTTGCCGTTTATACGGGCGGTCTGGATCCCCTCGCTGGTGCGCTGCCGCAGGTCGGAGACTTCCTTCTCAGCCTGTTCAAAGGCTTTGAAGATGTCCAGCTCGACTTTGTTCATCATAAACTTATTTACGGCAGCCATTATTGCATTGACAAGCTCGTCTGCCGCCTCATCGCCGGACTCAAACTGCTGCGATACGATACCGCTAAGGGCTTCCCTGTATGAATCGGTATCAATATGGCGCTCCTTCAGGAAAACAAGCCGGATGTTCCTGTCAAAAAGCTCCTTGTACAGTGCAAAGCCCTCGGCGGCGTTTCGGCTCATTCGGCTCACGCTGTCAAATATAACAACATCATTTTCTTTCAGTGCGCGGTATAGCTTGTTCCACTCGGGGCGATTGACCGATGTTCCTGTGTAGGCTTCCTCGACGATTAAAGCTTCCGGAAAAGCCGCTTTGATATTTCTGATCTGCCTCTCGATGGATTGCTTCTTGGTACTTATTCGACAATATCCGTAGTCCATTTTTGACCTCTTTCATTTTCATAGTGTATCAAGATATACTATGAGATTGTTTTGGGGGTTTTTTGGCATTATTATGACACGCTTTGCTTTTTAAATTGAGAAATCAAATAGTGTCTTTCAAAGTGAAAAAAGTCTCTGAAAACCATTTCAAAAACACAAGCTATCAAATATAACGAACCTTATTATTGATATAATTATTATACCACATTGGCGGCTGAAAGTCAATAAGTTTGATAGAAAATAGCAATACGTCATTTTTGATATAATAGCTCGTAATTTATTGATTAGTTCTCAAATAAGAAGAATGCACTTATTGGATTGAGTTCCATAATAATGCTGCTTACGACTTCACAAAATACGGTAATTGCATTTTAATATCTAATATGCTATAATACAGTAAAGCTGGTAAATATACGGTGTAAAAATTGTTATGAGAAAATTAATTGCATTTGGGTGAAAAATGATGAGAGATTTTATAAAAAGCATTTCAAAATATTTTGTGCAAATAAAAGAAAGTGGCAGATTAATGAAGGCTTTATCATATTCTACTATTTTGACTATGATAATAATGTGCCTTGATCTTACCAACAAACCATCTGAACTCATAGAAGACATTCCGCGGCAAATGTGTATAACATTGATAATTGGCGTGGGTATCCTAATATTACTATTTGCTTTTAACAAGCGATTGCTTCAAAGCTTTAAAATGGTAACTTCAAATTATATTGATTCAATTTCTATTATCAGTCTAATAACAAGTACCGTTTGTACTACGATATGGGCGTTAACAGAAAAGACTCCTTACAAAATCTTATTAGGACTGATTATTTTCATCTTTTCAATAGTATCGTTATTAATACGATTATTTATTGTTCGCAGTGCTTATATTAGATTAGATAATATGGCTTCGTATAATGTAATTTATGATTTAAAATCAATATATGATAACGAGTTTACTGTCAAAGAAGGAATGCCAATACTAATTTCAGAAAAAGATGTTGATTATGATCTTTTAGGAAGAAAAATTATTATAAACCAATTATATAAGTATATTTCAAATTATAAAGCGGATGCGTCATATGTAATAGGTCTTATCGGAGATTGGGGCAGTGGAAAAACCACAATACTCAATAATGTTAAAAGAGAACTTAAGAAAAATAGACAAGTAGTGCTTATAGACGATTTTGATCCTTGGATTTATGGAACTCAGGAAGCGTTATTAACAGATATGTTTGATAAAATAATGGATAAAACAGGCGTATCTTTTAATCTATCTAAAAGCAGGAGCTTTGTGGAGACTTTAAAAGCTATTACAACTAACACCGCTTCAGATTTGAAAATTGTTGATAAAGTGGTGGATAAACTAATAACCACAGATAAAGAAGACGTGTCATTCTTAATTAATGAGATGCAAACGTACTTAACTCTAAACAATAAAACGGTAGTATTCTTTATTGATAATATTGATAGAGCAGAATCGGATAATATTATTTTTATGTTTAAATTAATTGGAACAGTCTTTAATCTTCCAAATATTATATATGTTTTATCATATGACAAAAATCGAGTTGATGATATTTTAAAGAACACTCAGAAGATTAATCCTAAATATACTGAAAAAATAATAAATCAAGAAATATATGTTCCTCGTATTCAGTCTGAACGCTTATATGAACTCTATTATGTGTCGATAACCAATATACTAAGGCAATATGGAGTGAAGGAAAACGAGCTGTCTAACTATTCTTCGATAATTGAATATATTGCTGAAACTGTTCCTGATCTTAGAAGTTTTAAAAGGCTTATTAATTCGGTTTTTGCAAATGTATTTCTTAATCCGTGCAAACTGGACAGAACGGTAATGATAATAATAGAAACCATTCGCTTTTTAGATTTTGAATTATATGAGTCAATATCGACAAACCGGCAATACTATATTTCTTCTGATTATAGCTACAATGTCGCGTTGTTCACTCAACATATGAGTAAAGAGGCTTTTTATAAAGCTGAAAAAGAATATTTTGATACCATTTTTAACAGCCATTCTTCAAGTCAAGAGATTCTATCTACTATTTTTCCATATGTCCAGATGCACAAAAATAATTTAAGTATTTATGACTATGGCAACTATAGAAATGATAATATAATGAAACAGGATGCGCCAATATATAGCTTGAAATTCTTTGATTTATACTTTTCCTATGGTTCAAATGAATTCTTAGAAGAACTTGATTCAATAAATACTTTGATAATGAATTTGAATACAACTACAAATAATCAAGAAATAGATAACGCACTAAATAGCACGATCTACTCTTCACCTATAGAAACACATAAGGAAAAATTAGAAGTATTGCAATTAAAAATTGATGAAATATCCTTAGATGCTATATATAATGTTATGGTTTCATTATGGAACAATCTTGACTCTATTGATAATACTCATCAATTCTTTAATCTAAGTCCTAAAGAACGAGCAATGATTATTATATCAACGCTTCTAAATAAAATAAATGAAGATGAATTAAATCGGTTTATTCTATCAATTAAAAACGCCTTTGGACGTATCGCAGATGTACGACATATTATATACTGGCTTAATAGCTCAAAGCACGGTGCTTCTGATGCTGTAAAGGACAAATTTGAGAAATTGTATTCAGAATTGTGTAGCAGAACAATTGACGAAAAAGTCGATTTATATTCTGATAAATATTATAGACAATACAATATTACCGGTGGACTATTTGCATTTTATAATGAATCAGAAGATAAAGATTTGATATTGAGTGATTATATAAAAAACATTTATAGAGATGAATATGTATATAAGGCACTTGCTGACGTATTGTCAACAAGTGTAGGATCACACGGATATTCCTATAGTTTATCAAATGACTGTTTTGATATAATATATATTGACGAAGGCACAATAAAAAAATCTATCGAAAAATATCCTCCTAAAAGTGAGAGCGAAAAGAGAATATCTGAAATTTTTGAAAAGTATCAAAACAAGGCAACCGATCCATATGATAGGTATGGCATCTGTTCTCCTGTACCTATATCTTTTATTTTGTAAAATAAAAAAGGCTGAGAGTGCGTTCTCTCAGCCTTTTACATTACCAGTATTTCAAACCAGCTCATAATGCGCGGCTTTTCCCTTGCCAACAGGGGTGAGCTTATTTTCGGACGCCATACCTTTAAGCAGGCGATAAGCCTGATCCTCGCTGATCAAGAGCAGCGAAGCCGCTTCTCGTCTCGTGATACAGCCATCGTTGTTCTTGGCGTACTGGATTATCATTTCGGGATAACGAACCCTGTCAATTCCTTTCTGGCGGACGTAACCGCTTATATTATCGGAAGATTGATAGAGCTTGGCGCTCAGAGTATAATGTCTGCCTCTGCCCTGACCGGCGCCTTCAATCATACCGGACTCAACCAGATTTTCGACGGTTATCCTGACCTTTGCTTCGCTGACGTGGATATTCTGGGATATCTCGTTTACTGTTGAGCGTCTGTTGCGTTTAAGCTCGTTAAGGACAAGCAGCGAGTTTATCGGCAGAGCGCTGCCTGTGCGGCTCTGCTCATCGGAGATAAGCTTTGTAAACGATCTGTCTGGCAAGCTTTTGGGAATAAAAAGCTTTACCACAACATCGGTGGATTCGGAATAATCCGGCAGCGGCTTACCGTAAAGCAGCGAGCCTTCAAATATTCGGTCGATTCCGCGTCCGGTACGCTCGGCAAGTCCGATACGTTTAAGAGCGTCAGCAAGCGCAGTATTCCTGCCGTGAGGTTCAACGGTAAGGAGATTTTCGAGCGTTACGCCCTCTATGAATCCTCCGGGATTGCTTATGGTCAGTCCTTCGTCGTTAAGAAGAACTCTGATCCGTCCCATCATAGTATAATCGCGGTGACAAAAGGCGTTGACTAAAGCCTCGCGGAAAGCGCGCTTGTTATAATCAGCAACGGAAATGCGGAAGAAGCCCTCTTCGATCTCTTCCTCTTTATTGCGAGCGTCCATATACGCCTGTATTTTTTCAAACGCTGCAAGCAAAGGCAGAACAAAGGAATCGTTGACGGAAACGCTTGTGCCGCTCATATCCTGAAAAGTAGCTTCCGCAGTCGGAACGCACCTTTTTATGCTGTCAGCCTTGCCAATGAGTATCATACCGCAGTATGTCGGAACGAGTCTTCCATTCTCCACTGAAGCAAGCCGAAGCGCCTTGTCGAGCTCCTCGTTGTCAAGCTCCAGCAGAGCTGATTCTCCGTGGTAAGTCCGTATAATGTTTCGCAGCCTTTCGCGTTCTACGTCGTCAAGGTCGCTGTATTCGGAGTCAGGTACCGTCAGACTTGAAAAGTCAAGCAGGCTCAGATCGCTGAGACGGGAGGTTATCTCGTGGGGATACATAGGCACATTTTCGGGAGTTCCGTCTGTTTTTATACGTCGGCGTTGTATTTTTCCAGAGGACGACGCCACTATGCTGCGGCATTGAGGTACGGAAATTTTAACATATTGATTATCCGCTGACTTTTCAATTCGCACCGACACGGGAGGTACTGTCTTATTGGCTATGAACGCGGCTAACTGTGTAGCGTCTTGATGCGTTTTGTGAAGTCCGCTAATTTCGCCGCCGTCCTCCACGCCTATATAAAGGTCGCCGCCGCTTGTGTTGGCAAAGGCTACAACAGCGTCTATAAGATCGCTGTCCGAAAGGCGGCTTCTGTCGCTTTTGAATTCCGTGTTTATATCTTCTCTGAATCCTATATTCACTTGTTTCATCTCCTTAACGCGTTTCAAACACGCGCGCGTTTAACTTCTTATATTATAACACGCGATTGCGCAAAAATCAAGCGTTAAATGATTTTTGTTATATTAAAAATCCTGCGACCTCTATGCGATCGCAGGATTTATTGATTATTCAATTTCTCGGTCATAGTCCTTTTCGATTTCAAGCTCATCGGGAATATACTCTAATATATTGTCGATACCGCATTGAAGGTAATCGCAGATACGGGCGAGCACCGGCAGATCGACGCGGGTTATTTGATTCTTGCAGTAGCTGTTGAGCTGAGTTGCGCTTACACCGCAATTCTTTATTATCTTGTACTTGCTGATTCCGTGTTCTTCCCTGTACTGTTCTAAAGTAATAACAATCTTTCCCATTCCGTCACGCCCTTTCAATGATATTATTATATATTATCATCGAAAGATGTAAAAGCTCATATATCTTTTAGCTGAAACTATTGACATCTATTTGCGGTTTTGTTATAATTATAGTTGCTAATGCAGAATTATATCAATAGGAGTGTATGTTATGAGAATCAAACACATTGGAATATCGGCAATTGCAGCTATGCTTTGCCTTTCAGCAGTATCCTGCGGCGACAGCAACAGTTCTTCATCGACCGCAAAATCAGCTGAGTCAACATCAGCAGTTTCAGAAAAAACATCAGAATCGGGTGGAACAACGACCGCTGAGACGGAGGAAGACACAACAGCCAGCGAGAAAAAGTCTAAAAACTCCGAGCTTTCGGATAACCTGATGGATTTTCAGTTATCTGTAAACGGAAGCGTGGTATCTTTCCCTTGCTCTGTAAAAGAGCTTGCCGAAGCTGGATTCGAGGTCGATAAGAGCTATACTACAAAAATCTCTGCGGGAAAGCATAATTATATGCAGTTCATTTGCGATGATGTTAAAATCCACGCGCACGTTTATAATTTTACGGATAACTCCTATGAGCTGACAAAAGATACCGGCAACGATGACGTTATCGTTTCTGATGTTACCGTGTATAGCAGCGAAATCGGAAGCTCTGAGGTTCTTCTCCCGAAGGGACTTAATATAAAAGATACAACTATGAAAACGTTCCAAGATACCTATGGTATGCCGGATATTGAGAACGGCTTCGGTATTGTATATTATTGCGGCGATCACTTCAACGGAGATATTGTATGGAATAAAAGCGATTCTCAGCTCCACCACAGCGACGGTGATAAGAAAAAGTGCAATTACTTCGTTGAGGTTTGCCCAGTAGAAGGCGGAAACGATCCTAAGTTACAGTATGTAAGGCTGGCAAGCAGCGAGGAAGTTGTCGAATCATTCTATGAGAAGTACCCCGATCAGAAGAAGTAAGCTATATACGGCGTTATAAGCTGATATAAGAATAACTGGATAGCAACCGTGTAGCACCCACCCCGAGCTTTCATCGGCTGGCGAGCGTACCCTGTGTTATCAAAGAGATAATCATTCCCGAACGGGTTTATTTATCAAAAACAACGAAAAACCTCGTAAACACTGCGTTTGCGAGGTTTTCTTTTTGTCTGAAAAGCACGCTGAGAACTGCTAAAAAACTGACGGTAGCACCCATACAGCACCCACTAATATATGGAGTGTAGATCCGGAAAAGCGCTATCCCTCATAGGACTGTTTAGAAGTCTTATGAGGGATTTTTTTATTTAGCTGAAATATTCTGTTATGAAAGCGGACGATTTAAGCTTGCTGCAAGCAGAAGATTTCTCTGATGCATCTCGAAGTCGGTTAAGTCTTCCTTCAGGGTATCCGATCTGCCGGAGGTACGCCGGCAACCTTAGCCGGTCAGTCCGGTGAAACTTATCGTGCAGCCGGGGTAGTAGCGGTCAAGTATCTCGCGCCATGTGGAGCCGTCCTTTGCCATAGCTTCCGCGCCGTACTGGCTCATGCCGACGCCGTGGCCGTAGCCGCGGGTAGTGAATATCGTTTCGTCGTTCTCGCATCTGACATCGAAGCAGGCAGACCTCAGCGCGAGGGCGATACGGAGTTCGCCGCCGCTGATCGTTCTGTCGCCGGCTCTGACCGTGAGCACAGTTCCCGAATCCGAGACCTCCTTCACCTCTATCCAGTCTGACGGGTCATCGCCGAGGACGATGCCGGGAAAAGCGCTCTCCAGTGCGTATCTGAGAGCTTCACTGCCCATTCTTTCCTGCTGTATGAACTTAGGAGCGGAGGTATCATCGGGACTGTCGACCGGCACAAGGTAATCGACTGCCGTTCCCCAGACATTTTCGGCGCTTTCGGTCCTGCCGGAGGACATCGAGTGGAAAGCCGGTATTATCGGCTCATCGCAGTATGTAATGATATAGGGCAGCACATCATCGACCGCCGCGCTTATTCTGGCATAGCTGCCTTCAAACCTGTCCCCGAAGAACTTCTCCGCCTGTTCACGGGTATAATAGCCCTGATAGCGGGAAACGTCATTGGAAAAATCCGCTCCGCAGAGCTCCTGCGTGGGCGAAGAACGTTCCCTGATGCGCTGTCTTTCGGCATAGGTATGCGCCGCGACCGCCTGCGCTTTCAGAGCCTCGGGACTGAACGAAGCCGGCATTTCCGCACAGACAGCCCCGATAACGTAGTCCCTGACCGGCACCTCCATGACCTCGCCGGAAGCAATATCGAGAACTTTGTAAGGTTCCGGGGAAAACTGAACGTCCTCTTCGTCCGGAACGGCATCGGGAGCAGTTTCCCTGCCGGTGCTCGTGCCTTCCGGGACTCCGGTCGCGGCAGAAGCACCGTTTCCTGCGATATAAGCCGGAACTGCCGGCGCTGCTGCGATAGAAGCGGCAAGAAATAGTGCCGCCGCAAAATAGTTTTTCATAAATACCTCCTTATTAGTGAGTAGTAAGTAGTGATCGGTGATTAGTGCATAGTGATTTGTAGAGGCGCACAATGTGCATCCCTGTACTGCTTGCTAAAATTCATTTGACATTCAGCGCGGAATGGTGTATAATAATATATGAATATTTTTAAGAGGAGTGTGACGAAATGCCGTCCTATATTTCAGGTTCCAATATTACAGATCTATGCAGAGAACTCAGCGAATATTCTGCCTTTGACCCGAAGCTTTATGAGAAATATCATGTAAAGCGCGGACTCAGGAACAGTGACGGTACAGGCGTGGTTGCCGGTATCACGAATATATGCAACGTTCATGGCTATATTCTCAACGAGGGCGAGGTTGAACCGATCCCCGGTCAGCTCATATACCGCGGCTATAATATAAATGATCTTGTGGAAAATGTTGAAGCAGAGGACCGTTACGGCTATGAGGAAACGGCTTTCCTTCTGCTTTTCGGTCATCTCCCGACCAAGAAGGAGCTCGAGACCTTCTCCACCTATGTTTCACTGAAAAGAGACCTTCCCAACGGCTTCGTTGAGGATATGATACTCAAGGCTCCCTCCAAGAACATCATGAACAAGCTCGCGCGTTCCGTGCTGGCGCTCTATTCTTATGATGATGAGTGCGAGAACAAGGAGCTCGAGAACGAGATGCGTACTGCGGTGAGCCTTATCGCAAAGCTCCCCGTTATCATGGCGAACGCCTATCAGGTGAAGCGACGCGTTTACGACAATTCCAGCATGATAATGCACCCCATAAACTACGAGGAAAACACCGCACAGTGCATACTCTCCCTTCTCCGTCCCGACAGGCAGTACACCAAGGACGAGGCTCAGATGCTCGACAGACTGCTCATGCTCCAGGCTGAGCACGGCGGCGGAAACAATTCCTCCTTCGCCTGCCGCGTACTCACTTCGTCCGGCACAGATCCGTATTCGGCTTATTCTTCGGCAATATGCGCCCTCAAGGGACCCCGTCACGGCGGCGCGAACTTGCAGGTCATCCATATGCTCGACAACTTCAAGGCGAATATCAAGCACTGGGACAACGAGGGCGAGGTCGCTGACTATATGCGCCGCACGATCCGCCACGAGACAAACGACGGTTCCGGTCTTATTTACGGTATGGGCCACGCGGTCTACACCATTTCCGACCCGCGTGCGGTCATCCTCAAAAAGAAGGCATTCGAGCTCGCAAAGGGCAGGGAGATAGAGGCTGAATTCCGCCTTCTCGAAACTATCGAGCGCCTTACCCCCGAGGTATTCCTCGAGGTCAAGGGCAGCGCAAAGGTAATGTGTGCCAATGTCGATATGTATTCCGGTCTTGTTTACCGTATGCTCGGCATACCGGACGAGCTGTTCACTCCGCTGTTCGCAGTTGCGCGTATGGCTGGCTGGGCTGCTCACCGCATGGAGGAGATACTCACAGGCGGAAGGATAATCCGTCCCGCTTACAAGTCGATAGCCAAGGAGCGCAGCTACGTCAAGCTCAGCGACCGCTGAACCGTTCCGGCGTCAGAAGGATCATGAAAGCGATAGTATCTGTTGCCGTGTCCGCGGCTATGCTTACCGCGACCGGCTGTACCTTCGGCAACAACATTGACAATCTCATGGCTCCGCCCAAGCTCAGCGTTGAGCAGGAGCAGATATACAGCGCCCTCACAGACGCGGCAGGCTCGTCGATAAGCCTTAAATATCCGCGTTCGGGCAAGTATCTCTCCGCCTTTATAGTCGAGGATATCGACGACGACGGCGGAAACGAGGCTATCGTCTTCTATGAGAAGACGGGTCTCACTATGGATGAAAATACTCTCCGCATGAACGTTCTCGACCAGGACGGCGGCAAATGGCGCTCGGTCTGCGATGACCCGATAAAGGGTGCGGAGATCGAGAAGGTCATCATCTCAAAGCTCGGCAGCAACGACAGGATAAATATTATCATCGGGTGCAACCTTATCAACCGCTCGGAGAAGAACGTCACGGTCTATAACTATTCGCCCTCGGAGGGAATGATGTTCTCGGACTTCTCGTCCGCCTGCTCATTCATTGACGTTACCGACCTCAACAGCGACGGTCAGAACGAATTTCTCCTTCTGACGAGCTCCGCGACAGGCTCGCCTGCGCTTGCAGAAGCCTATCAGCTCGATAACGAGGGAAAATACCACCACTACACCTGCGACCTCAGCGGAAGCTTTACCGAGTTCGACAGCCTTCGCTACGGAAAGATCGGCGGAAACCGTCAGGGACTCTACATCGACGCCGTCTCGGGCACAGGCTCGATACAGACTGACGTTATCTATATGGGCGCGACGGGTCTCAGCAAGGTATTCGGCACTCCGGAGGAGTCGCTCTCGACTATACGCCCGGCAGGCTGCCGCTCGCTTGACGTTGACGGCGACGGCTTGCTCGAAATACCCGTGCAGACCATATCTCCCGGATATGAGGAAGCGCCGGAGAGCGAACAGATGAAGCTCACAAACTGGCAGTTTATCGACAAGGACGACCGCCTTGAAAAGAAGTGCTGCTCATATTACAGTGTCGGCGAGGGATATATCTTCGTTTTCCCGGAGCGCTGGCGCGGAAAAGTCACCGTGAAGCGCGACATCATCAACGGCGAGATAGTTTTCTGTTCCTATTCGGACGGAAATACCGGCAGGGAACTCCTCCGCATATTCTGCGCTGAGGATACCCCCTCGCGCGAGGACAGGCTGCTCTCGGGATATATGCTCCTGAGAACAAGGGGCGAGACCTCGTATCTTGCCTATATACCGCAGGACGGAGAGCAGTATGATGACGGTCTGAACGCTACGGCAGGAGATGTGGCGGTAGGATTCCTGTTCTCGGAATAATAATCACGCATTACGCATTAGTATAATTATAAATCAACAAAGGAGGAAACGGCAATGAAACGAATCCTTATCTGCGAGGACGAGGATACTATCCGCGAATTCGTAGTTATCAACCTCAAACGCGCCGGATACGATGTCGTTGACGTCAACTGCGGCGAGGCTGCTCTGAAGACCTTCGAGGCTGAACACGGCAACTTCGATATCGTTCTCCTCGACATCATGATGCCCGGCATCGACGGCTTTCAGGTCTGCAAGAAGATACGCGAGAAAAGCTCTACGATAGGCATTATCATGCTCACCGCAAGAACTCAGGAAATGGATAAGGTGAGCGGTCTTATGATAGGTGCCGATGATTATATCACCAAGCCCTTCTCACCCTCCGAGCTCACCGCGAGAGTTGATGCGATATACCGCAGAGTGTGCATGAGCTTCATCAAGAACGAAAAGCAGTCGGTCATCGAATCCGGTCCCTTCGTGCTCAACCTCAAAAGCAGGACGGTTACTAAGGACAACGAGCCTATCGAGCTTACACAGGTCGAATACCAGATACTCGAATTCTTCATGAACAACAAGAATACCGCCCTCGACCGCGCAAGCATCCTCAATCACATCTGGGGCGAGAGCTACTACGGCGACGACAAGATAGTCGATGTGAATATCCGCCGTATACGCATGAAGATAGAGGACGAGCCTTCAAGTCCCAAGTTCATCATAACCATATGGGGCTACGGCTACAAGTGGAACGACCCACAGTAAATAATGGCGAAAAAAAGCATCACAAGGCGCTGGGCGATAAATAACCTCGGTGTTATAGTCCTTGCGCTCCTTGTAATTGAAATGGCGATAATCTATGCGCTCCAGAGCTATTATTACAACTCCGCGAAGCAGTACCTCTTTTCCAAGATAAACGCCGTAACGAGCGTTCTGAGCATACATTCGCAGGACAGCGCCGCGAATTTCTCCGCGGAAATGAGAAACCTCCTCGAGACCTTCAACGAGAAGGACAAGATAGAGCTCATGGCGATAAACTCAAAGGGTAGGGTAGTGCTCACGTCCTCGGGCTTCTCGCCTGATGCTGACGCGCCTATGCCGGACTATGAGGACGCAATGGAAAAAGGAGAAGGCTCCTACATCGGAAAGCTCGACAGCGGTGAAAAGGTGCTCGCGGTGTCCGTTCCGATATCCGCGCTCAGCAGCGAGTATTCGTCCGTCCGCATGGTAACATCGCTCACGGATATAGATAATACCATAAAAAACTACATCATCGCGATAACGATAGTTACGCTGATAATACTTCTCATAATCATCACCACCGGTCTGTTCTTCGCCGGTTCTATCGTAAAGCCGATACGTCAGATAAGCGGTATAGCGAGCAAATTCGCAATGGGCGACTTCTCGGTCCGCATAGACAACAGCTCCAACGACGAGATAGGCGACCTGTGTACTGCCATAAACCATATGGCGGATGAATTGTCAACGGCGGAGGCGATGAAGAATGAGTTCATTTCCTCGGTATCCCACGAACTGCGAACGCCGCTCACGGCTATAAAGGGCTGGGCGGAAACGCTCATGGTGGACGGCGGTGAAAACCCCGATACCATGAAAAAGGGCGTCGGAGTTATCGTTAACGAGACCGAGAGACTTTCCCAGATGGTTGAGGAGCTCCTTGATTTCTCGCGTATGCAGAACGGTCACTTCACTCTCCGCAGTGCGGCTATGGATATTCTCGCAGAGCTCGGCGACGCAGTGCTGATATACAGCGACAAGGCACGGCGCGACGGCATCACCATTACATACGATGAGCCGGAAATGCTGCCTTTCGTATTCGGTGACAAGAACCGTATCCGTCAGGTGTTCATCAACATCATCGACAATGCTGTGAAGTATTCGACTGAGGGCGGCACGGTAACGATAAAAGCCTCCGAAAGCGGCGGCATGGTCGTTGTCTCCGTCACCGATACCGGCATGGGCATTAAAAAATCAGACCTTGCAAAGGTAAAGACCAAATTCTACAAGGCTAACCACACGCGGCGCGGCTCCGGCATCGGACTTGCGGTCGCGGACGAGATAGTCAGCCTCCACGGTGGTACTCTCGATATTACAAGTCCCGGCGAGGGCAAGGGTACTACCGTTACTATAAAACTGCCGGTAATGCAGAACAGCTGACCGGCATAAGGAGAACCTATGAGCAATAACCAGAATACAAGCGAAAAATTCCGCTCGAAGATCGGCGGACAGGCACTCATCGAGGGCATCATGATGCTCGGTCCGAATACCGGTGCTATGGCTTGCCGGCTTCCGGACGGTACCGTTGACCTCGAAACATGGGAGGAAAACAACGGCAAGGGCGCACCGTGGTACAGAAAGGTGCCCCTTGTGCGCGGCTGTACGAACTTCGTTATATCGCTGAAAAAAGGCTACAAATACATGATGAGGTCGGCTGAGAAGCAGCTCACCGACGAGGAAAAGAAGGAACAGGAGTCCTCCGCATTCTTCACCGTCATGATGTATATCGGCGTGATAATCGGCATAGTCATGGCTGTGGGACTGTTTGCAGTCCTCCCGAAATGGATAGCCGGAATGATACCGGAGGTCAGGGACAGGCGGATACTCCGCTCGCTGGTCGAGGGCATCATAAAAATAGCGATATTTGTGGCATATATGGCACTGGTAAGCCTTATGAAGGACATACGCAGGCAGTATATGTACCACGGTGCTGAGCACAAGACCATTGCCTGCCACGAGGCTGAGCTCCCACTTACGGTCGAGAACGTCCGCAAGCAGACACGCTTCCACAAGCGCTGCGGAACGAGCTTCATCTTCATCGTGCTCATCGTTGGAATACTCATGATGTGCCTGATACCGGCAATGGAGACATGGAAGCGCATACTCGTCGGACTTGCGATGCTTCCGCTTATCGTTGGTATATCCTATGAATTCATACGCCTTGCCGGAAACCACGACAACCTGTTCACGAAGATACTTTCCGCGCCCGGACTTGCTATGCAGCGCATAACAACCCGTGAGCCGGACGACAGCATGATAGAGATAGCGATAGCCGCCCTCACCCCCTGCATTCCGCAGGACAAGACCGAGGATAAGTGGTAAACAGTGTGACGGCGCAAACACCGCCACAAAGAATAATTGCGGTATCGCCTGCCGGCGATAAAATATAAATAAAATCCGTCCACGCAGGCGGACACCTCAATTCCGCATTCCGAATTAAAAATACTATGCACTTTGCACTGATGACTAATTATGAATTATGAATTAAAAAAAGTGTCGCGCCGTCAGCTCTATGACGAGTGTGTCGCCCTGCTGAACGCCGCCGGAAAGGAATCCGCAGACTTCGACGTTCTCTGCATATTTCAGGATATGCTCGGCGACAAAAATCCCCTGTTCCTGCCGGGGAAGGAAATCCCTCCCGGGACCGCAGAACGTATCCGCGGACTTGTGAAGGCACGCTCAGAGGGCGAGCCACTCCAGTACCTCCTCGGAAAATGGGAGTTCTATGGCATTGAGCTCTATGTCGGCGAAGGCGTGCTGATACCGCGTCCCGACACCGAGACTCTCGTTGAGCATACGCTTGACATATGCCGGGAAAAAGGCATAAGGTCACCTGTCATCGCGGACCTTTGCAGCGGTTCGGGCTGCATCGCGCTCGCGCTCGAAAGAGAGCTTCCCGGTGCGGAGATATACGCCGTTGAAATGTCACCGGAAGCCCTCGCATATCTCAGAAAGAACCGGGAACTCAACAATTCCCGTATACATATCATCGAAGGCGACATCCTTTCTCCGGAGGTCATAAGCACTCTCCCGGAGGCTGATGTCATCGTATCAAATCCGCCGTACCTCACCGCGCAGGATATGACTGAGCTTGAAACAGAGGTCCTCTGCGAGCCGTCACTTGCGCTTTTCGGAGGAAGCGACGGTCTGGACTATTACCGTGCCATAGCTGAAAAGTGGAGAGATAAGCTCCGTGAAGGCGGCATCATCGCCTTTGAATTCGGCTTGGGTCAGCATGGAGATGTTGAAGAAATCCTCAGAAGCTGCGGCTTCACAGATATAAGCTTCCGCAAAGACGGCGGCGGAATTATCCGTACTGCTTCCGCTGTGAAGCACTGAAAACAGGGAAGGGGAAACCTATGAAGATAGCAGTCTTTTCAGATGTTCACGGAAACCTCAGTGCGCTGAAGGCAGTCCTTGAACGGATAAGGGAACGGAACGCGGACGTTACGGTGTTTCTGGGAGATATCTTCCAGCGCGGCAACGAGGAATTCGAGTGCCTTGAGCTGCTGATGAACAGCGGCATCGTCTGCTTGAAGGGAAACTGTGAGCTCTATGCGGAGCACGGCGTTGACGTTGACCCCGATGTGGAGCACCTGAGAGCCTACTATGACGAAGTGAGGGCGAAGCTCACCCCCGTTCAGACGGATTTCATCAGGAAGATGCCGCTGTTTTACGAAGCTGAATACTGCGGACACAGGCTGCATTTTTCGCACTTTCTGTTTCTGGATACACCTGCCGCATACCCATTTCTGCCGCTTTCAAGCCTGAAAGACGGCACGTTCGATGAAGCCTGCAAAAGGGACGCTGTAACGAAATATGACCTTGCCGTTATCGGACACTGTCACCAGAATTTCGTGAAGGGGAACGTCGTTTCGGTCTCGGCGACCGGTCTTGAAGGGGCTTCGTACCTCGTGATAGATGTGAATGACGGCGGTGTAACGTCTGAGCATATAAGCCTGAACGGCTAAAGGCTCGGATAACGGCTTGATACAGGATACTATTTCATAATATTTTTACGGAGGAATCACAATGGCAAAGAAGGAACTTGCTAAGAAAGCGCCAGTCACTAAAGCGGCGACCGATGAGGACAAGAAGTCCGCTCTCGCAGGCGCTCTCAAGCAGATAGAGAAGAAGTACGGCACAGGCTCGATAATGCGTCTCGGCGAGACAAAGAAGCTCGATGTTGCGGCTATCCCCACCGGCTCGATGACCCTCGATATGGCTCTCGGAATCGGCGGTGTGCCGCGCGGAAGAATAGTCGAGATATACGGACCCGAAAGCTCCGGTAAGACCACCGTTGCGCTCTCGATTATAGCTCAGGCTCAGAAGCAGGGCGGTGAGGTCGCTTTCATCGACGTTGAGCACGCTCTCGACCCGGTCTATGCTCATGCTCTCGGAGTAAACACCAACGACCTTCTCGTTTCACAGCCGGACAGCGGCGAACAGGCTCTTGAAATTGCCGAAGCACTGATACGCTCCGGTGCTATCGACGTTATCGTCCTCGATTCCATTGCCGCAATGACCACACGCGCCGAAATTGACGGTGAAATGGGCGACCTTCATGTTGGTCAGCTCGCAAGACTTATGTCACAGGCTATGAGAAAGCTCACGGCAGCCATCTCAAAATCGAGCTGTGTTGCTATATTCATAAACCAGATACGCGAAAAGATTGGCGTTATGTATGGCAATCCGGAGACTACCCCCGGCGGTCGCGCACTTAAATTCTACGCTTCTGTCCGCATCGAGGTAAGAAAGGGCGAGGCTATCAAGTCCGGCAGCACTATCATCGGCTCGTCCACAAAGTGCAAGGTCGTAAAGAACAAGGTCGCTCCGCCTTTCAAGGAGTGTACCTTCGATCTGATGTATGGCACCGGAATTTCACGCACCGGAGAGGTGCTCGACCTTGCGACGGAGCTCGGCATAATCAAGAAGGGCGGCTCGTGGTTCAGCTATAACGACCAGAAACTCGGTCAGGGGCGCGACAACGTCAAGGAGATACTCAAGACCGACGAGAAGCTCATGAAGGAGATAGAGGAGCAGATACTCGCAAGAAAGGGCGAGCTCGAAGGCGTTATCGAGCCCAAGGGCGATGATTCGGCTTCCGGTGCATCAGCTACCGCTTCTGAGGACGGAAAGCCCTCGGACAGTGACGATATCCTCGCTGATATCGACGAGGATTTCGAGGAATTCACCCCTGCTGACTGACAATGAGGATACTCTCCTTAAAGCCCCTCAACAAGCGCAGATACGCCGTTTCGTTCGATGACGGAAGAAGGCTCGCGCTGTTTGCCGATACGGTCTTTGATTTCGGTCTGCGTGAAGGCGATGAGCTCAGCGACAAGGAATTCTCGGAGCTCATGAGGGCTGCCGTTAAGGCAAAGATACGCGCTGCGGCACTGAGGAAGCTATCTTACAGGGACTATTCCTCCGCCGAACTGCTCAAAAAGCTCACGGACGAGTTCCGCAGCACTGAGATATGCCGTGATACCGTAAGACATCTTGCGGAGGAGGGCATAATCAACGATGAAAGATACGCCGAACGTCTCGCATATAAATATATAAGCGTGAAGAAATACGGCATACACCGTGCCCGGAGAGAACTCATGCAGCACGGTATAGAAAGGGCGGCAGCCGATGAGGCTCTGAGCCGCTTCTCCGACAGCACGGACGAGAACCTTGCCGGACTGATCGGAACAAAATACGCGCGTTTTCTGACCGACAGGAATGACCTCAGAGCCATAGAAAAGGTCAGGTGCTCGCTGGTGCGCTGCGGATACAGCTTCGCTGACGTAAAACGCGCCATAGATGAATACTTCGATATGGAGGAACAATAATGCCCGTCAAGGTAGGAATGGTGTCGCTTGGCTGTTCAAAGAATCTCGTTGACTCCGAGCGTATGCTCCACAAACTCAAAAAACACGGCTATGAACTGGTGACTGAACCAGGACTTGCCGATATAGCGGTGGTCAACACCTGCGGCTTCATCAAATCCGCTAAGGAGGAGGCTATCGAGACCATACTCGAGCTGGGCAAGCTCAAAGCGGACGGCACTCTCAAAAAGATAGTCCTCACAGGCTGCCTTACCGAACGCTACAAGGAGGAGGCTGCTGAGCTTTTCCCGGAGGCTGATGCCGTTATCGGCATAGGCGACAACAAGGACATCGTGGATATACTTGACAAGGTTCTTGCCGGCGAAAAGTACATCCACTTCTCACCAAAGCTCGATGCCGAGCTTACAGGTGAGCGTATCATATCCACGCTCCCGTTCTTCACCTACCTGAAGGTCGCCGAGGGCTGCTCGAACTGCTGCACCTACTGCGCTATACCCTTGATAAGGGGGAAATTCCGCAGCGTGCCTATGGAGGACGTTCTTGCGGAAGCGCGTACCCTTGCTGAAAACGGCGTTACCGAGCTCGTTGTCATCGCACAGGATACCTCCCGCTACGGCGAGGACCTTTACGGCAAGTCAAAGCTCCCGGAGCTCCTGCGCGAGCTCTGCAAAATAGACGGGCTGAAATGGATACGCACGCTCTACTGCTATCCGGAACGCATCACCGACGAGCTCCTCGACACCATAGCTTCCGAGGAAAAGCTCGTGAAATACCTCGAAATACCGATACAGCACTGCGATAAGGACATACTCAGCCGCATGGGACGCTGGGGCAGTCCGGAGGAGCTGGAGGCGCTGTTCAGCCATATCCGTGAGAAGGTACCGGGAGTTATACTGCGTACCACCCTCATTACCGGCTTCCCCGGCGAGACAGAGGAGCAGTTCAATGAACTGGCTGAGTTCGTCCAGAGAGTGCGCTTCGACAGGCTCGGCTGCTTCGCCTATTCTCAGGAGGAGGGCACGAAGGCTTCGGACTTCCCCGACCAGATCGACGAGGAAACAGCCTCACACCGCGCTGACATCATCATGGAGCAGCAGCTCATGATAAGCGCCGAGAATAACCAGAAGCTCATGGGCAGAGAGTTTGAAGCTGTTGTCGAAGGCTTCGACAGATTCGGCGAGTGCTGGTTCGGAAGAACGGCAAACGATGCGCCCGATATCGACGGAAAAGTATTCTTTACTTCATCCAAGCCCCTCAGCGTGGGCGATTATGTAAGGATCAGGATTACCGATACGCTGGATTATGACCTGATCGGAGAGGTGGAAGCCACATGAATTTACCGAATAAGCTCACACTTCTGAGAGTACTGCTCATACCCTTTTTCCTGCTGTTCATGTATATCGACATACCGTTCCACTATTTCATCGCCCTTGTGATATTCTCCGCAGCCTCGATAACCGATGCGCTCGACGGAAAAATAGCCCGCAAGAGAGGACTTGTAACGAACTTCGGCAAGTTCCTCGATCCCCTCGCGGACAAGGTCCTTGTTATAGCGGCACTTACGGTGTTCGTCGAAATGGACGAGGTCAGAATGGGCGCTATCCCGCTCATTATCATAAGCGCAAGAGAGTTCATGGTCTCCGGACTGAGACTGCTTGCCGCCGGCGGAGGAGTAGTCGTTGCCGCCGGTATCTGGGGAAAGCTGAAAACCGCTTTCACAATGGTGACTATCATCGCGGTCATATTCTGGCTGAGTCTCTGCTATGACCTTGAAATAAGTATGTCATGCACGCTTTTCAAGGCGGTGAACAATGTAACGATACCGGTGCTCATATGGATCTCAACGGCGCTGACGGTGATTTCAGGTGCGGTTTACCTCAAGGGCTACTGGCACCTGATCGACTCGGACAAGTAAGGAGGAAGCCATGACTCACTGTGCAGGTCAGATAAAGTATCTTATAGCGATAAAGGAGCTGTCGGATATAGACGAATACGTCAGATGCGTGAATATTTCGCGCCATCTCGGCGTTTCCCGTCCGAGCGTCAGCAAGATGCTGAGGTGCCTTGCAAACTGCGGACTGGTATACGAGGACTTCGGTAACAGCGTAGTGCTGACTCCCGAGGGTAAACAGGCGGTCGCAGAGATATTCTCAACGTTCGGCGAGGTCTATACCTTCTTCCGCAATTTTCTGAAACTTCCGCAGGAGGAGGCACATTCTCAGGCGATAAAGTTCATAACCGAGTTTCCGCACGACACCTGCGAGCGCCTTAAAACGGTAGTACGCAGGACAATGAAAAAGAACGGAAAGTGATAACGAGCCATAAGGTAATGCCTTATGGCTCTTTCTGCAAGCGGCGGCTTGAAAATATCCGCCGGAAAAAATTTTTTTCTTCAGAGTGTAACACCTGGCAAAGTCATTTCGATTGTTCTGTATGAAAGGTCGATCTTAAACAACAATACGCAGGGAGGAATGGACATGACAAGCAAGGAACTGGCAGAAATGATGCAGCGTTCGCCTGCTGACTGTCATAAAGCTCTTGTCAGGGAATACGGAAGATACGTCTATGCTATCGTATACAACAAGCTGAGAAGCTGCGGCACTAATGAGGACGTTGAAGAATGCGTGAGCGATGTCTTTGCAGATATCTTCATGAAGTGCGATATAGACATCTCGGCGGAAGGCGATGTCAAGTACCTTATTTCGACTGTCGCCAAAAGAAAGGCGATAGACAGCTTCCGGAGCCTGACCGCAAGGGCTGCACATATGACAGAGGCTGACGATGATGATATGAAGGAGCTCGTTTCCGATTTCAGTGTTGACGAACAGGTTGACCGTTCCGAACTGCGCCGGATGCTCCTCGATAAGATAGCCGAACTCGGCGAGCCCGATTCGACTATACTCATCCAGAAATACTATTACAACCGCAATTCAAAGGAAATAGCCAGAAGCGTTTCAATGACAGCGATGGCGGTCAGGACGAGATGCTCCAGAGCTATGGATAAGCTCCGCGCAAAGCTTGTCGAGAGCGGAATGAATGTGTAAGGAGGGAACGGCAATGAAAGATAAGAGGATCTTTGATATTCTTGAAAATGCGGAGAATGACCAAATGGACAGACTTATCGGACAGTGTCCTGAGATATCGGACAAACAGCTTGATAAAATACTCGAAATGAGCGAAAGGAAGTATACTATGGAAAAGGCCGAGAGAATAAACAGAGGCAATATAAAAATGAATGAGAATGATGTCGTTTCAGGCGTTGAGCGCAGAAAGAGACCTGCATGGCTCGCACCGCTCAGTACAGCAGCCTCGCTGATACTTGTAGCCGGAATCATCATCGGAAGCACAGCCCTCATAAAGAAAAACAGCAGCAAGCCGGGGGATGATATGCTCGCGGTAGTCACAACAGATTCGTCAACTGAGGAATATCTGACAACAGAGCCCTCCACTGAGACGGAGACCGGAAGCGAAGCTCCGGAGACCACGGCAGCTCCCGAAACAACAGCAGCTGCGGAGACGACCACATATGCCACCACAACGGAAACCGTTACCACAACTCAGCCTGCGACTGAGGACGACGGCATTCCGACAGCAGACTTCTTTGCCGGAAAGTGGACATTGCAGACCTCAGAGAGCAACGATCTTGACGTTGACCGTGTTGACGCTGGTACAGTGACAATTAACGCAGACGGTTCCTACACTTACACAGGCAATGACGGAGAGAGCCAGAGCGGTACTGTTACCGTTGACTTCGAGGAGATCGGCGGAACAAAGATAACGAGAGTGAATTTCCACGGCGGTTTGCCGACAGAGTTCGGTTCTTACTACTACATCAAGGATTATCCCGACGAGCTCCACTACGGAAACGGCAACGCTGCAAGACTTGTAAGAGCAAATTAACATAAAACAGAGCGTGTCCCCGACCGGACACGCTCTTTTGCCGTCTGTGACAAAACAGGAGTATGACCGGCTCTTGCCCGGCATACTCCTGTTATTATGTATCATTAATTATCTGCCGCTGATGCGGTCGTGAAGGGCGGTACCGGTATCCCGTTTGTGCCGAACAGTTCAACGCCGGCGTAATTCGTCCACTTGTAGCGGACGGCGGTTATCGGTGATATACCGGCGGTCAGGACTATTTCACAGCCCGATATCTCAGCCTCTGCCGGAACGAATACGCCGTCCGGTCCGGCTGCCTCGAAGCCGCTGAGACTGCCCCTGACTTCAAATCCGCGGCAGTTGGTGAACCGCAGTACAGCGCGGTTTCCGGAGGCAGTGAAGCCGCTGAAAACCGGCGGAAGTGTATCCTTCCTGCCGGCAAGCCTGTAGACCTCAGAGAGGGCTTGCAGATACAGCCTGTGCCCTATCTGTGACTTGTCTGCCGGGTGGATATTGTTCAGCTCGCCGCAGTCAAGTGCGACCGCGAGACCGGTGTTCTTCACTGTGCGGAAGACCTTCATCTGGGCATCACGAATGGCTGCCCATTTTTTGCTATCCGGTTCTGTTTCGTATCTGAACATCGGGAGCTGAACTATCATGAACGGGAGCCCGATATCGTGCCATTCCTCGCGCCATTCACCGATAAGCGTGCTGAGGAGCACGTCGTAGACCTCCGGGTGGTGGTCATCGGATTCGCCCTGGTACCACAGAACGCCTGCAAGGGTGTACGGACGAACGAAGTCTATCATCGTATCGTGCAGACCGCAGGGACGCATCGGGTTTTTTATTCCCATAGGACCGGGATATCTGTTCTCACCGCATATCTCCAGCACCTCGTTCCAGTCTATATCCGGACGCTCGGCATAGCATTTTCCGACACGCTTTTCCCACTCTTTATGGTAAGCGACATATTCGTCATATTCGGTCAGCATTTCCTCGTCTGACTTGCCGGAAATTGCGCTCTCGTATTCGTCGATATATGGGCGCAGGCGCTCGTCACGCATGAGATAGCCGCGCCTTACCCAAGCCGAAGCGGAGGTTCCGCCCCAGTTGCAGCCGATAAGTCCGACGGTCACGCCGAGCTTCCGGCTGAGCTCCTTTGCGAAGTACCAGCCGACCGCCGACCACGCACGGGAGTTGTCCTCCGAGGGCATATCCCAGCGGCTTTCCGCGAAGGAGCGGCGGTGTTCAGCGTCTATGACCGGGCATTTCGGGGTATAGAAGAACCTGACGTTCTCACGGGCGCAGTCTTTCAGCTCTGCCGTGCCGTTTTTGTCGTTGTGCAGCTCGTATTCCATGTTGGACTGACCTCCGCAGAGCCAGACCTCGCCGACCGCGACATTGCGGAATATCTTCATTACCGCGCCGCTGACGAGCTCTACCGTGCAGCAGTCACAAGCCTCCATGGGCGGCAGTACAGCCTCCCATTTTCTGCCGGATATGACCGCTTCCGCGCGTATGCCGAGTTCGGGAATGCGTACCGTGACCGCACTCTCGCTTCCGGAGAGGGTGCCGAAGATACGGACGTTCCTGCCTCTTTGCAGTACCATATTGTCGCTGAATACCGGAGCTGCCTTCATATTAATCCTCCTCGGTCAGAATTCTGTCTTGATAACGCCCTGACGGACGAGCTGGACATAGAGCATGAGCCTTGCCTCATCGCGGAGCTCGGGTTTAATCATGTAGTACATATAGTGCTCGACGAGGTTGAAAAGCTCGATAGTGCGTCCCTCTATCTTGAACTGCTCAAAGCCCATAGGAATGTATTTTTCCCAGATATCGTCCGGGGAGATGTGGGTCGAAAGGTCCTTTATCTCGAAAAGAGTACGCTTCATGCAGGGACATTCGGTGAGCGACTTGTCAACATACTTGTCGAACTTCGGGTCAACTGTGAAATCGAAGTCCTCGCTCGAGCCGCTTTTGAGATAATCTGCATAGACAAGCTGTTCAACGCCGATGGACTTGTAGTGGTCGGAACGTCTCTTGCAGCCCGGATTGCAGCAGGCATTGACGAGCAGCTCGCACTTTTTCTTGTCCTGTATCTTTTCGAGGATATCGAATTTGTTGTTGAGGTCGTAGTCGATAACGACGATGTGGTAGTCTTTATCTATCTCGTCATAGAGCTTGTCCGGGTCGGTGATGCGCTTGCAGGTGGAGCTCGTGAGCTTGTAGCTCGGGTAGTTCTTGCGGATATACTCCTCCAGCAGCGGTGAAGCCACGATGACCTCGTTCAGCCCGTTGTCGGCGTAGTGCATTATCATATTGCAGAATTTGTCGCTGAGGTGCTTCTTTTCAAGCATGGGGTTCGTGAACGTGAAGCGCAGGGGTATTCCGCGGCGGTTGAACTCGGTTATGACCTGCTTTATGAACGATTTGTCGCACTGACCGTACTGGAAGCGTCCGCCGTTCCATATCGCCGGGGGGAATGCGCCGTAGACCGAGGCTATCTCCACGCCCTCGCGGAAATACTGCGGACAGTTTTTCAGCATCTCGGCAAATATCAGATTGAATGTGAAGTGCCGGGTGAAGTCCGGCAGATGAAATCTTGCTCTCATATCATGTGAACCTCATTGCGCCGGTATTCTCCATAGCCTTCAGCAGGAAGAAACGCGCTTCGTCGCGGCATTCCGGCTTTGCCATGTAGTACATATAGGTCTCGAGGACGTTGACGGCGCTTGCCGTTCTGCCCTCTATCTTGAACTGCTCGTAGCCCATAGGGATATACTTCTCCCAGATAGCATCGGGGGAAATGTGCGTTTTCAGTCCGCGTATCTCGAACGTTCCGCGCATCGCATAGGGACAGTCACCGAACCTGCCTGTGTCGTACTTATCCGCATCGAACGGCAGATTGGGATACTTCTTTATATGCTCGCAGTAGGCTATCTGCTGGGTGCCGATAGTCTTGTAATGCTCCAGTCTGCGCGGACACTCCGGTTCGCAGCAGGCGTTGACCAGAAGCTCGATATCTTTCTTGCGCGGAAGCTTCTCCAGCACCTCGAAATTGTTGTTGAAATCGTAGTCAAGTACGACGATGTGATAGTCCTTTTCAAGCTCGGCGAGAAGGGCTTCTTCGGTATTCAGGCGCTTGCAGGTGGAACTCGTCAGCTTGAACTTAGGGTAGTTCCGGCGGAGGTAGTCCTCGAGCACGGGAGAGCCGACGATGCACTCGTTCAGACCGTTGTTGGAGAGATTGAGTACCATATTGCAGCGCTCGTCCGAGAGGTGCTTCTTTTCGAGCATGAGGTTGGTGAAGGTGTAGCGGAGCGGTATTCCGCGGTCGTTGAACGCCTTGATGACCGACTTTATGTAGTTCTTGTCAGTCATGCCGCCCTGAGGTCTGCCGCCGTTCCAGAGGCAGGGAGGGAAAACACCGTAGAAAGAGGCTATCTCCACACCCTCGCGGAAGAAGTCCGGACGGTTTTTCAGCATATCGGCAAATAAGAGATTAAGCTTGAAATTCCCCGAAAAATCGGGAAGATGAAAACGTGCTTTCATATTTTACTCCTAATGAATTAGTGATCAGTGCTTAGCAGCGGCATCGTTCCGGTGATGTTTTGCAGGGGCGGGTATTATCCGCCCACGGCGGTATCGCCCCGTCACGCTGGATCGCCGCGTTCGCAGGCAATGGTATAACCGGCGGACTCTATTCGTCTTTGCAGGCAGCCGCGGCATTCAGCCGCTTCCTCGCCTGTGCATATCTTGTTGTCGTAGAGGTCGTACTTCTTACGAACCATTACCGGCGAAAGATTGGGCATAACGACGTTGCAGCCGGTCATAAGTCCGAGCTCGCGTCCGTTCGGAGCAACAGTTCCGAGCGCGGTAGTCGCCGGGAGGAGAACGGTCGGGAACATAAGCCGTATGATACCGAGAAGCCGCAGGGTAAGTACGAGAGTGCCGCCCTTTTCATCGGCAAAGGGCGTGTTATGATGGGGAATGAACGGTCCTATGCCGATCATCTGCGGCTGCAATCCCTGTAAGAACCGCAGGTCGCTGATGAGATTTTCAGTGGTCTGGAAGGGCGCTCCGACCATGAAGCCTGCGCCCACCTGATAGCCGAGCTCACGCAGCGTGAACAGGCAGTTTTTCCGGCTTTCAAGGCTCAGCTCAGCCGGGTGGAGCTTCTGGTAAAGCTCCTCGTCAGCAGCTTCGTGACGGAGGAGGTATCTGTCCGCACCGGCTTCCTTCATGCGCTTGTAGCTTCCGCGCGAACGCTCCCCGAGGGACAGTGTTATCGCGCAGTCGGGGTACTTCCGGCGTATCTCCGAGATAATTTCGACCATGACGTCATCGGTGAAGTAAGCGTCCTCGCCGCCCTGCATGACGAACGTCCGGAAGCCCAGTGCGTAGCCGTTTTCGCAGCAGGAAAGTATCTGCTCTTTTGTGAGGCGGTAGCGGTCGGCGTCCCTGTTGCTGCGGCGGATACCGCAGTACAGGCAGTCGTTTTTGCAGTAGGACGATATCTCGATAAGTCCGCGGAGAAAGACCTTCGTGCCGTAGTATTTCCGGCGCACCTCGTCAGCGTATTTTTTCAGCAGAGCGGCAGCTTCCGTGTCATCAGTCTCAATAAGTGCGGCAAGCTCGGTGTCGGTGAGGTCACCTGTGCGGTAAAGTTTTTCAACAAGTTCAGTCATATCAGCCGCCGAGCCTTATCATTTCGTCAATGGGACGGCGTGCCTTTGCGATGAGCTCGTCGTCCATGAGTATCTCGAACGCCTCGCCGCCCTGACCGCTTATCGCAAGCAGGGTGTTGTAGATGTCCGGCAGGGTAGTGAGCTTCATATTGTGGCAGACGATGTCCTTTGTAACTGGATAGAACTTCTTCTCTGGACAGTCGTACTGCAAATGCTCCGCGATAGAGGTCTCCGTGCCGATGATGAACTCCTTTGCGTCAGACTTCTTCGCATAGTCCATGATGCCTGTGGTCGAACCAACGTAATCAGCAAGTGCCACAACTGCCGGCTGACATTCGGGGTGAACGAGGAAGAGAGCGCCCGGGTGCTCAGCCTTTGCGGCTTCGACTTCCTTCACGGTCACTCTTGCGTGTGTGGGGCAGCCGCCCTGAAGGAGCTTGATATCCTTTTCGGGACACTGGCGCTTCACATAGTCGCCGAGGTTGCAGTCGGGGATAAACAGCAGCTTGTCGTTGTCCAGAGCCTTGACTATTTTCAGTGCGCTGGAGGACGTAACGCATACATCGCAGACCGTTTTCAGCTCGGCTGTGGTGTTGATGTAGGCAACAACAGTCCTGTCCGGCTCGGCAGCCTTTACCGCGCTTATCATTTCTGCGTCCATCTGCTCAGCCATGGGGCAGCCGGCGTGTCTGCTGGAGAGGTAGACGTGCTTTTCAGGGGAGAGCATTTTCGCTGTCTCAGCCATGAAGTGAACGCCGCAGAAGATGACATTTTTCTGTGGTACTCCCTTTGCGTCAACGCTGAGCTTGTAGCTGTCGCCGGTAAAATCGGCTATTTCGACTATCTCGCGCGACTGGTAGCAGTGGGCGAGGATAGCGGTATCGGTCTCTTTTTTGAGTTTCAGTATTTTATCCTGTAATTCGCGGACTGTCATATTATTCTCCTTCCGGTGATGAAACGAAATATCGGTAAAAGTTGAGAGTTGAGAATTGAGAGTTAAGGTATCGCCTGCCGGCGATTTATCAAAGCAAGGTCATTGCAAAGCCTTTTGATACGTCCGCGTAAGCAGACACCGCAACTATCAACTTTCAGCTATAAACTCTCAACTGTTCAGAGGCTGCTCTCGGCTATGACCTCTACCTCGACGAGTACGCCCTTGGGGAGGGACTTCACCGCAACGCAGCTCCTTGCCGGGAGACCTGTGAAGTATCTGCCGTATATCTCGTTGAACGCTGCAAAGTCGTTCATATCCGCGAGGAAGCAGGTGGTCTTTACTGCCTTTTCAAAGGACGAACCGGCAGTCCTCAGCACCTCGCCGAGGTTACGCATTACCTGCTCGGTCTGACCCTGAATGTCCTGAGCCTCGACCGTGTTCGTGCGCGGGTCAATGGCTATCTGTCCGCTTGTATAGACCATTCCTTTGGAGATGATCGCCTGTGAGTAGGGGCCGACTGCTGCCGGAGCCTTTTCTGTTGATATCTTTATCATAACTACCTTCCTTTATCTCAGTGATGCGAGCATATAATTGATATATTGCTTTGCTGTGCGCGGAGAGCGTCCGTTGCCGGAGGTTATCGCAAAACGCTCTGCACCGGCGGCAAGCTCCTTCTTGTTCATGATGAGACCGCTTGACTTCGCAAGCTTGGTGACGATGGTGATATATTCGTCTATTTCGGGTCTGTCAAAGTTCATGCGGAGCCCGAATCTTGACGAGAGCGACAGAGCTTCACGGATAGTATCGCTCTGATCGGCGTCATCACGGTCGGAGCGATTGCTCGTTGCGTAAATGACGGCATTGTCAGGTCTTGCGGCGGCAGTTCTTTCAAGAGTTGCCTCCAGCGCACCGAAGCTGTCGTTTCCGGAATCGGACGAAAGGTCGTCGATAAAGATTATGAATTTGAGCAGATTATGGCTTATCTCACGGAATATCGCAGGTATATCGCCAAGCTGCTCCTTTGTTATCTCGATGAGACGAAGACCCTGCGGAGCGAATTCATTCGCAACTGCCTTGACAGTTGAGGTCTTTCCTGTGCCTGAATCGCCGTAGAGGAGGACGTTGCGGGCAGGCTTGCCTTCAAGGAGAGTTTTGGTGTTGTTGATTATCTCGCTGCGCTGCTCCTTGTAGCCGAAAAGGTCGGAGAGATGCTGGCTGTCGGGATATTCCTCCGGAATGATATCCCCGTCGCGGAATCTGAACATCGTATACTTAGCCCACTTGCCGTAGCCGTATTTTTCAATTTCGTCAAGGCGCTGGGTATAGCTCTCGATAAGATCGGTGGGGGAGGTGGTCCAGCGCGGAAGGAATCCGCTGTAATCAATAGAGCCCGAGAAGTCTTCCGGCTTGAGCTGGGCTACTTCCTGGAGGAAATCGAGCTCGTGGGAAAGGCACTCCTGCATCTCGTCAGAAGGCTTCATACCAGCTGCGACCTGTCTTATGTATACATTGTCGTCCTCGAGGACGAGCTTCAGCAGATAGCTGCTGAGATCGACCGTATCCTTCTTGTAGAGCTCGGAAACGAAGTCGGAATAGTCCGCAAGAAAGCTTGAAAGCCTGCGGTTGTCAGAGCCTATGAGTATCATCAGCCTGTGGAAGACCTCGTCCTGTGCGAGTCCTCTGAATATTGCTACCAGATCGCGGCTGCGGCATAGTTTTATTAGCTTATCGTTCATCATAATACCTCGATTATCATATTTGTGAATTCGTTGCAGGTCAGCGGTGTACCGCTGTCTGCGCCCATGAGATCGGCAGTGCGGAAGCCTGCCTCCAGAACTTTGTCAACTGCTGCTTCTATGCAGTCAGCCTCGCCGGAAAGTCCGAACGACCAGCGCAGCATCATTGCCGCGGAGAGAATGGTCGCTGCCGGATTTGCCCTGCCGGTGCCGGCGATATCCGGTGCAGAGCCGTGGATAGGCTCGTACATACCGCGCTTAGTGCTCCCGAGAGAAGCCGAGGGGAGCATACCGATCGAGCCGGTAAGCTGTGAAGCCTCGTCGGAGAGGATATCTCCGAACATATTCGACGTAACGATGACATCGAACTGTGAAGGGGCGCGTATAAGCTGCATAGCCGCGTTGTCAACGAACATATCGCTGTACTGCACGCCGGGATATTCCTCCGCGAGCGCGTGCATAGTCTTTCTCCAGAGCCGCGAGGATTCGAGGACATTTGCCTTGTCAACGCTGCAAACTCGCCGCCGGCGCTTCATGGCGGTCTCAAAGGCGACCCTGCCGATGCGTTCTATTTCCGTGACGCTGTAAGCCTCGGTGTCGAAAGCCTCCTGACCGTATTTTCCTTTGCGGAAACCTCTCTCGCCAAA
Organism: Ruminococcus sp.; assembly: GCA_017525915.1. Lineage (GTDB taxonomy): Bacteria > Bacillota > Clostridia > Oscillospirales > Ruminococcaceae > Ruminococcus. The sequence continues at coordinate 30,351 of JAFXSC010000018.1, forward strand.
GTAGATGCCTCCGGTGAGCTCGCGGACTATCATCAGGTCGAAGCCGCTGCCGATAACGCTGTCTTTCAGCGGAGATGCAGCTCTCAGTGCGGGACAGAGTTTTGCCGGACGGAGGTTCGTGTAAAGTCCGAGCGCCTCGCGGATACCGAGCAGAGCCTTTTCAGGACGCTTGTCACCGGGAAGGCTGTCCCATTTCGGACCGCCGACAGCTCCGAGGAGGACGCTGTCACTTGCAAGGCAGCCTTCAACAGTCTCCGGAGGAAGGGGGACGCCTACTGCGTCGATAGCGCTTCCGCCGATGAGATAGGGAGTGAAGCGGAAGCTGTGTCCGAACTTCGATGCGGTCTTTTCAAGCACTGCGACGGCGCTGTCCACTATCTCGGGACCTATCCCGTCACCGCGGAGCAGTGCGATGTTGTATTCCATTTTTTCACCTTCTTTGCAGTAGTAGTGGGTAGTGAGCAGTGTGTGGCAGCAGCTCACTTTAAATCAGTCCGCGCAAGCGGACACCGTAATTATGAATTATGAATTGTTCCCAGAAGTCCGCCGCTTTTGATAATATTCTGTATGAACTCCGGGAAGGGCTCTGTGCGGAACTCCTGTCCCGTTGTGATATCGCGTATCACGCCGCTGTCGAGGTCAGCCTCAAGCTCATCGCCTTCCGCAGCAGCCTCCGCCGCCTCCGGACATTCCACTATGGGCAGTCCGATGTTTATGGCGTTGCGGTAGAAGATACGCGCGAAGCTCTTTGCAATGACGAGTGAGATGCCGCTCGCCTTTATCGCAATGGGCGCGTGCTCACGCGATGAACCGCAGCCGAAATTCTGTCCGGCAGCGATGATATCTCCCGGTCTTACGCGGCTGACGAAGGTTTTGTCGAGGTCCTCCATGCAGTGCGCGGCAAGCTCCTTATGGTCGCTTGTGTTGAGATAACGCGCCGGGATTATTACGTCCGTATCCACGTTGTCGCCGTACTTTATGACGTTCCCTCTGAGCTTCATGCGTCCATCACCTCCCACGGACTTGTTATCCTGCCGGTAACAGCGCTTGCTGCGGCAGTTGCAGGGCTTGCGAGATAGACCTCGGAGGTCGGGTGCCCCATGCGTCCCACGAAATTGCGGTTGGTTGTAGCCACAGCACGCTCGCCTGCCGCGAGTATGCCCATATGTCCGCCGAGACACGGTCCGCAGGTCGGGGTTGAAACGACCGCGCCTGCCTCGATGAATATTTTCAGCAGACCGCGCTCCATAGCGTCAAGGTAGACTTGCTGGGTGGCAGGGATGACTATTGTCCGGACGCCCTTTGCGATCTTTCTTCCTCTGAGTATCTCAGCGGCAGCTTCAAGGTCCTCAAGCCTGCCGTTGGTGCATGAGCCTATCACGGCCTGATCTATCCTGATATTGCCGATATCCGCGAAGGTACGGGCGTTATCCGGGAGATGCGGGAAGGCTACGGTCGGCTCGATATCCGTGAGGTCGATGTCGTAGACCTCATCGTAATCTGCATCGGGGGCGGCTTCGTACACGACCGGCTCAGCGCCGCCATGTGTCCTGATATAGCCGAGGGCTGCTTCATCGACCGCGAAGATGCCGTTCTTTGCACCTGCCTCGATCGCCATATTTGCAATGCACAGGCGGTCGGAAACGGTGAGGGCGGAAAGTCCCGCGCCGGAGAACTCCATTGACTTGTAGAGTGCACCGTCAACGCCTGTCATTCCGATGATACTGAGGATAACGTCCTTGCCGGAGACGTACTTCCGGAGCTCGCCGCGGAGGTTGAACTTTATCGCGGAGGGCACTTTGAACCATGCCTTGCCGGTCGCCATGCCGAATGCCATATCGGTCGAGCCTACGCCTGTTGAGAACGCACCAAGTGCGCCGTAGGTGCAGGTGTGGGAGTCTGCACCGATAACGAGCTGACCTGCGCTGACAAGACCTTTTTCGGGAACGAGGGCGTGCTCGATGCCCATTTCGCCGACGTCATAGAAGTGGGTTATGCCCATATCCGCGCAGAAATCCCGGCACTGGCGGCACTGCTCCGCCGCCTTGATATCCTTGTTGGGAGCGAAGTGGTCCATGATCATTGTGACCTTATCTCTGTCGAACACGCTGTCTCTGCCAAGCTTTGCGAACTCATTTATAGCTACCGGCGAAGTTATATCGTTGCCGAGGACGAGGTCGATATCTGCGAGGACGAGCTGTCCTGCCCTGACCTCATCGAGTCCCGAATGAGCTGCAAGTATCTTCTGAGTCATTGTCATTGCCATATTATCAGCCCTTTTTTAGTGTTCAGTGATTAGTGCATAGTGCTTAGCAGGGGCGGATACTATCCGCCCGGAGCCGATAGCCCCTACTTTACGGTCTTCAGGCAGCTTTCACCGCGCTCGACCGCAACAAGTCCCGTTCTGCACATCTCCATGATGCCGCAGGGCTTCATGAGCTCGATGAATGCGTCTATCTTCGACGATTCGCCCGTGAGCTCGCATACAAGAGCGGTCGCGGAATAGTCAACTATCTTCGACCGGAATATCTCGACCGCGGTCATGATGTCCTGTCTTGTTTCCGATTTGTTCCTCACTTTAAGGAGCAGGAGCTCTCGGATAACGGTCTCCTCTGCCCTCAGCACCTCGACCTCGCGTACATCGTGAAGCTTCTGGAGCTGCTGGAGTATGCGTTCCTTTATGTCGTCATCGCCTCGGAAGGCGATGGTTATTCTCGAAAAGCCGCTGGATTCGGTCTCACCCACGGTAAGACTGTCGATGTTGAAGCCGCGCCGTGTGAACATTCCCGATACTCTCGAAAGAACGCCCGAGATATTCGCAACTAGCACAGCTATGATGTATTTGTTTTCCGTATTATCCATACAGCTCACCTCACTTTATCTCAGTAATGATATTGTCTATCGAGCCGCCGGGAGGCAGCAGCGGAAGAACAAATTCATCACAGTCAACGATACAGTCGATAACGGCAGGTCCGCCGCATGAGAACGCCTTTGCACAGGCGTCACGGAGCTGTTCCTTTGTCGAACAGCGTATGCCGTAAGCTCCGAATGCCTCGGCGAGCTTGACATGATCCGTCCTGCGGTCGAGGGTAGTACCGGAGTAATGCTTGTTGAAGAAAAGCGTCTGCAACTGGCGCACCATTCCGAGAACGCCGTTGTTCATGATAACGATAACGAGCGGTATCTCGTTGGTAACTGCGGTAGCGAGCTCGTTGAGGTCCATGCCGAAGCTTCCGTCACTGGTAAAGAGGACGGTCTGCTTTCCGGTCGCAATGCCTGCGCCGACAGCCGCGCCAAGTCCGTAGCCCATTGTACCGAGTCCGCCGCTCGTAAGGAAGGTGCGCGGCTTTCTGAGGGGGTACCTCTGGGCGGTCCACATCTGGTGCTGACCGACGTCGGTGACTATTATCGAATCCTCGGGAGCGGCAGCGCTCACCGTGTCGATGATATCATATGGCAGGAGCCTTTCCGAAGCCGGGATACCTGCGTTCTGGCAGGAGACCGAGCAGTTCTCGCAGTCCTTGGGGTATCTGTGGCTGAGAGCGCTCTGGGTGCGCTCATTTTCCTCCTCGCGCAGCTCGGCGATACGCGCCTGCCATTCGGGATTGTTCCTCTGCTCGACCATAGCGGTGAGTCTTTCGACGGCATCGAGGATATCGCCCTTTATGGCGAGGTCTGCGGTGATATTCTTGTGCAGCTCTGCGCCGTCTATATCAATATGGATTATACGGAAATTCTTTGCGAAGCGCTGCTTGTTGCCGGTCGCCCTGTCGGAGAAGCGCACTCCGAGAGCGATAACAAGGTCGGCTTCGTCCTCAGCCTTTGAGGAGGCATAGTGACCGTGCATACCCTGCATACCCAGGAATTTCGGGTGGTCATAGGGTACTGCGGAAAGTCCCATGAGCGAGCAGCCCATAGGTGCGTCTATCTTTTCTGCGAAGGCGATGAGCGCCTCGGAAGCCTTGCCTGAGATTATACCGCCGCCGAAGTAGATGTACGGGCGTTCGCAGGAGTCTATCATCTGCGCGGCTTTGTTGAGCTTGTTCTCGGCAGCGTATATAATAGGGTAGGGGATAACGGGCTGAGCTTTCGGCTCAAATTCACATCTTGCGGTCTGGACGTCCTTGGGGATATCGACGAGCACCGGACCGGGGCGTCCGGATTTTGCTATCTTGAACGCCATGCGGAGTATGTCCGCAAGCTCCTCTATGTCCTTCACTATGAAATTATGCTTGGTTATCGGCATTGTGATGCCGACGATATCGACCTCCTGAAAGCTGTCGCGTCCGATGAGGTCGCAGGCAACGTTTCCTGTGATAGCGACCATAGGGACGGAGTCGAGGAAGGCGGTAGCGATGCCGGTAACGAGGTTCGTAGCGCCGGGGCCCGATGTTGCGAGCACGACGCCGACCTTTCCGGTAGTTCTTGCATAGCCGTCGGCGGCGTGAGCAGCGCCCTGTTCGTGGGCGGAGGTGACGTGCCTCAGACGGTCGCTGGCGTTATAGAGTTCGTCATAGATGTTTATTACCTGACCGCCTGGATAGCCGAAAACAGTGTCACAGCCCTGTTCGATGAGGGTCTCCACGACGATCCTTGCACCTGAAATCAACATAGTGATAATGATCCTTTCCGATATTTTCCGGTATACAAAAGGCCTCCGGTAACAAACTGCCGGAGGCCGAACTTACAGTGATATGGCAAACATCAAGCAAGGGAGCGGTTCCGGCAGAATGAAGCGAGACAGCGGCATGGATCCTCCGTGACCGCGCCTGACAGAATGACTTTACCGGAATAGATGAATACCGATCTCATGATACACAGCTCCTTACTGGTTCATATATGATAATTCTAACACTTTTCGGGGATAAAATCAATATAAATAACCTTATTTGCTGATAATTTGGGCGATATGCACGAATTCAACAGCTTCGATAGTGCATTGTGCATAGCGAACGGCTCAATGCACCGCGCTAAAAGAACAGTGAATATAGAATAATGAATAATTGTGGTATCGCCTGACGGCGATACCATTAATTACGCATTATAGCCTGCGTCCTGCTTCCGCAGAAGATTGTTCACCGCGCTGACGAGTGCCTTTATTGACGAGGTGATGATATCGTTGTCGATACCCGTACCCCAGAAGCTCTTTCCGCCGCTTACTATCTCCACATAGGACACGGCCTGCGATGCCGAGCCGACCTCAAGGGCGTGCTCGGTGTAGGTGTTTATGCTGTAATCAAGTCCCGTGTAGGAGCGTAGGGCGTTGCTCACCGCGTCAAGACGTCCGTTACCGGTATTGGTCGCGGAGGCGTGTACTCCTCTGCAAACGAGCGAGACCGTTGCCTCGATGCCGTCCTGCTGGACGTAGTGCGCTCCGGTAATGCGGATAGGTTCAGCAATGTCCACATAGTTCTCTCTGAATATGCTGAATACCTCGTCCGGAGAGAGCTCCCTGTGCTGGCGGTCGGAAACGCCCTTGACGATATAGCCGAAGCTCTCGCGCATCTTCTTCGGGAGGTCGTAGCCGAAGCGCGTTTCGAGGATATAGCCTATGCCGCCCTTTCCGGACTGGCTGTTGATGCGGATAACGTCAGATTCGTACTTCCTGCCGATATCTGTCGGGTCAACAGGGAGATACGGCACGTTCCAGACGGTCTCGCCGGTCTCCTCGCGCCACTTCATACCCTTTGCGATAGCGTCCTGATGAGAGCCGCTGAATGCCGCGAACACGAGCTTTCCGGAATATGGCTGGCGCTCGTAGATATCCATGTTCGTCACCCTTGTGTAGAGCTCCGCTATTGACGGTATATCGCTGAGATCAAGTCCGGGTTCGACGCCCTGCGAGTACATATTCATAGCAAGCGTGATTATATCTACATTGCCCGTGCGCTCACCGTTTCCAAAGAGGGTACCCTCAACACGTTCAGCTCCGGCAAGCAGTCCCATTTCGGTATCGGCAACCGCACAGCCGCGGTCGTTGTGGGGGTGGAGGGAGACTATGACGTTTTCGCGGTATTTCAGGTTTTCACACATATACTCCACCTGGTCGGCGTAGACATGGGGCATTGAGAGCTGAACAGTTACCGGGAGATTGATTATGACCTTGTCGTCCGGAGCAGGCTGCCATACATCAAGCACGGCGTTGCAGACCTCCAGCGCGAAATCGGGCTCTGTGCCGGTGAAGCTCTCGGGGGAATACTCGAACCGGAAGTTCCCCTCGTATCTCTCGCGGTACTCCTTGCAGAGCCTTGCGCCCTCAACAGCGATAGCGGTTATCTCCTCGCGGCTCTTGCGGAAGACCTGCTGTCTCTGGGCGACCGAGGTCGAATTGTAGAGGTGGACGATAGCGTTCCGGCAGCCCTTTATAGCCTCGAAGGTCTTTTCGATGATATGCTCGCGCGACTGTGTGAGCACCTGTATGGTCACATCATCGGGGATAAGTCCCTGCTCTATCAGCGTGCGGCAGAAGTCGTACTCCGTCTCGGAAGCTGCCGGGAAGCCTATCTCTATTTCCTTGAAGCCGATACGCACCAGCTCTGCGAAGAATTCGAGCTTTTCGCTGAGGCTCATTGGGGTTATGAGTGCCTGATTGCCGTCCCTGAGGTCAACGCTGCACCAAACCGGCGCCTTATCGACGTATGAGCGCTCCGTCCATTTTCTTTCGTGCGGGGGAGCTTCAAAGAACTGCCTTGTGTACTTTTCAACATTTTTCATTGTATTACCTCCGATCCTGTCGTTTTCCGGGCGTTGTGAGGGCAATAAAAAAGTCTCTTCCATACGCCTGTATGGAAGAGACGAAGTTTCGATATACTCCGTGGTACCACTCTTCTTGATGTGTATATGCACACCCACTCGTCTGCGTCACTTCAACGCATATCTCTGTAACGGGAGAGTCCGTTCAAGCCTATTCCTGCACAGAACGCCGGAATTATCCGTGCGCCCCTGCACATTTTCAGCCGACTGCTCGGGGAGGAGCTATGACCTGTATCTGCATACTGCCTTTCACCGGATGGCAGCTCTCTGTGAAGCTTTGGACAGGCTTTGTTTCCCTTCATCGCATTTGGTAATTGTATTATACACTGCCTTTTCCGGTTTGTCAAGGGGTTTGGGGAATTTTTTGCTCTTCTCCCTGCACTGCTCTCTGCGTTTAGCTTGCTGCTCATTGAAAGAGGAGCGGTAAAACCGCCCCCTTTTTCTTTGTTACCCGCCGTATTTCTCCTCGAAAAATGCCGTGATGTACGGGTCTATCTTCACGAACTCGCCCTGCAAGTACCACACAAGCTCGTTCTCCGCGCCGGAGGTGTCCTTCATGCGCTTGATGCTGCCGTCCTGGTCCTTGAGATAGTATAACCCGAGTGTGCCGAAAAGCTCATATTCGCGCGATGTGCCGTCATCATAGAACACCTTCACGCAGAAGCCTCCGCCGTCAAATCCTATGTCCTCTATCTCGTCAGCGTTCTGGAATGCGCTTATCCCATTGAGTATGCAGTCAGCCTGATCGAACGAGCAGTTCACCCAGACACCGCGGTCGCGCAGGACAGCGGTACCGAACTGTACATTCGTTATGCTCGTGTCGCCGGGGTAGGTGTAATCCTTCATCGGCGGATAGAATGTCTGCTCCCTGCCGTTATAGATGAAGGGGCGCTCCTCGGTCCACGGCACTGTCGTAGTCACCGGCTCGTCAGTATCGGGCATGGTGACTGCCTTGGTAACGGTGGTGACTCCGGTAACGGTCTTCGTACCGGCTTTTGTGGTGGTTTTGGCGTAGGTGACGTATTCCTCGGCACGGGAAGTCACTGCGGAGGTGACAGTATCCGTTCCCGGTTCGGTAACGGCTTCGGGATCGCCGGACCCTTTGCCCTCCGTTACTATTGCGGCAGGGTCACTGCTTTTCGGCGGCTTGCCGAGACTTGCTTTCAGGAGGAAGCCGGTCGCGACCATTGCGGCAACTGCGGCAGCTCCCGTAAGGATACGGATAAGCTTTACCTTAGTGCTGTACTTCATTTTCGGCTCTCTGCCCGCGGCTTCGGCGATAAGATCGTCGTCCACGGCGTCGATGCCCTTTGTCAGATCATCTTTTTTCATTCTACAACCCTTCTTTCTCTAAGTATTCCTTCAATTGTCCGCGCATACGGAACAACAGCTGCTTCACGGCGTTCTCGGTCATGCCGAAATCCTCCGCAAGCTTTGACTGCGGGTCGAAGTACCAGTACCTTCTCAGGAATATCATACGGCTGCGCTTGTGCTGCTGACGCAGGAAGCTGCTTATTATCCTGCCGAGTTCTGCGGCATCGCAGGCCGCCTCGACGTCTTCCGTTGAGGGAATACATTCATCAAGCTCGTCCAGTGAGAGCATAACCTCCGGATTGCGTTTCTTCGCGGAGTTGTGCTCGCAGCGCTTCAGCGCTATATTCCGCATTATCCTGCATAAAAAGGCAGGAAGATACTTCGGGCGCTTCGACGGTATGGCTTTCCAGACCGCAAGATATGTGTCGTTGAGACACTCCTCCGCGTCCTGCCGGTCGTGAAGTATATTGTTTGCAACGTGCATACACAGACCCTTGTACTTCGCGTCTGTTTCGGTAATGGCGTCCTCGGAGCGCTCCCAGTACAGGTCAATTATTTCCGGATCGTCCAAAGCTCTTCCTCCTTTCTGAGGTCCTCATACATATAGTACGGAAAAAATACCGCCGGGTTACGGCAGTATATGAAAAAGCTGCGGCAAATGCGTGATATCCTACCTATTGTTACGTTTATTTTTGAGGGCCCCCTTTTGAGAAAGGGGGTCCCTCAATAAGTAGCCGTAAACATTGTGTGAATATCGTGCATCTGTCGCAGCTTTTTCAGCGATATTCTGCAAAAGCTGATTCATTGCGGACGGCGTAGAGTTTATTGACGAGTTCGAGTTCCTTTTCCGAGAGCTTATGGCCGGTGGAGTATATCAGCACGTCCTTGAAGCTGTTATCGCGGAAGGAGCATTTTCTCTGCACGAGACCGTACTTGCCGCAGAGGCTTTCGGGTACCGGTGAATCGAGCATGAAGGACTGCGGAACGGTCAGCAGGAAGTCGAGAGCGCTTCCGCGGTCGTACATACAGACCCTTCTCACGGGAACGTCCTCAGGACGGTTCTCGGTGAACAGCTTCTCAACAGCACCGCCGACATACGGAACGGCGTCATCGCCCTGACAAAGCTCGGTATAATTAGCCGAAAGGTCGGCGTAGGTTATATTCTCGTCGTTTGCGGCAGGGTGTTCCGCGGACATTACCGCGAGCATCTCATACTCCCAGAGGAGCTTGCTTTCGAGGTTCTTCTCAGCGAGAAAGTCCTCGAAATACTTCTCGTGCGCGGCATTGAACCGGATTATCCCGAAGTTATAGCCGCTTTCACGGACGTTTTCGATAGTACGCAGAGAGTTGGTCTCGCAGAAATATATCTCCATGTCCTCGGGGTACTCCATTTCGGCAACGTACTCGGAGAACGCCTTTGAGATATAGCCGGCACGGGGGACGGATATCCTGAGCTTGCGGTTCACCGGCTTGTCAGGGGAGTGTATCGCCTCCATGTTGTCTATCTGCATGAGTATCTGCTTAGCGTATTCGAGGAACTTCACGCCCTGATCGGTGGGGATAACGCCCTTTGAGGTGCGGCGGAAAATAGTTATCCCGAGGGTATTTTCGAGTTCCTTGATAGCCTTGCTGAGGTTTGGCTGTGCCATGTAGAGGTTCTCGGCAGCCTGTGTTATCGAGCGTGTCTTTTCTATCTCGACGGCATATTTGAAATGCAGGGTGTTCATATTCCGCCTCCTCTGTTATTATAATTCATAATTCATAATTGAGCTGAGAGTGGATAGTTATTGTATCGCCTGACGGCAATGAGATCAAGAACAGCTGCCGTTAGCGCAAGCGGACACCGAAACTTAGCACTATGCACTAACCGCTGATTACTTCTTGACTTCCTCAATGCCGATGACACGGCGCTTTTTCTTGGGCTTGGGAGGTGCGGACTGTGACTTGTTCTCCTCCGCGTTCTGCGCCTTCAGAGGCTTCTGCGAGGGAATGGCGTTGTCCGGTATCTCATCTGCCTTTTTCTCGGCAGCGTCAAGCTCGTGCTTCTCTATCTCGGGAATATCCTCCTTCGGTAGCTCCTTTACGGGCTTGCAGGGATTTCCTGATGCAAGAACTCCGGAGGGTATATCCTCGGTGACTACGCTTCCGCCTGCGATAACGACGTTATCACCGATGGTAACTCCGGGCATAACGCAGACGTTTCCGCCTATCCAGACGTTGCTGCCGACCTTAATGGGCTTTGCGTATTCAAGTCCCTTGTTCCTTATGCGGTAATCAAGAGGATGACCTGCGGTATAGAAGCCGCAGTTCGGACCGATGAAAACGTTGTCGCCGAACACTACCTCGGCACAGTCGAGGATAACAAGGTTGTGGTTGGAATAGAAGTTGTCGCCCATGATGATGTTATAGCCGTAGTCGCAGTAGAAATTCGCCTCTATCCAGGTATTCTCGCCCCTTAGTGCAAGAAGTCTGTCGAGGAGACGTGTTTTCTTCTGGTAGTCGTTGTACTCGATAGCGTTGAATTCAACGCAGAGCTTCTTAGCCTTTACGCGCTCGGCAACGAGCTCCTTGTCATTGGTGTCATAGAGTTCGCCAGCCTGTTGTTTTTCCTTTTCGGTCATTTTTAACCCTCCTTAGAAATAATTATTTACGTCCAGTCTATCGTCAGCTTTATTGCAAGAGCAAGTGAAGCCAGTGCAAAAATCAGGAACACTGTCCTCTGTACAAGAGATACCTTCTTCCACTCACCGGTCGTTTTTTTCAGCTCGTAGGTGCGGATAGCGAACATCATGAGACCGAAAAAGAGTGCATAGAAGAATGTGAATATCTTCCCGATTATCGCGGCAAGTATAAATGAAAGCAGGAACCCTCCGGCCAGCGGCAGGATAAGAGCATCTTCAAGCTTGCTTTGAGGATGGTCATCTTTTGACGGAAGTCCGCGGGCAGCGCGGCGCTTTGCAATGAGCTCCTCCTGTGTGACGACTATCGGCGCGTCAACGTCCTCCTTGTTGAGAAAACGCTTGGTCTTTATATCGTCAACAACTTCGTTGAGCTCCTTGTCGTACTGATACTTTTTGCGCCGCTGTATATCATTGTGCAGGCTCATCTCTTGCTGCCCTTTGATCCGAAGCTTCCGCCCATAGAGAGGATATTCGTATCAAAGGTGTAGTTTATCTTCTCGCCCTGTCTGTAACGCTTCAGCGCGAGCTGAATGAGCTTTTCAAGGAGTGCGCCGTACTTCACTCCCTTGGGCTCCCAGAGGTAGAATGCGAGCGAGCCGGGGATAGTGTTTATCTCGTTGATGTATATTTTGTCTGTCTCCATATCTATCATGAAGTCGATACGGGTAACGCCGTTGCAGCCGAGGTAGCGGAATGCGTCAACGGCAGTCTTTCTGATGAAGGCGTCCTGCTCGGGAGTTATCTCGGCAGGTATCTTTCTTTTCAGGGTAGCCATGCCCTTGCTGCCGCCGGACTTGCCGCCGTCGCCCTTGTACTTCTGGTCGTAGCTGAGTATATCGTCGCTGCTTGCCTGAACGGGCTCCTCGCATACGGAAGCCGCAGCGGACTCACTGTCGCCGACAACCGAGCAGTTTATCTCCTTCAGCTTGACAACGCAGGGCTCAACGAGGATACGGTCGGAGAACTGGAAAGCCTCCTCCATAGAGGTTATGAGGCTTGCGTGGTCCTTAGCCTTGGAAATGCCGACGCTTGAACCGAGGTTGATAGGCTTTACGATAACGGGGTAGCCGAACTTCTCCTCGACCTTTTTGGCGCAGTCCTCGATATGGTCTATCTCGAACGCGGAGAAACGGCAGCAGTCAAGAACCGGGAAGCCTGCGTCCTTGAGGAGTATCTTCATTACGAATTTGTCCATGCCGACAGCGGAAGCGAGAACGTCACAGCCTACATAGGGCAGGTCGAGGGTCTGGAGATAGCCCTGCAATGCACCGTCCTCAACGTTAGTGCCGTGAACTATCGGGAATGCAACGTCGATGTTGGAAATGAGATTGGAACCGAACTTCTTCATCTTCTGGCGGATAAGCTGTACCTTGCCCTCGCTGCGGACGAAAACGCACTCGGTGCATTCGCTGAGAAGTGCGGGGATATTCTTGAAGGCGTTGATGTCCTTGAGCTTTTCGCCGGTGTAGAACTCGCTCTTCTTGGTCATATATACCGGAATGATGTTGTACTTTTCCTTGTTCATGCTTGCCATAGCCTGAACCGCCGAGATGACGGAAACTTCGTGCTCAACGCTTCTTCCGCCGAATATTACTGCAAGATTGATCTTCATAATGGCTGCTCCTTTAGATTAATTCATAATTCATGATATTTATAACTTGTTTTAGTTCGGAATGCGGAATCAATGCGTCCGCTTCGCGGACGAATCTATATTTCAAATCTATCGCCGTAAGGCGATACCACAATTCCTAATTCCGCATTACTCAATAATTGTCTGGTAAATCGTTTTCGAGAAGGACTATCTTCTTCTTGTCGGTGTGGCAGGTCTGAACCTTCGCCAGCGCTTCGTTCAGGCTATCCGCAACGAATACCTTCTCCATATCGTAGCCGGAATCCTTGATTCCGTTGTATATCGGCACGGTCTGTGTCTTTCCGACGAGGATTATATAATCGCACGCCTTTGCAGCCTCCTGACCGAATTCGTAGTTGAGCTCCTCCTGCTTCGCACCAAGCTCGACCATTCCGGGGGTGACAAGTATGCGGAAGGCGTCGAACAGTCCGAGGACATTCAGTGCCGCACGGCAGCCGCTCGGGTTGGAGTTGTAGGCGTCGTCTATGTAGGTAACTCCGCCGCCCTTGTCGAGGAGCTGCAATCTGTGGGGAACTGCCGCGATGCGCTTTACCGGCAGCACGAGCTTTTCAAGCGGTATGCCTGTTCCGTGGGCGTAGGCGATAGCTCCGAGGACGTTCTGGACGTTGTGCTCGCCGAGGAGCTTCATCGAGTACCGGCAGGTCTCTCCGGAAGGTGCAGTCACGGTGAACTCCGTGCCCCTGTCGGAAACGGTAATATCAGCCGCACGGTAGTCATTGCCTTCCTGCAAGCCGTAGAGCACAGCATTCGGGTACTGCGGAGCCTTGGCGCGGATAAGCTCATTGTCGCCGTTGAGGTAGATCCTTCCGCCCTTCGCCTGAACGTGGTCAGCAAGCTCGAACTTGGTATTGACAACGTTTTCGATAGATCTGAACGTTTCAAGGTGCTGGGGACCTACCGATGTGATGATTCCGTCGTGCGGGTCTGCGATGCCGCAGAGCTCCTTTATCTCGTGGACACGCCTTGCGCCCATTTCACAGATGAAGTATTCGTGCGTGGGACGGAGGTCGCGGCGTATCGTTATCGTCACGCCCATAGGGGTGTTGAAGCTTTCGGGAGTTTTCAGTGTTTCGTACTGTGAACTGAGCAGCTCGCTGAGGTAGAACTTCATGCTGGTCTTGCCGTAGCTGCCGGTGATGCCGACCTTGTGGAGGGCGGGCATATCCGCGAGCTTTTTCTTTGCGTCGTTGATGTACCACTTCTGGACCGACTTCTCGACAGGCTTGTTTATGAAGTTTGCAAGGACTACGAGCAGAGGTGTGAGGTAGAGGGCGGAGTTGATGAGTATGTATGTTATACGGTTGCTGCACCAGCGTGTTTCTTTGCTCAGGTAAGTGAAATCGGTGTGCGCCTCGTTCCATATCCTGCCCTCATAAACGGTGGTTTTTAGGTTCAGGCAGGCGACCGCGATAAAAATGCCGGTGAGTATGAAGAATGTTGTCATCAGGCGTTTTACTCTTGCCGTATAGACGAGCGGCTTCTTGAATTTCCTGCCGGGCCTGTTTATTACTATGAAGCAGGCATTGAAGCAGGTGAAGGCTATGATAAGCGAAGTTTTTGCTCCCCAGATGATTAGTGAGATCTGGAGCAGGAGCAGGGTGAGCGGAAAGATGTATCTGTCGAAATTCTTCTTCATCCACCGCGAATGCTCGGGGGTCTTGTAGCCGTTGAGCTGGAACATATGCAGTTCCCTGAGGTGTGTGAGGATTATCGCGGCATAGGTCACTGCGGTGAATATTCCGAAAAGTGCTATCTTCATCTAAAGTCTCCTTTGTTCTATCTCAGTCTTCTATTTTCATAAAGCTGCACATCACGCGGTTGAAGGTGAACTGCTGTTCGAGGAACGAATAGTGTCCGGCGTTTTCGAGCTTTACCAGACCGGCATCGGGAATGAGCTTCTCCATTTTCTCGCCGTCTGAGAGGGGAGTTGCGGTATCGTTCACGCCCCATATAAGCAGGGCGGGACATTTTATTCTCGGCAGATAGGGTTCGAGGTCCTCGTTCACGACCTTGACCATGACCTGCCTCATCATCGGGGAAGCCGCCGCGTAGTCCGCACTGCCCATTTTCTTCCGGAAGTTTTCGAGAGCGTCCGGACGGAGCTTCTTCATGAGCTTTGTGGAGAGGAAAGCCTTTCCGACCTTGTAATAGCGTGTGCGCCAGCTCTTTTTGTTGGACTTGGGCGGCATGATGCCGGCACTGTCCACCAGTATCACCTTGGTGATGCTGAACGGCAGGCTCTCACGGGCGTGCATCTTGATTATTACCCTTCCGCCGAAGGAGTGACCGAGGAGCATCACTTCCTTTGTGTCGTAATCCTTGAGGAAGTCGATGACGAACTGGACGTAGTCGTCCACGCACCACGGCGTTTTCGGTTCGTCGCTTTCGCCGAAGCCTGGCATATCCATGGCAACGACGGTATATTTCTTCGAGAGCAGGTCGATGAGGTTGGCGAAGAGCTTGATATTGCTTCCCCAGCCGTGGAGCAGTACGATGAGGTCACCGCTGCCCTTCTGCTCGTAGTTGATATTAAGACCGTTTACTGTTTTTCTCATTTCTGTTATCTCCGTTCCGGGAACCATGTTCCGTGAAATACACATACACAGATTATTATATCACGATATCGCCGTTATGTCAATCAATAATTAGTGATTAGAGAGCAGAGAGCAGCAGGAGACGCCAATCACAAAATGTTTACAATTAGGAAACAGTTTTTTGCGGCTTAGTCCTTGAAAAATGCGGTTTCATGTGCTATAATATTTATATATCACCAAAAATAGAAGCGAAATCCACCGGATTTAAAGCTGCATCGATATTTCACCTCTATTCCTAACGGGGGATGTTATATGAACGAAGAAAGAACTGCGAGGTACTTCTCCCTTCTGGAGGAGCTTCTTGATGAACTGACCAAACAGGAAAATTACGATACTGATGTTATATGTGAGATCCTTTCAAGGATATGTATACTTTTCAGGATATGCAGAGGACAGACCGAGTTCTATCAGAATACTGCCCGTGAGAAGTTAGGTCACGGCGAGATACGCAAATGCTATGACACAGGCGAGGAATGTGAGCCTGTGCTTATCCGCAGGATAGTTACACCATCCAAGGCTGTCGTAAAGATATGCGTGTACATGACCAAGGGCACAGAGCCGCTGAACGAGGTCGAGCGCAAGCGTGTTCTCAACGTTATGCTCGTAATAATGAGCTTCGTCAGCCGTATAAGGCTCCAGAACGTTGTTGAAAGATTCGCTTACTACGACGAGGCGGGTTATCCCAATATAAGAGCGTTTATGCGTCAGCTCGAGACTGTTTATCAGAACTGCCGGCTTGTCGGCTTTACTGCCGTACACTTTAACCTCAGGCGCTTTACTCTGATAAATCAGGAGATAGGCAGAGCAGCCGGAGATATCGCAATGCGCGGCTATATCAGCATGATCGAGAAGATCGTCGGTGAAAGCGGCATAGTCTGCCGTCTCGGTGGCGACAATTTCGTTTCGCTGTTTGAAAACCGCTTTACCGATGAAATGGTCGCGGCTTTCAAGGGCTGTCCGGTCGTTTATGAAGAAGCTTCCGAAAAAAGGATTAAGGTCTCTGCGAGCGCTGGTATTTTCTGTGTACCGGAGGGCTTCGTGTTCAATCATCCCGGCGACGTCATGAGCATAATCACCTACACCTCCAATATTGCGAAAAACGGC
The DNA here is from genome assembly GCA_017525915.1 of Ruminococcus sp. Lineage (GTDB taxonomy): Bacteria > Bacillota > Clostridia > Oscillospirales > Ruminococcaceae > Ruminococcus. Next base: position 46,448 of record JAFXSC010000018.1, read on the forward strand.
GGAAAAGACAGCATTATCTTCTTCAATGAGAGCTACGTTGCCGAAAAGGAAAAGGCCATGCACATTCAGCAGGCATTCCCGGAAGCCGTCAGGAACGAGGAGTTCAAGGTGTTCTATCAGCCGAAGATAGATGTAATGACCGGCGAGCTTTCGGGCGCGGAGGCGCTCTGCCGCTGGCTGCGTGACGGAAGGATAGTTCCGCCTGCGGAGTTTATACCGATACTTGAGCAGAATACAGATATCTGCAAGCTCGATTTCTATATGCTCGAACACGTCTGTGCCGATATCCGGCGCTGGCTCGATGAGGGCAGAAATGTCGTCCGCGTGTCTGTGAACCTTTCGAGGAAGCACATGATGGACGTTGACCTTCTTCAGCATCTGCTCAGCATTATCGACAGTTACAATGTACCGCACGAGTACATTGAGATAGAGCTCACCGAGACCGTAGCCGATGTTGAGTTCCGCGAGCTGAAGCGTACCGTCAAGGGACTCCAGCAGGAAGGCGTCTTCACCTCTGTCGATGACTTCGGAATGGGCTATTCATCGCTGAATCTTCTCCGCGAGATGCCGTGGAACGTCCTCAAGGTGGACAAGAGCTTCCTTCCCGAAGACGCAAGCGACAAGAAGCGTCTTGTTATGTTCAGGTATGTCGTGGCACTGGCTAATGAACTCGGACTCGAATGTATCGCAGAGGGCGTTGAAACAAAGGAGCAGCTTGATATACTCCGTGAGAACAACTGTCTGCACGCACAGGGATATTTCTTCGACAAACCGCTGCCGGTCGCGGATTTTGAAGCGCGGCTCGACGTACACAGATACACGATAGGATAAGCAGCAATAAAGGGGACGCACTTGCGTCCCCTTTTTTGAGTGAATAATGAATTAAGAAGAATTGCGGTGTCCGCTGACGCGGGCGGATTTAAAAATGCAGGGGCGCACAATGTACGCCCCTGCTTAACTCTTTATTTGGTCTTTGTCTTGTAGAGCATCCATGCGAGCTCAACGGCACCTATGCCGATGAAGCAGAGCATTGTTCTCATGCTCGGCTTCTTTACCTTGAAGCGTGTTATGAATGCGAGCGCGATTATGAACAGCGCAAAACCGTACACAGTCGGGAAACTGTCCGAACCGATGTCCTTGTGGAAGCTGTAAAGCAGCGGAAGTATGAGCGCAACGCTCGTTACGGGAAGACCTTCATAGACCTTCCTGACATCGTCAGTCTGCTTCTGGCGTTCTTCTTCGGCAACGTTGAAGTATGCCAGCCTTATGACAGCACAGAGGGGGAACATCACCAGAACGGGTATGTCTATCCAGTCGGTCATGCCGATAGCATAGCCCATTACCGCCGGGAGCACTCCGAAACAGACCGCATCGCAGAGCGAATCTATCTGTATACCGAATTTTTTCTCGCTGTCTGTTCTGTTCTTTTTTGTTCTGGCGACCTTGCCGTCGAACATATCGCAAAGTCCTGACACCATGAGGCATATCATCGCATATTCCGGGTGGTATCCGCATTCGCCAATGCCGAGGGAAAGGAACATTCCCAGAACAGCCGAGACAAGGCTCATATATGTGAGGACCACAGTATAGTTATAGTAACCAATCATTATAAGACCTCTGAAATAGAATTCCGTAAAGGGTATAAAGTTATTATAACATACACTGGATATTATTTCAAGTGTTTTCTGATTTTTTTAATAAAAATGCTTTTTGACTGCTGTCCCGCGGAAATTATTTGCTGCTTTTGCGTCTTGAAGGTGCCTTCTTCTCCGGAGCTTCGGACTTTTTCGGACGTCCGCGCTTTGCCGGAGCTTTTTTCTCAGCGGCACTTTCGCGGTTCTGGCGGAGGGTCTCCTGACGGGATTTCTTGTCCTCAAGGCGCTTGTAAGCCTCCTCGTAGAAGTATTCCTGCGAGTTGAAGCGTGTATCGCCCTCACGGCGCAGCTCGATGTGGGAGTAAGTACCGTCGCTGTGCATGATACGGGCTTTTACGGTGTCTCTGAGAAGCCCTGCAAACAGGTCGCGGATACGTCTGCGGAGGCGTTCGTCCTCAACGGGAGCGGCGACCTCGACACGCCTTACGGTATTTCTTGCCATATAGTCAGCCGAGCCGATGTATATCTTCTGGTCCTTGCCGTCAGCGCCGAAGATGAAGATACGGCTGTGTTCAAGGAAGCGTCCGACTATGCTGCGGACGGTGATATTCTCGGTAAATCCCTGAACTCCGGGGATAAGGCAGCAGAGACCGCGGACGACGAGCTCTACCTTTACGCCTGCCTGCGAAGCCTCGACGAGCTTTGCCATTATCACCTTGTCGCAGAGGGAGTTTATCTTTGCCGCAATATAGCCGTTTCCGCCGTTTCTGGCTATGACTATCTGTTCGTTCATCATTTCGAGTATCTGCGGACGCATTGCGTGGGGCGACACGAGCAGCTTGTTGGTCTGCTCGATGAACGTGCCGTTTTCAAGGGAACGGAAGACGTTCTCAGCGTCCTCGGCGATGGCACGGTCGGAGGTCAGGAGCATGAGGTCGGTGTAGAGAGTTGAGGTCTTTTCGTTGTAGTTGCCGGTGCCTATCTGCGTAACGTAGTCGAAGCTTCCGCCCTGAGCCTTCCTTGTGATGAGCATGAGCTTGGAATGAGCCTTGAAGTCGCGCGGACCGTAGATAACGCGGACACCTGCCTGCTGGAGGTGCTTCGACCATGCGATATTGTTAGCCTCATCGAAACGGGCGCGGAGCTCGATCATGACGAGGACGTCCTTGCCCTGCTCGGCAGCCGTACACAGCGCCTCGATTATCTTGCTGTTGCGTGCAAGGCGGTAGAGGGTTATCTTTATGGAGACGACCTTCGGGTCGTTTGCGGCTTCCTGCAAAAGCCTGATGAACGAGAGGTTCATCGACTCGAACGGATAGCTCAGCAGGAGGTCCCTCGCCTTTATCTGGCTGAATACCGGCTTTGAATCCGATATCGCAGCAGGCTTTCTTGGTGACCTGCGGACGAAATGGAGCTCCGGGCTCTCGTCGAGCTCCTGAAGCTGGTAGAGGTAGGAGAGATCGAGGGGGATCCTCGATGTGAAGACGCGGACGTTCTTCAGTTTCAGCTTCCTGCATATATAATCGAGGGCTTCACGCGAGAAATCGTCCGAAAGTTCGAGCCTTACGGGTTCAAGCTTGGTACGCTGGAGAACGAGCTCCTCCATGCGGTCGCGGAACTCCGCACCTCTGCCAGAAGCCATGATGTCGGCGCTCCTTGTGACCCTTATCAGGGCGCGGTCAAGCACCTTGTAGCTCTTGAACATGAGGTGTGCGAAGCGGAGGACGACCTCCTCCTCCAGTATGAAGCGCTTTCCGCCGTTCCCGAGGGGTATCATGCGCTCGGAACGGTCGTGCGACACGGGGATGATCCCGATAGCGACGCCTTTTTTTGCGGCAAGCTGTACCGCGGCGTATATCTCCTTGTTTTTGAGGAAGGGGAAGGGCATGGCGTCGTTGACGACGATGCCGGAAATAAACGGCTTTATCTCACGCTTGAAGTAGAGTTCAAGGAAGGTCTGCTCCTCCGGGGTAGCCGTGTCGAAGCTGACATGGCAGTAGCCTTGAGCGGTGAGATTGTCCATATTCCTGCGGAAAGCCTCCTCAACGGCAGGCTGGAGCCTTCTTACTGCTGTGAACACAGCGTCGAGCTGCTGGGCAGGGGTCATGCCGCTGTTGGCGTCGGTCTTGTTCGGGGAAGCCTTTGCCTTGTCGGTGAGTTTTCCGACCCTGACCATGAAGAATTCGTCAAGGTTGCTCTGGTATATAGCCGAGAATGAGAGCCTTTCAAGAAGCGGATTTTCCGGTGCGGAAGCCTCCTCGAGTACTCTTTTGTTGAATTTCAGCCACGAAAGCTCGCGGTTTTCAAGGTATTCCATATATTACTCCTTTTAGTATTTGAACTGCCCGTTGCCGATGAATTCGCAGATTAGCGATTCGGGCGGGACAAGGGAATTATCAAGGGGCGAAAGAGCCTCCAGCACCTTGACGGTCTCGGCAAGCTCCGGGACGTCTGTCATTTCTCTGAGCTGGTCAAGGAGGTGGTCGCGGTAGGCGCTGAGCTCATAGGCTATGAAGGTATCGACATCGTAGTCCGAGCGGTGCTTGTAGGGCATTATGTACTTGTTCTCGCCTGCCTCGACACTTTGGAACATATTCATCGTCTCGCGGAACGAGCGCTGGCGGAAGTTCTTGTCCCTTATCATGCGGCGCATGAGCCTGATGCGCGAGGGGTGAAGGACGATATCCCCGCAGGTCACTCTTGTGCGGACGCTGACGTATATCTTGCTGAGGCGGTTGTCCGGGACGAATATAACGTCCGGGTTGAGGGCGTGGATGCCCTCGAATATTACGAGCTCGCCGGGACGGCGGCGGAATTTCTTTCCGGTGTACTTTCTTGTTGAAGTGCCGAAATCGTACTGCGGTATCTCGAATTCCTCGCAGAGGTCGATCGCAAGGATATGCTGGTTGAGAAGGTCAGCGTCTATCCGTTTCGGGGATTCGAGGTCGATCATTCCGAGGACCGAGAGAGCCTTTTCCTCCTCGGTGAGGGGACAGAAATAGTTGTCCATAGAGAGCGTGTGGGTCTCGTGGCCCATCTCGTCGAGGAATTTTTCGAGTATAAGGGCGGTAGTGGTCTTGCCTGAGCCGGAGGGACCCGAGAGCAGTATGACCGGTCTGGTGTCACGGGTCTCAGCAATATTTTCGGCAATTCTCTTTATCCTGTATATGTAGTCTTCGTTTGCCGCCGCGATAAAGGCTGACGGATCGGCGGCAATGGCGTCGTTAATCCTTGTTGTTTCTATATTCATATGGTTCTCCTTATGAGCAGGGAAGGTGCTTGTGTAAACGTCCGGCGTCTGCCGGACGCAGCAGTCAGACAGTTATATATCCGTGCAGTGTATATATATAAATATTATACCACATATTTCCACGCATTTCAACCGTTATTTTTGTTGAAAACATAGGGCGCTATTTATGCAATTTACAGTATGAGCACTGCCGGAATGAGCACCGCGAGCATTGCAAGGCTGACTGCCGTGAAAGTGAGCATATACCTTGCCGGTCTTGCACCCTCTGCCTTGCGGTAGAACTGGAAGGAGATAAGGCTTGCGAGGGAGGCTATCATCGTACCCAGACCGCCGAGGTCAACGCCGAGAAGGAGCGCTTTGCCGTTATCCGTGAATCCCGAGAGCATGACTGCCGCAGGAACGTTGCTGATGACCTGTGAAAGACCGATCGCAACGAGTATCTCGCGTCCTGCGAGGATATCCCTGAAAAAGTCGCTCACCGCATCTATACGGGCGATATTCCCCACGAAAACGAAGAAGCACACGAACGTCGCAAGGAGGGCATAGTCCACCTTTTTAAGCAGCGATACATCGCATATCAGAGCTGCCGCGACCGCCGCGATAAGGCATATCCAGTCCGGTACGAGCCTGAGCACGCAGGCGAGACACAGTCCGAAAACGGTGCCGTAGACTGCCGCTCTGCTCTTTGATATGCTGCCTTCAGAGGTCTCAGGGGCTTCGCAGAGAGTTTTCGGCAGCAGGAAGGAAAGTCCCATAAGGCAGGCAAGGCTTATCAGTCCGCAGGGGAGCGTTGCCGTTACGAATTCGCCCACGGACATACCGAATTCATCGTAGAGATAGAGGTTCTGGGGATTTCCGACCGGCGTGAGCATACTGCCCATGTTCGCCGCCGCAGTTTCGAGAACTATCGTCATTATGCGGCTCTTTTCGTCGGTGCAGCCGCGGAATATCATCAGCGTGAGCGGCACGAAGGTTATGAGCGCAACGTCGTTCGTGACGAGCATCGAGGTGAAGAAGCATATCAGTACAAGCACTCTTCCGAGCGAGCGGATATTGCCTGTTTTACTGAGTATGAGCCGTGTTGCCGAATCGAATGCGCCTATGCTGCGGAAGCCTGAGACAGCGAGCATGAGGGCGAACAGCTCTATGAGGACCGTCCTGTTGCAATAGTCCGCGTATTTCCCGTCCGGAGGGACTATGAAGACGGTGACTGCTGCCGCGAGGAAGGATATGACGAGGACAGGCTGGGCACGGAAGAACGCCTTCGCCTTTGCGATAGCGCCGCGCATCAGACTATTATCCCCTCGAAGTGGTCGGCTTCGTGCTGTATTATCTGAGCCTCAAAACCGCGGAACACAGCCTTCTTGCGGTTGAACTTCACGTCGAGGTACTCGACTGAAATGACAGGGTAGCGCTTCACCGTGCGTGTGCCGATGAGCGAAAGGCAGCCCTCCTCCGCCTCGTAGGGAATGCCGGAATGTCCGGTGATGACCGGATTTATGAGTACGGCAGTCTTTCCGGCGAGCTTTACCGCCATGATGCGTTTGTTTACGCCTATCATATTTGCAGCCATACCGACGCAGTGCTCGCTGTTTGCCTCAAGTGTGTCGCAGAGGTCGCGGACGGTCTGCATATCGCCTCTCACGGCGTTTTCGGAAGGCAGCTTCAGGAATTCCCTGTCGCGGACAATATTCCTAACCATATAATATGTATCCTTTCGTGCAGGGACGGAGCCCCAGCTGATGAATAATAATGAATAATTGCGGTGTCCGGTGCTGGCGGACGGATTTACAATTGCAGGGGCTGGCGTCCCCTTCACTGCTTTCTGCTCACTGCCGCTACTTGAAAAGCGGACCGCATGAGCGATCCGCCTTTGTATCAGAGCTTTTTCTTTTCGTTCTCGATTATCCTGAGAAGGTCATCAACTGACATATCCGATACGGACTTCTTCTTGGTCACGGAGGTATCGGTCTTTCTGAGGATATCGGTGATATCTGGCGAGCTGCTCTTTCTGGGAGCTGTGGGAGCTGCCGACTGGCTCCTGAGCGGAGTTGTTCTCGGAATATCGTTCCTTGACATCTCGGCAAGCTGTGCCTTTGAGAGCACGCCGGTGTTGTCGATAGGTGCCTTGGCAGCATCCTCGCTGACTGCTGTTCTTACGCTGAACTGACCTGTGCGCTCAGCCTCGGCGGTCTTGCGGAGCATTTCCTCACGGAGAGCGTCTGCTGTTGGAGCTGTTGAAGAAGAACCGCCGACGTTCCTTGCGGCAAAGCTCGTCTCAGCGGAGCGCTGTGACTTGAACTGCATCGTGCGCTCTCTTTCGAGCTGTGCGGTGGATTCGGGGTTTATCTTCTTCTGACTGAAATTCTCGGCAATGGACATCTTCTTGCGCTCGAGCTCATCGCTGGGCTGTATCTCCTGAGAAGCCTCAAAGAGGGGGTTGCCGGACTTTACATGGGAGCGTACCGGCTGCTGACCGGCTGCCTTTTCGTCATACTCATAGAAGTCGAAGTCCTCGTCATCGTCGCTGCTGGTCGCGGCTATCTTGGAAATAAGGAATATAACGAGAATTACGCAGGGGAGTATCAGAAGGAGGAGGATACCCTTGATCGAGGTCGTGAACCTGATGAATGAGCCGAGCTCCTTGCTTTCGGTACAGTCGGAGCAGAGTGCGAGGATATCGTCCTTTGTGATCGTGCCGGAGCCGTCCGCACCGCCCTTGTCGATGTGGGAGGCGTCCTTTGTGGTATACTTGTTGTTGATGGTATCTGCGGTAATAATCTCGCGGATGCGGAGATTTCCGGCATCGTCAGCGGGATAACAGAGGACTATCTGACCCTTTCTGATGGTCTGGTTCTTGGCGTCCTTGGCAATGATAGCGGCGCCCTCGGTCACGAGATCGCCCATATTGTCCTTTTTATCGACGATGTAGATATACTTTCCGAGGATGTGGGGGATCTTTCCGTTTGAGAAAGCAACGTTGACAATAACTGAAACGAGTATCGTGAGCACACATATCACGATAACGAACACTTTAAGTATTGAGAAATCCTTTTTGTTTTCCATGATCATCTTCCTTTTCAATTTCCGTTTCCTGTTTCTACACCTTTGGATATATTTTCGCCGTATAAAACGGCACTGTTACTATTATAACACATATTGAGACGAATTTCAAACATTTTTTATGTTTTATTTTTTAAAAATGTAGAACAGTATTGAGATGTGTCATTCTTTGGCAAAGTCCACTAAAACGACCGGAAGAATTCCGACAATTCGTCATGTCGCACAAAAATCTCTTCCGCGTTTTTCCGTAAAAACAGCCCTTACAGCAAGTGTTTTCGCAATATGCTGATTTGGTGGATAAAAGTTTGTTGAAATATACAATTGAAAATCAAGTAAAAACATAGTATAATCTAAGTATATACTGTTTGTAATCATGCACTTCGTGCGGACGTTAAGTTCTTGTAAATTCAAGCACGGTTATTACAAACTGTAATATAGCCGCTCCTGCGGCAGAACGGAGTTTTTTTATGGCTAACAAAAAAGTTGAATCCCTTATGGCTTCCATCAGAAATGAATTCCCCAAAAAGCTTCAGCTCCTTTACAGCGTTTCGCCCGAGGACGCATCAGACAAACAGATATACCAGGTGCTCTCTTCGATAATAGTTGAGATTCTTGCTGCAAAGAGACAGAGCTTCATCAACCACACCCATTCCGTCGGCGGAAAGCAGATCTACTACCTTTCGATGGAATTCCTCATGGGACGCTCGCTCAAAACGAGCATATATAACCTCGGCATCGCCGATGAAGTAAAGAAGATGCTCAAGGAGCATGATATAAACCTCGATAAGATATATGACTACGAGCCTGATGCAGGTCTCGGAAACGGCGGTCTCGGAAGACTTGCCGCCTGCTACCTTGACGGTCTTGCTACAACAGGCTTCCCGGCAATGGGTCACTCCATATGCTATGAGTATGGCATCTTCCAGCAGAAGCTCGAAGACGGCTGGCAGACCGAGCTCCCCGACAACTGGCTCCCCGGCGGCAGCGTATGGCTCGTTCCCAAGCCCGAGCTCGCCATTGATATCCACTTCGAGGGCGATCTCCAGGAATACTGGGACAACCAGTACCACTATATCTCCCATGTGAACTACAATACCGTTGTGGCCACACCTTACGATATGTACGTTTCAGGCTACGGCGGAGAGGGCGTTTCCGTGCTCCGTCTCTGGTCCGCAAAGGCTCCGAGCTTCAACATGGAGATGTTCAACAAGGGCAACTACGAGAAGGCTCTCGCACAGAATTCCATTGCGAACGCTATCTCCAAGATACTCTACCCGAACGACAACCACCTCGAGGGCAAGAGCCTCCGTCTCCGCCAGCAGTACTTCCTCTGTGCGGCTTCAGTGGGCGATATCGTAAACACTCACATGAACGTTTACGGCACTCTTGAGAATCTCGCAGACAAGGTCGCTATCCACATCAACGACACCCACCCGACCCTCGCTATCCCCGAGCTCATGAGGATACTCCTCGATGACTGCGGCTATACATGGGAGAAGTCATGGGATATCGTTACCCGTACTTTCGCCTATACCAACCACACCGTTATGGCTGAGGCTCTCGAAAAGTGGGACGTTAACCTCGTAAAGACCGTTATCCCGCGTATCTTCTCTATCATCGTAGAGATAAACAACCGCTACTGCCAGTCTCTCATGGAGAGAAACGGCTACGACAGCGCAAAGACTACCCGTATGTCCATCATCAAGGACAACACTATCCACATGGCTACTCTCTGCGTTGCTGCTTCACACAGCGTAAACGGCGTATCCAAGCTCCATTCCGAGATCATAAAGCAGTCCGTATTCCACGATGAGTACGAGAACACTCCCGAGAAGTTCAAGAATGTCACAAACGGCATCGCTTACAGAAGATGGCTCTATCAGTCCAATCCCGGACTCACAAAGCTCCTCTCCTCCACTATCGGCTCAAAGTTCATCAAGGACGCCGAGGAACTCGAGAAGCTCCGCGCTTACGAGGATAATGAGGAAGTTCTCAACAAGCTCCTTGACGTCAAGAAGCAGAGCAAGGACGAATTTGCAAAGTATGTCAAGAAGGAAATGGGCATCGCCCTCAATACCGACAGCATCTTCGACGTTCAGGTAAAGCGTCTCCACGAATACAAGCGCCAGCACCTCAACGTTATGAATATCCTCACGGATTACGCTTACCTCCTCAACAATCCGGACGCTCCCTTCACTCCCAAGACCTATATCTTCGCGGCAAAGGCTGCTCCGGGCTACTATCTTGCTAAGCAGATAATCAAGATGATATGGGCTATATCCGAGGAGATAAGGAAGAACCCGCGCATCAGCCAGAAGCTCCAGGTAGTATTCCTCGAGAATTACTGCGTAACTCTCTCCGAGCATCTTATGCCTGCCGCTGACATCTCCGAGCAGATATCCCTTGCCGGTACAGAGGCTTCCGGTACAGGCTGCATGAAGCTCATGCTCAACGGCGCCATCACTATCGGTACTCTCGACGGCGCAAATATCGAGATCAGAGAGGCTTGCGGCGAGGACAACATCATCATCTTCGGTATGACTACTCCGCAGGTCAACGAGCTCAAGGCAAGAGGTTACAGACCTATCGACTACTTCAACGCCGACGGACGCATCCGCGAGGGCATCGAGCGTATGTACCGCGGTATCAACGGCTGCACATTCAACGATGTTGCGAATTCCCTCAAGGAGCGCGACCCCTACATGGTGCTTGCAGACTTTGACAGTTACAGAAAGGCTCAGCAGTATGCCGCTGAGTGCTATAACGACAGGCTCAAATGGGCTAAGATGTCACTCAACAACATCGCTGGTTCAGGAATATTCTCCGCTGACCGTGCTGTTACAGAGTACGCTGACAACATCTGGCACCTCAGATAAGCGGCGTATAACAGTGTATTTACTGAGGGCGGAAGCAATATCCGCCCTCTTTTCATGGAGGCAAGAATTAGTGTAGGGGCGCCCTTTGGGCGTCCGTGCCGACCGATAAACGTCCCGGCGATGTTTTGCAGGGGCGGATATTATCCGCCCCTGCAAGCTAACGGATCGACAACTATGCACTAACCACTAATTAAAATGAACGGAGCTGAGAGCTTAATGAAACCTATCTATGATACATGGAATCTGGGCTATAAATCTATCTTCGGCGCGGTAAAGCAGTTCGAGACGGTCAAGTTCTCGATAAGGCTCGCGAAGGACATCATTCCGGATTTTCCGCCTGTTATGGTGCTTTTCCGAACAGGCTTCAAGGAGCGCTTCCTCACCATGCACTGCACGGGCGAGGAGGAGGACTGCTTTGTCTACTCAACTGAGTACAACGCCCGTTACAGCGATATACACTACTACTATTTTTCCTATACTCAGGGCGGCATCCGCCACTATATCAAGAAGGTTGACTGCCACGTCGCTGCCGTCGATAACGGCGACCTCTTTCAGCTTACGGTCTACCAGAGCGAATACGAGACCCCGGATTTCCTCAAGGGCGGCGTAATGTACCAGATATTCCCCGACCGCTTCTGCAAGAGCGGCAAGGTGCATGAGAATATCCCCGAGGGAAGAGTTCTCCGCGAGGACTGGGGCGGTACACCCTACTACAAGCCCGATTATAACGGTCATGTCTGGAATAACGATTATTTCGGCGGAGATTTTGCCGGTATACAGTCGAAGCTGGAGTATCTCCATGACCTCGGCGTGACCTGCATATACCTCAACCCGATCTTCGAATCCCACGAGAACCACCGCTACAATACCGCTGACTACATGAAGGCTGACCCGCTTCTCGGTACGAACGAGGAGTTCGGCGAGCTTTGTGCTGAGGCTGAAAAGTACGGCATCTCCGTTATCCTTGACGGCGTTTTCTCGCATACCGGTGCGGACAGCGTATACTTCAACAAGTTCGGAAGATACCCGACTGTCGGCGCTTATCAGTCCAAGGACAGCGATTATTACGACTGGTACACCTTCATCGACTACCCGACCGTGTACGAGTCGTGGTGGGGCATCGACACCCTCCCGAACGTCTGGGAGAACAACGAGGACTATACCGAGTTCATCTGCGGCGAGGACGGCGTTCTGCAATACTGGCTCGATAAGGGCGCGGCAGGTTTCCGTCTCGATGTTGCTGACGAGCTCCCCGACCAGTTCCTCAACAATCTCCGCAAGAGCGTCAAGTCCTACGACAAGGAGAAAATAGTCATCGGCGAGGTCTGGGAGGACGCCTCCAACAAGGAGAGCTACGGCATCAAGCGCCGCTATCTCCTCGGAAACCAGCTCGATTCCGTCATGAACTACCCCTTCCGTGAGGCGATAATCAACTACGTCAAGGGCGGACCTGCGAGGGATTTCATCTACTCAATAATGACCATTCTCGAACACTACCCGAAGCCCACTATCGACGTTCTCATGAATTTTGTGTCCACACACGATATCGAGAGGGCGATAAACCGTCTCGGCGGCGATTACTGCGACGACAAGCCGAAGGAGTGGATGGCTGAACGCTGGCTCACTCCCGAACAGTACACTCGCGGAAAGAACCTGCTGAAAGCCGCAATGGCGCTGCAATTCTTCCTTCCGGGCGTTCCGAGCATCTACTACGGTGACGAGGCTGGACTTCAGGGCTACAAGGACCCCTTCAACCGCCGCTGCTACCCCTGGGGCAACGAGGACCAGGAGCTCATCGCCTATGTCAAGGAGCTCAGCCGCGTAAGGAAGTCCATTCCCAATATGAAGGGCGGAAAGACCTATTTCGTTCTCAACGACAACCAGACCATTGACGAGAGAGTTATCGCCTTTACCCGTGAGGGCAAGCCTATTGACTATATCGTTTTCGTCAACAGGACCGGCGAAAACGTACACCTCGGCGGCATACCGATAATACTTTCGAGGTTTACGGATTTTGAGCCGTATTACGGTGATTACGCCAACGATGCCGTTACGATACCGCCTTACGGCTATACGATAATCAAGGCAAAATTCGTAAAGTAAAGATTTAAGATTATTTTAAGGAATACCGGGTATACTATAATCGGATCAAGTGATCCCCCAATTCCCCCTTTTTACTAATTTTTCTCCGCGCCTGCGCTTGCCGCAGGCATTTTTGTTTTTCCGCAGCCGTCATGCGGAAATATCCGCACCTGCACCGGGCATTTGTCACTGTTCATTGGCGGATTGACATATCCTCCGGAAAATGGTATAATCATAATGAAATATTATGCGCTATGCGCTGACAAGGAGTAATTAAATATGAGCGGAAACAAAAACAGCTACGAAAGTCCCTTCTGCACCAGATATGCAAGCGAGGAAATGCAGTACATCTTCTCTGCCGACAAGAAATTCACCACATGGAGAAGGCTCTGGGTCGCACTCGCAAGAGCCGAGATGAAGCTTGGTCTGCCCGTAACAGAGGCGCAGGTCAAGCAGCTCGAGGAGCACATCAACGACATCGACTACGAGGCTGCCGAGGCAAGAGAGCGCATCACACGCCACGACGTCATGGCTCACGTTTTCACATACGGACAGGCTTGTCCCGATGCTGCCGGAATAATCCACCTCGGCGCAACTTCGTGCTATGTAGGCGACAATACCGATGTTATCATCATGCGTGACGCTCTGAAGGTAGTACGCCGCAAGCTCCTCAATGTTATGAACAATCTTGCGAAATTCGCAGACCAGTACAAGGCAATGCCCTGTCTCGCATATACACACCTCCAGCCTGCACAGCTCACAACTGTCGGCAAGAGGGCAACTCTCTGGCTCAACGAGCTTCTCATGGACTTCGAGGACTTGGAGTACCGTATCTCCACCCTCAAGCTTCTCGGTTCAAAGGGCACTACCGGCACTCAGGCTTCATTCATGGAGCTTTTCGAGGGCGATACCGACAAGATAAAGCAGCTTGAAAAGATGATCGCAGAGGAAATGGGCTTCGATGCTGTTGTACCCGTTTCCGGACAGACCTACTCACGCAAGGTGGACTCGAAGGTGCTTGAAGTTCTCAGCGATATAGCGCAGTCCGCAAGCAAATTCTCAAATGATATGCGTATACTCCAGTCCTTCAAGGAAATGGAGGAGCCGCGTGAGAAGAAGCAGATAGGCTCGTCAGCAATGGCTTACAAGCGCAATCCTATGCGCTGCGAGAGAATAACCTCCCTTGCGAGATACGTCATGATAGACAGCCTCAATCCGGCATTCACAGCCGGTACACAGTGGTTCGAGAGAACACTTGACGACTCCGCGAACAAGCGTATCAGCGTGGCGGAGGCTTTCCTCGGCGTTGACGCTATCCTCAATATAATGATGAACGTTACCGACGGACTTGTTGTATATCCCGAGATGATACGCCGCCGCGTTATGGCAGAGCTTCCCTTCATGGCAAGCGAGAACATCATGATGGACGCCGTAAAGAAGGGCGGAAACCGTCAGGAGCTCCACGACCGCATCATGGACTATTCTATGGAGGCAGGCGCAAACGTGAAGGTCCGCGGTCTGGACAACAACCTCTGCGAGCTCATCGAGGCTGACCCGATGTTCATGGTCACGAAGGAGGAGCTTGAAGCCGTTCTGAAGCCGGAGAACTATGTCGGAAGAAGTCCTCAGCAGGTTGACGAGTTCCTTTCCGAGTGCATAAATCCGATTCTCGAAGCCAACAAGGACCTTCTTGGCGAGAACTTTGAAATGAAGAACTGAGCATTCAGCGGTTAGTGCATAGTGATCAGTGCAGGGGCGCGGCGATGATATTCAGATACGTCCGCGTAAGCAGACACATAAACTCTCAACTATCCACTATCAACTCTGTACTCGAAAGAATGGGTGTAAAATGAAAAAAGCGATAAAGATAGGCGGTGCGGTACTGGGTGTGCTTGCCGCCGCCGCACTTGTGATATTCATATTTTTCCCGGGACTTCCGACATACATCAGGGTAAAACACAAATACGACAATATCAACAGCCGTGTTGCGGAGTTCCCGAGGGTAGATGTCCCGGCGGACTACAAGGAGTATACCGTCCGGGGGGCGGCGTTCAGACTGCCTGCGGACTGGAAGCCTAAAATCGTTGCTGAAGGTCTTACTCCGTCATCATACCGTTCCGCTGATAACAAGTCTATGATAATGGCTATAAAGTACGACCAGAGCTATCACGATATACTTTACGGCGAAGAGGCACTTTATGACCCGTGGGAGGGCTACGAACACAGTGAGGACGATTACCGGCACTTTTTCAGCAAGGTAGGGGCGGATTACCCCGAAAAGTGGCTGAATATTCTCATGATATGGCTCGTGAGGGACGGCTTTACCGCTAAGGACTGCCTGAAGCTCCGCGGCACTGACCTGAAAGTCTTTAAGGAGCTTTCCGATATCAAGGAGGATTCGGAGGAATATGAAAAATCGTGGAAGACCTCCGGCGAGGGCTTCCGGGCGTATATCGGGCAGGTCACAGGCTTAGGCTATGACGGTGGTATCTGGACTTATACCATACTTCCGGACGGCAGCGAGGATATCATTGTAGTGACGCTGAAATGCGCCGACGAAGCGACTGCACGGAAGATAGTAAGCACCATAAAGCTTGCGTGAGCCGGACAGCAGTGCAGGGGTCGATGCCTGCATCGGCTCTTATGGTTTGCATTCATTTCTGTTGGGCGATGCGGGCATCGCCCCCTGCAATACAAAGAGGTGAAAATATGAAAAAGCAGTATCTTGAAGCCGGAAAGATAGTCACTACTCACGGCATACGCGGTGAGGTGAAGGTCATGCCGTACACCGACACTCCGGAGCTCCTCTGCGAGTTCGACAGGCTGTTCATAGGCAAAAACCACGAGGAGATAGGCGTGGAACGCTCACGCGTGTTCAAGTCCACGGTCATCATGAAGCTTGAGGGTATCGACACTCCCGAGGCTGCGGAAAAGCTCCGCAACAAGCTGCTCTATATGCACCGCGACGACCTTGAGCTTGACGAGGACACCTACTTCATTCAGGACCTCATCGGTCTGGAGGTGCGTGATGCCGATACCGACGCGGTCTACGGCAAAATAACCGATGTCATGCAGACCGGTGCGAATGATGTTTATGTCATTACCGGCGAGAGGGAGTACCTTGTGCCGGCTATTGCCGATGTTGTGGTATCGACGGACGTTGACGGCGGCGTTATGACCATACGTCCGCTCGAAGGACTATTTGATTGAGTTTGAGCAATCAGACGTTATCTTATAACTTGCCGGGGGGCGCCGGGACGGCGTCCCCTGCATTTTACTGAAAAGGAGGAAACTATGCACATAGAGATAGCAACACTGTTCCCGGAGATGTGCGAGACCGTGCTCAGCGAGAGCATAGTCGGCAGAGCCAGAAAAGCTGGAAAAATAGACGTTCACTGCCGCCAGATACGCGAATATACGCAGGACAAGCACCGCCGCGTGGACGATACTCCCTACGGCGGCGGTATGGGTATGGTGATGCAGTGCGAGCCGATATACAACTGCTACAAGGCGGTCTGTGACGAGATGGGCTGCAAGCCGCATACAATATATATGTCCCCGAAGGGCAGGGTACTCACGCAGCAGAGGGCTGTTGAGCTCTCGGAAATGGAAAGTATCCTCATTATCTGCGGTCACTACGAGGGCGTTGACCAGCGCGTGCTCGACAAGATAGTCGATGAGGAGATATCCATTGGTGATTATGTCCTGACGGGCGGCGAGCTGCCTGCGTGTGTGCTTGTGGACGCCGTTGCGAGGATGTGTCCGGGTGTGCTTTCTGACGAAGTCTGCTTCACCGATGAGAGCATTTACAGCGGACTTCTCGAATATCCGCAGTATACCCGTCCCGAGGTCTGGGAAGGCGAAGCTGTACCGGCGGTACTTTTGTCCGGACATCATAAGAACATAGAGAACTGGCGACTTGAACAAAGCATAGCCGTCACGGAGGAGCGCAGACCCGACCTTTTGGCTGTATACCGTGAAAAACAGGGTATGGACAAGGGACGTGAATGAATTGTTACCAATATTTGTGCTTTTTATATATATTAATTTTATACCCCGATATATACCCCGAATACAGCCTGTATATAGCAAAAACTAAATTACCATTAGAAGATTTACATATATATCCACGTTGAATACTGTGCATTTTGACGAAGCAAAAAACCTATTTTTTTGTAGTGATTATAAACAAGCAAAACGAGGTTTTGACTCTCACATTTTATCTAAATGTAGAATTTAGGCGGAAGTCGTTACATATATACAAAAATCCGTTGACTATGCAAAAAAATAAAGGTATAATGATTACAGCAACTGAAAAAATTGCAACCTTACGGCTCACATATAGAGAGCCCATTACAGAGAATAGGAGAGTTGTATATGTTTGTCAGAGAAGTTATGGTAAAGAATCAGGTTGGACTCCATGCAAGACCCGCTACATTCTTCATTCAGAAGGCTAATGAGTTCAAGTCTTCTATCTGGATAGAGAAGGAAGAGCGCAGAGTCAATGCAAAGAGCCTTCTGGGTATCCTTTCTCTCGGTATCGTAGGCGGCACAAATGTAAAGGTGATCGCTGACGGCGCTGATGAGAAGGCTGCTGTTGACGCACTTGTTGAACTTGTAGACAGCGGCTTCAGCGAGGAGAACAGATAATTATCTATGTATGGGGCGTTACAGCGGTAACGCCCGTTTTATTTTAACTGTCCCGTCCGGCTGCCATTGTCTCGGCAAATACCGCATATCCGCGTGTGGGGTCGGCTACAAACACATGGGTGACTGCGCCGACGAGCTTTCCCTCCTGTATGAGAGGACTGCCGCTCATGCCCTGAACTATGCCGCCTGAGGCTGAAATGAGCCTGCTGTCGGTTATGCGTATCACCATATTTTTGGTGCTGTCGGAGCTGTTGTAGTCGATGCGCTCTATCTCAACGGAATAGTGCTCGGGAGTATCACCGGAAACGGTCGATATTATCTCTGCACTGCCGGTCTTTATATCCTGACGGTAGCCGAGAGGGTATTCCTCACAGCCGGAGAGCAGCTCTTCAGCTGCGCCTCCGCAAAGACTTCCGTATATCCCGCAGTCCGTGTTACTGTCAAGAGTACCGTAAGCGTTCCCGCGCAGGAACAGTCCGTGGAGCTCACCGGGAACGCCCTTCTCGCCGCGCTTTGCGCCGGATATCTCAACGGGTACGGCTTCACCGCTGCTGACCGGGACGAGTTCGCCTGTGTCACTGTCGCATATCGGATGACCGAGGCCGCAGAACCTTCCGGTGGACTTGTCGATGAACGTGAGAGTACCAATGCCTGCGATGCTGTCGCGCACCCACATACCGCCCTGCCAGCTTTTGCTTTCCGGGGAGTACACCGGACTGAGTACCGTATCGAATTCCATGCCGCCGCGGCTTACCCTGATGTCTATATCCCTGCCGCCGCTTTCCGAGATGATACGGCGGAGCTGACCGTTTGAGCCTGTTTCCACGCCGTCTGCGAGGCATATGATGTCACCGGGGACAATACCGGCTTTTTCTGCCGGACATATCTCATTGCCGCTGCTGTCGGTGACAGGGGCGGTCTTTGTGACCATAACACCCTTCATGAGGAGCTTTATGCCGAAGGGGATACCTCCTGCGGCGAGCATCGGAGCTTCTGCTTCGCTGACGTTAACGCTTTTAACGGGTATCGCACCAAAGAGCGAGAGAGTTACCCTGTTGCTGCTTCCGCCGGGGAAGGGGTCTCCGCAGCAGGTTATTTCGGGATATTGTGCTATCCTGAGCGGACTTCCGGCTTCCGCGGTAAGGTGTTCCGGCAGTCTTCCCGAGTAGTAACCTGCTGTACCGAAAGCGCCTATGAGCGCCGCGGAGAGGAATGCTGCCGTGAACCTTGATAATTTTTTGCTGAGCCGCATAATTACCTCCTTTCGCTGCTGCAATGTGCAGCGCATTTATTATTCCCCGGAACAGCCGGATAATGCGCCGCAAGAAATCACTAAGCACTAAGATGAAATCTTGAATTCTTGAAATCTTGAAACCGTTCTCAATTTCAGGCTGCCTGCTGCTGACAGAGGTACATATATGAATAAAAAAAACAGAACCGGACAGCGGCTTCCGCGCAGGAAGCACCCGTATCTCAATACGGCTAAGGCTGTCATGATAGTCCTGACCCTGATATACCCCATGTTTATGGTTATGATGACCGGTGCAGGGATAATACTGCACAGGGACGTTCACGGCGCAGCCTTCGGAAGGTGCGGCGTGTGGCTGATAGTTTCCGGCGTTATGATGACGGCAGGAACGGTGCTCTGTATGTTCAGAAAGAGCATTACCAACCTGATATCGCCGTTTTTGTCCGGCGGCGGCTTTCTGCTGTGTATGTATATTCTCACTAAGCTCGTGAAGCGTGCGGACGCAAACGGCTGGAGGGGCCCCGGAATATATGAAGGGGTAACTATGAGCTACCTGTTCAAGTCGCGGCTGATACCGTGTATACTGCCGGTCGCGCTGGCTGTGACTGTTGCTTTGTGTCAGTATTTTTCGTACGACCTCGGTGAACAGCGGCGCGAACGCAAACGTGAGAAGCTCGCAAGGGAGAATGCTCCTGCCCCGAAAATACTTGATGATTAGCTGGAAATTGAGAATGATTTCAAGAATTCATCTTAGTTCTTATTATATATCATCAGAAGTAAAAAATACGTCGAACAAAGGAAGTGGTCGCTACGACTGAGAATAACATGAAGAAATACATTTGCTTTGCCGATTTTGAGTTCACCTGCGGCAAATATGCCGAAAGACACGGCTCTGAGGTGCTTTCTGCCGGTATAGTGATATGCGATGAGAACTTCGTATTTGCTGAAAGCTATTACAGCACAGCGCGTCCGGTAATGTGTCCGGTGCTTGCAAAGCGCTGCATCGAGATAACAGGGCTTACACAGGAGGAGATCGACGCTTCACCCGACAGCGAGAAGGTCTTCAGTGAAATAAAGGCGCTCCTTGCGAAATACTCTGTTGACAGCGTGTATGTCTGGGGAAACTTCGACTCTGCCGGCATCAGGGACGATATACTCATGCACTGCCGTGCCGGAAAGCCCTGCGCCAGCATAAGGGCGGTCGGAGGTATGATATGCGATATTCAGAACGAAACGATCTCATATATGGGACTTCCGCAGGCGGTCAATATCTCTGAACTCTCCACCGCAGTTGGCTATATTCCCGAAAACGGAAGCTTCCACAACGCCCTTACTGACGCATCTGCGCTCTTTGAGATACACAAGGCGGCTTACACCACCGACCTCAGCAAGAACGAGAAATTCTGCCTTCTCAGGCAGGAACGCTTTGACAAGATAGCGGCGATAAAGACCCAGCTCGATGAAAAACGCCGTGAGGAGGCACTTGTGCTGCCGCTCGTACCCGAGGAGGAGAAGTATCTTTCCGGACTTCCGGAGGACGGTGAGCGGAGGTTTTTCAGACTTCGGCACAAGTTCGTGACTGCCCTGACGCGAAGCAGCGGTGATACTGATTTCGTGTTCATGGTCTTCCGCGAGACCGGCAAGGTCAAGGTAGTTCCGAAGCGGAAGTTTTCCCCCGGCTATCTCGGTACGGTCGGACACTATGTGCATTTTAAGCGGAAGGACTGGCAGTATGTCTTTCTTGACGAGCTGAAAAAGCTGTGAATAAACAGAACAGGGACGCCCTATGGACGTCCCTGAAAGTTTTCAGGTGAAAAAAGGCAAAAAATAACAGTCTTCACTGACACCCTCTCAAAAGCCAGTGAAGACCGCTATTCTTCCGCAGAAACGCACCCTCTATACGTTTCTGCTCTCGGCGGCGCAAATTTCCGAAGCGCCGATAACTCATGTGCTGTAATGCGACCGTTATTGCGGAGTTTTTAATGTGTAAAGGCTGTTTTAGGCGATCAAACATATTATAGGCATTAATGTTCAATAACAGCCTGCTGCACAGAAGTTTGCTGCGACGGTTGAATGGTCATATCCGGCGGAGTTTGAACCGGATCAGCATTGGTGAGCTATCTGCCGATCAACAGGACACAAAAAATGTATCTGAAAGTTCTTGGAGCGAAAGCTTTGCTATCGTTCCAACACTTGTATTATAAAGGATTGTACAATAATATTCAATTGAGAATATTGCTCATTTTTAGGACTATATTGCTATTTATTGTATTATCATTTATGTTAACGCTTTGTGAACACTGTTCTGAATTTAATCAATTGCAACGGTGTCATTTGTATCCCGTGGGACTGTCGCGCGTTTTCCGTGTTGCTCCGGAAAACCACGCTGCAAAGCCGCGTTCGTGGTTTTTGTGCTTGCCCGCGTTCCCTCGTGCATTGAATTTCACGGAGCGTGAGTGCCGGATAAGTTTTACGATAAGTGAATAATATTAAAGAATTACCGAAAAGTCGGCGGCGCGATTTTTGCCGGAAACGGAAATTTTTTGAAGGATTTTTGTGATATTACTTTTGTGCTGCACTTTTATGCTGCCTCCGGGAGGGCATAAAAAAGGAGCCCCGGAGGGCTCCTGAGAAGTTAAAGTATACCCTGAGATGCTTCCTCGATGCGCTGTTCGTAGTAGCTCTTGCTCCACGGGAACTCATACTCGCTGAACAGTTTCAGGCAGCTGTGGGTGTTTGTAACGGCGTCGCTGAGACCGTCCTGATCGCCCGAACGGGCACAGATATAGACGCCCGTAATAAGTATCTCGAGCAGTGTCGTATCGTTCCTTCCGGTCGGCTTATAGCCGAATCTGAGCAGTTTGAACGCTTCGTTAAAGTGCTTTCCTGCTGCATCGACGAGTGCGAGAGCCATATACATCTCCGCTACCTGCTGGCTGCTGCGCTTCTTGCTCTGGTTCTGGAGAAAATTGATATTCTCTGTGCGGAAGTCCTCTGCATTGCGGAAATGTCCGAGCTTGCTCTCGGTCTTGAGCATTTCTATGCAGTATGCGAATCTTTCATCGCCGCTGAGCTTCCTGTCCTGCAAGGTATCGAGGTAATAGGCAGCGTCGGAATTCGCATGGATACGGTCGTACATAGCCGCGAGCTGGACGATGTCCTCGGGCGCCGGTTTTTTTATGTCATTGATAAATGCGTCGGCGTAGCGCTCACAGAGTTCTTTTGAGTAGCCGTTCGCGGCGAAATCGGCATATATCTCCTCATATTTTTTCATCTCTGCGCCGAAAGCAGGCATAAGAGTTTTAGCGAAGCCGCTGTATTTTTTGCGTATTGCTGGCGAAAGCATACCGATCCCTCCCATTGATATAATGATTGCTTCAGGATTATTCTAACACAAATCGCACACTTAGTCAATATTTGTTCAGACTAAACGGAGAAAACTGTTGGAATGCACAAAAAAAGCCTGCGAAATTTTCTTAATCAAAACAATTGACAATCCGCACTCGTGCTATAACTAAGCCGGTTATCGAAGCTTACAGTTTTTTCGCCGGCGTTTTGTCTATATCGCCAAAAATCTTCGCACGACCGGTTTTTTTGTGATTTTTTAAGCCTATTTCAATATTTGATGTTATAATAGATGTAGAATGAGCGTTACTATGGACGCTCAGGCGTACTGAAATGAAAGGGTGGAAATACTATGAGACTGCTTGTTGTTGAGGACGAGACTCAGCTCGCCGATGCACTTTCTGAGATACTGAAACGCAACCGCTATAACGTTGATACGGTCTACAATGGCATCGACGGGCTCGACAATGCCCTTACCGGTGTTTATGACTGCATCGTGCTCGATATCATGCTCCCCGGCATGAACGGCATTGAGGTGCTCCGGAGCCTCCGCAGTGAAAAGGTGAATACCCCTGTTATCCTCCTGACCGCAAAAAGTGAGGTCGAGGACAAGATAAACGGTCTCGACTGCGGCGCTGATGACTACCTCACCAAGCCCTTCGTCACCGGCGAGCTCCTCGCAAGGGTACGCGCTCTCACAAGGCGCAAGGGCGAGATAATCGACGAGAACAACCTTGATTACAACGGTCTCTCGCTCAACAAGAATACCTGCTCGGTGCTCTGGCAGGGGAGCGATGTCAAGCTCAGCCTCAAGGAATATCAGATAATGGAGCTCCTCATCTCCAATCCGCGGCAGATACTTCCCAAGGAACGCATAATCGAGAAGATATGGGGCTATGAGAGCGATGTGGAGTATAACAACATCGAGGTGTACATATCCTTCCTCAGAAAGAAGCTCGCCTCGATATCGGCACCCGTCCAGATAAAGACCGCACGCGGTATAGGCTATTCGCTTGAATAGGAGGTATGAACTATGTTCAGAAAGGCACAGTTCAGGCTTTTTGCGATAATCACAGGCATACTCCTTGCGGTGTTCATTGCCGTCCTCGGCTCGCTCAATATCATCATGCAGTCGGTCATGCAGAGACAGTCCAAGGACGTGCTGAAAAAGATAGCCGCAGGTGTTGAGTATGACGACAATACTTCTTCCTTCAGGATAACCCGTCCCGAGGATTTTGGTCAGAAGCCGGTTGATGAGCCGCCATTCAAGCCGGGCGGTCAGCCGGGCTCGGATTTCGTCCCGCCTTCGACAGAGCCTGAAACTGTAAGCGATACAACAGGGGAGGATACCACTGCCGCTACGACCGAGCAGGACAAAGTGACTGACCCTTCGCAGACTTCGCCTCCGCAGACTGTATTGCAGACACAGGCGGTCACAACTACATCTGCCGTAACTACTGCACCGGCAGAAACATCCGATATCCCGACCGTCAGCAGCACGGCAACCGCGCCTCCGCAGCCCCCCAGTGACGACCACGAAAGGGACAAGGACAAGGATAAAGGCAGGGAAAAAGAAACGGAAAATGAGACTCAGGCGCAGGGCTGGCCTCCCGGAGGCTGGTGGGGACAGGATCAGCCGCCTTTCTATCCGCCGTGGTTCGGCGGCGGCTATGGTCAGGAACCGTTCCAGCCGCATTTCTGGAACCCGTGGGATCAGGGCGGTCAGCAGCCTTCGAGCGAGAAGACTTCCCAGGAAAATCCCTGCTGGAAGGGAACGGCTTCAACTCCGGAGGAATTCTACGGCGCTCCCACAGCTCTCGGGCTTTCCGGCGGAGTACTCAGCGATGACGGAGACAGCATGAACGACCGCCAGAGCGGCGGAAACAATAACGCCCCTCAGAGAAGGGACGAACAGATACCAAAGTCGCTCGGTTCGATAGACTTCTTCATAGTCATGGCTGACAAGGACGGCAGCTACCTCGCAAAGCTCAACGACGAAGACCTCACTTCCGACGAGGCTCAGAGCTACATCACTGCTATCCTCAAGGAGGACGTCAGCAGCGGCATGATCGACAAGAAGTACCAGTTCTATCAAATGGAAAAGAACAACGGTACTATCATAGTTTTCACCGACAAGAGCGCGGAGATAAATGTTCTCAACAAGCTCTTCCGCACTACGATAATCATTGGCGTCATCAGTCTTATCGTTCTCGCAGCGGCAGCGTTCTTCCTCAGCCGTCAGGTTATGAAGCCGCTCCGGTCGGCGTTTGAGAAGCAGAAGCAGTTCATATCCGACGCGAGCCATGAGCTCAAAACTCCGCTCACGGTCATTTCTGCGAATGCGGATGTGCTTTCGGGCGAGATAGGCGACAACAAGTGGCTGACCTATATCAAATCACAGGCGGAGAGAATGAACGTCCTCGTGAACGACCTCCTCAATCTGACCAGACTTGAAAACAATACCAGCGATTTCATCAGAACGGATTTTGACATAAGCAAGGCGATAGTCAATACTGCCCTGCCGTTTGAATGTCAGGCGTTCGAGAGCAATAAGAAGTTCGATGTTGACGTTGACGAGGGGCTTACTGTGAACGGCAGCGAGCGCCATATCAAGCAGATGGCTGCCATATTCATCGACAATGCACTGAAATACTCCGGCGAGGGCGGTACTGTAAAGGTGTCGCTGAAGCGTCAGGGCGAGCGCAAGGTGCTCACAGTGTTCAACACCGGAAACGGCGTCAAGGAGGGCGAGGAGGAGAAGATCTTCGAGCGCTTCTACCGCAGCGATGAATCAAGAAACCGTTCCACAGGCGGCTACGGTCTAGGACTTGCAATAGCCAAGTCAATTATAGACAAGCATAAGTTCAAGGTACACGTCGATAACCACGAGGGAAAAAGTATCGCCTTCGTTATTACTATGTGAGCGTGAATACGAAGGGGGGCGGTTTATCCGCCCCCCCTGTTTCGCATAAAGAAGAAAGAGCAGTCATAAGACTGCTCTTTCTTCTTAAAGGATGGAATTGAAAAAATCATTATAAAAAGACAAGTGTCCAAGTTCTGACCGACTGGCTCTTGTTCCTTCATTGATTATATTATATCACGCATACAGGGAAAATGCAAATATATAATATTAATCGCTATATAATAATCATATACCGTTTTGGTGCTGTTTACGGTCGTTTAACGCAGCGATCACTTGCTGAACGATGTTCCGTCAAACATATACACGAACTTTACGGCACCGTCCATATCGTCGGATATACCGGAGTAGCTCTTGTATTCCTTTGAAGCCTCATGTACAGCCTTGAAGTTCTCGATGATAGTGGGAAGCTTTTCGTCTATCGCTGCTGATATCCTTGATACGCCCTCGTCGTTGAACTTGGCCATGCCGTTCTTGATGTCGGAAGCACCGCTCCTGAGCTTTGCAACAGCTTCCGTGTAGGTTTTGACACCGGAATAGAGTGCAGTTGCGCCGTCGCTGAGAGTTGCCGCACCTTCCGATACTGTTGCCGCGCCCTTGCTGAGGTCAACGGACGACTGGTATATCTTGAGAGCACCCTCTGAGAGCTTTGTGCTGCCGGTGAGGAGGTCGCCGAGACCGGAATCAAGTGCACTTGCGCCTGTTTTTATGTCGCCGAGGCCCTTGTTTATTTCAACTGCGCCTGCGGAGAGCTGTGAAGCGCCCTGCTGGAGAGCTGCCGCTCCCGAATTGAGAGTACCGCCGCTGCTGAGAGCTGCTGCGACTTGTTTCTGACCTGCTATGGTCTGTTTCATTGTCTCGATAGCCTTTGCAAGCTCCGGTGAAGGAGACTGTGTATAGAGGGCTTCCATAGCGGCAAGCACCTGTTCATTTGCTGCGATAGTTGTATTGAGGCTGCTGCCGGCTGTATCCATACCGGCAACGAGCTCCTGTGAGCCCTTACTGAGATTTTCCGCGCCTGTCTGAAGTGAGGCAGAACCGGAAGCGAGCTTTTCCGAACCGGCAGCTATCTTCTTTGAGCCGTCCTTTGCGGACTGCAAGCCGGTCTTGAATGCGCCTGTTGAATCCGACAGTGTCTTTGCGCCTTCGCTGAGAGCTGCTGCACCGCCGCTGAGTTTTGCCGAGCCTTCCTTTAGTGAGAGTGCGCCGTCAGCGAGCTTCTTTGCACCTGATGTGAGGTCGCCGGACTTTTCTGCGAGTGAGTCGAGACCGCCGCTGAGAGCCGCTGTACCCTCCATGAGTGATGTAGCTCCGTTTATGAGCTCGTCAATCTGCTCCTTTACATTGCCGAAGCTGAAATCAGCCTTGCCGTCAAGCCTTGAGAATATCTCGTTGCTTACTGCGGCAACTGAGAGACCTGTCTCGAAATCGGTAACGTCTGCCGAGAATTCAACATACTCCGGAAGCTGGAGGTCGATGTTTTCAACCTGGTCAAGTCCGAGGCTTTCGGTGAGACCCGGGAGCGCCACGCCGACAACGATGAGACGGTTGCCGTCCGAGAGGACCTTTCCGCTCGATATCTGGGCGTTCACGAACTTCTCGCTGTTGAAGACCGCCGCGCTCGCACAGAGGAAGGGAACGTACACGTCCTTCTTCCTGCCGTTGATATCCTTTGTGACCTTGACGTTGTTGGTGAATTCCCAGCGTATAACGAGGTGTCCGCTCTTGCCGATGATGTCGGCAGGGGAAGACTCAACGCCGTCGAGATAGTATTTCATCTTTACGGTAACGGGAAGCTCCTTGCTGGAATTGCCGCGGTAGTAGATATCGTTGCCGTTTGCCTTCCATGTGATACCGCCCTCTGAGAGTTCATAGGTCTCATCGCCCTTGACATTCTGGATATCGGTAAGTATGGTGGAATCCTTTATTGATGAGAGTGCCGGAGCGTTCTTTATCCAGTCGCTCACGATGATGTGCTTTATGGAAGAATCGCTGTCGCATACGACGTACACAGTCTCGTCCTTGAATGCAGGAGACTCGAGGGCTGTACGTTCTGTATCCGCTGTTCCGGACTCGTCTGCTGTACCGGCAGCGGGAGCGCCTGCTGTAACGGTATCGTCGTTGTCACTGCCGTTCTTTGCGAATGCTATTGAAGTGGTCGCGCCTGCAGAAAGAGCTATTGCAAGAGCGCCGGCTATTATCTTAGAATACTTTTTCATAATGATTACTCCTTTCAGAACTATCGGTCCGTTATGACTTTGCGGCGGACTTCTTCTTCTCCTTCGGTCTGAAGCCCCTGCTTGTGCGGATTATGACACTGTCAAACAGCATGAACATTGAGGGGAGAACTGTTACAACGACTGCCATTGATATGATAGCTCCTCTTGCAAGAAGCATACAGAGTGACGATATCATTCCGATATCGGAATAGAGCGCAACGCCTATGGTAGCGGCAAAGAAGCCGAGACCCGAGGTCACTACCGAGCGGATAGAAGATGAAAGAGCTGTCTGGATAGCTGTCTTCTTGTCGCTTCCGTTGTACCTTTCGGCACGGTATCTTGTGGTAATGAGTATCGCGTAGTCAACGGTCGCGCCGAGCTGAATGGTGCCGATAACGACCGATGCGATGAAGGGCAGCTCTGTTCCCATATAGTAGGCAAGGCTGAGGTTTATCGTGATAGCGAGCTCTATAACGGAAACGAGTATGATAGGCAGCGATACTGAATTGAAGGTCATTGCGATTATCAGGAAGATAACTGCGATCGAGAGTATGCTTACTACCTTGAAGTCCTTGTCGGTTATCTTTACGAGGTCTCTTGTTGCAGGGGCTTCACCGATGAGCATTGCCTTGCTGTCATACTTCTTTACGATGTCGTTGATATCATCGACCTGCTGGTTGACTTCCTTTGAAGCAACTCCGTATTCCGAGCCGATGAGTATGAGCTGGTAGTTGTCGCCCTTGAGCTTATGGCGGATATTCTCGGGGATTATCTCCTCCGGGATAGCCGGACCTGATATCGTATTATAGCCGAGTGTGAAATGCACGCCGTCAACACTCTCTATCTCCTTCATCATATTTGTAGCGGTCCTTGCATCGAGGTTTGTATCGGCGAGGAGGATATGAGTGCTGTTCATATTGAAGTCCTTCTCAAGCTTCTCGTTGCCCTGAACGCTTCCGAGGTAGTCGGGAAGGGTGCTGTCGAGCTTGTAGTAAACATCATAGCGGCTGTTGCCGTAAACTGCCGGGATAAGGAGGCAGATGCCGAGTATGAGGAATACCCATGAATGACTTGTTATGAAGTTTGCGGTCTTTTTGAATGCCGGCATGAAGCTCTTGTGGGAGGTTTTTGTGATAGCTTTCTCGAAAATGAGTATCATAGCCGGGAGGACGGTAACGCA
Organism: Ruminococcus sp.; assembly: GCA_017525915.1. GTDB lineage: Bacteria > Bacillota > Clostridia > Oscillospirales > Ruminococcaceae > Ruminococcus. The sequence continues at coordinate 74,877 of JAFXSC010000018.1, forward strand.
GGCGATAACGCCGCAGATAACGCCCTTTGCCATTACAACGCCGAGGTCGAAGCCGAGCGTGAAGCTCATGAAGCACATTGCGAGGAAGCCTGCAACTGTTGTGAACGAGCTGCTGACGACCGCAACGATAGTGTTTGCGATAGCGTGAGCCATAGCTTCGTTCTTGTTATCGGGATATACCTCAAGCTGCTCCTTGTAGCTGTGCCAGAGAAATATCGAATAGTCCATGGTAACGCCGAGCTGGAGGACAAGTGCGAGCGCCTGTGTTATGAAGGATATCTCGCCGAATATGAAGTTCGAGCCGAGGTTCCAGACTATCGCAAAGCCTATGCTGAGCATGAAGAATACCGGGATAAGGAAGGAATCCATAGCGATTATGAGTATGATGCTGGTGAGTATTACTGCTATTACAGCATAGATAACGGATTCACTCTTCGATAGGTTCTTCATATCGAGGATTATGGCTGACATACCGCTGATGAAGCACTGTTTGTCGGTGACATCTCTCATTTCCTCGATAGCCTTCAGCGTACCGCTGTCGGAGGTGCCTTCGTCGAAGAATACCGCCATCATGGTAGTATCCTCATTGTTGAAGAAGTGGTAATACTTCTCGGGGATAAGTTCAACGGGAATACGGCAGTCGGTGAGCGACTGGTAGCAGATGACATTGGAAACGTGGTCTATCTTTTTGAACTTCTCTGCGGTGGCGGCGACGTCCTTGTCGCTCATGCCCTCCACCATGACGAGCGAGAAGCCGCCCTGTCCGAATTCGTCCTGAAGGATATCCTGTCCCTTCATGGTGTCGATATCCTTGGGGAGATAAGAGAGGATATCGTAGTTGATGCGGGTGTTGATATAGCCGATCGCAGCGGGGACCATCATAACTATACCTATGACAAGTATAATGATCCGGTGCTTGGCGATCCACTCGCCGAGTTTTAGCATAGTACCCATCCTTTCACTGTGTATTTGAGAGCCGTCTGCGAACGGCTGTGTCTTTATGTATAATAGTATATAACAAAAATGACCGACAGTCAACCTCTTTTTGAAGACAAATGACTTTCGGTCAGTAATTTCGTTTAATTGCACAAATACGCCCCGAAAAAAATTGTGACCGTTGGTCAGTTTCGGGCATTGACAGACGGCTTTCTGTGATTTATAATATAATCAAAGATGTCAGAAAGGTGTGCGCTAATGGGAAAAGTTGATAAAAACAAACAGCAGAAGGAAAACTCCCTGCTGAAAACTGCATTCGAGTTCTTCACTACCAAGGGCTTCAGCAAGACCTCAATATCCGATATCGTCAGCAAGGCGGGCGTAGCTAAGGGGACATTCTATCTCTACTTCAAGGATAAGTATGACATCCGCAATAAGCTCATATCACATAAATCCAGCCAGATATTCAACAATGCCGTTGCAAGTCTCGGCGATACCATTGATAGTCTTTCGTTCGAGGACAAGCTCATCGCTATCATTGACCGCATGGTCAATCAGCTCAACGAGAACCAGTCGCTGCTGACCTTCATTTCCAAGAACCTGAGCTGGGGGATCTTCAAATCCGCGATAAGTTCGCCTTCCTCGGAGAAAGATATCAACTTTACGGAGGTATACTACGATATGCTCCGCGAGGCGCCGTATGAATTCAGAGACCCCGAGGTCATGATATTTATGATAACAGAGCTCGTCTCATCGACCTGCTATTCGGCGATACTCTACAAGGAACCATGCTCGCTCGAGGAGCTCAAGCCCTATCTCTATCAGTCCATAAGGACGATGATAGCACAGCATATCGTCAGCGGAGACGGGAAGCAGAATTGATACTGATATGAAAACAGACCCGGAGAGCTCCGGGTCTGTTGTTTTTTTACGGATCATTCGCCGAATGAGTCTGCAAGACCGCCAAGAATGCTTGAAACGTCATAGGTAGCCCATTCAGATGTTCTCTTGAATCTTACCTGATAATCCTTGCCTTCTTCGGGATCGGTTCCCTTCATAACGAGCATATCGTCAACGAGGTCGAGCTCAACGCCGTCCTCAAGGAAGTCGCCAGCCATGCTGTCTGCTACTGTGGAAGCATCGGGGTGGATCTTGATAGTATCGTCGTCTACCTTCTCCCATGTGCCCTTTGTAGGAGCATCTTCATCATCGCTTGTGCCGCCGACTACACCGGAAGAAGCCTCAAGTGTGCCGTCATCGTTTATCTCAACGTGGATAAAAGCATCGAGCGGAATATTGACAATATACATATTGAATGAAGTCATAGTCTGTCCGTCAACGGTCATGTCATAGCCAGCCCACTTGCCGGAAAATCCGCCGCTGCTGCTCTTGCTGTCGGAATCCTTTCCGCAGGCTGTGAAAGCTGAAACTGCAAGCATTGAAGCTGCTGCAAAACTGATAAGTTTTTTCATAATTACCATCTCCTTCATTATTACCGGAAAAGTCCGGCACACCCATTATACCACACAATAACGGTTTTGTAAAGGGGAAACGCGAATTATCCGGCTTTTTCGGGACATTTTTGCTCCGGCACAGGGCTGAACTGTGAAAAGTCCACCAAAAGAGGTGATTATCTGCATTTTTTTGGTTGACATCGCACACAAGGGAGTGCTATAATATCCTAAAAGAAAGATGCGGGCGGACAGCTTTTCAGCCTGATAGACAGGTGAATGCACCGGAATTGACGCTGTACCTCCCGGAAACATAACAGGAGGGAATGATAATGCAAAAACTCAGAAAAGCCGCTGCCGTTGTATGCGCTGCGGCTATGCTTCTCGTACCGGCAAGAGCTGTGCCGTGTATCGTGACTGACAGCGACTATGCTGCCGCAGCGGAAGCGGTGACATATGACCCGGACCTCGTGCTGCGATATGATTCGCAGGCAGGTACTTACAGCAAGGACAACGCCTTCGACAATGCCGAGTCCTTCTACCGTGCGCTCCCTCTCGGAAACGGACGCATCGGCGCTATGGTGTACGGAAACTGTCCGACCGAGTGGATAGACCTCAACGAGTGTACCGTGTGGAGCGCAGGTCCGGGCTCGAACGACCGTGAGGGCGCGGCAGACTACCTCAAAGAGGTGCAGCAGCTGCTTTCGCAGGGGAAATACAAGGAAGCCAACGAGATAATCGGCTCGAAGATGATAGGCGGCGGTCAGGCAAAGTACCAGAAGGTCGGCATGATTAAAATTGCTACCGGTCATGAGAACGTAACCGGCTATTCCCGGAAGCTCGATATGAACACAGGGCTTGCGACTACCGAATATGTGTGCGGCGGAAAGAAATACATCCGCGAGAGCTTCGTGAGCTATCCCGATCAGGTAATGGTGACGAGGATATCCTGTGCAGACTCCGGCTCGGTCTCGTTCACAGCCGGATATGACGGACTTCTCAACGGTGATGTTGCCGTGGACGGTGACACTCTCATCGCAACAGGTCACGGCGATGACGACTGCTGGACAAGGGGAGCGGTCTACTACTGTGCAAGGACAAAGGTCGTTCCCGACGGTGGAAGACTTTCCTCCGGAAGCGGAAAAATAAGCGTGGAAGGCGCTGATTCGGTAACTCTGGTGACTGCGATAAGGACGAATTTCATAGACGCCCAGACCTGCAACGGCGATGAAAAGGGCGACTGTGCAAAGGATATGGAGCGCGTGAAGGGCATGGGCTACGATGAGCTCTATGAGCGCCACGCGGAGGATTTCAGCGGAATGATACACCGCGTGGACCTCGACCTCGGCGGTGACAGCAGCGTTTCCAACGCAAAAACCACCGAACAGCTTATCGCCGACTTCTCCAAGACCAACGACCCGAAAATGGTCAAGCTGCTCTACCAGTACGGCAGATACCTCATGATAAGCGGTTCGCGCGGCGCTCAGGCAATGAATCTGCAGGGCATCTGGAACAAATACTCCAGTCCGGCATGGGGCAGCAAGTCAACCACCAATATAAACTACGAAATGAACTACTGGCCGGCGCTCACGACGAACCTCTCCGAGTGCTTCGAGCCATTCGTTGAAAAGGCGAAGGCTCTCACGGTCAGCGGCGCAAAGACCGCGAAAACTCAGTACGGCATCGACGAGGGCTGGGTACTCCACCACAACACCGATATCTGGAACAGAACAGGTCCTATCGACGGCACATGGGGCTTGTGGCCGACCGGCGGCGCATGGATAAGCAATATGCTCTACGATGCCTACCGCTTCAATCAGGACGAGACCTACCTTGCGGACGTTTATCCCGTGATAAAGGGAAGTACAGCCTTCCTCAACAAGCTCATGGTGCCGCAGGAGATAAACGGTCAGATCTATATGGTCATCAGTCCGAGCTGCTCCCCGGAGCTGGGACTTCCGGGCTATGCGTGGGACGACAACGTTTACTGCTCATATAGCGTGACTATGGACAACGCTATCTGCCGTGAGCTTTTCCAGGCGACGGCGCAGGCGTCCGCCGAGCTGGGCGTGGACGAGGACTTCCGCAAAGATGTCGAGAATACCGTTACGATGATACGCCCTCCGCAGACCGGCAAATACGGTCAGCTCACCGAGTGGGCTTACGACTGGGACAATCCTAACGAGACGCACAGGCATATCTCCCATATCTACGGACTTTTCCCCGGCAACGAATACTCGCCCGCCACCAACAGCGAGATATCGGAAGCGGCAGCCGTTGCACTCGAACACCGCGGCGATGCCGGCACAGGCTGGTCTGAGGCGTGGAAGCTCAACTGCTGGGCAAGGCTTGAGGACGGCGAGCACGCCTACAACCTTGTGAAGCTGCTCATTTCTCCCGTCAACGGCACCGAGAGCGGAAGGCTCTACGCCAATCTCTGGGACGCTCATCCGCCCTTCCAGATAGACGGAAACTTCGGCTTCACATCGGGCGTTACCGAGATGCTACTCCAGAGCCAGAATGACGAGATATCGCTTCTTCCGGCACTTCCCTCCGCGTGGCCGAGTGGTCATGTGAACGGTCTTTGTGCAAGGGGCAACTTCGAGATAAGCGAGATGAGCTGGGACGGCGGCAGGCTCACAAATGCCGCGATCCTTTCAAAGTCCGGCGGCGTCTGCACTGTGCGCTATGGCAATAAGCGCGTCAGCTTCATGACCGAAAAAGGAAAGATCTACCACCTCAACGGCAAGCTCAAAATAACTGAAAAAGTCCAGTTTATAGGCAATATCGCGCCGAACGGCACCTCATCCGAGACGGAAGCTATTGACGGCTCGACTGCGACCGTATGGGCGCCTGAAAAGGGTGCGAACAGCTATGTCTTGACTGTTGATCTCGGCGAAGATACTGATATATATAAGTGGGGCGTGCGCTTCGGCGGCGGAAACTACAACGCAAGGGATATGCGGCTGATCTACAGTTCCGACGGTGAAAACTGGAAGCAGGCTGACGAGCTGTACGGCAATACCAAGACTTATTTCCACCGAACTGTTGCTCCGGTAAAGGCAAGGTACTTTGCTCTTGCACTGAGAACGCCCACTCAGGACATCGACGGTGCTCCGAAGGTCTGCGAATTTGAGCTCTACGGCAAGGCAGAGGCAGTTGACTCGGGTATTTCTCCCTATTCCGCACCTATCGAGGCTGAGGACAGCGACGTACTTCTCGGCGGCATTAAGGTCGAGAAGAACGAGGGTTACAGCGATATAGGCTACATCCAGAACAACTGCGTATTTGCGGTTTGCGACCTCGATTTCTACCTCGGCGCTTCTCAGTTCAGCATTAAGGCTTCAAGTGCCGGTGACGGCGGTACTGCTGAGATACACCTCGGCAGCGCTTCGGGGCCTCTGGTCGGAAAGTGCGATATTTCGCCCACGGACGACTGGTCGGATTACAAAGAATTCACCTGCAGGATAGGAAAATTCAGCGGTTTGCAGGATATCTATATCGTGTGCAAGGGCGAGGACGGCTATCTGTTCAACGTTGACAGCTTCCGCTTCACACCGCGGTACGGCGACGTGAACGACGATGGAGAGTTCGGCGTGGCAGATGTGGTCAAGCTCCAGAAATGGCTTGTAAGCGGCAGCAAAACGACTGTTGAGAACTGGGCTGCCGGAGATATCACCGATAATGAGAAACTCGATGTCTTCGATCTTATCCTTCTCAGACGCGCTCTTCTCAGGGCGAAGCTCGTCAAGGCATAAAATATGATATAAAATAGGGGAGCACTCAGGGTGCTCCCTTTTCTTGTACGCAAAGCAAGGCCCTCCGGGGGAAGCCGGAGGGTCTGAGGAGTGATATATCAAGCTTTGAAGATATATCGGAGGAAATTGTACATATGCGGATCAACGGTCGCATTGCCGTGGTCGCCGCTCGGGATAACGTTCCAGATGTGTTCAACGCCGTTTGTCTGGAGAGCCTTGTGGTAGGACTCAGGGTAGTCGCCAACAACATCGTCACGCTGTGCAGCGGATATGAGTATGACCTCGGGCATTACAGAAGGCTTGAATTCGCCTGTCTGCTTGAGTGAACCCTCGTGTGTCATGAATTTATCCGTTGTCGGGAAGATTCCGGGAGCTGCACACGCGCCGCCGACATAGCCGTAATACTGCGAATGTGTGATACCGCAGTAGAGAGCCTCACGTCCGCCGAGCGAGAAGCCTGTGATAGCTGTGTTCTCGCGTCCGGTCTTGATAGAATAGTGCTCCTCCATGTAGGGCATGATGCTGTTCTCGATATCCTCACGGATAAGGTCGTACTTACGCATCGTCTCCTGATCGAAGCCGAAGCCGTTGCCTTGACCTGTGAGCATCGACGGGCATACGATTATCATTTTTTCAGCCTTGCCGTCAGCGATGAGGTTGCCGAGCATAGTTCCGACACCCATTCCGGGCATTGAGGAGTTGTCTCCGCCTATGCCGTGGAGGCAGTAGAGAACGGGGTACTTCTCGTTCGTATTGTAGCCGGGAGGAAGGATAACTGTCATCTTCTTCTGGCAGTTGCCGTCCTTGGACTGGTAGGTAACTACTTCCTCCTTGCCGTAGTCAACTCCGCCGCGCTTCTGGTTGAAGCCGCTGGGAGAGCTGTTCACCATATCTCCTGCCATCTGCTGCATGAGGTTGCCGTTTCCGCCGCCGCCGCTCGTTGTGATCGTTGTGGTGGTCGTGGAGGTGGTTGTTGTGGTGGTCGTTGTGATCGGATCCGGGAACTTTGTCTCCTTATGGAGGAGGAACTTCTGGAGGAGAATGATATCCGCGATCTCGAACTCGCCGTTTCCGTCAACGTCCGATATCCTGATATCCGTCGGATGTGAGTCTCCTGCGAACCTGTTTACGATCTTGCGTCTGCCGATAATGAGGTCGAATACTGAGAGAACACCGTCTCCGCTGAAATCGCCTCTGATGAAAGTCCCGGGGTTGTCCGGACCGGAGCTTCCCGAGCCGTTTACTACTCCTTTTCCTGTAACGATAGCGGAAGGAGTGCCTGCGTCCGCAACGGTGAAGCTGTCAACGCAGAAGTCGATGAGACTGTCCGGAGCTTCAAAGTAAAGCGTAGCGTTTCCGGCGTCTTCGGGGATAGTGTAGTTGATGTTGGATATATCTGTCCATTTTCCGCTCTCAACGGTAACGAGTGCTACCTCGGAATAGCTGTTCTGGAAGCCGCTTCCGTATTCGAGAGTCATCTTGATGTCCGCAGCCGAGCCGCTCGTCTGGAGGACGGCAGCACTGAAGCTGTAAGAGCTTCCTGCACTAAGACTTGTTCCGGCAAGAGAAAGTGCTGCACCGTTCCATTTGTCGGTGCGGCCCGTAACGGAGAGTGAACCTGTACCCGAGTAGTAGCTTGATGTTTCAACAGCTAGCTTGGCAGCTCCTCTTGCCGACCAGCCGTCGGTACCGGTATCGAAACCGGCTGTGATGATGTCTGCGGCATCGGCTTCAAACGAGCCGGAAATGCCGTATACTGCTCCTGATGATCCTGCTATGACCGCAGAAGCAGCGAGTGCTGTGAGTTTTTTGAACATTCCCTTCTTCATGATATCATGTCCCTTCAAAAAAATATGAGGCTGTGAGCCTGTCATATCTGCTTGCCCCAAGAGCAGAAACTTTACAGTCGATAAAAACGGACAACACAATAATACATTATCATTTTACGCCTTAAACAGCCAGTTGTCAAGTCATATATTGCTGATGCAGCACAATACTGGTCATCGCTTGCGCTGCCGTTCTGATGTCTCAGACCACCATTTGACAAACAGCAGTGAAAAGTGGTATAATAAAAGTTGATGTGTAAACACCTATATTTTTAAGAAAGAAGTGCTTGATATGACAAAGATCACCATATTCTCCGGTTTCCTCGGTGCGGGCAAGACCACCCTCATCAAGAAGCTCATCGCTGACGGCTACAAGGGCGAAAAGCTCGTCCTCATCGAGAACGAATTCGGACAGATAGGCATTGACGGCGGTTTCTTGCAGGATGCCGGCGTTGAGATAACCGAGATGAATTCCGGCTGCATCTGCTGCTCACTGGTAGGCGATTTCGGAAAGGCTCTCGAGAAGGTACTCGAGGATTTCGCTCCCGACCGTATCCTCATCGAACCTTCCGGTGTCGGCAAGCTCAGCGACGTTATCCGTGCAGTTCAGAACATCAACGCGCATGACGTTGAGCTCGACGGTTTCACGACTATCGTTGACGCCAAGAAGTGCAAAATGTATCACAAGAACTTTGGCGAGTTCTTCAACAACCAGATAACCTATGCGAGCTGCGTTATCCTCAGCCATACTGCTGGTCTCTCCGAGGAGAAGATAGGCGAGGCTGTTGCTATCGTGAAGGAGCTGAATGCCTCCGCACCTGTTGTTACTACCGAGTGGGACCAGCTCTCCGGCAAGCAGCTCGTTGACGCAATGACGCAGAAAAATACACTTGATGACGAGCTGAAGGAGCTTCTCGAGGAGGCTGAGCATCATCATCACCACCACGACGACGATGATGATGAGCATGAGCATCACCACCACGACCATGACGAGCACGAGCACCACCACCATGACCATGATGAGCATGAGCATCATCACCATGACCACGGTCCGGACTGCACCTGCGGCTGTCACGACCATGACCACGAACATCACCACCACCACGCTGACGAGGTGTTCACAAGCTGGGGCAAAGAGACTCCCAACGCCTACACTCAGGACGAGATCACCGCTATACTCGGTGCTCTCGGCGACGAGGAGAAGTACGGCATAATTCTCCGTGCGAAGGGGATAGTTCCCGGTCAGGACGGTCAGTGGATACACTTCGACTACGTTCCCGGCGTTCCGGACGTCCGCACCGGCAGCGCAGGCACTATTGGCAGACTGTGCGTTATCGGCTCGAAGATAAACGAGGAGGCTATCGCACACCTCTTCCGCGCTGAATGACCGGAGGTATCATCATGCCGCAGAATAATAATGAGATTCCGGTATATCTTTTCTTAGGCTTCCTTGAATCCGGCAAGACCAAGTTCATTCAGGAGACCCTCGAGGACAAGCGCTTCAACAACGGCGAGCGCACCCTTGTCCTCGTCTGTGAGGAGGGCGTTGAGGAATACGACCTCTCTAAATATCCTTCCAAAAACGTTGTTGTACGCACTGTTGAGGACAAGTCCGAGCTCACCGAGGAAAGCCTTGCCGCTATGGTCGCAGCAAGCCATGCAGAGCGTGTTGTCATCGAGTATAACGGTATGTGGCTCGTGAACGACCTCCTCAGCAATATGCCCGAGAGCTGGGCAGTCTATCAGGTCATGCTGTTCGTTGACGCTTCGACCTTCATCAATTACAACAGCAATATGCGGAGCCTTGTCGTTGATAAGCTCAATCTCACCGAGCTGACCGTTTTCAATCGCTTCGAGCGCAGCATGGATCCCAACGAGTTCCACAAGATCGTCCGCGGTGTCAGCCGCCGCAGCGAGATAGCCTACGAATATACCGACGGCACTGTTGCGTATGATGATATCGAGGATCCGCTGCCCTTTGACGTTGAGGCGGACGATATCACCATAAACGACGAGGACTACGCGCTTTTCTACCGCGATATCATGGAAGAACCGGCAAAGTATGACGGCAAGATCATAACCTTCAAGGGCATGGCAGCAAGAAATCCCAAGTTCCCGGACGATGTTTTCGCTATCGGAAGAAATATCATGACCTGCTGCGTTGAGGATATACAGTTCTGCTGGTTCGTCAGCGAATCCGCGGACGCCTCCGGGCTGAAAGAGCACGGCTGGTACATCATGAGAGCAGGGATAAAGGTGCAGAAGCACAAGTTCTACCGCGGAAAGGGGCCTGTTATGCGCGTTCTGGAGATAACTCCCGCCGCTCCGCCCGAGAAGGAAGTAGCTACATTCTATTGATAATGTCAACAGTCAAGGTGATACCATGCTGAAAAAGATACTAAGTCCCGGAAGCTGTGCGGAATGCAGGCTTTGCTGCGTTTTCGACCGCTATGACGTCTGGGAGACGCCGGTCTTCACAGAGGAGACCATGCTCCGCATAAAGGAAGCTGTTCCCGGAGCAGGATTTGTCCGCAAGGGCGAGGGATATATCTCAACGGTCGGAGAACTAAATGACGAGCAGCTTTTCTCGTGTCCGGCGCTTACCCCGAAGGGCTGTATGCTCGGCGATGACAAGCCGTTTGACTGCCGGATATGGCCTTACCGCATAATGGAGGTCGGAGGCAGGAGGTCGATAACTATCGCTTCGATATGTCCGGAGCTCTATTCACGTCCGCTCTCACAGCTTGTTGAAATGCTGAAGGAAGGGCTTGCGGAGACGATATTCCGCTATGCAGACAGCCACCCGGAGATAGTCAAGCCCTACTACGAGGGCTATCCTGTGCTGATGTTCGGGAAAGAATAACGGTATAAACAAAAAAGCTATGCGGAAAGGCATAGCAAATTGAATAGAAATAAATATAGAAGGGAATTGGGGGGATCACTTGATCCTGTTAATATAATACCCGCGTTCTCTTAAAATAATCTTAAAATCCGGAGTTTCTTCCGGATTTTTTTATGAAATGAACACTATTGGTGTGCGGTCATTCCGAAAGTATCTTGATATCGCCGGAAGTCGTTTCGATATCGAGTGTGTTCGAGCCGGTTCCGGAGGTATACTTGCTGCCGGACTTGCTGAGAGCGATATTGGAGTCGAAGTCGCCCGAGGTCGTGTCTATGTCGGCAGTGAAGTCCGCGCCTTCCGGTACACACACCTTGATATTGCCGGAGGTGGCATCAACATCTGTATCTGCAGGCATTTTTCCGAAGCGGAGGACAATGTTTCCGCTCGTAGTTTCAGCATCAACGCTCTTCGCCTCCTGTGCGGCAAGCTCGATATGTCCTGAGGTAGCCTCCATTTCGACCTCTGCAGCCTTTTCGGCGGAGATCTCGATATCGCCCGAGGTCGCTTCTGCGCTTATGGACTCTGCTTCGCCCTTCTGCTCGATTGTAATATCTCCGGAGGAAGTCTCGGCCTCAAACTTCTTCGCAGAGCAGCCGATAATTCTGGTATCGCCCGATGATACGTCAACGCTGATAGTTTCCGCGGTTATCTCCTCGAACAGCGAATCGCCCGAAGAACCGTCGTAGCTGAGCGTGTAGAGCTCCATATCCTGCGGTATCTGTATCTCAAGATTTTTCTCAATGCTCCGGAAGCCTATGAAGGTCTCGCCGGACTTGCAGTAGTGTACGCGGAGGGTGTCGCCGTCGAGCCATGTGTGTACCTTCTGGCTGTCCTTGAGGTCTTCCTTGCTGGTTTCGGTAACTGTGACGGTATCTGAATCGTGCCTTGTAACGGTCACGTCTCCCGAACTCCAGTCAATATATATGGAATGTACATCGCTGCCATTGAAATTAGCATTTCCTGCCGAATACTTATCTGCATCAGCATATTTTTCGCTGACGGATACACAGCCGGTAAGGCAGACTGCCGCTGCCGCTGTTATGATCGCTGTCACTAAAGCTATTGATCTTTTCATTACTTATTCTCCTTTTTATTCTTTTTTAAGCCGGAAACCAGTGTGCCTGCAAGTGCGAAGAACGATGCAATGACCGCTCCGCCTATGAGGACTGACCAGCATAATGTGTCGTTTGCCTTTTCCTGTGTGCTGAATGAGAAGCCGGGTGCTGGGATATGGACTGTGCCGTTGTAGATGAGGAGGACTATCGCATCATTGAAGAAGAACAGGAGCGCTCCGGCAAGTATGCAGGCGGCAGTCTTGATAAGTCCGTTCCACTTTGTAAGGCAGATTATCATGAACATTGTCCACAGGAATATGAGCGGCGGCAGTGAATATGCGGCTGCCATGCGGAAGAAGCCGTCCGAGCCGTGCCGAATGCCTATACATATCATCATGAGCAGGAATGACAGGGTGTATTCCCCAACGAGGAGCAGTCCCTTTTTCTTTCCGATGCGCTTTGCAACGGGCCTGGAATTGACTACTATCGGCATGAACGGTATCGAGAGCCCGAACAGTACCGCCGATGCCGCCGTGAAGAACCAGCTTCCGCCGGAATAGATGCAGCATACAGCGAGAAGGAGTATTATGCTTCCCGTGAACGAGACTACCGTGCGGAGGAGCCTGTTTTCCGCTGACATAAGGGGAACTACGATAAGTGAAGCGGGTATGAACATTGCTGTGAGCACGATGAAGAACCATGTAAGTCCTGCACCTGTTGCAAGGTTGACAATGAGACAGATAAGTATCGGTATTGCGAATATCGCTCCGATTATGCTTCCGGCTATCGCGCTGCGCCTTTTGAAGAATTTCGCCTGCTTTTCGAGGACCTTGTCGCGTTCCTCGGCGATGCCCCGGTCGATGTCGGAATCGCAGCTCCGCATATCCTCGCACAGCTTGCGACAGGGCTGGCATTCGCTGAGGTGCTCCTCAACGGCCTGCCTGCTTGAAGGACTGCAAACATCGTCGATATAGAGCGGAAGAAGGTCTGCTATCATATCACAGTTATATTTCATTTTCATTCATCCTTTCCTTGAGCTTCAGTCTGGCGCGGTGAAAGGTCACTCGCGCCCAGTTTTCGGTCTTGCTGAATATTTTCCCTATCTGAGCGAACGAGAGTTCGCCGAATACTCTCAGTTCAAATACCTCTTTGTACGGGTCTTCCATTTCGTGCAGGAGCATATGTATCCTGAATGATGTGTCCGCATCGGTCATGCTCTGTTCGATATCGGTGCCGGTGTCTGCGATCGTCTCGTCAGGCTCGTCCTGATACCGTGATGACTTCCTTGTATTGTCGATGAACAGATTCTTTGCTATTGCACAAAGCCATGAGTAACATTCGGATTCTCCACGGAAGTTCGAGGTCATCGCCTTGAAAAAGGTCTCCTGGGTTATCTCCTGAGCCTTGTGCTGATCTTTCGCAAGAGTCATCACATAGGAATAGACCTGCATATAAAAGGTATCATAAAGCTTTTCGGCAGTTTTTTTGTCCAATCATCGCACCTCCTTTCCTTGCTCCTGTCAATAAGACGTTTGAAATACAAAAACGTTACAGGAAATTTCATAAATTTTCAGAAAAATTTTTCTGCGGCAAAAATACAGTACAATTATACCATGACATTCAGCAAAAAACAATACATTTGATAATGTAAGGCAAATGCTTTTTCCCATGCAAAAGCGCTCCCGAAGGAGCGCCCTGTCTGTTGTTATTGGGGTAAGCCGTTTATGGCAACGTATACCGCAAACGATATCACGTCCACCGTTAGAAATACCCCTAAGACGATAAGTGCTATCTTTGCACCTTTTTTCATCTTTTTCCTGTTGCCGTCAGTCAATACCTTTTCCTTAATGTCGGTGTAAAGACTGTCCTTTGCAGGTGCTTCACGTTCAGGTGCAGGCTCGGGCTTTTTGTCCAGCACCAGTTCATCGAGCGATATCCCGAAAAGCTCACTGATAGCTGCCAGCTTCTCCATATCGGGGGTGGAGTCACCGACCTCCCACTTTGAAACGGTCTGCCTTGAGACGTTCAGACGGTTCGCAAGTTCCTCCTGAGACAGTCCCTTTTGCTTGCGGAGCTCATAAAGCTTATTGTTGAATTCCATAATTATTCCTCCTGTTCTATCGTCTTACGATAGGTTTTCCTTATGAATCTATAATACCATTTCTGTTCGCGGAAGTCTACCAACTGCGCCTGGAAATCTGTCAACGGGTGCTGACAATCGTGTTAAGATTCGTTGCATTGACGGCTTATAGCCGGATTCCCGGCTTCACTCTTGAAGTGATCCTGATTACATTCGAGATGACCATATTATTAAAGATCTTAGAAAACTAACGGAACGGGCACTTCCGACATCACTCCCGGAAGTGCCGTATATTTTTTCTCGTTCCGCTTTGTACGAAGTAATGTCCGAGAACGAAAAATCGCGGTCCAGTAAGACTGAACCGCGATAAGCGTACGCCCGCTCGGCGCTGGGGTGGGAGATGGGATTCGCCCCCACGGTCTTCGGGACCACAAGCCGTAAAACGATAGTTTTAGCGGTTATTGGCTCAAACCAGAAGTATTGATTTTTGTCGAAATACAGGCAATGGTATTTCCAACGCATTATTACGCTTGGCACTTAGAAATTGAGGTTGTATTAGAAAAATATTAGAAAATTACTGATCCGGAGTTTGCCTTCGAGGTCACATGGATCAGCAGGTTCTGCTGGAAGCAGATGCAGCAGATATCTCAGGAAGAGATGCTCTGGATATTCGCTGCCGAAATAAAATCGCTTATCAGCTCTCTTCTTGCACGCTGCTCTTCTGTTTCATTTCTTCGTCTTCTGCTCAAAATTATAACTTCCGAAGTAGTATTATACACTGCTTCAGAGGTTTACACAAATTCTTGGATAGACTCCCTGAAAATCTTCTGAATTACATATTTGTCAACAAGTCAGAGTCAGATACTTTTCAACACCCATACCGTTAGCCTGTGCTGTTGAAATTACCGCATACAAAAGAGCACTGAATTTATGTTATCTAACCTCGCATCCGCCCCATTCAACGACTGTGAAGCCGTTTCTCTCGAATGTATCGAGCTGCTGCGGTTCGATGTCCACAGATTCTTCAAGTGGAATGTATGCCATAAATATGCGGAGAAGTCCGTCTGGTGACGGAGTGATGTTCAGCTTTGCGGAATTTGTGTAGGCATTGCCTTGGAACGAAATGAGGTTGTACTTGTTATGCTCCATTCTTGGCAGCCAGTACACGATGAACTCGTTCATTTCCTGCTCGGTCAGCCCCATACAGGTGAGCTTTTCTCGGAGAAAAGCCTCAGTATCACCGCCTGCAACGCAGAATCCCTTTGTGAAGTCAAATCTCGTGCGGCAGTTTACAGCGTCCCAGAAAAGGTATTTGTGATGAGTGCCGTCAGCCTTGTTCAGAAGTGTACCGTCCGGAAATGCCGTAACGTCCCAGCCATTATTGTACTTGGGATAGGTAGTGGAAAGATCGGCTTCTGTAAGCTCAAGCTCAACGTGAACGTCGGTCTCCTGTTCGGGATAGAGGTAGATGACAGGCTTGTCTGCGACCAGTTCGTAATAAACGGTATAGGTCATATCATCATCCTGTATTATCCTTATCCAGCCGAACTGACCGTTATACTCTGTAAATATCCACCTGTGATTATCATTCTGATATCCGTATTCCCTGAGCCGTGTCGATTTGGGAAGTGATGCTACAAACGGATAGCTTTCATCAGGTCCGAGATACAGTTTCAGTCCGTCTTCAATAACACGCAGCGGTTCGCCGTATACAGTGCGAACATCAGGTTCAACATAGCCTGTGACTCTATTTGCGAAAAGCGCCCTTTTCATCAGGCACATATCAAATACGTTCAGCTTGCCGTCTTTGCTGAAATCAGCAGTTTCCCAGTTGGCAAGCTCAACGTCCTGTTTACCGAGCAGCCAGTTCTGAAGGGAAACAACATCAGCAATGTTGAAGGCTTTATCACCGTTTACATCGCCGGAAAACAGAACCTTTTTCGCATTATCAAGTATCACGCAGTTGGCAATCAGTGTTTTTTCAGCAGGCTTATCTGACTCACCTATCAGATCCCTGTATTCAAGACCGATAGTCACATAGCCGTCATTGGTCGCCTTAAAGACCTTCATAAGATGAATTGTGCCGCCGTCCAGAGGGATTTCGGTTTCCTTGCTGCAATCATAATACTCATACAGATCAGCGTGGTCGCCGAAACCGGTAGACATCTGCTGCCAGGTGTAAGGCGTACCGGCAGCGGAATCAAGGCAGAATATGATGAGATCATCTTTAACGGAAACTTCACCGTTTTTCTTCACATAGTCCTGATATTCCGTAATGCAGTCAGGCATCCAGCTGAAACGGTCCGTCTCAGTAATGTTTTTGTTTTTGTCAACAGAGAAAGTGTGATGCGTAAGATAATGCACATATCCCAATTCCGGTTCAAGGGTTGATGATTTCACCCAGTTGTCAATGAGCGATATTTCAAAATTTCCAGCTTCAAGCGGCTTGAATACTACGACCTCATAGTCGGAGCTGCTGTTTTCAGTTCCGTATGTGTCATCTTTTAACTTTTCCATTGCGCCGTCCGAGGCACTGATACGATAATGGGGTTCATCTTTGGTTTTTCCCTTGCGTTCGCATTCGCGCTCCTCGTTGAATACAAGGCACAAAAGTCCGTCCTGTATGTGCGTTGTACCGTAGGTGTTCCGGAATTTTAACGCTGATTCAAAATCAGTCGGCACCCAGTCCGGATACTTTGCAGCGTTACCTGTCTCCTCAGCAAAAACGATCGTGGGAGCAAGTGAATGAGCGCTCATTGAAAGCGGAGTGATCGCGGTAACAGCTGCAAGTATTGCAGCGGCAAGCTTTTTTTGTCTCATAGTTTTCACCTTCCATTCCTTAATTGATTTATTGGTTGATGTCATTATATCACAGATCGCCGTTAAATGCAAGAAAAATCTCTGAGTATTGGCATTTGTGTCCTTATAGCCATATGCTGACAGTTTATTACAAATATCAATACAAACTTATATTTCACAAAACAGCAGTAAATACTCTTATATTTGATACAAAAGCTGAGGACCGCATAAGCGGTCCTCTCAGTTTTTATTTCTTTCGCGACGCAATGAAGTCTTCAAGCTTCAGATCAGGATTAGCTGTAAGATCAGCACAGTATGAAAGTATCAGTAAAGCAAATGAAGCACATAAGTAAAACTGTGTTTAAAGCATAAGAGGAGAACCTTTGGCTATCCTCTTTCTTTGCTGTGCAGAAAAAGCTGCTCATCTCATAGTATATCCGCCGTTTTCAATTTCGCTTATAATATCCGAAGCTGTTCTGAACTCCACGGTCTCGCCATCAAACTTATAGTTTGTCAGCTTATATGAATAGGTCTTGTTTCCATCGCTGTCGCACTCATCATAGGAAAGTATCATACCTGTTGCAGCGTCAACTTCTTCGGTATAAGGAAGCTCACGGTAAACGCCCTCATAATTGTTATCGCCTTTTCGGACACCGCTTATTGATACTATCTTTCTGCCGTTTTCAGTTCTTTCGCCTGTAATTTCCCAGTTTTCGGGAGCATTAACGTCCATATCCATACTTCTGCCCCAGGGTGAGAGAAATACCTTATCTGAATTATTGTCTTTGACATAATAGTATTTGTCCGGAGTTTCAAGGAATTTATACCCGCCGTTTGTGAAATCTGTTTCTGCCAATGTTTCTTCAGCATTGTAGTACATATAGTCTTTTATTGCTATCAGAGATTTGCTGATGCACTTCTCATTGACATTTCGCTCAACTGTTGCTGAAGCCGTCATTCCGACCTCATCAAGATATACTTTACCTGTAAGAGTTTCAGGCTCTGTATGGTTTTCACGCTGCTCGTTTATGAGGACAGTATAATCTGCCGAAAACTTATCAAAATAATTCACGCAGTTATTATCCTTAGCCTTTTCGATGAGGTCTTCCTTGGTTACGCTGAGCTCATTGTTCTGCTCGGATGTTGTCTGTTCTGTGGTAGTAGTATATGTGGTTGCAGCAGTTGTGGTCGCTGGTTCAGTAACGCTTGCCAAGGTTTCAGACTCAGTATTCTTAAGAGTCCTGTTATTCATCAGATATGCTCCTCCACCTATAAATCCTGTCACAAGTACAACTGATGCAGCTAAGCTTATTATTCTTGTCATATTAATTCTCCTCTCATACTTTTCAACGCCGCTTACACTGTATGTGTATTCGGACTGCTCGATATTTGCTCTGTGCTGTGCCTTTGCAAATATCTCATTCTTCTTTGCTTCCTCAGCCATTAATTTCTCCACAGAAGCCTTGTCTGCGCTGCGGAGGGTGTTGATTATTTTCTTCTTATTATTCATATTTATCCTCCTTCTTTATAGAGTTATACCGTCAGCTTCAAGGAGTTTTTTCAGCCGCTTCATTGCTCTTCCGCAGCGCATTCTGACTGCTGTCGCGTTAAGTCCGACCATTTGGGCTATGTCCTTTGAGCTTTTGTCGTAGTAGTATTTCTGAATAATAATGATAGAATCAGGAGGTCCGAGCTCAGAAACCTTTTTCAGCAGGATCTCAGATGTTTCGGATCTGTCGGAGTTTCTTTCGATATCCTCTTCATCTGCGATTTCTGCCATATTCTCATCATCCGCAGATATGTTTCTGCCCGTTCTGATCGCAAGTGAGCGGCTCATACTTATTGCAGCATTTCTCGCTATCGTACCAACATATGACTTCAATGAGCAGTCATCATCGGGAACAAGCTTCATCATGACCGATGCAAACACATCTATGACACATTCCTCAGTATCGTCAGGACTTCCAGATCCGCTCAATATCCTGTTCACTATTGAATATACATAGCTGTAGTATTTGTCAAAAAGAGCGCGTTGTCCCTCCGGCGGTCTCTCCCGCATCAGAATCAGTATTTCATTATCAGTCATACGCTTCCTCCTGTTTGCTTTTTTGAGTTTCAGATCTGTCCTTCACCTATATAAACGCACAGTAACGTTCAGATGTAACACTTTTTTGAATATTTTTTCACACTTTTTTTGCGTTCAATCCGCTTTGCTCATTAATCTGGTGTGATCCGGCTGATTTGATATTTCAGATACTGTTATCGAATGTATAATGTCCCATGAATAAGCTCTCTCACGCATTTGTTTGTATCAATTATTCTATCAGGGAACGTCTGTTCTGTCAATGAGCTGAAGGCATTTTTCTATAAAATCGTCACTGTATACAAATCACTCAGACATATTTTCTACAAGATAACCAAACACGGATTGAATGAGATAAATAAAACACATCAAATATTTATAATAACCGGCTTCGATTTATTGATTTTTCGTTGAAATATGCTATAATTAACTAAATATAGTATCTTGCGAAGGGTGGTATAGTTATGCTCCCGGAAGAAAAAGCTCGCGTTAAAATTGATGATAAACATTATAGAACCGGATGGTATGTCGTTGACAGGGACGAATACGTCCCACAGACTACCTCTGCTATCAGAGAAGCAATGGCTCATGGTGGTAATCAACCAAATCAAAATTTGCAAAAGATAAAAGATGCACTCATTCCACACCCCTCGCCGAGCAGAAACGCATAGCTGAGACGCTGGAGAAGGTGATGGGAGGCGCTGAACTGAACCGACAATTATAACCTGATACGAAAGCCCCCCTTATATTGCAGAGGGCGTTTTTCATTGCATGAAACACAGAAAAAGAAGTATCGTCACGAAGGTCGTTTGCACCAGTATAGCCATACCTTCGCAAGTTCACGGATAAAGCCAGTCTGATCACAGCAATTGAAGAATACATCAGATACTACAATACAGGTCGATACCAGATTAAGTTGAACTGTATGACGCTAATGGAGTACCACGAAGCGTATGCTGCGTAACCGGTCGGGTGCCGCGGCAAGCACCTTTCTCCGTTCGTCGCTCCCTCCTCACTACAAAAGGTCCTTGCCAATTACTGCTAACAACAAAGCAGCCTGCACAAATTGCACAGACTGCTTTTGGTTACTACATAGATTATTTTTGTTTTTTGCACTGTCTTCTTGACAGGCGGCAAATCTGTTATATCGCTGTATTCAGGATTTCTCCGTTCAGAAATATCAACTGCACTTTATACAGAAAGCTATACCAATACCGGTACGTTTAACTGTCAATTTCCAATTATGAAGTCCGATGATCTCTTTTGCTATTGAAAGACCAATGCCTGTATTTCCGTCTCTTCCCGTGTAAAAGCGGTCGAAGATGTGAGCAAGCTCTTCGTTGTTCAACTGCTCACAGTCATTTTCGATTATCACGGTACCGTCACCGCAGGATATGCGTATCTGAGTTTGCGCGTATTTCAGCGCATTTGTGAGAAGATTAGATATCGCGTGATCGAGCTTGTCAGGGTCAGCCATAACAGCCATTTCACTGAGTTCAAGTTCAACATTCAGCTTCCGGGCAAGCACTGTTCCCTCGAATGGCATGAGACAGTCCTGCAAGAATACAGACATCTCGAGCTGTTCCTTTTCAAGCTTTACCGAGCCGCTCTCGAGCTTTGCCATACAGAGTATTTCCTCAATGAGTCCGCTCATTTTCCCGACCTGTCTGGATATTGAATTACAGGCTCCGATATGGTCGGTAATGATGCCTTTTTCTATTCCCTCGGCGTATCCGCGGATAGAAGTGAGCGGCGTTTTCAGTTCGTGAGAGGTATTCTCGAAGAACTTCTTCTGTGCGAGCTGGCTGCGTTCAAGCTTAAGGCCGATGAAATATCCGGCAGTGCTGCCGAAAACACCGATCACAAGTGCAGCAATGATGAACACAATGTCGATCTTCCTTATCATGTCAAGCTCACCGGTTATATCAATATAAATAATGATATACTCGATATTTCCGGGACCGCCGCTCAGCTGACCGGAAAGGTCGGGCATACTTTCAATATCGCTTTCATTGCCGGAGAAGTCCATACCGTACCAGCTTATTATCAGCCCCTCCAGATGCTCCTCGTCAACACTCATCAGATAGTAGCTGCTGCCGTCCGTGTCGGCTCTGCAAATCTTATCGGAATCGTTCTTCTCGCACCACTCAATGATAGACATTTCTTTCTGAGTGTACAAGACCTTGCTGTCACCGTTTGCGGACGGAGTATCGTTATCATAAACCGCGATCATTTCGGGAGAGTAAAGCGTGGACTCCTTGGCTTTCACAAGGGTGTTGTTAATGGAAATTTCTGCATTTTTCCTGATTTTTGACTGTATTATTATGTTGAAGCCAACCATTATCATCAGCAGCAGGAGCAGTACTGAACCGCCTACAAGTGCGGTTATGCGAAATCGTATTTTTTTCATTTTCTTTTGTTCTCTCCGATTCCGCCGGCTTCGAGCCGGTATCCGTATCCCCACACTGCTGCTATCTTTACGCTGCTGCCTGCTGACCGCAGCTTCTGGCGTATGCGCCGCACCGTCTCGTCGGTAACGCGGGTTTCGATGTCCTCACTGTCGATGCCCCATACACGGTCAAGCAGCTCGCTTCGTGATACTGCCTTTCCGGGATTTTCGATAAGGCAGCCGATAAGCGAAAATTCTGTCATTGACAGTCCGAGCTCCGTGCCGCGGCAGAATACGGTATGTTCTTTTTCGGAATATACAAGGTCGCCAAAACTGAGACTTTTTGCCGCTGTATCCGCTGCATCAGTGCGCCGCAGAAGTGCCTTTATCCTCAGCACCAGCAGCGTAGGAGAAAACGGCTTTATCAGATATTCGTCACCGCCGAGTATGAAGCCGCGCATATGGTCAGTCTCGCTCTCTTTTGCGGTAAGTATTATGATAGGCACATCGGATATTTCGCGGAGCTTTTTGCATATCCCGAGGCCGTCTGTTCCGGGCATCATTATGTCAAGCACCACAAGATCGCACGGCTCTTTTGCAAATGCGCCAAACAGTGCATCTCCCGTTGAGAAGGTGCGGACTTCAAAGCCGGCGTTCTGCAAAAATTCATGCAGAACATCAAGGATATCAAGGTCATCGTCTGCAATGTATATCGTCTTTTCCATAAAACCTCCGTGTGCGGTGCAGCTGCGTAAAATTACGTCACATACCTGCTTTTCAGACAGGATATTTTTCTTTCAGAAACTCTGTCAGCATTTCCGGGATGAACTGATAATGGTGGGAATCATAAAGCTTGTAGGTCATATCCGCACCGTGGGCTTCGAGCCGTTCTTTAAGCTTTGCCACGCCTTCGAGCGTTGTGTCGTGACCATTGTAGCTGTCCTTATAGTCGGGATCTTCAAGATCACCGGCGCAGAGAAATACGCTTTTATCAAGCTTTTCATTCCTGTCAAAATAGCCGTAATCATTCAGGACGTCATCCGAGCTTATGCCGGATTTATCGTTATAGTTGTACAGTCCCCAGAGCGCAGGACTTCCGATAATGTAATTCCCGAAGGGCTGATTGTCGTAAAGGTCGGACTTGAACAGCGCGTTGTGAGCGAATACTCCGCCGTCGGAATGTCCGTACAGTGTCGAGTTTGAATAGTCGATGCTGTAATTCTCTCCGAGATACGGCATAAGGTTGTCGGTAACGAAATCCAGCAGTTTGTCACGGTTAACAACAAGGTCAAAGTAACGCATATTTCCGTCAGGATCACTGACCTTATAATTGTAATAAAGGCTGACAAGTATCACGGGAGCGGCTTCTCCGTTCTCCATGATCTTCCTGAGCTTGGGATGATCCCCGAAACGCCAGATACCGTCAGTCAGGAAAAATACCGGATAGCTCCTGTTCTTGTCGTAATCCGGAGGCAGCGTAACATGAACGACAAATTCTCTGTCAAGCTCCTCGTCGTAAATATTTATTTCATCTATACTGTCCTTTATCGCAGAAACTGCATCGAGGTCATATTCCCAGTCAGCCCTGTGATCTGCATTTTCACCAGCATTCCAGATATAAAGCGACCGCTCCGATGCATCTACCGAACCTTCCGGCAAGGTCTCATAATTACCAGTCAAAAGCGCTTCGTTGGCTGCTTTTATCAGAATTATTCCCTGCTCGGTCTCTGCTTCGGAAAAACCTTCTTCAGCTTTGGTTTTTCTTATCCAGTCTATGTACTCCTCGAATGAACCGAAATCGTATTCGTTTTCACTAATCTTTCCGTTTTTATCAGCTGTGCAGATAGTGAATGTGATCCTGCCGCCGTCGTATGATGAGTCAGAAGCAGGAACATGGTCCGGCACGATATATCCGTCAACAAGAATAATGTAAGGGTAAGAATAGCTTTCGCTGTTTCTGATATACTCCATTGCCTCCTCATATTCCGCTTCTGTCATCTTGTCACGGCTTTTTTCGAGGCTCTCAAGCATTTCTTCCGCGGAAACAGTGTGGAATACCACACTCACCTTGTGCTCCTCCGTTGTATCCTTTTCCGGAACTTCGGGTTCGTCAAGAAGCGTGAGCGCGTGCCTATCAACTCTTGACCGCTCCGTTTCAGTCATTTTGTTTGTCAGCTTTATCGGGCTGACTGTTGAAGCGACAGCTGTGCTCTCAGATGTATTCTGAGCAAGGCTCTCAGAGCTGTTTGTGGTGCTATTGCAGGCAGTGACAGATAACGCTGTGACGAAAGCTAAAATAGCAGCTATTATTTTCTTGTATCCTGTATTCATGATAAATCCTCCTGTATTGTACATTAACGGTCATATCTATTCCGTTCTGTACTAATAATAACACATCATAATCAGGAATTCACCGAAAAAGAGTAATGGAAATGCCACAGAATTGTCACAGCACTTTTTATAAGTTGTATCACTTCCATTCAAATGTATAATTATGTCATTCTTTTTCGGTTTGCTGCAGGCAACGAAATATGCAGTGCTTTGTTGCTTCCGGTATATTCGCATATCACTCATTCATTATTATAACAAGCTATAAAATATTAGTCAAGACGCTTTAACAGAAGGACTGTTAGCTCGAAGGACGAAAGAACTATTTTGCTGATTTTTTATCGCCTTTATTCGTCCCTGATTTTGCAAGTATCGCAAAAAGTGTAGGAAATCAACGAAAAAGGCACCTTCGATCTCTCGAAAGTGCCATAAAATTCATTCCGTTCCGCTTTGGATAAAGTTGCGTTCGTGGACGAAAAATCGCGGTCCAGTAAGACTGAACCGCGATAAGCGTGCGCCCGCTCGGCGCTGGGGTGGGAGATGGGATTCGAACCCACGGTCTTCGGGACCACAATCCGACGCTTTAACCAGCTAAGCTACACCCACCATAAGCAATAAATAAAAACGAAGCTCCCCATTAAATGGGTCACACATAACGGAGAGTTTCGGAATGGCGCGCCTTGCTGGATTCGAACCAGCGGCTTACTGCTTAGAAGGCAGTTACTCTATCCAGCTGAGTTAAAGGCGCATTGGAGCGGGTGATGGGAATCGAACCCACGTGTTCAGCTTGGAAGGCTGACATTCTACCATTGAACTACACCCGCACGGCGTTTCAACAGATGATATTATACCACAGCATTACGCGAATGTCAATACTCAGCTTCAAAAACAGTCGGAATGCACAAAAGCATTCCGGCAATTCATCGGGCAGAGGTCAAAATGACGGAGAGACGCGTGCCTTCTGCCCGGAGCACTCTCTGTCCACCACCCGCGTACAAGCGTATTCACCAAAAATACAATTCCGAGCCGCGCTTTTTTCTGTTTTTTCATCTATTGATTTTGGCGGAGTTTTCGTATATAATTGTAATTGTCAAACAAATATCAGGCTGTATGAACGTTTACAGCATTAATAAAGGAATGATCGCAATGGCAAACAAAGTCGTAAAATTCGGCGGAAGCTCCCTCGCTGACGCAGACCAGTTCAGGAAGGTCGCTGACATAATCAAAAGCGACGACAAAAGAAGATATGTAGTGCCCTCCGCACCCGGAAAGCGCTTTTCAGCGGACGTGAAGGTCACTGATATGCTCTATAAGTGCTGTGAGCTTGCAGGCAGCGGTGTTGATTTCTCCGCAGACCTCCAGCTCATCAAGGACCGCTACAACGGTATTATCGAGGGACTCGGCATGGATATGTCGCTCGATGAAGAATTCGACACTATCGCCAAGGAACTCAAAGCACGTCCTGCCAGGGACTATGCCGCAAGCCGCGGAGAATTCCTCAACGGCAAGCTCCTCGCACGCTACCTCGGCTTCAACTTCGTTGACGCCGCAGACGTTATCATCTTCGATACCAAGGGTTCACTCCTTCTTGAGGACACGGTCAAGACTATGCGCGAGAAGCTCAGAGGGCTTGACAACGCAGTTATCCCCGGCTTCTACGGAAGGACCACAGAGGGCTATATCAAGACCTTTTCACGCGGTGGCTCTGACGTTACAGGCTCAATTGTTGCCAATGCTGTAAGAGCTGACATCTATGAGAACTGGACCGACGTTTCCGGCTTCCTTGTTGCCGACCCGAGAATAGTCGAGAACCCCGACGTTATCGGCACCATCACATACCGTGAGCTCCGCGAGCTTGCATATATGGGCGCTTCCGTGCTCCATGAGGATGCTATCTTCCCGGTACGCTCCGCAGGTATACCTATTAATATACGCAACACCAACCGTCCGCAGGATGCCGGTACCATGATAGTCTCCAACGACTATGATTTCAGCAAGGAGAGCCTCAGTCACACAATAACCGGTATTGCCGGCAAGAAGGGCTTCAGCACTATCAACATCGAAAAGGCTATGATGAACAACGAGACCGGCTTCGGCATGAAGGTGCTGAAGGTGCTCTATGACAACGGTCTTTCCTTCGAGCATATGCCTTCCGGTATCGACACAATGAGCATCACGCTCAGCACCGATAAGCTCGAGCCTGTTCGTGACAAGGTCATCTCAGAGCTCCGCAAGGCTGTTGAGCCCGACCATATCGAGATCGAGGACGGTATCGCAATGCTTGCAGTTGTGGGACGCCGCATGAAGAATACAAGAGGTACAGTTGCCCGTATCTTCGCCTCCCTTGCACATGCAAGAATAAACGTAAAGCTCATAGATCAGGGCTCAAGCGAGCTCAACGTAATCGTCGGTGTCAGCGAGAACGACCTTCCCGAAGCAATCAGACGCATCTACGATATGTTCATCAATTCCGAAAAGTAATGTGAGGACTGCCGTATGCAGCAATAAGCGGAAGCAGGGGACTGTATCACACTCCCGTTTCAGATGAACAGACTTTTCCGGTAAAATGAAGGCACACGGTAACGTGTGCCTTTTTTGCTGATATAGCTTGATTCCGGAGACTTGTTCGTGGGTTTGCAAATTGTTCACAAAAAATTCACAATTTTTTCTGCACATCACGGCGCACCCGTCCGTTAATATTAGTAAAAGGCACAGATGCCGGAATACAGCCGTGTGCTGTGATTATGATGAAGTGAAGGTGAATACTATGAAATTTATGAGGCTTAACGCTGCAATGACAGCGGCAGTTACCGCGCTCGCGCCCATGTCGTTGAATGCTTCCGTGCTCGTACCCGCTGTTGCATCTGCCGTTGGTGTCGATGCGATCGCCGAGCTGCCCGAGTGGATACCGGACGACTACGAGTCAGCTCTGGAATTCCGCAATACCTATGGTGCTACGCATATCGGGAACGGACTTATCTGCGTGGTTTACCCGGAGACTGTCGAAAGGGGAGGAGCTTCCGACGGTGGAAGCAGTCTGTGGATAGACGTTACCGCAAACATGGGACAGCCGCTCAGTCAGGAGCGCTATCTCCCGGACAGAAGCGATACAGCCTTCAATGTGTATGTATATCAGCCTTTGAAGGCGGGAAATATTGATATCAGCATAACCGATCCGAACCTTGCGCCTGTTCCGTACGGCGGCTACGGAAGTCCTGCAAAGGACAGCCAGCTCTATGCGTACAGCTTCGCGGTCGATGAGCAGCTTGACGTGACCGAAACGGATATTTACAGCTGGCTGCCCGATTCAGACACAGAATACCGTGAATTTGTCAGGAATAACCGCACTCAGCCTGCCTATGTGAAGGACAACTATCTCCTGTTCTTCCTTTCCTCAAATTCCGGAACTCCCTACGGCTGGACAAATACCGAGGGCGGCAATAAATGCCTTACTCTGCAAACGGTGAGCGACTGCACTCCTTATTCGGCTATCCCCCTCGAAGGCGGAGCGGAAAACACGATATATGTCTACAAGGCGTGGAAGGACGGCAGGGAAAAGGTCACCTATGAGTTTTTACCGATGTATAGCGGCGCGAGCGCGGAGGCGACAAGAACTGCCGACTGCGTTGTGTATAACAATGCAAAGAATATACTCCTTTCCGGTCAGATGAAGGTAACGCTCACGGACTATGATACCGGTGAGCTGCTGAGCTGGGACGCGGAAAAGGCGCCCTCGATATCAACGGATATAAGGTTCTATGAGCCGGAAGGCACAATGTCAACAGGTCCTATCCTCATGCTTGAAGAAAATCCTTCTGTCCATGAAAACATCGGCGGAATGTTCGGTGCAGACTATTTTGCGTTCTACCTTGACAAGGGCAGGCTGCCGGAGGGCTATGTCTTCCCCGGAAACGTTCAGGAAATGGGCTATCTTAACGGAAAAGCAGCGCCCGAGGACGGTGTGACCTTACAGAGATTTGAAAACGGCTCTGCCGATGTTGTTTTCAGGCTCAGAAAGAACGTTGATGGCGACGTGAACGGCGACGGTGCGTTCGATATATCCGATGTCGTGGTTCTGCAGAAGTGGCTGCAAGGAAGCGACGGTGCGGAGCTTGCGAACTGGAGTGCCGCTGACTTCACAAAGGACGGCAAGCTCAATGTATTCGACCTCTGTCTGATGCGCCGGAAGCTCATCAGCAAGAATAACGACGGAGTTGTTGAGCCTGATGTAAAGACGGAATGGGGGACTTTGCTGACAGTCGTTGTTCCCGACCTGAAGGTCCATATCGCTCCTGACGAAAACAGCAGAACGGTCGCTCTGATCCCGAATAATACAGATATCAAGGAATGGGGATATCAGAATGACAACAATGACTGGCTGTACACGGAATATAACGGTAAGTACGGCTGGATAAAGGTCTTTGATGAAAACGGCGATCCGACTATCCGCTATCTGATGGTCGCAAAAAAGCCTGTTATCTACCTGTATCCCGAGCAGGAGACTGACGTTCACGTTGAACTTGAGCTCACTGATGCAGAGCTCTCCACTACCTATCCCAAGTATAACAACGGCTGGGACGTTACAGCTTATCCGGACGGTACTCTCATCAACAAGGCTGACGGCACTCACCACAAGTACCTGTTCTGGGACGCTGTGAACTGCCGTACAAGATACGACTTCTCGAAGGGCTTCTGTGTTGCCGGAAGCGATACCGAGAGCTTCCTCCGCGAAAAGCTCACGTATCTCGGACTCACCGAGCAGGAGATGAACGAGTTTATCGTATACTGGCTGCCTGTTATGGAGCATAACAAGTATAACCTCATAACCTTCCAGGGCGAGGCTTATACTGACGCTGCAAAGCTGGATATCTCGCCGGTACCCGACAGCCTCCTCCGCGTATTCATGGTATTTGTTCCGCTTGAAGAAGCGGTTGACATTGAGCCTCAGCAGCTCAGCACCTTTGAAAGGAACGGCTTCACGGCTGTTGAATGGGGCGGCAGCGAGGTAAGGTAGGAATAATCAGCTTACCAGTATCCTTGGGGACAAACATATATAAGCCGGCACTTCCCGAAAACGGAGGTGCCGGCTGCTTGTTGTATGCTTCAGTTCTTTGCGTTCCGGCGCATCCGGTAAAA
Organism: Ruminococcus sp.; assembly: GCA_017525915.1. Taxonomy (GTDB): domain Bacteria; phylum Bacillota; class Clostridia; order Oscillospirales; family Ruminococcaceae; genus Ruminococcus. Next base: position 103,620 of record JAFXSC010000018.1, read on the forward strand.
CTGGGCGCACTGGACGTATCTTCCGGAGAAGGCTGTTTCCTCGCTGCGGTCGAACAGCATCCTGCAAATACTGAGGACTGTGCTGTATTTCTTCGCGTTGCGGGTGTTTATACATCTGCTGAATTCCGCCCTTATATCGTGCGGAGCGGGAACTTCATCAAGGAAGGATACTGCTTCTTTCAGAAGGTGGGTGCTGTGAGGGTCGGCAGTGAGCTTCATGAGCATTGCGGAAGCCGCTTTTATGATGCGGTTTTCCGCGCGATCCGGCGTGAATACATCGTGCCGCACATAGACACGTTCGCGGTGGACGAGATTGCGCCGGATATTCTCCGGGAACAGGATGGTCCCGTGGACCGCGGTCATGTTCTCCTCACGGCTCTTATAGGCTGAGAGAACGCCGCTCTTGATTATCTTCATCGTCTCGCCTGCAAAAATGGAAATAAAGTATTCCATGAAGTTCATGCCGGGACGCAGACCGGATTCGCTGAATTTATATCCGCAGCGCTTGCAGAACTCGGCGCACAGCACCTTTCTTGCAAAATCGGTGTCCTTTCCGGCAGGCGGCAGCACCTCTATCAGAGTACCGTCAGTGAGCAGGGCAAATCCGCAGTATGCCCCTGCGTTGAAGCAGCTTACCCCGTGCCTGCGTCCGACGGTTATAGCTTTTCTGCCCTCAGCCGCACAGACTTCCGCGAACTCGCCGAGCATTTCGGAAAGCCGCTGGTTCTCGGGGGAGCATTCAAGTATCATTTCATGTGCTGAGACACAAATATGTCTGGTGTACATTTTATTCTCCGTTCATCATGGATTGTCCTTGTAGATGTTTATGAAGTGCTCCTTGTTCCAGTTCATCGGATTGCCGAGGCGGTAGAGCTTGTGTCCCGAGTCGAACTGCCTGATATATTTCGGCGTGATGCACTCGATGAAGGTGTTCTTGTCGTTGAGTACGAGCCTTATCCTTTCGTAGTCGTCGAAGAAGTATTCCTGCAAGAGAGGGATTATCTTTGTGGAGAATACAGACCTGAGCTCCAGAAGGGTGGTGATGCAGCCGCGGTTGTTGATGAAATATGCGTGACCAATGGCGTGCTCACGGTCGTAGTAATACTCTATGCGCTCGTTCAGCGCGGTGAGGAGCTGGCAGAGGTCAACGCCTTCGCAGTTTCCGAGCAGGGAAGGCTGCGGCATCATCTCGATGAAGTCGAATCTTCGCCTCAGAGCTGTGTCGAGCATGGCGATGGAGCGGTCGGCGGTATTCATCGTGCCGAGAATATAGAGATTGGGCGGAACGGAGAATTCGGTCTGCGAATAGGGGAGAATGACCGATGTTCCGCGCTTTGACTCCTCGATAAGGGTTATCAGCTCACCGAATATCCTTGATATGTTTCCGCGGTTTATCTCGTCGATGATAGCAACAAAGCTCATGTTCGGGCTCTTTGAAGCCTTCTCGCAGAGGGTCTTGAAAATACCGTTGAAGGCACGGTAAATTACCGTAGTATCGGCGTGTGCGGTGTTTGTGTCGTTACCGTATTTGTCAACGATGACGGGACGGATACCCTCGACGAATTCCTCATAGTTGAGCGACTGGTGGAAGGTCGTGAACTTTATTCTTCCGGTGGAGGTATACTGCGCGAATCTTGCCTTTATTGCCGAATACGGCTCCTCGGGCGGAGTTTTTTTGCCTTCGATGAGCTCAACGGCATATTTCACGACATTGTAGGTCTTGCCGGTGCCGGGAGGGCCGTAGAGTATTGTATTCAGCGCAGGCTTGAGGTTGCTGAGCTGGTGCTCGGCGAGAGTATCGGTCGGCTGGAGGACATCGGTCTCCTCTTTGAGCATTTCCCACGACATATCGTCAAACACTTTCATGCTCTTGAACTTGAAGTGAGAATCACGGTAGGACAATATCTTCTTGCTGTTGGAGATATACTTTGTGATATCGTCCGCTGATTCAAGCTCTATGCCGAGTTCACGGAAGACAAGCTGATCCGTAACTTCGTCGCCGAGTATCGGGAAGGTGAACGGCTTCATGCAGTGAAGTATCCTCGACAGCGCAAATACCGGCAGACCGGAGTCCTTAAGCTGGGAACTGAGCATTTTCTTTGCGGTATCAAGCAGTTCTTCGTCATTTTCAAGCTCTGCGATATTTATGCACATCTTGAAAAAGAACTGTATCATCTCAGGTCTTTTGGCAATGGGATAATCCCTGAAAGTTACCGGCGTTGTGAGAAATTCCATTTCCTTGTCATGGACGATATGGGTATAGAGCGTCCGTGAGCCCTTGCTCCATATTTTTTCGAGCCTTCTGTCGAGCAGGAGCTTGTCGTTGTGGAGCAGGTGGGACTTCTGTATCTGCTGCTTGCGCTCGCTTTTTTCGGTTTTCCACAGACCGAGTGAGAGACCGTAGAGGAGGTCGAGGTCATTGAAGTCGATTATCCCGGTCTTACGCAGGTTTGAATAGCATTCTACTGCCGCGCGTACGGAGCGGTAGGTTCCGTCATATTCATTAGGCAGGATCTCATTTTTGTGCTTTAGTTCGTCGATTATAGTGGTTTTATCCATATTCAGCAGCTGCCTTTCATAATTTTTCTATGTTAATTGTATCACATTTACAAACGTAAGTCAACAACAATAAAAAGTTTTACACATCATTAACAAAGAAATGCACATACTGTGGCTTGGTAAAATACTTTATCTTTATATCGGGAGCGCGGACTATTCCGCGTCGGCAGCCTTTTTCGTGAAAAGCTTGGAGGGACGGTGTCCTGCACCGCCTTCTATACCGCCGGTCTCCTCGACATATGGTGCGATCTTCCGCCTGAAATTAGCCATAAGCAGCTTCCTGTCAAGTATAGCCTCATATATCTGCTGGAGCTCCGTGAGCGTGAATTTCTCCGGCAGAAGCCTGAAAGCGGCATAGGGCTTTTCGAGACTGCTCCTCAGCTTCAGCATGGCGTTGACGATGATCTCGGCATGGTCGAACGCAAGGCTGTTTTTCGGGATATCTGCCTTTGCCGACTGGTTGTAGAGCTCGTTGGTGTTGTTCAGCCTTACTTCGGAGACATACTCGCTGCCGTCGTCACCGGTCAGCACGAGAGTGTGTCTGTCGTCGGCAGAACTGAGCGATACCTCGTACCAGCCGGCGTTCTTTCCGATCGCTGCCTTGGTGTAGTCGATGACGGTCCAGTAGCAGCAGGAAATAATCCAGCCCCTCGGATCCCTGCCGCAGCGCGAGAGGTTGCACAGCAGCGAGAGCGGAGGGGAGTCCACACCCGTTTTCTCCTTCAGCTTGCGGAAAGCGGTCTCCTCGATAGTTTCCTCGCGGCAGCAGAACCCCCCCGGGAGCGCGGGCATATTTATGAAGGGCTCCTCTGTGCGCTTTACGAGAAGCACCGAAAGTACGGGCTTTGAGAGGTGACGGTAGCTTTCGCCGGTGCTTTTGCGGACGGTAAAAACAACGATATCGGCAGCAACGGACGGGCGGTCGTATTTAGTAATATCGTAATCCATAGGTACCTCCTTTGATAGTATCTGAATAATAATAACACAAATCGGCTGCCGGTGTCAATAGTTTTGTTTTAGTGAGAAGTAAGCAGGGGACGCCGCAATTTCTTGTGAAATTTATATATAGATAATATCAAAATAATAATAACAAGCTGTGCAAAACGAAGAAACTGTTCCCGGACTATTGACAAATTCGATTGATAGTGCTATTATGATAATAACAAAAGGATATTAACTGAGCGGTTTTAATTTTCGTCCTTTGATAATATCATTTTGTTTTTAACGCAAGGAGGGGGTAAGATGGACATATCCGATATCCTGAAATGCAAGTGCTGCTGCGATATCTTTCCGGAGGACGCAAACCTCGCTCAGCCGCTTTACATGGCGCTGATGCTGAAATACCACCCGGACAGGTGCAGCGACCCGAGAGCGCCCGAGGCTTCGGCGGTCATAAACGAGCTCTACGGCAAGCTGAAAAGGCAGACCGCTTTTCAGGAAAAGCTGTTTCACTCCGGAAGCAGGGCTGTTGAGATAAAATATCTCATGGAGCTCACGCAGGAATACGGCGCAGAATACGTCGGCGACAGGAACGTTTTTCTGCTCATAGACAGCGGTTCAGCTGACTGCTTCACCGCTTCGGAGGCGCGTTCTGACCTGTTTTTCAGGGAGTACCTTCCTCAGCACATACTGGCGCAGGCGGAGGTATTCCTCCCGGTCGTCTCACAGGTATTCGATACCGATGAAGGGCTTCTCGCCGTGACCTGCAAGCGTGCCGGAGAACTGCCGCTGACAAAGGTGCTGGATTTTTACGGTGGAAAACTCGACAGCCGCCACGCCGCGTGGATCATCTCCCGTCTGCTCGGAATGTGCTGCTACGCGGAGACGAGAGGGATAGTCTGGAACTGTCTCGCGGAGGAAAATCTGCTCATCGATCCGGCTGAGCATACCGTAAGAGCTGCCGGCGGCTGGTGGTTTGCCGCGGCTGAGGGGAACAAGATGACCGGCGTGCAGTCAAGCGTATACGATTCGCTTCCGGCGCAGACAAAGACTGACGGTACTGCACGGCACATCGGCGACCTCGAATGTGTCAAGGCTCTGGCGAGGAGGATACTTCCCGATGATGCGCCGGAAGCCGTCAGAGACTATGCGGAGAGCGTGAGCAGCAGCTCTGCATACGAGGAGATGGAAAAATGGGAGGAAGCCATAATACGCGGCTTCGGCGGAAGAAGATTCACACAGATGAACGTCAGACTGCCTGATATTGCAGGCTGAGAATAACTTTACAGGAGGTATTTTTATGGGATACGGTGCATGGAGCTCAGCAGACTGGAAAAAGTATTCGTCTGCGAAAATAAGCGGAAAAAAGGTAAACGACATTTACAGCGCAACTAAGCTCGACCCGAAGTATGACCCGAAAATGATAAAGGTCAGGGAAAGCTTCGATTCGGCTGACCACCCTGTAACAACTCCTATCATTATCGGGCTTGACGTTACAGGTTCGATGAGCGACCTTCTCGACGTTACAGCGAAGAAGCTCGGTGAAATGGTAAAGGACATTCTCGAACGCCAGCCCGTTGAGGGACCGCAGATAATGTTCTGCGCCGTGGGCGATTCACGCTGCGACCGTTCACCCTTGCAGGCTACACAGTTCGAGTCGGACATACGCATCGCAAGCCAGCTCACAGACCTGTGGTTCGAGAAGGGCGGCGGCGGCAACCGGTTCGAGAGCTATCCGCTGGTGTGGTATTTCGCGGCAAACAAAACAAATACCGACGCATGGAACAAGCGCAGGAAGAAGGGCATCATCTTCACTCTCGGCGATGACGGCTTCCCTGAAAAGCTCCTTAAAATGGAGATAGAAAAGGTCTTCGGCGATAATGTCAGGGAGGATATCGACACAGAAGCCCTTCTTGCTCAGGTGAACAGAAAATACGACGTCTTTCACCTTATGGTGATGGACGGACGCAGTGAAGAAGTGGTCAAGCTTCCGGAATGGCGCAGGCTCATGGGCGAAAGGGCAATCGCGGTCACTGACGTGGACGCTATTCCCGAGATAATCGTTTCGCTTCTTGAAAGCGTTGCCGGAAGGGACACAGAGGACATTATCAATTCATGGGACGGAGATACACGGCTTGCCGTAAGGAACGCTATCGGAGGACTTCCGGCGCGGAAAAGGAGTGCGGTGAGCGGCATTGTAAGATTCTGAGGTGATATTATGAAAAAGGCATACGCGGTGATAGGTGCAAATTTCGGCGATGAGGGCAAAGGTCTGATGACCGATATGTTCTGCCGGTCCGATGATAACGTCATAAATATCCGCAGCAACGGCGGCGCTCAGGCAGGTCATACCGTCTGCACATCTGACGGCAGAAGACACGTTTTCTCCCACATAGGCGCCGGCAGCTTCGCAGGTGCGGATACCTTCCTTTCGGAGTATTTTATCCTTAACCCCATGCTTTTTTCAAGGGAAGTGAACGCTCTCGGGAACGATGCCGGAAACATCTTCATCGACCGCAGGTGCGCGGTCACGCTCCCGTGCGATATGCTGCTCAATCAGGCTGTTGAGAAAATGCGCGGAAAGAGCCGTCACGGGAGCTGCGGTGTCGGCATATTCGAGACTATCGTGCGGAACCGCGACAGCAGATATGCCCTGAAATATGAGGATATGCTGAGGTCGGACAGGAAATCGCTTGCCGCGCTGATAGGCAGGATGAACCGGGAGTGTTGTCCGGCGAGAGCAGATGAGCTCGGCATTACAGGCATTGCAAGGGAGGAGCTTCTTGATATCCTTGGAAGCGCGGAGCTGACGGAGGACTGGCTCGACAGCTTTTACTCAATGGTGGCACTTTGCAGTGAGGCGGACGAGCAGCTTATCGAGGAGTACGATACAGCTGTGTTCGAAGGCGCACAGGGGCTTATGCTCGATCAGGACAGAAACGATTATTTCCCCAATCTTACGCCTTCCAGCACAGGCATGAAGAATATACGCGCGATACTTGACAGGCTTGAAAAGCGCGATACAGAGATCTGCTATGTCACACGCTCCTTCTTCACGCGCCACGGTGCAGGACGGTTTGATACGGAATCAAAGGACATTGCGGAGATGTACGGTCTTTACGACAGGACGAACGCTCCCAACGAGTTTCAGGGTAATTTCCGGTACGGCTGGTTCGACCTTCCCGAGTTCATGGCTTCGCTCACCCTCGACAGGAGGTACATCGCGGAGGGCGAAAAGCTAGCGGTATCGGTAACACATCTCGATATGACTGGGGGAATGGTGCTCTGTCCGACCGGCAGGCTCATGCCGGAGGATATCGCTTATATGGCGATAGCTGACAGGCTGTACAAGGTAAGCGGCGAGACTGCGGACGATGTTGTATGTCAGGAGGTAATGACAAAGCCTCTGGCAAGGAGGTAAGTGTTAAGGTGCAGGGGGGAGTCCTCCCTGCACTTTTTGCCGTGTGAGTGTACCGGGTTTGTTTATCCGCGTCTTTGCACGAAAAAACAAACGGGAGCAAAGGCGGTTCTTTCCGGCTGTTATTGACTTTGCCGGAAGATTTTTGGTATAATAGAGAAAAAGGAGGTGTCGGAGTGTCAAAGGTCGTAAAGTATCTCGTTTTTACGTTTGCTTCTGCTTGCGTGATAGAATTCATCGGCGCCCATGACTTTAATACCGGCACAGCTGCCGGTAAGATGAGCTTCGGCCATGCGCTTATATGGGCAATGCTCATGCCGATGTTCGGAGCTCTTTTCGCAGGGGCGCGTATCCGCGATATGGGCTGGAAGCCTGAACTCAGGGAGAACAGGAAGAACAGGCGGCTTCTTGCGTTCGCATGGCTTTCACCGACTGTCTTTCAGATCCTGGGGGCGGCGCTCTATTTTATGGTGTTTCAGGACGATTTCGAGATATCCGGTGATTTCCTGAGAGATATCGATTGCGATGCTTTTGAGGAGTGTCGGGAGAACGGCAGCTCCTACTGGGGGTATGTCTGGCGCGAGATATTCTACTCGGTCACTTCGTTCTATACGTTCCTTTCAGTAATACCCGCGCTCGGCGAGGAGATAGGCTGGAGGGGCTTCCTCTACCCGGAGCTGAAAAAACGCTTCGGCAGGACAAGAGGCGTCCTGCTCGGCGGAGTGATACACGGCGCATGGCACTTTCCGCTCATGCTGCTCGTTGGCTATGAGTACGGCAGGGATTACATCGGTGCACCGCTGCTCGGACTTTTTGCGTTCTGCGTGTTCACGGTCTCGACGGGCATCATCTCTGACCGCCTTTACGAAAGCTCGGGAAGCATATGGCTGCCGGCTGTCTTTCACGGAACAGTGAATGCACAGTTCAATCCGTGTATGGTCAGGGGAGGCGAGCACCTTGAACGCTCTGTGTTCGGTCCCAACACTGTCGGGCTCATCGCGGTCATACCGACAGCGCTTTTTGCCGCAGGCATCATATATCTTGAATACAGGAAGGAAGCGGAGGAGCAGCCCTGAAAAGCTGCTCCTTTGTCCGCAGAACGCTTTTTGCGCTGAAAATGGCAAAAACTGTCAGATTAAGTATTGACAAACAGCTCCGGGTATTATATAATATGTATATATGTCGGATTTCAAGCAAATGATATATATGCGGCTGAAATAAAAAAGCCGGCGGAAAAAAGGAAATACAGATGACCCGTAACAACCATTTGATAAGGAATATCATTCTAATAGCGCTGATAATGTGCGGACTTTCGCTGTCGCTCATGCTCCTGACCAAGACAAGAGAATACAATAACAGGAAAATGACGATAGATGTCGATACAATGAAGCTCGTCCAGCTCGATCCGCCGCAGGAAGGCGACCCTGTTGCCATTGTGGATACGACGATCGGCGAGGTGAGATTCAGGCTCTATCCGGAATACTCCCCCGAAGCTGTCAGGAATTTCGTTGAGCTTGCAGAAAGCGGCTACTACGACGGCACTTATGTCTTTGATGCAATGAACGGGGCTTACGCGAGCATGGGTGCTCCCAACAAGGACGGCTCCCTCAATGTCAGTTCGTCAAGCAGTCAGGAACGCATAAAGCGCGAACTCAATCAGGATCTCTGGCCGTTCCGCGGCACGGTCTGCCTTTTCAACAATACCTTCAAAAGGACGTTCAAGCAGTATATTTTCGGCGGCGGTACCTACTACTGCGGAAGCCGTTTCACTATGCTCAACTCCGTCCTGTTCAACGATGAGTTCAAGCAGGAGATAAGAGAGAGCTCCGTAAGCAGTGAGCTTGCGGAAGCCTTTATTGAAAAGGGCGGTATCCCGAATTATTCCCAGCAGTTCACTATTATCGGTCAGACCTATCAGGGACTTGACGTTGTCGATGCTCTTGCATCGCTCCCTTCACGCAATGACGGCGAACACCATGTGCCGCTTGAAGAAGTGAAGATCAACTCCGTAAAGATAGATACCTATCATGCAGCAGATGCAGAAAACGGCACGGAACAAAAATAGTGCATTTCAATAAATATTGCCCGGAAGGTAAGCGGCTTTGCCCGTTTGTTACAAAAATCCGGCGCAGCTATTTACAAATCAAGGTTTTTGCTGTATAATGTTTAGGCTAGAAAGATTTGGGTAAATTACTTGATTTCACTATTATTATTCAGGGAGTGAAATTTTAATGCTTAAAGCACGAATGGCAGCCGTTCTTTGCTGCCTGCTTGCCGCATCTGCACTCGTTTCCTGCGGCGAAAAGAACATAAGCGTTTCAGACGTCACCACTACCGAGGCTGCCACACAGGCTGCAACCAATGAGCCTGTTGCTATCGGTTCGGATGTCAGGAACTTCACCGCTCCCCAGGACGGTGAGGAGGTCGTTGTACTTACGGTCAAGGGCTACGGCGATATCAGGATAAAGCTCTTCCCGGAATATGCCGAAAAAGGCGTTGAGAACTTCAAGACCCTCGCTGAACAGGGCTACTACAACGGTATTATTTTCCACAGAATAATCAATAAATTCATGATACAGGGCGGCGACCCCACCGGTACAGGCAGGGGCGGCAGTTCCATTTGGGGCAGCAAGTTCGAGGGCGGCACAGACCCCCACCTCGTTCACGTTGCCGGTGCTGTTGCATACGCAAACAGCGGCGCTACTTCCACGAATGGCAGCCAGTTCTATATCGTGACCGGCCAGACCTTCACGGAAGATCAGTTCGCGCCTACTTACCCCGAGTCTGCAAAGGAAGCTTATCTCAAGGCAGGCGGTTATCCGTGGCTTGACGGCGGTTACACGGTATTCGGTCAGGTCTATGACGGACTTGATGTTGTGTTCAAGCTCCAGCAGGTGCAGACCGATTCAAGCGATAAGCCCCTCACAGACGTCGTTATCGAATCCATGAGAGTCGAGAAGTACGACGGCAGGGCGATGAAGTGGTATGCGACCGACTATCCGGGATTAAGGTCCGCTGAGACGACTACCGAGGCTTCTTCTGTGGCTTCCTCGGAGACGACAGGCGAAGCTTCGTCCGAAGCCGCTTCCACTACCGCAGAGTCTGAACAGCAGACTACTACAACAGAGACAACGACCGCGGAGCTCCAGACCTCCACGGAAACAACCACTACCGGGGCTTCCCCGGCTGATGCCCAGTGATTACGGGCAAAATGAGAGACAAAAGAAAGAAATTCAGGAGCAGATAAATATATCCTGAAAACTAAGGAGAGAAAAATATTGGATAAATTTGTTATCAAGGGCGGAAGAAGACTCACCGGCGAGGTCACCATAAGCGGTGCCAAGAACGCCGCAGTTGCTATACTTCCGGCAGTAATACTGTCAGACGAGCCGTGTATCATCGAGAATGTTCCTTCCATAAGCGATGTGAACATAAGCCTCCGTATCCTCAGGGAAATGGGTGCGAAAGTCGATGAGGCCGGCAAGGACACCTACCGCATCGACCCGACCGGTATCGACAAATGCTGCGTACCCTATGAAACGGCAAGAAAAATGCGCGCCTCATACTACTTCCTCGGTGCTCTGCTCGGAAAGTTCAATAAGGCGAGAGTTTCTATGCCCGGCGGCTGCCCTCTCGGCGACCGTCCGATAGATCAGCATCTCAAGGCTTTCTCTGCTCTCGGCGCTGAGTATTCTCTCAGTCAGGGCATGATAGACCTCAGAGCAGACAAGCTCAGAGGCAGCCAGATATTCTTCGACGTTGTTACCGTCGGAGCTACTATGAATGCTATGCTCGCCGCTGTCAAGGCGGAAGGGCTTACTGTTATCGAAAATGCCGCTAAGGAGCCTCATATCGTTGATCTTGCAAACTTCCTCAACTCTATGGGCGCAAACATCATGGGCGCAGGTACGGACGTTATCAAGATCAGAGGCGTTGAGCACCTCCACGGTACAAGCTATGCCGTTATCCCCGACCAGATCGAGGCTGGCACCTTCATGATCGCGGCAGCAGCTACAAAGGGCGATGTTCTTATCAAGAACGTTATCCCCAAGCACCTCGAATCCATAACCAAAAAGCTTGAGAAGATCGGCGTGAACATCGAGCAGTTCGATGACAGCGTGAGAGTATGGGCTGACGGCAAGCTTACCAAGGCTAACGTCAAGACCACTCCGCACCCTGGTTTCCCGACGGATATGCAGCCCCAGATCGCCACTCTCCTCACTCTTGCAGAGGGTACGAGCATCGTTACCGAGGGCGTATGGGAGCAGCGTTTCCGCTATGTGGACGAGCTCCGCAGAATGGGCGCTGATATCACCGTGAACGGCAAAGTCGCTCTCATCGAGGGCACCGGCAAGCTCATGGGCGCTCCCGTGAAGGCTTGCGACCTCAGAGCAGGCGCAGCGCTTATCATTGCAGGTCTCGCAGCTCAGGGCATCACCGAGATAGAGGATATCTTCCATATCGAGCGCGGTTACGACTGTATGGAGGGCAAACTCCGTCAGCTCGGCGCGGATATCGAGAAGGTCAGCGTTCCGGATAAAGCCGCTGCCAAGACCGATAAGAAAGAAGCAGTATAATAAATCGGGACGTCCGTATGGACGTCCTTTTTTATGAATAACGACTTTTTGACAAAATGAAACGGCGGACTAATGTCCGCCGTTTGGTTTATTTCTTCTTTTTCTTCTTTTTGCCGTTGTTATGGTTCTTCGGCTTTGAGGGCTGTGCTGCCGGCTTTTTGGGCTCGGCTGTCGTTCCGGAAACCGTTTCCTTTGCAGTTTCTGCGGTGCTTTCAGCTTCAGCAGCAGCTTCGCTGACTGCTTCCTCAGTTTCTTCTGCGACCTCTGAAGCGTTATCGTTGAAGTTCTTTATGAGCTCATCGGTCTTCTGCTGGAGCTCCTTTGCTTCTTCTTCAGCCTTTTCATCGGCCTTGCGTGCCTTTTCTTCAACGTTTCCGGCGACTTCACCCTTTGACTTGATTATCTGGACGCCGTTCTTCGATTTCTTCATGTCTGCGTTCGCATTCTTGATTATCGAGGGCTTTTCGTCCTTCTTCTTGGTCTTTTCACTGCCGTCGGACTTTTCGTCCTTATCGCTGTCGTTTGAGGACTTCTGTTCGTCAGCTTCGGGAGTTTCCTCGGTCAGACCGAGCTTTTTGCGCTCCTTTTCCTCGCGGCGTGCCTTGAGGACGGGATTGTAGCGCTTGTCGTAGATAACGAACATGATGATTATGATTATGCCGAGTATCAGCGTGAATACGCCTATCTTGAATCCGGGCGGCGTATAGGTCATGCTGATCGTGTGCTCACCGTCGGAGATATCGTCCATTCTGATACCGATGAACGCATCAAGGAGAGCGACCTGCCCCTCAGACTTGTCCTTGTTTACGAGACGCTGGATACCGTCTTCGTCCTTCTGGACCATAACGATGTTCTTGATCTTCTTGCCGTCGATCTTGATCTCCCAGCCGGGCTCGTAGGGGATAGATGTTACGAATACCTGACCCTGCTTTACGTTGACAGTACCTTCAAGGTGACGCTCGGTGGACTTGCTCATGTCGATGTTCCACTGACCTTCCCTGAGGGAGTTGATGTCCTTTGCGAACTCCTCCTCATCGAGGTAGCAGAAGTGGAAGCCGTCGTCCTTCTTGACCATGAGGTACTCATTTGCGCCGGTATACTGGCCCTTGTCGCCGGCAGCCTGTATCGTGAAGCGGACCTCGACCTCCTGACCCTTAGTGAACGGGCCGAGCCTTACGATAGGCGAGGAGTTGGTCTCGAAGTATGTACCGTATCCGTCATACTGTGATGAGGAGGTACCGGCATATGTGCCGTCTTCCTTCTTCATGCCGACCCATACGTTGCACGCCTTCTTGACCTTGGAGTTGAGGTGCATATAGATATTGCCGTCAACGGGGCTTGTGAAGCGGACGTTTACAACAGCATCGGTAGAAGTGCTGTATGACTCATAGCAGTCGTGAACTGTCTGAATCTTTGTCTTTATGTCGGTGTGGATATAGTCGTGGAGACGTACCTGATTCTCGTCGTAGAGCACCTCGCTCTTTACGGACTTGTAGTATTCCTTGCCGGAGTTGCCGGTCATGGAAGCGAGCATAGTGTTGAGGTTATTGAACGGATTGTTCTCGTCGAGATAGGGGATATCGAGGATAGACCTGTCAGCCATCCAGCCTATCGAGAGAGCGTTGGGGTTGTTGTAGATATCGACGTAATCCGTGATGACCTTGAGATTGGGCTCGTCATAGCGCTTGTAAGCGATGCCTGTGAGCTCCGGCACCTTTACATATGAAGCGTCGAGGAGCTTCTTGCTGCCGTAGCTGCGGTTGGGCGCGTCAATGACGTATTTTATGCCGAGGAGCGAATCTGCAACAGGGTTGCTTCCCTCATACTTTGACTCAAAGCTCTGTGTGAAATAGCCGAGGTACTCGATGACCTTGATGGCTCTTGCGTTCATTACCGAGCTGGAGTGCGATATACCGCGGAGACCGTAAGCCATATCGTCATTGCCCATACGGCTGTAAGTTTTTTCTGCACGGTAGAAGCTTCCGTCATAGTCCTCGAGCTTTGAGACGATATCCTCCGGTGCGCTTGTTATCTCAGCGTAGGATTCGTGGCAGCTGTTGCCGACTTCCTTGTATATCTTGCGGAAGGAGTCGTAGCAGTTGTAGCCGCCCTCGAAGCATACGAGGCAGGCGGTCGCCGTAAGAAGAACAGCCTTGGCGTTCTTGTTCTTTACGGTGCTGTAAGTGAATATCAGTACGATATATACTGCCGCAAGGAGAAGTCCGAAGCCGAGAGTTCCCAGCCATATCTCCTGCCAGCGGTCAGCGCCGTAGTTCATTTCAGCCTTGTAGTAGAGTCCCTTTGCAACGTACTTGTACTTTGATTCGTTGTAGTTGTAGCTCTTCATCTTCGACTCGAAGAATACCACGAACAGGGCTATTCCTATGAAAGAGCTGAGACCGTAGGTCATGGGCGCGGCGTGCTTGCCCATAATGTCGTAGAGCATACTCCGCGGATTTATCCGCAGACCGTCAAGGTGTACGAATACTTCCGCTGCCATTGATACGAGTATAAACGATACCAGGAACGAGTAGCGGTAGGGGAGCCAGTTCGGGTCCTGACCGCCGTGCCAGTACATATTGAGCGGCTTGATGTACATACTCATCACCATAACGATGAGCAGGAAGCCTGCGCCGAGCTTTTTGTTGCGCTTTATGTCCTTGTTGAAGAAATAGAGCGGGAAGAGGACTACTGTGAGCACACCGCAGTATATCTCCGGTCTGCCGTAGAATCCTGTTCCCTCGTCAACGTTTACGGAGTAATACTGGTTCGGCAGGAGCGTAGGAACGAGCTCCGGCAGCTTGAACAGGTGCTTGTGCCAGTCGTATACCGGCTCGGAGAAGTCGAACTTACCGAGCGCAAGTGCGTTGTAGACGGGTAGTATCATGAACATACTGCAAAGCAGGACGACTATGGTCGAAACACCCATGATACCGCAGGTCTTTGCGTACTCCTTGAAGGTCTTGAACTTCCTCTGCGTTCCGAAGAACAGGTAGTAGACGAAGTATATTGCCACGAATATTGCGACCATGAAGCCGATATAGAAGTTCGCAACGAACATGATGGCTGTGGGGATGATGTAGTTCACCTTTCTGCCGTCGTCGATGAGATATTCAACACCGAGGATTATCAGCGGCAGGAATATAGGACCGTCTATCCACATGGGGTTTATGAGCTGGATAACGACATATGCCATCATCGCGTACATCGTTGAGAATATCACAGACGGCCATGCGGCGAGCTTTTTCGATCTCTGTGCGTATATGCAGAATGTCGCGCCGCACGCGCCTACCTTGCATATCTGCATTATCATTATCGCTTCGAGGATATACTTTCTCGGCATGAGTATCGGTATCAGCGTGAAGGGGCTTGCGAGATAGTAGCCGATGACACCCATGAATCCGCCGGAGAGGTTTCTGCTCCAGTTGTAGAAGAAGCTTCCGTCTCCCCAGAAGGCATCGCGTATGCCCTCAAAGTAGTAGATGTACTGACCGTTGAGGTCAAGAGTGAGGACCGAGCGGTGCTTTCCTTCACCGAGGGGATAGATATCGAAGTTGTAGTATGCTATGAGCGTGAGAAGCATGGGTATGATGAATGCGACGATGCACACCCACGGGTTGAATTTCGGGCCTCTCAGCGCGGTAATGAAATCAGCGGGAGCGTTCTGTGCGGCAGGCCGCTTTCCCTGATTCCGGGGCTTGTAGTTGGTATACTTCTTTTTTCCGCCCGGGCTCGTCGTCTGACGGCTTTTCTGGGCGGCAGAAGTGCCTGATTTAGCCAATTTTGTTCCTCCTAACCATGTTATTCGGGAGCGTTTGGCTGTTGTAACGCCATACTCCCCTATTATAATACTATGCTATTATATCACATCTGTTTTGCTTTTGCAAGGGATTTTCCGTAATTTCTCCGCGAAAATCAGCCGTATCTTGCTTCAATGAGCGGCTTGTCCCAGAATATGATGCCGCCCAGCTGTTCTGCGAGCTGGTCCGCGCTTTCGCGAATGCCCTCCATGAACACAGCCTCACGTTTTTTTGAACGCCTGCCCTTTGCTTCATACAGTGTTTCCGCAGCAATTGCGTCATAGCTTACGGCAAAGTCCTCCGGGTCGTCGTGGGGGAAAAAGCTCACGCTGACCTCATAGCGGATAATGCCTTCTGAGGACGATGCTGTGAGAAGCACCTGCGCGGCATGGCGCTGTCTGCCGTTATAATTGCAGTCAGCCGCGAAATACTGCTTGTAAACGCTTATATCGTCCATGATATCCTCCTTTCAATAAACCGAAGGGCGGATATTATCCGCCCCGTTAGTAAAATCATTTCTTCTTTTTGCCTGCCGGTTCGGGCTCAGCGTTCAACGCTCTAATATAGTCCACACCCTTTGAGCAGAGTGAAGCTATTATCTTGTATGCGTAGGTTATCACCATGCCCCAGAACAGCGCGTGCAGGAATACATAAAGCCACGGCTGCCATACATGAGTCCAGCGGTCGTAGTTCCATGAACCGTCGGGATTCGGCGGATACTTCGCACCGTACAGACCGTAGACCTTCCTGTCGAATATGTAGGATATTAGGTAGGTCGCAAAGGTCGCGCCCGAAAGCTGCTGGAGGACGAACTTGACCTTGCTGTTGGTGGTCGTGATATCGAAAAGCAGAAGGAATATGCAGACTGCGATGATGAATATGGGATAGGTGCTGTAATCGTTGAAATGCCACGATGTGAAGTGGTAGTAGTTGTCCTTGTTGGTGTCTGCGATCGTGTGCTTGTAGGAACTCGATGTGATGAAGGCAACTGCGGAGGCGAGCACCACGAGAACGAGGAACTTGTTGCGGAAGCAGCGCTTCGGCGGATATTCGCGGATATAAGCACCGGCGTAGTAGTAGGCGAGCGGCCACATACCGTTGAGGTAATCCGGGAAGAGCTTCGACTGGTTCTGGTACTCGAAGCCGATGAACATACTTCTTGCGAATACGGTGAATGCGGTTATGGTTATCAGGAGTATGAGCTTCTGATTTTTAGTCTCAAGACCGTTGAATGCGAGGTTCAGGAAGGGTATCATGCAGAACAGCGCGATGTAGTAGTTGACGTACCAGCCGTAGTCAGCGGCGTTGAATTCGAGGTACTTCTTCAGCACGTTCCATGTTGTGTTCTCGGCGCCGAAGACCGTGTGATCGACCTTCAGACAGAGGATACCGATGAATATGTATATGGCGATTATCCTTATCAGACCTTTATAATAGGAGGGACTGAACTTCTTGTTTTTCATCAGGTAGCCTGTTGCTATCATGAAAAGCGGAACGCAGGTATATACTATCCAGCGGACTGCTATGGGGACGAGGTATTTTGTTTCACCTTCATGTATCTCGGCGTAGTAGAAGCCGTTGTAAAGGAAAGTGTGTATGCCGACTACGAAAAACGCAGCGAGTATCTTGATTATGTCGATACCGGCAAAATATGGCTTTTGCGGTGCGGACGGGGCTTTGGCAGGCTTCGGTGATGCGGACGCAGCTTTTTCCGGCTGCTCGGCGGGAGCGTTCTGAGCGGCAGCCTTCCGCTGTGTTGATTTCTTGCTCATGTCTGTGACCTTTCTTTGTTTATTTCCGGAATTGACCGAACACTATGATTATATAATATTTTGCCGGCAATGTCAAGCGGAAATAAGCCTTTTACTATTAGTCGCATGAAAAACCGAAAACTCTCACTTATTTTTCAGGAGCGAGCACATTTACTTCCGTGAGCGAATGTACGGAAATACTTGACAAACCGCGGATATAGTTGTAATATATAATTGAAGAATGAAACGCCGGAGTGCTGCCCGGCGGAACGGACGTATTGAACAGGATAGGAGTGATATCATGAAAAAAATAGCATTTATAACGGCAATAGCCGTGCTTTCGGCTTTTTCGGCAGTATCGTGCTCGGGCGACAGCGGCAGCTCCTCCGAAACTGCTGCGACTGAGCCGGAAATACAGGTAATCACCAGTGACGTTAACCTCTCTGATTACCCTATGGGAGGCGTTATCCCTCCTGAGCAGTACAGAACGAGTATGCTTGAGGGCAATGACAATAATATCGGCTATGAGCAGTTCATTGATGACGATATGTTCAAGGGCATGATGATGAGCTTCACCATGGAGAGCAATCCGCTCCAGCTTGCGTCCGGCACCGACAAAAACGCCCATATTTCGCAGGTATTCAAGATCGCTGTCACCGATGACGAAAAAATGCTCGGTCTGTCAAATATCTGGAATTACCTTGTCTCGGCAGACGACCGCGCTCTCGGTGTCATCAAGGTGGACTGCCGGAAGGGTATGCCGCAGGCTCATAATTATTATTCCGCGCAGGGCATAGCCCGCAAGCTCAATGAGGTGCAGGAGGGCGAGCGCCTTGCTGTATTCAGCGACGGCAATGAGCTTGATATTTACGGCATCTTCGAGGACGGCAGGGTCATCAACCTCATGGGCTCTGACCGGTATACCGGAAGCCTGACGTACAGCGATATCGCAGCCGGCGATAACGTTATAACCGTTGGAAAATACGGCGATAAGCTTTGAGTACTCAGATGGGGCGGACGTTAAGTCCGCCCTTTGTGCTGAATGCGCCGCCTGCATTGTCAACTATTTAACAGGTCAAAGTGCGAAAAAACTCTTGAAATCCGTATAATTATGTGGTATAATGTATTTTATCCCCTGCAATGTTTGTACCGGACTGAGGTCAACGGCGACTGTTCCGGAAGTCCCTGCATTGCAAATACTCGTTAGGAAGGTAAAGACAATGTACGAAATACTCGAAAAAAGAAGTCTCAATCCGACCGTTACCCTTATGAAAATAGCTGCACCCAAGGTCGCAAAAAAGGCTGAGCCCGGTCAGTTCATCATTCTCAGAACTGATGAGAACGGCGAGCGTATACCGCTTACCATAGCCGATTTCGACCGTAGCGAGGGTACTGTCACTATAATTTTCCAGATAGTCGGCGCTACGACTGAAAAGCTCAACCACATGAACGAGGGCGACTGCCTCCACGATTTCGTCGGCCCTCTCGGACGCGCTACCGAGACTGAGGGACTGAAAAAGGTCGCTGTTGTCGGCGGCGGCGTGGGCTGCGCTATCGCTTACCCCGTTGCAAAGAAGCTCCACGACCTCGGCGTTGAGGTACACTCCATAGTCGGCTTCAGAAACAAGGATCTCGTTATCCTTGAGGACGAGTTCAGAGCTTCAAGCTCAAAGTTCGTGCTCATGTCCGATGACGGCACTGCCGGCGAAAAGGGTCTCGTTACCGATGCCCTCAAAAAGCTCATCGAGAGCGGCGAGAAGTACGACCGCGTTATCACTATCGGTCCTCTCATTATGATGAAGTTCGTCTGTCAGCTCACTAAGCAGTATGAGATACCCACAGTCGCTTCCATGAACCCCATTATGATCGACGGCACAGGTATGTGCGGCGGCTGCCGTCTTACCGTCGGCGGTCAGACCAAGTTCGCCTGTGTTGACGGTCCCGAGTTCGACGGTCACCTCATAGACTTTGACGAGGCTATGGCAAGAGGCGCGATGTATAAGCCTTTTGAGCGCAAGGCTCATGAGGATACCTGCAATCTGTTCAAGGGGGTACAGTGAAATGCCTAATATGAGACCTACAAGAAACGAAATGCCCGTTCAGGAGCCTGACGTAAGAAACAAGAACTTCAAGGAGGTCGCTCTCGGCTATACCGAGGAGCAGGCTATCGACGAAGCTCAGCGCTGCCTGAACTGCAAGAACAAGCCCTGTGTTACGGGCTGTCCCGTTCAAATAGACATTCCTGCGTTCATCGCAGAGGTGGCAAAGGGAGACTTTGCTGCCGCTTATAAGATAATCACAAAGTCCAGCTCTCTCCCGGCTGTTTGCGGCAGAGTATGTCCGCAGGAGAACCAGTGCGAGGGCAAGTGCGTCCGTGGCTTGAAGGGTCAGCCTGTTGCTATCGGTCGTCTTGAAAGATTTGTTGCAGACTGGCACAACGCCCAGCCCCAGACCGCTGTTGAGAAGCCTGTTCCCAACGGTCACAAGGCTGCTGTCATCGGTTCAGGGCCTTCGGGTCTTGCCTGTGCAGGCGATCTTATCAAGAAGGGCTATGATGTAACTGTATTCGAGGCTCTCCACGTTGCCGGCGGTGTTCTCTCCTACGGTATCCCGGAATTTCGTCTCCCCAAGGCTATCGTTCAGAAGGAGATAGACGGTCTTAAAGCTCTCGGCGTTAAGGTCGAGACAAATACAGTTGTCGGACGTACTGTTTCTATTGACGAGCTCATGCAGGAGGAAGGCTTCGAGGCTGTATTCATCGGCTCGGGCGCAGGTCTTCCCAGATTTATGAATATTCCCGGCGAGAACCTCAGCGGCGTTTATTCCGCTAACGAGTTCCTCACCCGTATCAACCTCATGAAGGCTTACAAGGAGGACAGCTCAACTCCCGTTCAGCACGGCAAAAAGGCTGTTATCGTCGGCGGCGGCAACGTTGCTATGGACGCTGCAAGATGTGCCAAGAGACTTGGCGCTGACGTTACTATCGTTTACAGACGTACCGAGACCGAGCTCCCTGCAAGAGCAGAGGAGGTCGAGCACGCCAAGGAGGAGGGAATCGTATTCAGATTCCTCACCAATCCTGTTGAGATAAAGTCCAACGGTCAGGGCTGGGTACAGAGCGTCGTATGTCAGGAAATGGAACTCTCCGAACCTGATGCTTCCGGACGCGCCAAGCCTGTTCCGAAGGAGGGCGCATTCGTCGAGATCGAGGCTGACTGCGTTATCATGTCTATCGGTACATCGCCCAATCCGCTCATCAAGGCTACTACAGAGGGCCTTGACACCCAGAAGTGGGGCGGTATCATCGCTGATGAGGACGGTCTTACCTCCAAGACAGGCGTATATGCCGGCGGAGATGCCGTTACCGGTGCGGCAACAGTTATCCTTGCAATGGGCGCAGGCAAGAAGGCTGCGGCTGCAATGGATGAATATATGCAGAATAAGTGATCAGTGTTTAGTGAATAACAGAATTAAAGGGAACGCTTAAGCGTTCCCTTTTAATTTATCAGCTCTTGAAAGTACCGAGCAGGCGGAAGTATTCGAGGTTTTCGCTGAGGTCGCGGAGGGTAGCGGCAACGGACGGGTCGGTGAGCTTTCCGCTGAAATCGAGATAAAATCTTACATCGAAGCTGCCGTCTCTGATGGGACGGTTCTCGATCTTCAGGAGGTTCATTCCGTTGACGTAGAATTTGGTCAGAAGGCGGTAAAGACTACCTTCGGTATGCGGTATCGTAAGCATGACGCTTATCGCATCTGACTGCGGATCGACCTGCAATTCGCGTGATATGCACACAAACAGTGTTCTGTTCACGGAGCAGTCGGCAATATTCTCGGCGATTATGTCCAGCCCGAGCCTGTTTGCACATTCGGGGGAGCATATCGCGGCAAATCTGTCCTCATCGGCGCTTGCGGCGACCATTTCGGCGGCAAGGGCTGTATTTGTATATTCAGAATTGCGGAAGCTGTTTACGGTCAGGAAGTCGCTGCACTGTGCAAGGGCCTGAGGGTGCGAGAATACGCAGCTCACTTCGCTGAGTTTTGTGCCTTTTTTTGCGGCAAGGCAGTGGTTTATCTCGACGCAGACCTCGCTGACTGTGAATATATCATACTTTGCAAGGAGATCGTATGTGCTGTCAACTGAACCGGCAGTCGAATTGTGTACCGGCAGTACGCCGTAGTCTATATCGCCGGACTGCACCGCCTTGAATACGTCCTCGAAGGTGCGGTAGAAAATAAGGTCACGGTCGCCGAAGATCATTCTTGCGGCTGTCTCGGAGTTTGCCCCCGATGTACCCTGACAGCCGATGCGCTTTGCACCGGCAAAATCCGGGGCAGGGAATACCTTCGGCTGACCGTCAAGTATCGAGCGGTTCTGGAGTATCTTGCTTATGTCCATGATGGTCGTGAAAAGCGCTGCTGTGCCATTTTCAAGCTCTGTATCGGCAGTGAGCGCCTTTATTCTGTCGATGATCTGCTGTTCTCTGCCGCTCTGGAATACGGGCATCTCGTGCTGCTTCTTGTATTCTGCAACATCCTTGCAGAGTTCCATTCTGTTCCTGAAAAGCTGTAATATCTTCTCGTCCGTAACGTCTATCTCGTTGCGGAGTTCCTGTAAATCCTTCATTTTATCCTCCATCGGGGTAGTTATCTGCGGCAGGGAAAGGCCTTCCGTCTGACCGCTTATACATATTATAGCAGATTTTTTTGTAAAAATCAATAAAATAGCAATAAATATATTGCAAACATGGTATAGTTTGTGTTATAATAATAAAGTGTGTAGGTATGTACTCTGCCGGAATGCGCGTGCAGAGCGTCTGCGGCGGGCATCTGCGGCAGACTGTCCGGGAAGCATGAGATGAGGCGGTGCGGCAGAAATGAAAAATATACGGATACTCGGCGTAGACCCCGGATATGCGATAGTAGGCTTCGGGGTGCTCGACTACGACGGGGCAAGATTTACGCCGATAGAATACGGCGCTGTCCTCACGGATGCGGGAACACCCTTTCCGGAGCGACTTAAAGCTATCTACGAAGATATTGAATTTATATTTGACAAATTCAAGCCCGACTGCATGGCGATAGAACGACTGTACTTCACCACGAACCAGAAAACTGCCATTGACGTTGCACAGGCGAGGGGAGTGACGGTGCTGTCTGCGGCGCGCAGAAAGGTTCCGGTCTCGGAATATACCCCCTTGCAGGTGAAGCAGTCAGTTACCGGTTACGGAAAAGCAGAGAAAAAGCAGGTCATGGAGATGACCCGGCAGCTGCTCGGACTTGCACAGATACCGAAGCCCGATGACGCAGCCGATGCCCTTGCTATTGCGATATGCCACGGACACTGCGTCCGCTGGAGCTGACTGTTAATTCTTAATGCATAATTATTAATTCGGAATGCGGAGTTCGGAATTCGGAATTCCGGTGTCCGATTGCGCGGACGGATCTGAATTTAAATATTATCGCCGAAGGCGATACCACAACTGCTCACTACCCACTACTCACTATAAAGGAGTGTGTTTATGATATTCAGTTTAAGGGGCAAGCTTACGGTCAAGGAGCTCGGTTTTGCCGTTGTTGAATGCGGCGGAGTCGGCTACGGCTGCCGTACTTCATACAATACAGTTGCTTCGCTGGGCGATATCGGCAGCGAAGTCATGCTCTATACTTACCTTTACGTCAGGGAGGATGTTGTCGAGCTTTTCGGCTTCGCCACCACGCAGGAGCTCAGCTGCTTCAAGCTGCTCATTTCAGTTTCCGGTGTGGGACCGAAGGCGGCTACCGCGATACTCTCGGACGTTTCTCCGGAACGCTTCGCTTTCCTTGTTGCCTCCGGGGACAGCAAGACCTTCACCAAGACAAAGGGTATAGGTGCAAAAACAGCGCAGAGGATAGTCCTTGAACTGAAGGACAAGATATCCTCCGAAACAGTCAGCGGCAGCGTCTCGGCAGACGCGGCGGCATTCTCGGCTGTACCCTCGGGCACGGCAGGCGCTTCAGTTTCCGAAGCCCTCGAAGCTCTTATGGTACTTGGCTATTCTCAGGGCGAGGCTGCCCCGATACTCGGAAAGCTCGATCCCTCGCTCCAGACACAGGAGCTTATCAAGGAAACTCTCCGCATTATGGCGGCTAAATGATAAATAACATCATAACAAGAATAAAACAAATTATTACAGAAGGGAAGAATCACTATGAACCTTGACGAATTATTGAAAGCGGCAATAAAAGACCCCTCCAAGAGGTCGGTCTTCCTCCAGACTCTCATCAAAAGCGATGTTTACGTTATCTGCAAAAATCCTGTAAAGCAGGAGCGTGGCAGGGCTGAGGGCGGTATCCAGCTTGAGCTTATCACGACACAGAACCCCGACGGTGATGTATTTATCCCGTTCTTCACAAGCTACCGTGCTCTCCAGCAGTTCGCAAAGCGTTATGTTGACTGCTACAAGATCAACTGTCTCCGACTTTTCGACCTTATTCAGTCGGTATCGGCAGTTCTCAACCCCAATTCCTACGGTAAGGAATTCTCCTCCCAGGAGATCAAGAGCATTCTCCTTATCGCAAGAAATCTCAAGATCAAGGCTATCTCCTACAATGAGGCTGATATCATCAACTACCGTCCCGTTGAGCATTCGGTATCCCATATCACAAAGGCAGCAAGCAAGTTCCTCTCGAAGCAGCCGAACGTTGACCGTGCCTTCATAATGGAGATGATAAAGGGCTGCGAAAAGCCGCAGATACTCATGGTGCTTGACATGATCGGCAGCACAAGAAAGCTCTTCGTGCCGCTCTCGAAGTACCTTTCAAAGACCGTCAAGGCGAACGAGCATCTCTGCTTCATCAGCTATGAGCAGGATATGGGCAAGAAGGCTGCCGAAACGGTAGACCCCTTCTATGTTCGCAAGAAGCGCTATTTCGAGAAATAAGGCAGCGTGACGCTGCACCCTTCCATGTTTGCCGCTCGTAAACTCGCTTTGCTTTTGCAGACCGGAAGTCTGCTTTCGCTCACGGCTCAAAATCAATTATGAATCAAGAATTATGCATTAAACCTAAGAGGGAGGTCATGGAATGATACAGACAGAGGACATGGAATTCGCCCCTAGAGTTATTGCTCCGGAGAATACCCCCGAGGACGGCGATATTGAATTCACACTGCGCCCTCAGACCCTCCATGACTATATCGGTCAGGATAAGGTCAAGGAGAAGATCGCTGTTTATATCGAGGCTGCAAAGCTCCGCGGCGAGCCCCTCGACCACGTTCTGCTCTACGGCCCTCCCGGTCTGGGAAAGACCACTCTCTCCGCGATCATCGCCCATGAGCTCGGCGTGAACCTCCGTGTTACGACGGGTCCGGCTATCGAAAAGCCAGGCGACCTCGTTTCACTCCTGACCAGTCTAAACGACAACGATGTGCTGTTCATTGACGAGATACACCGCCTTTCGCGCGCAGTTGAGGAAATACTTTACCCTGCGCTCGAGGACAGGGTGATAGACATAATCATAGGAAAAGGTCCGTCCGCACGTTCTATCCGTATGGACCTAAAGCCCTTCACGCTCATCGGAGCCACTACCCGTGCCGGTCAGCTCTCCGCGCCGCTCCGCGACCGCTTCGGCGTTATCGAGCGCCTTGAACTCTACTCGAAGGAAGACCTCACCGATATCGTCCGCAGGAGCGCGATGATACTCGGTATCCCCTGCGAGACTGACGGTGCTGCCGAGATCGCCGGACGCGCAAGAGGTACACCGCGTATCGCTAACCGCCTTCTGAAAAGAGTGCGCGATTTTGCCGATGTTATGGGAAACGGACAGATAACGAAGGATATTGCTTCAATTGCACTGAGCCGTCTTGAAATCGACGCACTCGGACTTGACAGCCTTGACAGGCGTATGCTCGACATGATTATCCGCGGTTACAGCGGCGGTCCTGTCGGTCTGGAGACACTTGCTTCGGCTATCGGAGAGGAGTCCGTAACGCTCGAGGATATCTGCGAGCCCTTCCTCATGCAGCTCGGTTTTCTGGGAAGAACTCCGCGCGGAAGGTGCGCCACGAAGCTCGCCTATGAGCATCTGGGCTATGCCTATCCGGAACAGTCACCTCCGCCGGCGGCTGACAGCGGACAGCTTACGTTTTAATTCCGAATTAATAACTGGGGGGGACAGTAGTGCTCAGGGGCAGGAATATCCGTTGTAATGCGGCGTTACAGTCTCCCGAGACCGGGAAGATGATAAACGGACAGGCTCTCGGTGCAGTCTCTCAGCTGCACTACGGTCTCTGCCGCATGAGCTTCAACGGCTGTGAGGTCATAGCCGTCCACAATGCCCTCGTGTATCTGGGCATACCGCGTCCGGTCGCCGAGATAGCTGCGTATATGGAGCGTTTCCGTATGCTCTTCGGGATATTCGGATGCAGTCCCTATAAAATTGGAAAAGCCCTCGCTCATTTCGGCGCGGAAAATCAGCGCAGGAAGCTTCCGGAGGATGCGGAGGCTTTCATCATGAGCTTCTGGACGAAGCGACCCTTTCTGTCGTCGATACATACGGTGTTCTGCACCCGTGAGAAAAACGGCGTGAAGGTATGCAATCTCTACAACAACTGCAGTGAGGCAAGGATATATAAAGACATACAGAGCTTTGCCGGAAAACGGCGTCCCATAGCAGTCTATGCTCTGGGCGCAGAATGAACAGATAATTACAGGAGAACAATAGATGTCAAGATTATTCGGTACAGACAGCGCAAAGGGCGCTGTGGTAGCCGACCTCTCGTGTGAGGTAGCGATGCAGGCAGGACGTGCATCTGCCGCCGTTATTTCGGGAAGTCAGGAAAAACGTTCAAAGATAATAATCGCCAAGGACGGGAGACTGTCCTCGGATATACTTGAAGCCGCTATATGCGCGGGGATATGCTCTGCCGGAGCAGACGCGGAGGGCGTTGGCACTATACCTGCCCCTGCCGCTGCATGGCTTACAAAGGAGCGCGGTGCTGATGCCTGCATAATGATCGCCGCAGCCGGCACCGACCCCAACGCAAGCGGCATACGCATTTTTTCACCTGAGGGAAGGCGCTTCGGCACCGATATCGAGGAGCAGATAGAAAGCCTTGTTTTCGGCATAGGCGCAGGCTCAGTGCTCTCACGTCCTTCGGCTGAAATGGGAAGAATGCTCCGCTATGACAACGGTGCGGAGGAATACATAGAACACGTCTGCGACCTCGTTCCCACCTGTCTTTCGGGTATGAAGGTCGCTCTCGGCTGCTCGGAGAGCTGTACCTCCGTTACTGCGGAGAAGCTTTTCAAGGCTCTCGGTGCGGAGGTGCTGATGCTTCCGGAAACGGACAGCGATTTCGACCCTGATATCGAAACGGCTTCGACAAGCCTTGAAAGACTCATGGAGTATGTTCCGGCATACGGCTGCGACTGCGGTTTCGTCTTTGACAACGAGGGCTTTGGCTGCCGTGCTGTTGATGAGACAGGCAAGCTCACTGACGGCGATTCCCTCCTTGCGATATTCGCAAAGTCATTTAAGGAAAGGGAAAAGCTCCGCGGCAATTCTATCGTGGTGAACTGCATGAGCGGTCTCGGACTGTTCAATTTTGCGCGTGACAACGGCATAAACGTACTCACCTCCGGCGCTGCTGACCGCTATATCCTCGACCGTATGCTTGAGGAGGAATGCTCGCTCGGCGGCGAGAGGAGCGGTCACATCATCTTCCTCGATGACTGTCCTGTCGGGGACGGTCAGCTCTGCGGCGCAAGGCTGCTCGAAATAATGAAGGTGACGAGAAAGAAGCTCAGCGAGCTTGCCGGCGAGATGCAGAAGCTTCCGCAGATAGTCCTCAATGTCAGGATAGACCCGCGGAAGCGTGAGATATGGAAGAATGACAGCGTTATAACCGACCTTGTGAAGGCTAATGCTGAAAAACTCGGCAGCGAGGGACGTGTCATCGTCCGCGAGGCTTACGGTTCAGACCCATTCATCAGAGTAGTCATTGAGGGAAGGGACTTCGGCGAGATAAACGAAATGGCTATGGAAATTGCAAAGACTATCAAGGCGAGATGCGCGTGAATAAGGCGTTCCGCTCGCCGCATTCAGAGGGAGAATAGTATTGAGAACAGCAGATAAATGGAAGGAATATTTCCTTCTTGATACATCGGACGGCGAAAAGCTCGAAAAATGGGGAGATATCAGTCTCGTCCGCCCCGATCCGCAGATAATCTGGAAGACGGAGAGGACTGACCGTCTCTGGGAGACTGCCGACGGTCACTATCACCGCTCCGACAAGGGCGGCGGTCAGTGGGAATTCCGCAGGAAGCTTCCCGGGGCGTGGAACATCTCCTACCGCGAGCTTACCTTCAATATCCGTCCCACAGGCTTCAAGCATACCGGGCTTTTCCCGGAACAGGCTGTTAACTGGGACTTCATGGCGGAGAAGATAAAGAGTGCCGGGCGCGAGATAAACGTCCTCAATCTCTTTGCATACACCGGCGGAGCAACACTTGCCTGCGCGGCTGCCGGAGCTTCAGTATGCCACGTTGACGCATCGAAGGGCATGGTGCAGTGGGCAAGGGACAACGCTGCCGCATCGGGGCTGACCGAGAAGCCCATACGCTGGATAGTGGACGACTGCGAGAAATTCATTGCCCGCGAGATACGCCGCGGACGTAAATACGACGCCGTTATCATGGACCCGCCCAGCTACGGCAGAGGTCCCGGCGGCGAGGTCTGGAAGCTTGAGGACTGTGTTTACGACCTCGTTAAGCTGTGCTCCGGAGTGCTCTCCGACAAGCCGCTTTTCTTCCTCATAAACAGCTATACCACCGGACTTTCACCGTCTGTTATGGGCTATATACTGGGAACTGTCCTCGCCGAAAAATACGGCGGAAGCGTGACCTTCGACGAGATAGGTCTTCCCGTGCAGTCTACCGGTATGACTCTGCCCTGCGGCTCGACAGCTATATGGCAGAAGTAAATGCAGCGGAGGAAATCAATGCAGTTTAAGAAAGGTCTGGGCTGGAAAGCCTGCTACGATGAGGAAAGAGAACTGTATACCGCACAGAGGAGCTGGCGAGGATTCTATCAGCTATGTGAGATAGACAAAGAGACCTATGATAAGCTCGGCACTGACGAAGCTCCCGGTAAGCTTATAGACAGTGGACGTCACCTTTTCGAGTCTGACGATGATTATTACACCCCGCCGTATATCACCGTTTATGACGAAAAATATGCAGAGATAGCTCCGTGGTCGGACGCGCTGAGAAGGGCGGCCATAAAATTACCCGAGGAACTGACCAAAACCGGAACAGAACTCCGGGACAGCGGGAAAACAAATGAACACCTCGGGAAAAATCAGGAAAACAAAAAGTAAGCATCACTTATGAAAAACATCATTGAAATAGAAAAACTCCATTTCAGCTATCCGGCGGAAGAAGGCAAAGAAGCTGCCGAGGTGCTGAAAGGCATCAGCCTAAGTATCAGAGAAGGCGAATTTGTCGCTGTTCTGGGACATAACGGCTCCGGTAAGTCCACGCTTGCCAAGCATATAAACGCCATTCTCCTCCCGACTGAGGGAAGGGTCACTGTTGACGGCATCGACACCGCCGATGAGGACAGGCTTTTCGACCTAAGACAGCGTGCAGGAATGGTTTTCCAGAATCCCGACAACCAGATAGTTTCCTCGGTGGTCGAGGAGGACGTCGCCTTTGCGCTGGAGAATTTAGGCGTTCCCTATGAGGAGATGCGCCGGCGCGTGGACGATGCGCTGAAAGCAGTCGGGATGTATGAATACAGGCTGCATTCCCCGAGTCAGCTCTCCGGCGGACAGAAGCAGAGGATAGCCATCGCCGGCATCATCGCCATGCAGCCCAAGTGCATAATCCTCGATGAGCCTACTGCCATGCTCGACCCGCAGGGACGCCGCGAGGTGCTTGCGACTGTTCAGCGCATGAACCGCGAACAGGGCATCACGGTCGTACTTATCACGCACTATATGGACGAAGCGGCTCAGTGTGACCGCGTTGTGGTCATCGACAAGGGCAGCGTCCTCATGGACGGCACTCCGCGCGAGGTGTTCTCGCAGGTGGAGCGCATAAAGGCGATAGGTCTTGACGTACCGCAGGCGACAGAGCTTGCCCATGAACTAAGGAAGGCAGGTATTGAGCTGCCGGAGGATATACTGACCGCGGAGGAATGTGCCGACGCGATAGAGGCACTGTTTACTAAGAAGGGAAGTAACTAATTGGCAATACTTGAAACTCAGGAGCTCACCTATACATACAGCAGGGGCACTCCCTTCGAGAAAACGGCTGTCGATCACGTCAGCCTTTCTATAAACGAGGGCGAAATAATAGGCGTAATGGGACATACCGGTTCGGGCAAGTCCACTCTTATCCAGCACTTCAACGGTCTGCTCCAGCCCACATCCGGAAAGGTGCTCCTCGACGGGCGTGATATATGGGAAAACAAAAGGAAGATAAGAGATGTCCGCTTTCAGGTAGGACTTGTATTCCAGTATCCGGAATACCAGATATTCGAGGAGACGGTCTTCCGCGACATCGCCTTCGGTCCGAAGAATATGGGACTTGACGAGGCTGAGATAAAGCGCCGCGTGCTTGAAACTGCCAATGATATAGGACTTCCTGAGGAGCTCATGGAGCATTCGCCCTTCGAGCTTTCCGGCGGACAGAAGCGCAGGGTAGCCATTGCAGGCGTAATGGCTATGGAGCCGAAGGTGCTCATTCTCGATGAGCCGACCGCAGGTCTTGACCCTGCCGGACGCGACCTTATCCTTGAACACATAAGGGCTTACCACCGCCGCACGAAAAACACTATCCTCATAGTCTCGCACAGCATGGAGGACATCGCGGCATTTGCGGACAGGATACTCGTCATGAACAGGGGCAGCGTATTCTGCTTTGACCGGACTGATAAGGTCTTTTCACGCGCTGAGGAGATAGCAGGCATCGGTCTTGACGTTCCGCAGGTAACAAAAGTATTCATGGAGCTGAAACGCCGGGGAATGGATTTCGGCGGTGAAGCTTACACTGTTGACTGTGCGAAGGAGCTTATCCTCCGCAGGATAAGGGAAAGGAATGGCTCTGCACCTTGCTGAAAGATATTACCATAGGACAGTATTTCCCCGGTGAGAGTATTATCCACAGGCTCGATCCGCGTTTCAAGATAGTCATAACGCTGATATACATAGTAATGCTGTTCACGGGCGGCACTCCGCTCTGCCTCTGCATAGGGGCGCTCTATACATTCATAGCGATAGCGCTTTCGGGCGTTCCGCTGAAAATGTTCTGGAGGAGCGTGAGACCGCTGCTGCCGTTTCTTGTGATAACGGCTGTGATAAACCTGATGCTCGTCCGTTCCGGAGATGTTCTCTGGAGCTGGAAGGCGATAAAGATAACCGAGGACGGTCTGAATATAAGCGCATTCATGATAGTGAGGATATCGCTTCTCGTCATGGGTACGTCGATACTGACCTACACCACTTCGCCGGTAACGCTCACGGACGCTATCGAGAGACTGCTCTCGCCGCTGAAAAAGCTGCATTTTCCCGTACATGAGCTTGCAATGATGATGACGATAGCGCTCAGATTCATACCCACGCTCATAGAGGAGACCGACAAGATAATATCCGCCCAGAAGGCAAGGGGCGCTGAGATAGATACCGGAAGCTTCATGACCCGCGCAAAGAGCCTTGTGTCCATACTCGTTCCGCTGTTCGTATCGGCGTTCAGACGTGCTGACGAGCTTGCGACAGCGATGGAGTGCCGCTGTTACCACGGCGGTGAGGGAAGGACAAGGCTGCGTCAGCTGAAGTCAGCGCCGAGGGACTACATCGCGCTGCTGTATACCATTGGCTTCCTTGCAGCGGTGATATGGTTCAAGTGATATAAACGATTCAAAGAGAGATGGAATAATGGAAACAAATCAGACAGATAACAAAACAGAATATACTGAGGAAATAGTCGGGGAAATAGGTCTTGCGGAGCCCGTTCCGGATGAGGTGTCCTCTGCTGCAAAGCCTTCGCGGAAAAGCCGCTTCTGCGAGAAGCTGCACCGGTTCCGCTCCGGAAAATTCTGGAACATAATGTACGACAAGGGCACGCTCTACTTCGTGTTCTCGTTCCTTGTTTCCGCTGTCATCATGATGATAGCTATGAAGGAGGAGGGCATACATCCGTTCGGCGACAGGAACCAGATGCTCGTTGTAGACCTTTGGCATCAGTATTACCCCTTTTTCCGCGTTGAACGCGAAAAGCTCCTGACAGGCGGCTCGTTCTTCTATTCATGGCAGAACGGTCTCGGCTCGAACTTTCTTTCACTGATATCCTACTACGCTATGAGTCCGCTCAACTGGCTCTCGGTATTCTGGAACGGCGACCATGTGAGAGAGGCGCTCACGGTCATACTCGTTCTTAAAATAGGCTTTGCCGGAGCATTCTTCCAGCGCTTTCTGAGATACACCTACCAGCGCAATGACTTCTCGACCTGTGTATTCTCCGTTATGTACGCGCTTTCGAGCTTTACCCTCGGCTACTACTGGAACGTTATGTGGTTCGATACCGTAGCGCTTTTCCCACTGGTAATGCTCGGCATCGTGAAGATATGCCGCGAGGGGAAGTGGAAGACCTACACCTTCTCTCTTGCGCTCTCGCTCATCGCAAACTACTATATAGGCTATTTTACCTGCATATTCTCGATATTCATGTTCCTTGCGGCAGGCATCATTGAATTCAGGGGAGTAAAGGACTGGCTCTATAAGTTCTGGATAATGCTGCGCTCATCGGTCATAGGACTTGCTCTCAGCGCGTTCATCACCATACCTGCTTATTTTGGACTTGAGACAACTTACAGTGCCGATGACAGGTCGATATGGAAAAAGCTGAAGGATATCCTTGCTGAGGACCCGAAGTATTACGAGAGCTGGAAGTCACTGCTCGCAAACACGATATCCTACAACGCCCCGACAAAGGTCGAGGGTCTGCCGAATTTTGCCTGCGGAATGCTTGCACTCGGACTTTTCGGCGTGTTCCTGCTTTCCACAAAGGTCAAGGTAAGGGAGAAGGTATCTTCCCTCACCATGCTGTTCATAATAGTGATAAGCTGCAATATGCGCCAGCTCAACTATATCTGGCACGGCTTCCACTTCACAAACCAGATACCCTACCGCTTTGCTTTCATATTCAGCTTCGTGCTTGCTGCATCGGCTTACCGCGCCTATACCGTGGTTCTCCGCGGCGGCATAAAGCTCAGCCACATAGCAATGCTCCTTATATGTCCGGCGTTTGTATTCTGGCTCAATTACGAGGTCAAGCGCAAGAACTACGAGGGTGCTCTCTTTGACCTTAAAGGTCTCGTGCTGACTGCCGCAGTCATCATGGCAGGACTGCTTGCGGCTGCCGGAATCATCGCTGCTGTAATCCTGCACATAAGGAAGAAGCAGCAGAAGCCCGTCCCCGATACAAAGAAGCTGTGCTTCCGGGCGGCTGTGATACTCACCGCTGCCTTCTCGGTCCTGATGATAATGCCGTGGGTAGTCCTTGTCATAAAGGAGAAGGAGTTCCGCAGGAACGAGCCGTTCTGCGATTCCCTCATAATCATGGGCGCATTCTGGCTGATATTCCTTGCCGCAAAGGTATTCCCCTTCAGGCGCAGGGAGGTCCGCAACGCCGTTATGAGCATCGCGCTCGCGGCGGCTGTATTCAGCGAATTCTACGCTAATGCCTGCAAGGGCGTGCAGACTGTCAGTCACAGCAGCTATGACGATTACCCCACACGCTATGACGAGGTCAAATCCCTCATCAACGAGGCGCGAAAGACCGATGATGACCTGTTCTACCGCACGGAGATGACCGAGACATGGACGCTCAACGACAGCGCCCTCTATGGCTACTACGGCGTTTCGCAGTTCTCGTCGGCGGCTAACGTTGAGGTCACAAGGCTCTGCAAGAGGCTCGGTCTCTATGCCTCCGAAGCCGGAAACCGCTACTACTACCGTACGAATACCCCCGTTACCAATGCCTTCCTTGGGCTGAAATACATCATAAGGCGCGGAGGCGAGCTGCACTCCGAGAGCTATGCTATGGATTTTGCCGGAAAAGCCGGCGGAAGCTATATGTACAAGAGCAAGTATTCCCTGCCGCTGGGCTTCATGGTGGATCCCGGCGTTCTGGAAATGGATAACAAGGAAGCTGTGAACCCGTTCGAGTATCAGAATGAGATGATAAAACGCGCGACAGGTACTCCGCAGGGCTGCTTCACCGCCCAGCCGGTAAACCTTGCACAGTACAGTAATATGCAGGTTACCAAGAGCGGATACGGAAATTATTCCTTCCGCGTTGAGGAAAGCTCCAAGACCGCAAGTACGCTCTATACCTTCCAGCATATCGAGGGTGGACACCTCTACGGCTATGCCAGCACGACAGGCGGCGCCTGCGACAGCGTTACCATCAACTTCGGACAGGTCGTGATTGACAGCGGCGACCTCATAGGCAAATACCCGATCGTATTCCCGATGGGCGACGGCGCTGCCGGCGATAAGTCCACTGTTGACATCAGACCTGCATCGGGACGCCAGTCCGGAAACTTCAAGCTCATGGTATACTCCCTCGATGAGAATTTATTCAGGGAGCAGTACGAAAAGCTTGCCGATGAGCCCCTCGAGCTTACAAGCTTCAGCGACCGCAAGATAAGCGGAACGATAACCGCGCTCAGTGACGGTGTGCTCTATCTTTCGATACCCTATGAAAAGGGTTGGACTGTCTATATTGACGGCAAAAAGGCCGATACCTTCCGCGTATTCGGCGCTATGACAGGCGTTAAGGTCGCGGCAGGCGAGCATACGGTGAAACTTGAATATACCCCCGAGGGCTTTGTCCCCGGAATTATAATAAGCGGCACGGCACTCATTGCGACAGGTGCGCTTATATGGTTCGAGCTCAGAAGAAAGAAGAAAAAGAGCGCGGCTCCTGCCGGAAATGCGGAGACGACTGCCGGTGACGACCCCGGAGATATGCCTTCGGAGGAGCTTATTACTGCCGGTGAGATATACAATCAGGCTGTGGAGGAGGTCAGACCTCAGGAGGAGGAAACTCTTCCCGGGGAGGTGAACGATGAGAAATCTGAAGGTAATGATAGCCTACAAGGGGACTAAGTACCACGGCTTCCAGCGTCAGAACAACGCTCTGACGGTGCAGGAGGTCGTTGAGCGGCACGTTTCAAAGGTGCTCAACGAGCCTGTGATAATCAACGGCTGCTCGCGGACTGATACCGGAGTTCACGCCAACAACTACTGCTTCAACGTCCACACCTCCAGCAGTATAAACTGCCGGGGCTTCGTAAGGGGCGTGAACGGACTTCTGCCGGATGATATATCCGTGCTGAGCTGCGAGGACGCTCCGGAGGACTTCCACGCGCGGTTCGACTGCGTGGGGAAGGAGTATATTTACAAAATACATTGCAGCGAGTCTAAAAACCCGTTCGCAGCCGACCTAATGTACCATTACAGGCGACCCTTTCACCAGGAAAGGGTCAGGGAGGCGGCAAGGTATTTTGTCGGCGAGCATGACTTCTCGTCGTTTTGTAGTGAGTGCTCGAAAGATTCAACACATATAAGAACAATTTATTCATTCAGAATAGAAAATAGTGGAGATTCGGTGAGGATACTTGTAAAAGGCAACGGTTTTTTGTATAATATGATTAGGATAATGGTGGGGACACTTATTGATGTCAATGAGGGCATCTTCTCACCTGACGATATCCCGGTCATACTTGCCGCAAAAGACCGTCTCCGCGCCGGAAGAACTGCAATGGCGCACGGGCTCTACCTCGACCGCGTGTTCTATTCCGAGGAGGAGCTGCTCAGAGAGGACGGCTGACAGAAGAAAAGTATTAAACAAGACAGGAGATGAACGCTTTGCCGGTATACGACGCAGATGATATCGTCGAGATGAAAAAACGCAAAAAGCGGCGTCAGAGGCTCATAAAGCTGTTTTCAGCCATCGTTGCCGCAGCTGTTGCGGCGGGGCTGTATTTTACAAGAGATACATGGTACCCCAAGCTCAGGGGCATAGGCAAGCAGTATAAGACCGTTGTCAATTCGGGACAGCTCGCTTCGGGAAAATTCCCTATCGTTATGTCCACGGGAACGGATTATCAGCTCAGATATACAGTCAAGAAGATAATGGTGCAGAGTGACACCTATCTGTATATATATGACACGAACGGCACGCTTCTGAAAAAGCGTCAGCATGACTACTCAAATACCATTCTCCGCGTCGCGAACGGCAGGGCCCTCGTCTATGAGAGCGGCGGCTACCGGTTCTCCGTCGAGGACGAGGACGATGTTTTTTACAGCAGGGAATTCGACGACAATATTCTCTTTGCAAGGCTCAGCTCTCAGGGCTATACCGCGGTAGTTACGACCTATGACAATTACAGCTGCCGTATAATCGTGTATAACCGCAAGGGCAAAGAGATATACCAGAGAAAATGTATCGACCCTGTGAGCGATATCAGCTTCATTGATGACAGCGACGGCTGTATGGTGACATATATCAAGGCTGAAAACGGCGCTCATGTCACCACTGTTCAGAAGATCGACTTCTCGGAGAGCAAGGAAGACTGGACTTCTCCGGGACTTAATACTCTCGGGCTCGAGGTCTTCGGCTCGGACGAGGGTGCATTCGTTTACGGGCTCGATGCCTGCGGATACGTCAACAGGGACGGTCAGATAAGCTCGTTCTACAAGTATGACGGCGATCTCGTTGCCGCTGCGAGCATAAGCGGAAAGTCCGCAGTTGTCATAAACGACAGCGAGGCGCGCAAGTACAATGCCGTACTGTTTGCGGACAACTCGTCGGAAGCACTGACGATACCGCTGAAAACGCCCGGTGTGGACGTTTCCGTGTTCAAGGGACTTGCCTATATTCTTACTCAGGATGGTATATATACCTACGACTTCAAGGGAGTGCTGAGGTCCACGGCAGCCGTCGGAGATTCCTATACCGGTTTCGTGAGAAGCGATAACCATATTTTCCTGAAGGGCTTCAACAGGATAGACCGTATCGACTATGATACATAACAGAAGAGGGTGATATTATGATGGGAGAACAATTCTGGTGGTTTTATGATATAATCGTTGTAGCAGCAATCGGCTTAAGTATGTACATATCCGGCGGAAAAGGCGCGATGAAGGCTTTTTCTACCTTTGTTGCCTATCTTGTTGCGATAGTCATGGCGCTTTCGATAAGCGCATCTGTATCCGAATCGCTCGCCGGAAATTCTATAAAGAACAGCAATGCCAAGAAGATAAGCAGAACTCTCGAATCTTACAAGTTTACTTCCAAGGTCGCCGAGCAGATATCCGGCATGGAAGATAAAGTTATAGTCGAGCCGGCACAGCTCGAAAAGATATACAAGGGTACAAAGAGCTACGATGCAGAGATATACAAGCTCGTCAACAACAGGCGCGGAAAGAAGATATCCGACAGTCAGGAGGTATTTGCTGAAAAGCTCCACAAAGCATATGCGGAGATAGTTAAGACCATAGTTTCCGACGAACTCGGCAAGTACGCTACCGAGGTAGCATATAAGGAGGCTCTCGATGACCCCGAGTCCTTCAATACCTTCATTCCGCTCATCATCGACAAGGAAGACCGCACTCCGGCAGCCGAATACATAGCCGAGAACTATACAAAGCCGGCTTACAGGACGATCACATGGCTGATACTGTTCCTGATACTATTTGTGCTGATACTCGTCGGTATGCTCCTGCTTGTGAATTATGTCATGGGGAACGCATACCATGAACAGAGCCTCGCCTCACATATCGGAGGAGTGTTTATCGGTATACCCAAGGGCATCATACTGAGCTTTGCGGCAGCTGTCCTTGTAAGGCTTTTCGTTGTAATGGGCAGCGATGAGATGCTTTTCTTCAATTTTAAGGCAGTAGATAAGACATATCTTTTCAAATATCTGTATAATTATGTTGCAGACCATATGTAAGCAGGAAACATGAAACAAGAGAACAAACAGGAGGGATAAACCCTATGATAATGTGCAGCAAATGTAAGAAGCGTCCGGCGGTGGTATTCATCACCTCGGTGCAGGGCAACGAGAAAAAGAACGAAGGGCTCTGCCTTTCATGTGCAAGAAAGAACAATATTCCGCAGGTCGCTGAGTATATGGACCGTCTTGGCATAACCGACGAGGAGATAGACCAGCTCTCGGACCAGATGATGAGTATGCTTGACGGCGATGCCTTTGAAATGGGCGGAAGCGGTCTCATGCCCGACTTCATATCCAATATGTTCGGCGGTGCAGGCGATGAGAATTCGGCGATCCCGGACGGCGACCAGCAGAAGCAGCGCCCTGACGGTGCTGATGCCAAGGATAAGCCCGAAAAGAAGGGGCTTTTCGGAAGAAGCAAGGACAAGAAGCCGAAGGAGCTCAAATTCCTCGGAAGCTACTGCACAAACCTTTCCCAGAAGGCTGCTGACGGTCAGCTCGACCGCATTATCGGCAGAGACAAGGAGATAGCAAGAGTTATCCAGATACTCTCGCGCCGCACAAAGAACAATCCCTGCCTCATAGGCGAGCCCGGCGTCGGAAAGACTGCCATTGCCGAGGGTATCGCACAGCGCATCAACGAAGGCGATGTGCCCTTTAATCTTGCTGACAAGAAGCTTTACCTCCTCGACCTTACCGCTCTCGTTGCTGGAACTCAGTTCCGCGGACAGTTCGAGAGCCGTGTCAAGGGACTTGTTGACGAGGTAAAGCGCGAGGGAAATATCATACTCTTCATCGACGAGGTGCATAACCTTGTCGGCGCAGGAGACTCCGAGGGCTCGATGAACGCCGCAAATATCCTCAAGCCCGCTCTTTCAAGGGGCGAGGTGCAGGTCATCGGTGCTACGACCTTCGGAGAATACAGGAAATACATCGAGAAGGATTCCGCGCTCGAGCGCCGTTTCCAGCCGGTTACGGTCAACGAGCCGACCATTGAGGATACGGTTGACGTTCTTCTCGGTATCAAGAAATACTACGAGGACTACCACAAGGTGCATATCTCCGATTATCTCGTAAGGGTATGCGCGGTGCTGTCCGAGAGATATATCACAGACCGCTTCCTCCCCGACAAGGCGATTGACCTTCTCGACGAGGGCTGTGCAAGGGCCTGCATACGCTCGCCTGAAATTGCGGAATACGCTAAGCTCACCAAGGAGATAGAAGTCCTTGAAGGCATGGAAAAGAGCATTTCCGAGCAGACTGAGCCGGATTATCAGGCTCTCGCAGAGGTCAAGGGCAAGCTCATCCACGCCCGTGAGGACGCGGAAAAACTGAAGGTCAAGGCTGAGAACGTGCAGGTCGAGGAGGGCGATATCACCAAGGTCGTTGAGCTCTGGACCGGTATACCTGCAAGCAAGATAGCCGAGACCGAATTCCTCAAGATATCCAAGCTGGAGGGCGCACTGAAAAAGCGTGTTCTCGGTCAGGACGAGGCAGTTGAGACCCTCGCAAGGGCTATAAAGCGCACAAGGGTACACCTCAACAAGCGCCGCCGTCCGGCATCGTTCATATTCGTGGGCCCCACCGGCGTCGGCAAGACCGAGCTCGTAAAGGCTCTTGCGGAGGAGATGTTCGATTCGCCCGAGCCGCTCATAAGGCTCGATATGACGGAATATATGGAAAAGCACTCGGTCGCGAGAATGATAGGCTCGCCTCCCGGCTATGTAGGCTATGACGAAGCAGGTCAGCTCACCGAAAAGGTGCGCCGCAGACCGTATTCCGTTATACTTTTCGACGAAATAGAAAAGGCTCACCCCGATGTCATGAATATTCTCATGCAGATCCTCGACGAAGGCAAGGTCGATGACGCTCACGGCAGAACGGTCAACTTCGAGAATACCATCATCTGCATGACCTCAAATGCCGGCTCTACCGACAAGAGCGTCGGTGTCGGCTTCAACCGTACAGAGAACGAGATATCCAAGGACAAGGCGATGAAGGGACTGAAGGACTTCCTGCGTCCCGAGTTCATCAGCCGTATCGACGAGATAGTTGTGTTCAGGCAGCTCACGAAGGAGAACTTCGCACATATCGCGGCGCTCATGCTCGATGAGATGAAGGAGCCGCTTGCCGAGAAGAATATCTCGCTCACATACACTGACGAGGCATTGAAGCTCATTGCGGAGAAGTCCTACGGAAAGCCTTACGGTGCCCGTGATATCCGCCGCGTGATACGTCAGGATATCGAGGATAAGATAGCTGAAATAATCATCGAGAGAGCCTCCGCGGTAAGCACAATCGCTGTATCCGTGGACGGTGAAAGCCTTACCGTTGAGGGCAAGAAGGAGAATACCACGGAATGATAAAAAGGTTTATCGCGTTCGCTGCGGCTCTGACTGCTGCGTTCACGGCAGCCGGCTGCGGTTCCGGAAGCGGGAGTTCATCGGATACCACGGCAGAAACGACTGCCGCATCGACTGAGGCTGTCCTTACACGTCCGTCCGATATAGGGCTTTTTACGAGTGAGGGACGCTTTGACCAGGATTATGCCGGAGTGCCGGATGCTGAGGAAGGTCCGCTGCTGAAAATAAGCAACACGACCGCAAAAGCCGGAGATATTGCCAATGTCACCGTTTCTGTCAGCAATGCTGAAGGAAAGTGGGATGCCTGCGGACTGCACATCGTTTACCCCGAAGTGCTCGAGTGTATCATGAATGAGGATACGGAAAACGAGCCGGAGTATGAGGTCGGTGATGCACTGAAGAAGGCTGCGGCGACCGTTGCGGTAAAGTGGAGGAAGAATTTCCCGGAGGATCTGAAAAAGGAGAACAAGGGCTCGCTTTTCTTCACGGCTATATGTCCCGAAAACGAGGGAAGGGACGGCGATATCGTGACATTCAGCTTCAGGGTACCGGAGGACGCGGCTGCCGGCACGGTCTATGAGGTGTATTTCTACTATTCGAGCAACGATCGCACGAAGGATACATTTTCAGGCACTGACGGCGGACTTTCGTTCGAGAAGTATGCCTTCACGCACTGGACCGGAGGCTCGGTCACAGTTGAGTGAGTACGGTTGCCATGAGAATAATGGAAACAGAATAAAAAACAGCGCTTCTGTCACATTTCTGACAGAAGCGCTTTGAATTTGCTCTTTGAAACGGTCCGTTACTGTTGACCGTCTTCGTCATCTTGCTTTTTATCGGCAAAGGCGAAGTCTGTTGTATTCAGATAGTTCGCAGGATTCTTGCAGACGCCCAGAAGCCTTACCTCAAAATGGCAGT
This sequence comes from Ruminococcus sp., assembly GCA_017525915.1. Classification (GTDB taxonomy): domain Bacteria; phylum Bacillota; class Clostridia; order Oscillospirales; family Ruminococcaceae; genus Ruminococcus. The sequence continues at coordinate 143,952 of JAFXSC010000018.1, forward strand.
GGTTTCCGGTGGACTGTCCGGTGGTGCCGACAAGTCCTATGAGCTGTCCGCGGTGTACCTCCTGATCGGCAACTACAAGAACTGCGCTCATATGCGCGTATACGGTCTGGTAGCCGTCCTCATGGGCTATCTGGACCACGTTTCCGTAACCGCCGGTATTCCAGCCGGCAGCAATTACCTTTCCGTCAGCGGCAGCGTATATCTCAGTACCGCCCGGTGCTGCGATGTCAAGTCCCTTGTGGTTTCGGTCGCTCATATACGGATCGCTTACATATCCGCCCTTGACCGGCCAGCCGAACTGTCCCGAGCCGGTAAGTACAGTCGCCGGGCTGTCCGGATGTGCCGCGTAGGTTCCTATGCCTATCTGTTCAACAACAGGGTCACGGGTAACTCTTGAGTTTATCGTCTTTCGTGAACGCTCGATGCCGTCAACATAGGTTATCTCGTAGGTGGTATGCTTTTCGCCTGCAACTCCCTTGACCATTACCTGCCTTGCACCGACATTCAGCTCCGAGGTCTCGAATTCAACAGTTTCGTAGTTGAGAAGCGAGAGGGCTTCGACCTGAATGACGTACTGTATCGGGAGATAGCTCTCGGTCGAGGTGACGAAGAGCATCTGTCCGGGAGATACCGTGTTTTCGAGCGATGGATTGAGCTTGCGGAAGTCGTCGATGTCCATATCGTACTTCCGGCATACCGAAACAACGGAATCGCCGCTCTGTGCGATGTAGACCGAACGCTTCTCAACCGATGAGGTGAGCATTTTCACCGTTTCCTTCTGGTCGAGCAGGCTTTCTGCAAGGTAGATGCCGTGCGCGAATTCGACTGTATCGCGGTAGGAGATATTGGTCACATTGCCTTCCGCGTGGAAGCTGAGGAGCCTGTTGTCAAGTGCTTCCTCGACCGGAGCTTTGTCCTTGACCGCACCGATGAAATTGCCATTGATGTAAATACCGTAAGCTTCGGTGAGTTCCTCGTCTGAGGCTTCGAGCATCTTATTGGCGAGCTGGTCGGAGTTGATTATCTGGTCACTGTCGGAAACGATCCTGAGCGAGAATTTCGGGTCGAAATCGAGATATGTCCTGCTGTCGGAGAGCGATATCCTCTGGCGCACCTCGGATTCGGCTTTGTCGAACTCCGATTCCTCTGATATAACGCCGATCTCTCTGCCGTTGAACTGTACGCTTATGCCGTATTCAAGTCCCGAGCCGTAGCGTATCACGCCTATCAGGAAGGCGAATGACGCTACCGGGAGCAGATAGTTGAAGGCTGTGTAGCAAATGCCGCCCTCGCCGAAAAAATACGAGCCTATGAAGTGGATGACCGCTTTTGTATAGGTCTGTTTGTCCTTTTTCCGGGCTTTGCGGACTTCCTTCTGGAGTTCGAGGTTTCTGCGGTGACGGGCACGGATGGATTCCGTGAACTCGCGGAAAAGCCATGCGGCAGCCCTGCCGAGTCCTCTTATGAGTTCCCACAGCTCGCTGAAAACGAGCTTTACTGCGGTATAGATACCGAGCAGCAGTGCCGCAAAGAATTTGACTGCGGACAGACCTGCGCGCATCGAAAGCTCAGTGATGCGTCTGCCTGTCCGTGAGAATATGTTATCTTCCAAGGCTGTCTGAGCAGCTCCCTTCTGTATCTTGTGCTTTCATTCTGATGTTCAATATATACCATATTATATCAATGGTCTGTGTAAATACAACGATAATTCTGACGAAAAAACATTTTGAGCCGGATTTTTGTAGACCTGCACAAAAAGTATGATGCCTTGCCCGGCAATATGTATAGCGTTGACCTCAGTCTGTGCCGAAAAGTGCCGCGATGTCCTCCGGGAGCTCTGCCCTGACTGTGACAGCTTCTCCGGTATCCGGCTCTGTGAAGGTCAGCTCTCCGCAGTGCAGTGCCTGACGGCTTATGCGGATGAGACTTCCACCGTACATATCGTCCCCGGCGAGCGGATGACCGATATGCGCGAAATGGAGACGTATCTGATGAGTACGTCCTGTCTCCGGAATGACCTCTGCAAGGGAATGCTCACCGGTGCAGCGGATACGCCTGTAACGGGTGACAGAGGGCTGACCGTCCTCCCTTATGCAGCGGAGGATTATGGACTCGCGCTCCCTTGCTATCGGCGCATCTATCACGCCTTCCGGCGGTATCGTGCCCTCTGCGGCGGCGTAGTATATCTTCCGGAATCCGCCCTGCAGAAGGCTTGCTGCGTGAGCGTCCTTTGCGATGATGCAGAGCCCGGAGGTGTCCTTGTCGAGGCGGTTGACAGGGCGGAAGGTCAGTCCCGGGAACTTATGCGCGAAGTGGTTGCCGAGGGTGTCGCCCTGATGCTTTATCGAAGGGTGTACCGGTATGCCTGCCGGCTTGTTGAATACTACGAGCCGTTCACTCTCGTAGACTATCGGTATGTCCATACCGTCCGAGGGTTCAAGAAGGCTGCTGTCGGGCAGGCGGAGGACTATCACATCGCCGGGAAGGACGGTATCTATGCTGCGTATGACCTCGCCTCGCCGCGTTATGCCGTTCTCGCAGCGCTTGAGCTTCGTCAGGAGACGCTTTGATACGCCCTTTTGCCCGACGAGAAAGCTTTGCAGGCTTACGGGAGCGCTGATGTCGGCGGTCAGTATCAGCTCCTTCAAGGTACTCATCCTCCTTAATGTATATGTCTATGCTTAGCGCGAAGGCTGTCTTTATACGGGCTATCGCAAAGGGCGTACCGATGACGGTAAGAGCTTCCGGGAGATATATCAGCATGAGCTTCAGCAGGACGGTCCACCTGCCGCTCATGAACCGCAGGGTGCGTATCACCGCCCTCAGAGCAGTATCCCCCGGGTATCTCGCAAGCATGAACGGAACAGCTGAAAGGCTCAGCTTTACCGTGAGCCATATCCCGACGGATATGACTGTCAGAACTGCCGCGTGTACCGTCAGGAACATCTCACGCGCACCTCCGCCTGCCGTGAACAGTGAATATGCCGTGATGCCGAAGAATACTGCCGGCACGAGCGCAAGCAGTCCGATGAGCTTTGACCACATCAGAGCGGCAATGCTGCGGCGTATGCGTCCATTTCCGTCAAGCGCCGCAGTCAGCGGCGTATCCGGCGAGCCTTTGCAGACGGCGCAAAGTCTGTAAGCGGTGATGTAGGAGAGGGGAGCTGCGGCTGTCCAGCGGACGGCTGTAAATCCTGCTGTTATCAGCGGCGGTATGAAATTGTCCGCGCTGAAAAGCTCAAGCGGCTCTATTCCGCCGAAATATATCATCATTGTGTAAACGCACGCTTCTGCCGCACGGAAGAAAAGCTCCGCGGCAATGGGCAGAAAGCATACGAGGGCTGTAACGGTACGTCTGCCCCGGAGAAGTCTGCCGGTATATCTGATAAGCTCCAGTACGTTCATATTTCCGCCTCCCTGCGGAGGTATTATGTGCCGGAGCAAGGAAAATATTCCGGGACCGAGCCTTTAAGTCAGCGTTCAGAAATCCTCGTCGTCGTCTGGTTCACCTATGCGGTCGTAGGGACAGTAGCCGATTATCTCGACAGCCTGCGAATTAAGCCACATCTGAGCCGTTGCGAGGACATCAAAGCCGCCGCCTGCCTCTGCGGTTATCTGCGACGGCGGATATTTCGGGAGTCCGAAGCAGCTCAGCATATTCGAAAGCACTCCGCCGTGGGTTATCAAGGCGCAGTGGGTGAGCCCTTCGTTCATCATGTCCGTGATTATGTTGTGGAGAGCCTTGTAGGTGCGTGCGGTGAGCTCCTCGATGCTCTCACCCTTCGGCGGACGGACGTCCTTGCCACCGCGGAGCCATTCGTTGTAGTCCTTCCGCTTTGCAAGCTCGTCGATGCTCTTGTTCTCGAATTCGCCGAAATTCAGTTCGCGGAGGTCGTCCACCACGCACTGTTCAGTATAGGGGAAAAGTATGTCCGCTGTTTCGGTGCATCTCCTGAGCGGTGAGGTGTAGACCCTGTGAACAGCCGGGTAGATGAACTCGTCTGCTTTTGCTGCAAGGTCGGCTGCGCCCTTGGGTGAGAGGGGGATATCGGTCGTACCGATGTAGAGACCCTTGTCGTTTGCCTCGGTCATGCCGTGGCGGATAATGCTTATACGATAACCTTTCATTAAAAATCCTCCTGAAAAAATGCACAAAAAATGGAACTGTTTTTTGAACTTTTAGTAATTCTTACAAAAATCCACTGAAATCTGACAAATTCTTCGATAAATAATCATCTTTACAAATTATACACTTTGTATTATAATAGAAATATATAATATTGCTTAATATTCCGGTCACAGGAGGATATATATATGAATTCCGATTTCGCAAGAATAATCACACTCCAGAGAAAGGAGCGCCATATCAGCCAGAAGCAGGCTGCAACAGACCTCGGTATCTCTCAGGCACTTCTCTCACATTACGAAAAGGGTATCCGTGAGTGCGGTCTTAATTTCCTTGTGAAGATTGCCGATTACTATAATGTATCCTGCGATTACCTGCTCGGACGTACTCCTGAGCCGGAGGGCAAGACCATCACCATTGAGGATATCCCCGATGATGACGGAAATAACAACCTCAAAATGCCTTCGCCTGAGATCATAAACTTCAACCGAAGGATCATCAACAACTCGATAAGCCTCCTGTTCAGCCTTTCACAGAAAGCCAACAGTATCACGCTCATCAAGGAGGTATCTTCTTACCTCATGCTGTCGGTATACAAGCTGTTCAGGATAGTGTACAACGCTAACCCACATAACGACCAGAAGCTTTTCCGTATCCCGAAGGTCATTGCCAATGACAGCGCCAACGCGATGGTATCCATGAGCGAGGCGAATATCAAGGCGGCTTCGAGCGGCATAGCTCTTGACGGAAATGACTGCGTTGACAATTTTGACACACTTTACCTTACGACAGCGACACTTCAGAAAGACTATGCACAGTATTCGTCCTCACTGCTCAACCTCATAAAACGAAGCGAGGAGAGCATTTCGCGGACCCGTGCGAAGTATCGCAGCGACGGCAGATGACAGCAGAGCCTTAACTATTATAACACTTTTTGAGACAAATGAAAAGAGCTTTTTCAAGTTTTTTGGAATATCTTTTCTGAGCGACAGAACAATTTCTGAATGCTCCGGTGACCGCAGCGCAATGCTGCACGGACGGCAGACGGCTGTCCGGAGGATGGAATTTTTTTGACAGGGGTAAAAATATGAAATTACAGCAGCTTGAGTATGTTATTGCCATTGCACAGGAGGGAAGCATCACCCGTGCGGCAAAGAAGCTTTTTCAGGCTCAGCCCAACATCAGCATCGCGCTGAAGGAGCTTGAGGAACAGCTTGGCATACAGATATTCAACCGTACACCGAGCGGTATGGTGCTCACTCCCGAAGGTGAGGAGTTCCTTGCCCGTGCGAGGGGTATAATCGAAGACGTAAACGGACTCGAAAAGGATTTCAAGGAGCGGTCCAACCGCAGCACGGTACTGAAAATAGAGTCCTCCAGAACAGCATATCCTGCCGCGGCACTTGCGTATGTTATGAATTCCTTCCCGACCGACGACGGGGATATCACCTTTCATCTCCTTGAAACGAGTATGCCGAAGGTGCTTGAGGACGTTTCAAACGGCAAATGCGATGTCGGAGTTGTGCGTATACCTGCGAGCTATGCCGAAATGGTGCTTGAAAGAGTTCAGTCGAAGGCTCTTGTTACCAAGTCCGTAAAGGAGTATACCCTTTCGCTTATCATGAGGGAGGATCACCCTCTCGCAAAGTATGATGACGTGCCGTTTGAACTGCTGAAGGATTACCCCGAGGTGCTCTACGGCGACGGCGAACCGGATATTTCCCGCCGTGCTTCGATTAACCAGAGCTTCGATGTGGACAGCAGCGGCAAAAAGTTCTATATCCACGACAGAGGCAATCAGCTCACGGTATTGTACAACGTATGCAATGCGTATATGTGGGCTTCGCCTATGCCTAAATGGCTCGTTGAAAGAGTGGGGCTCGTCGTGAAGAAGTGTTCCTATGCCCATAACCTCAACAAGGATATCATTATCTACCGCAGAAATCAGGAGGCTAATCCGCTCGTAAAGGCGTGCGTGGACGCATTCGTGAAGTTTGCGAATATGTCGGACGATTTGGGCTGAATTGACTTTTTACTCTTGACAAAGCCTGCAAAGTGTGATATATTAGTATTACAATATCTTAAAACGATGACGAGGAAGGTATTCCGCCGCTCAGCCCTTTCAGAGAGCAGCCGTCCGGTGCAAGGCTTGCAGGGCATGGCAGTATACACACCGCCTCCGAGTGCGCCCAATAAGCGCCGGCTGCTCCCGTTACAGAGCAATTGAGATACGGAGCTTCCGTATGAATCTGGGTGGAACCACGGTTATTATCGTCCCTTGCGCTTTTACGGCGTAAGGGGCTTTTTTGTTTTCCACATGGGAGGTGAGAACGTTGAGCAATCTTAAATACAATAAACAGGAGGAAGCCTATGAGCTGCCCTATAAGCTTTGGGAAAAAGAACAGACCGTTCGCTTCTATGTTGAGGAGGAAGCAGAGATACTGAATTCCCTTGCGGCTATCGCTGCAAAGCTCGCAAAGCTCGACAGCAGCCGCAAACTCATTGCCAAGCTCATTTGCGACGAGGGATTGTATGAAGGCAGCGATTCCGAGGCACTTGCCGATAACCTTTCCCTCGAAAACGTGTATGTCGATATCGATGACGGCGAGATAGTTGTCTGTATAGATACCGACAGCTTCGACGGTTATATGCCCTCAGCCCTCCATATCGAGCTGTACGGCGATGATTTTGAAATAACCGGTGAAGCGTGATATGGAGTATCATATAAGAAAAAAGCATCGCCCCCTATACAGTCGGTTTCTCAGCTTGTTCGTTCGTTAAATTCTGGTAAAAAAGGAATTAGGTTTTCCCCGTGGCAGCGAAATTACTATGACAGAATAATACGAAACAGGCGAGAGTTGCTGGATGTTTGGCATTACATCGAAAACAACCCAGTGAACTGGGAGAACGATGAATATTACACTGCAAATATTATATAAGGAGAGATATTTATGATAAAATTAACACTTCCGGACGGCAGCGTCCGCGAGATCGAAGCAGCTCAGTCTGCGGCTGAGATAGTAAAGGGAATTGGCATGGGACTTTATAAGTCTGCCTGCTGTGTAAAGGTGAACGGTGAGGTCAGGGACCTCCGCACCGTTATCGACGGCGACTGCTCCTTCGAGGTCTGTACTTTTGACAGCCTTGACGGTAAGAAGACCTTCTGGCACACCTCGTCGCATATCCTTGCACAGGCAGTAAAGAGACTTTATCCATCGGCAAAGCTTGCTATCGGTCCTGCTATCGAGAACGGCTTCTACTATGATTTCGACGTTGAGAAGCCCTTCACTCCCGAGGAGCTTGAAGCAATCGAGGCTGAGATGAAGAAGATAGTGAAGGAGGAAATTGAACTTGAGCAGTTCGAGCTTCCGCCTGCCGAGGCTATCGCAAAGCTGAAGGAAATGGGCGAGCCATACAAGGTAGAGCTCTGCGAGGAACACGCTGACAAGGGCGAACCTATCTCGTTCTACAAGCAGGGCGAGTTCACAGACCTCTGTGCCGGTCCTCACCTCATGACAACAGCTCCCGTTAAGGCATTCAAGCTCATGTCCTGCACAGGCGCTTACTGGAGAGGCAACGAGAAGAACAAGATGCTCAACAGAGTTTACGCTATATCCTTCCCCAAGGCTTCAATGCTCGATGAGCACCTCAAAATGATAGAGGAAGCCAAGCTCCGCGATCACAAGAAGCTTGGCAAGGAGCTCGGTCTCTTCATGTTCGACCATACAGCTCCCGGTATGCCTTACTGGCTCCCGAGAGGCTGGAAGCTTTTCAACGCCCTTCTCGAATACTGGAGAGGCGTTCACGAGGAGCATGAGTATACCGAGATATCGGGTCCTGTGCTTTCAAAGAAGGAGCTCTGGGTGACTTCCGGCCACTGGGATCACTATCAGGACGGTATGTTCGTTATCCCTGCTGAGGACGACAACGAGGTATACTGTGCAAAGCCGATGAACTGTCCTAACGCTATCAAGGTATATATGAACAAGCAGCGTTCCTACAAGGAACTCCCGCTCAAATTCAATCAGGTAGATGTTATCCACCGCAAGGAGAAGTCCGGAGAGCTCAACGGTCTGTTCCGCGTTCAGCAGTTCAGACAGGACGATGCTCATATCCTCGTAACAGAGGAGCAGATAGCCTCCGAGATAAACGACATCATGGAGATAGCTACCGAAATGTACAACACCTTCGGTCTTAGCTACAAGGCTGAACTTTCAACACGTCCTGACGACTTCATGGGCGATATCAAGGTATGGGACAAGGCTGAAGCTGACCTCAAGGCTATCCTCGAGGAGAAGTACGGTCCTGACGGCTATGAGCTCAACGAGGGCGACGGCGCGTTCTACGGTCCTAAGATAGACCTCAAGATGAAGGACGCTATCGGTCGTGAGTGGCAGATGGGTACAATCCAGCTCGACTTCCAGCTTCCGCTCAACTTCAAGATGAAGTACATCGCATCGGACGGCTCCGAGAAGCAGCCTGTAATGATTCACAGAGCTATATTCGGTTCATTCGAGAGATTTATCGGCATCATCACCGAGAACTTCAAGGGCGCGTTCCCGTTCTGGCTCTCACCTATGCAGGTTGGTATCGTGCCTATCCGCACAGAGCACAACGACTACGCAAAGAAGGTTGCTGACCTCCTCAGAAAGAACCGCATAAGGGTCGAAGTTGATTACACCGATGACAATATGAAGAACAAGATCAGAAAGTTCAAGGACTTCAAGGATCCGTATGTAGTCATCATCGGCGACAGCGAGGCTGAGAACGAGCAGATCTCTGTAAATATCCGCGGAAACAAGCAGCTCAAGAACATTCCGCTCGAAAAGTTCATTGAGATGTGCCGCACAATGAACGAGGAGCATTCGCTCGAAATTATCGACACATTGTAATTAGTTAATGCAGGGACGGAAATATCCGTCCCTGTACTGTAATAGCATAACTATGAACGGAGGGATTTTTATGAACGAGCTTTGCATAATAATCAAGGATATGGTAATACCCAATTTCATGAATATAAGGACTTCTCTGCGAACTTACGACAGGGACGCGCTCTGCTGCGGAGCTCCGTGCTGGCGCTGGGCTTATCACGCTATACACTCGGCGGACAAGTGGTTCATTAATCCCTGCGTTTATGAAGAACCGTCTTTCCATGAGGAGGGTATGGACAATCCCGACAATCCGACCTCGGTCGTGCTTTCCGATGAACAGCTTCTGGAGTACCTTGACGCTGTTGAGAAGAAAACGCTTGACTACCTCGACACGCTCACGGACGATATGCTCTATGAATGTCCCGAAAACTGTGAACATACACGGATGGAGCTTGTGCTGAGACAGTTCCGGCATATCTCATTCCATACAGGTATGCTCAACGGTCAGACTGCTCTTTCGACAGGGAAGTTCCCGATGTGGGTCTCGCAGGCTGACAAGTACGTTGACGACGGCATATTCTTCGGAAGATACCGCAAGGGTCAGGTTACAAAATAGAAATGCCGATTACAATTCTGTAATTATGCTTTACAAATGCTTTATGTGTGCTATAATGGGAGCATAGACAAAGCTATTTGGCTTGAAAAGGAGAATAATTATGAAAAAGAAGATAATAGTATTAACTGCATTTCTCACAGCCCTTGCCTCATTCACAGCCTGCGGAAGCACTTCAAGCTCCTCATCCGAAAAGGCGGCAACTACTTCTGCAGCGACTTCCGAGGCTTCCTCAGACGCTTCCACAGAGGCTTCGACCGAGGAAAAGACTACGGCAGCAACCACCACAAAGGCTCCCGAGACGACTGAAAAGCCTGCCGAAGCCGACGCTCCCAATATCGACATTGCCGATCTTGCCGGAAACTGGATATATGAGCTGCAGGATGCCGGTGCAGGTCCGGAATTTGTGGGCACTCCCAAGGGCAGCGTTGTAATATCAGCGAACGGCACATATACTTACAATAACGGCAGCTACACCGAAAACGGCACACTGAAAGCCAGATATGAGGAGTTCGCGGACGGCTCAAAGGTTCCCTTCCTCGCATTTAACAAAGAGTCAGGCGAGATGTGGATAGGCTGCTATATAAACGATATGGCAGATACCTCAAAGTACCTCTATATCGGAAACGGCGGTACTGAACGCTTAGTGCGCGACAACGGTGCAGAGCCCAATTTCTACGGCTTCTATGAGTACACTGAGCCTATGCGCGAGGGCGCGGCATTCAACTCCGTGAAGTCCCTTGAAGGCGAATGGCTGCACGGTCAGTTTGTGCTCACCTTCTCAGAGTGTGACACATATATGGGCGGTTTCCACGACGAGAACGAAGACGGCGAGTTCGTCGGCACAGTACGCCTTGAGTATTCCAATAACGCCGACGGTACTCAGCAGCTCTGGTACAACCTCTATACAAATGACGGCGGCCTTTACAAGAGCTTCAAGGTAACTCAGGATATCCCGCTCGACTCTATCACTGACGAGACGCAGTACGGCATTGAGCATACACGCATTATTCGTGACGAATGATAACGCAAAGTTCTGATCTGTTACAGAATTTGCGTACAATTTGCTTGCAGGGGACGCCGCCCTCGGCGTCCCGGAACAATTCTTTTGACGCACTTTGATGCACTGCCTTTGCAGTGCATCTTTTTTTAACTGCCTGTTGCTATTTCTGGAAATATGTGTTATAATGAAAAAAGAACAAAAAAATGGAGAGCTCACAAATGAATAAATATAAAAAATTAGCGTTCAATACAGTCATATTCGCTATCGGCAGCTTCGGTTCAAAGATACTTGTAATGCTGCTGACGAGGCTTTACACAAAGAACATAAGCCCGTCAGACCTCAGCACCAAGGAACTCCTCGAGATAACTGCGAACTTCCTTCTGCCGATCTTCACCTTCTCGATGACGGAAGCGATAATCCGCTTCGGTCTCGATAACAAGTACAATAAAGCCGAGGTATTCACCACCGCAACTGTCCTCAATACTATGGGACTTGTTCTGATGCTGGTGCTTTCTCCGATATTCCGGATAATATCCTTCCTCGACTTCATTGACGGGTATACGATACTGCTTCTGATATACGTCTGCACATCGGCGTTCCGGTCACTATGCTCGCAGTTCGTCCGGGCGAGGGGTATGGTAAAGCTGTTCTCGCTCGACGGTATCCTCGCAACGATAACCCTGCTGATCTTCAGCATACTCTTTATCTCCCACTTCCACTGGGGCGTAAAGGGCTTCATGCTTTCGGTAATACTCTCGGACTTCTGCTCGGCGGTGTTCCTGTTCATCGTGGCGGGCCTTCACCAGTATCTCAGTCTCGGATGCTATAACAAGCGCCTTGCAACGAGTATGATGAGATTTGCGGTGCCGCTGATACCGACTGTCGTAATGTGGGTTATAACCGGCTTTTCGGACAGACTTTTCATACGCTATATGCACAGCGGCAAGGTCGAGCTCGGTGAGAGCGCGGCAGGTATCTACGGACTTGCTACGAAGGTGCCGAATCTGATATCAATGGTATCGACCATATTCTTCCAGGCGTGGAATATGTCCGCTATCATGGAGAACGACTCCGACGACCGCAGCAAATTTTACGAGAAGGTCTACGGCGCGTATGAGGCTCTGCTGTTCATAGCCTCGGCGTTCCTGATAGCCGGAGTGCAGATAGTCACCCCGATATTTGTAAGCACGGCACGTTTCGGCGAATACGGTCAGGTGTACAAATATACCCCTGTGCTTGTGGTAGCGGTGCTGTTCATGTGCCTTGACCAGTTCCTCAGCAGTATATATACGGCTACAAAGCATACCAAGAACTCGTTCTGGACGAGCTTTGCGGCAAGTATGGCGAACCTTGTGCTGAACTTCTTCCTCATACCCGAATGGGGCATTCACGGTGCAGCGATAGCGACCTTCCTGAGCTATTATCTCTGCTTCTGGGCAAGAATAATCGACGCGAGGTACTATGTTCCGTTCAGGTTCGATGCGGTGAAGTCTCTGATAAATACGACAGTCCTGCTCATAATGTGCTGGGTGATAATCGACAAGCCGGCGCTTTACGGATTCTGGCTCACGGCGATGATATTCGGCGAGATAGTCATTAATTACAGGGCATTTGGTCTTACGATAAAGAAAGTGTTCCGCAGAGGAGCGTAAATAACAGCGGCCGTCCGACATGGACGGTCGCTTTTTGCTTATACTTTCTATTGACAAATGCGCGAAAGTGTGTTATAATCATAAACGGTTAACTATTAAACGTTTAATGAAAGGAGGGGTATTTACGGAAAACAGGGAAATTACCGGTATGCTGGAGAATATACATCTTCTGAGAAAGCTTTTCATCATCAGAACGAGCGGAGATTCACCCATACACTTCGGACAGATAGCAATTATGAAAACTATCGAGCAGTACGAGAACTGCACTCAGGCGGATATTGCTGAACGCCTCGGCGTTTCTGCGGCATCGGTCGCGACCTCGACCAAGCGCCTGCAAAAGGCAGGACTTATTACAAAGACGGTAGATCAGGACAATCAGCGGTGCAAGCGGCTCGCGCTGACCGATAAGGGCAGGGAGGCAATCGAAAAGCGCATAAGCCTGTTCGAGGAGTACGACAGGCTGATATTCGGCGAATTTTCGGACGATGACAAGCTCACTCTCCTGAGACTGCTCAGCAGGCTCGCTCTGAAAATGCAGCAGGTCGAGGGTATCGAGGAAAACTTCTCAACGCCGCTTGAACTCTGCCATGAGCTGAGAGCAAGGCTCTACGGCGACAATAATGAAAGGTAGTGACACTATTGTACAGAACTATATTCTCAAACGTTGGACAATACAGGAAACAGGCGATACTTACCCCGATAACGATAATCGGCGAAGTAATCATGGAGGTAACTATCCCCCTCGTCATGGCTCATATCATTGACGACGGCGTATCCAGGGGACGTATCGGATATGTTGCAGGCCTCGGCGGTCTGATGGTGGTTATGGCGCTCTTTTCACTGGCGTTCGGCGCTCTTGCCGGAAGATTCAGCGCAGTCGCCGGCATGGGCTTTGCCAAGAATCTCCGCAGCGCGATGTTCAGGAAGGTACAGTCCTTCTCGTTCGCAAACGTGGACAAATTCTCGACCGCCTCGCTCACGACAAGGCTCACAACGGACGTCACCAATATCCAGAACGCCTTCATGATGTTCATACGAATGGCGTTCCGTTCGCCTATAATGCTAATATGTGCAACTATAATGGCTGTCCGCACTAACGCAAGGCTCTCATTGGTATTCCTTGCGGCGATACCCCTCCTCGGCGGCGCGGTGTTCTTCATTATCAGCAAGGCACACCCGAGATTCCGCAAAATGCTCACGCAGTACGACGATATGAACGCAAAGGTGCAGGAAAACCTCATCGGCATCAGGGTAGTAAAGGCTTTCGCCCGTGAGGACTATGAGAAGAAGCGCTTCAAGGACAACACGGACAGCGTTCGCCGCGCTCAGTTCATGGCGGAAAAGCTCGTCATACTCACCATGCCTATCATGCAGCTCGTTATGTACGGAAGCATAGTCGCTATCATGTGGTTCGGCGGAAATATGGCTGTTGACGGTGATATCAAGACCGGCGAGCTCTCCAGCTTCATCATGTACGTTTCTCAGATACTTATATCTCTCATGATGCTTTCTATGCTGTTCATCATGTTCGTGATCTCCCGTGCTTCAATGCAGAGAGTCGCCGAAGTTCTCGAGGAGGAGCCTTCTATAAAGGACAATGAGACCGCGGAAACAATGCCGCAGGACGGCTCGATAAGCTTCCGTAATGTAAGCTTCAGCTACTATAACGATATGGCAAATCTTGCGCTCGACCACATTGACCTCGATATCCGTTCGGGCGAGACTATCGGTATCATCGGCGGTACAGGCTCGTCGAAGTCAACGCTGGTGCAGCTCATTCCGCGCCTTTATGAGGCGACTGAGGGAACTGTCACAGTCGGAGGTCACGATGTCAAGGAGTATTCGCTCGATACTCTCCGCAGTCAGGTCGCAATGGTGCTTCAGAAGAACGTTCTATTCTCGGGCACAATCCGCGATAACCTCCGCTGGGGCAACGAAAAAGCTACCGATGAGGAGATAATCGCAGCCTGCAAGTCCGCCTGCGCTCACGATTTCGTTGTGAGCTTTCCGGACGGATATGACACCGACCTCGGACAGGGCGGCGTGAACGTTTCCGGCGGTCAGAAGCAGAGGCTATGCATCGCGCGAGCACTTCTGAAAAAGCCGCGCATAATCATTCTTGACGATTCCACGAGCGCGGTCGATACCGCTACCGACAGCAGCATACGCGCTGCCTTCCGCAGAGACCTTGCCGATACTACTACTATCATCATCGCACAGCGCATAACCTCCGTCATGGACGCCGACCGTATAATAGTAATGGATAACGGCAAGATCACCGATATCGGCACCCACGATGAGCTCATGCAGAAAAGCAGCATATACCGCGAGGTATATGACTCGCAGCAGAAAGGAGCTGATGAATAATGCCGCCTAAAGCAAATATGCGTCCCCCCGCCAAGCCCCGGAACGCCTTCGCTTCGCTGAAAAGGATATTCAGCTATATGTACGGCTTCAAGCTGCACATGACATTTGCCGTTATCGGCATAATCCTCAGCGCCGCTGCCGGTGTAGTCGGCACGAATATGCTCAAGCCCATTATCGACAACATCGACGATGCGCTGAAAACAGGCGACTGGGACAAAGATGCCTTCATAGGGCTCCTTGTCGTGCTTTCAGCGGTGTATGCCATGGGCGCTGTATCGACGTTCGTCTACCAGCGCGTCATGATGAAGGTCTCGACCACCACCCTCATGCGTATCAGGAACGACCTGTTCGACAAAATGGAGTCGCTTCCCGTGCGCTTCTTCGATAAGCACACCCACGGCGAGCTCATGAGCCTTTACACGAACGACACCGATGCGATACGCGAAATGCTCAGCAACAGCGTCGCACAGTTCATAAGCTCGGCAGTTACGATAGCAGGCGTACTCATCTCGATGATAATACTTAGCTGGAGACTTACGATACTCGTTATCGTGATGTTCTTCCTTATGATAAAGATAGTCGGATTCATCGGTTCGCACAGCAGCAAGGGCTTCATCGCACAGCAGAAGGCTCTCGGCACGGTAAACGGCTATATCGAGGAGATGATAGACGGTCAGAAGGTAGTCAAGGTGTTCTGCCGCGAGGACAAGGCTGATGAGGAGTTCGATATCCTCAACGAACAGCTCTGCCAGGCGGCTACAAAGGCTAATACCTTTGCTAATGTCCTCATGCCGATAATGAACAACCTGTCCTACCTGCACTATGCAGCTACCGCTATAATCGGCGGTATCATGGCTGTCAAGGGCATCGGCGGAATGACTGTCGGTACGGTTGTTGCCTACCTCCAGCTCACAAGGTCGTTCTCGCACCCGATAACTCAGGTATCCCAGCAGCTCAATTCCGTACTCACAGCGCTTGCTGGCGCAGAGCGTATCTTCAATGTGATAGACGAGCAGCCGGAGTCTGACGACGGATATGTCACCCTTGTCAATGCGGATATCACTCCCGACGGCACTATCACCGAGGCTCCACGCCGCACAGGCAGATGGGCATGGCGTCACCCCCACAAGGCTGACGGTACCGTCACCTATACCGAGGTGCACGGAAACGTTGAATTTGACGATGTATACTTCGGCTATGAGCCGGAAAAGACCGTCCTCAACGGTATAACTCTCTATGCCCATGCCGGTCAGAAGATAGCCTTCGTCGGCTCTACCGGCGCAGGCAAGACCACGATAACCAACCTCATCAACCGCTTCTACGATGTTCCCGACGGAAAGATACGCTATGACGGAATCAACATAAACAAGATAAAGAAGGACGACCTCCGCCGTTCGCAGTCGATAGTATTGCAGGATACCCACCTTTTCACCGGAACTGTCATGGAGAATATCCGCTACGGCAAGCTCGATGCTACCGACGAGGAGGTCTATGCTGCCGCCAAGCTCGCAAACGCCGACACCTTTATACGCCATCTCGAAAATGGCTATGATACGATGCTCACGGCTGACGGTGCAAATCTCTCGCAGGGTCAGAGACAGCTCCTTGCCATTGCAAGAGCGGCTGTTGCCGATCCGCCCGTGCTTATCCTTGATGAGGCGACAAGCTCTATCGACACACGAACGGAAGCCCTCATCGAAAAGGGGATGGACAGCCTCATGGAGGGCAGAACGGTCTTCGTTATCGCTCACAGGCTTTCGACTGTCCGCAATTCCAATGCGATCATGGTGCTCGAACACGGTAAGATAATCGAGCGCGGCTGTCACAGTGAACTTATTGCTCAGCACGGCAAATACTACCAGCTCTATACGGGTATGTTCGAGCTGAGCTGATGTCCCGCTCAGGAGGATAATATGAAAAATCTGTTATTTGTAGGCGATGTAGTCGGAAAAAGCGGCTGCGACTTCCTGAGCAGCAAGCTCAGGCTGATAAAGCAGCAGTTCAGTGTAGATGTCACCGTAGTGAACGGCGAGAATTCCGCACAGGGCAACGGCATTACCCGCGCATCAGCCGATATGATATTCAATGCCGGTGCTGATATCATCACTACCGGTAACCATGCTTTCCGCCGCAGGGAACAGCTCGGGCTGTTTGATGACGACTTCATTATCCGCCCTGCGAATTACCCGGAGGGCGGTGCTCCCGGAAAGGGCGTGTGCGTCCTCGACTGCGGAGCTTACTCCGTTGCTGTGGTAAATCTCATGGGAACAGCACTCATGGAACCGCTCGACAACCCCTTCACCGTTATTGACAGTATACTGCCGGATATTGACGTTCCGAACGTCTTTGTGGACTTCCACGCGGAGACTACCTCAGAGAAAAAGGCTATGGGCTTCTACCTTGACGGCAAGGTAAGCGGAGTTTTCGGCACGCATACCCACGTCCAGACTTCGGACGAGTGTATCCTTCCCGGCGGTACCGCATATATCACCGATGCCGGCATGACGGGTCCGGAGCTCTCATGCCTCGGCGTTGAGCCGGCGGACGTCATCAGCTCGTTCAGATTCCGCACTCCGGCAAGATTTACCGAAGCAGCAGGGGATTGCTTCCTATGCTGCATTGTGGTGGAATTTGACGAGAAATGCGGCAAATCGTACAAAATTGAGCGGTTAATTATAAGATAATATACAAAAATTGCTCTGACCTATTGCTTTTTTCATTGTATTGGTGTATAATGTTGCTATGCAATACGGCATTACCAGTATAAACCAAACACTAATAACAGGAGGGCTATATCATGGAGATCCTAAAAGTTTCATCACATTCATCACCTAATTCAGTTGCAGGAGCTATTGCCGGTGTGATCAGAGAACAGAAGGCTGTTGAAGTACAGGCAGTTGGCGCTGGCGCTGCAAATCAGGCTATCAAGTCAATAGCTATCGCCAGAGGATATCTTGCTCCTATCGGCGTAGACCTTATCTGCGTCCCTGCCTTTGCAAATATCACTATCGACGGCGAAGAGAGAACAGCCATCAAGCTCATCTGTGAGCAGAGATAAGAGTATTATTTATATAACTGTTAAGGGCGGATATTCCGCCCTTTTTTTGCTTTTTGGCAAGCCTTCAGACAACGCGGTATCTGTGTGAAGGTTCGGGCATAGTCACACCATGAACCGGCGAATGACATAAAAAACTGCCGCTGTGCAATACAGCGGCAGTTTTCATATCTTTCAGTGATCAGAGATCAGCCGTTTACCTTGGGGAGCTTTGCGATAGAAGCAGCTATTTCCTCATCAGTAGGGATATAGTCGCTCATCGTACCGTCATTGTAAGCGGCATAAGCATACATATCGAAGTAGCCTGTACCTGTGAGACCGAAGAGGATGGTTTTCTCCTCGCCTGTTTCCTTGCATCTGAGTGCCTCGTCGATAGCGGCACGGATAGCGTGGCTGCTCTCCGGAGCAGGAAGGATTCCCTCAACTCTTGCGAACTGCTGTGCTGCCTCGAATACTGAGGTCTGCTCAACGGAACGTGCTTCCATAAGACCCTGATCGTAGAGCTCGGAGAGGATAGCGCTCATACCGTGGTAACGGAGACCGCCTGCGTGGTTGGGTGAGGGCATGAAGCCGCTGCCGAGAGTGTACATCTTCTGGAGCGGGCAAACCTTACCTGTATCGCAGAAGTCGTAAGCGTAGGTACCTCTTGTGAAGCTCGGGCATGAAGCCGGCTCAACTGCGATGAAACGGTAGTCAGCTTCGCCGCGGAGCTTTTCGCCCATGAAGGGTGAGATGAGACCGCCGAGGTTTGAACCGCCGCCTGCACAGCCGATGATCACATCGGGCTTGATGCCGTACTTGTCCATAGCTATCTTTGCTTCCATACCGATAACGGACTGGTGGAGGAGTACCTGTGAGAGAACGCTTCCGAGAACGTAGCGGTAGCCTTCCTGAGTTGTAGCAGCCTCAACAGCCTCAGAGATAGCGCAGCCGAGGCTTCCGCCTGTCTCGGGGAATTCAGAGAGTATCTTTCTGCCGACCTCAGTAGTCATTGAGGGGGAAGGAGTTACCTTTGCACCGTAGGTACGCATAACCTCGCGGCGGAAGGGCTTCTGCTCGTAGGATACCTTTACCATGTATACCTGACAGTCGAGGTCGAGGTAAGAGCAAGCCATTGAGAGAGCTGTACCCCACTGACCTGCACCGGTCTCGGTAGTTACGCCCTTGAGCCCCTGCTTCTTGGCGTAGTAAGCCTGAGCGATAGCGGAATTGAGCTTGTGTGAGCCGCTGGTGTTGTTGCCCTCGAACTTGTAGTATATCTTTGCGGGAGTGCCGAGCTTCTTTTCAAGGCAGTAAGCTCTTACGAGCGGTGAGGGACGGTACATCTTGTAGAAGTTGAGTATTTCGTCCGGAATGGCGATGAAGCGGTCAGTTTCGTTGAGCTCCTGCTTTACGAGCTCATCGCAGAAAACGTGGCTGAGCTCCTCGGCTGTGCAGGGCTTGCCGGTGCCGGGATTAAGGAGCGGAGCGGGCTTCTTCTTCATATCGGCGCGGACGTTGTACCACTGTGTGGGCATTTCATTTTCTTCAAGATAGATCTTGTAGGGGATAGTATTATTGGACATAGAAATTCTCCTTTTCGTTCCGGTTTTTACCGAGCTGTAATCAAACACCATAATTATACCATATGGAGATAATATTGTCAAGCATTTGCGCTGATGTGCTGTGGTAAAAGCATTTACTTATCCGGGGCTTTTCGTGCTGAAGTAAAGAAAAACTGTTCAGCCTTCTTTATTTATTCGATACCGAGAATATATCCGCGACCTCGGTGAGCGTGATATAGGCGAGAGGGTCGTTCCGCTGTACGATGTCCTTCATCTTCATTACCTGAAAACGGTTCACCACGAAGTACAGAAACTTCCTTTCCGTGCCGGAAAATCCGCCCTTTGCGTCTATCAGCGTGACTCCGCAGCCGAATTCCTCCATGAGCTCGCTGCATATCTCGTCCGGCTTTGAGGTTATGATGATAGCCGCCTTCGAGCGCTGCAAGCCTTCAACTATGAAATCGACCGTCCTGAGCGCGGCATAGTAGGTCACTATCGAGTATAGCGGCAGTATCCAGCTGTTTATGGAGATGCCGCAGACTATGTACAGAAGGACGTTGTATATCATCACAAACGAGCCGACCGACAGCCCGAGCCGCTTTGCAAATATAACAGCCATGACCTCAACGCCGTCCATAGCGCCGCCGAAGCGAAGCGCAAATCCGCTGCCGACGCCCGATATCACACCTCCGAAAAGGGCGCAGAGCAGGAGGTCTGTTCCGGCGAGGGGAGAGGCGATGCTCACATCGACCGGCAGCACATCGGTTATCAGCCACGCGGTGACGGAGTATACCGCAACGGTATATATCGAGCTTGCGGTGAAGCGCTTTCCCTGCTTTTTCAGACCGTAAAGAAAGAGCGGAACGTTCAGGACGATGAGGAATACCGAGAGCGAAAGTCCGGAGGGCGTGAGCTGGGAGAGCAGCATAGATGTTCCGGAAACGCCGCTGTCATAGAGCTTTACCGGCATGAGGAATATGGTTATGCCGAAGGCGTTGACAATCCCGGCAAGGGTCAGCATTAAGATGCTGAGCGGGTCGGTGTTCGTGAGAGCGGATAGCAGCTTTTTCATAATGCTCCTTTCAAAAAACAGCGGGACACTGCCGAAACAATGCCCCGTTGCAATTACTTCTTGATCTTGCTGATAACGTCCTCGACCTTGTCCTTGACGTCGTCAACTGAAACCTTGGAGGAAACTTCCTTTACGACCTTGTTGATCTTGTCGTCCGGAAGATCGATACCGGTAACTTTTTCTACTGCCTTTACCGGGTCTTTTTCCTTAGCTATTGCGTCTGCTGCTTTTTTGAGATCCATAATGGAGCCTTCTTTCCGTAAAAATATTGTACATATATTATATCACATATTTTGTGAAAATGCAATAGTTTTATGAAAAACTTTTATTGTCTTCTGAAGCTATCCCACAAGTCCAGACCGCTCAATGCCTTCGGTGAAGTATTTCTGGAGGAAGGTATAAAGTATCAGCAGGGGCGTTATCGAGAGCAGACAGCTTGCCTGTTTCCAGACTATCTGTTCGCGCGGGCTCATTTTTATCGTGGCATCACCAAACATTCTCAGCGAGAGCTCGCTGTCGAGGTTGTAGAGCATCGTGGAGACCGTTCTCGTGTTGTGGAAGAACATCGTGCTGACATAGTAATCGTTCCAGTACCATACTATTGAGAACAGGAATACCGTGAGGAAAGCTGGAATGGCGTTAGGTATCATCACGCGGACAAAGGTCATGAACGGTCCGCAGCCGTCGATATAAGCCGCGTCCTCAAGCTCGCGGGGAAGTCCGCGGAAGAACTGGCGGAATATCAGTATCATCAGTCCCGAGCGTATGCCGTTTGCGGTCATAGCCGGGAGGTACATCGTCCATACGCTGTCTATTAGGTTCCTGCTGAACACTCCCTTTATGCCGAAAAATCTGAACTGGAAGAAAAGCGGCAGCGATATTATCTGTGTCGGGACGAGCATCATGAGTATGACTATGCCGAACAGCAGCTTCTTTCCGCGGAAGCTGAACCGTGCGAAGCCGTAGCCGGTCAGGGCGCAGGAGGCTACCTGCATGAACGAGCACCCGACATTGATAACGAGCGTGTTCCGCAGAGCGTTCCAGAAGTCCATAGCCTCAATGGTATCTTTAAGTACGCTCAGGGTCGGGTGGCGCGGTATCCAGAGCACCGTCGGGTCAGTCATGTCGCTCCGGTCGCGGAAGGTGCAGCTTATCATGTAGAGCAGAGGGTAGAGTATAATGAAGCCGAGCCCGAAAAGTATCAGGAACCGGAAGAACCGCCAGAGCCGGTCGGCGGCATTCCTGCGGCGTATATAGCTCCGTTCTGCGCGCGGCAGGGACTTCATTCGGAGCCTGCTCCGTTCTTTTGCGCTCATAGTGTTCTTTTCAGCCATTGGATACTCACCCCGCTTTCATGTGTTTTCTGATGTGTTATTCGTTTTCGTAATATATGAACCGGCTTATCACCGCTGAAAGTATGCCCACTGCTATGAGAACCACCGCAAAGTATATCCATGCCATTGCCGCGGCAAGACCGTAGTTCATATCCTCGTTCTGGAAGGTCATTATCCTCCGCATGACCTTGTTCATCGGGTTCGTGAAGGAGTCTATGACCGTGAAAATAAGGTTTGCAAGTATGAACGGACTGACGCAGGGAAGGGTTATCTTCCAGAAGTATTCCCATGAGGTCGCACCCTCGAGCTGCGCCGCTTCTCTTGCGGAGGATGGGATATTCTGCAAAGCCGCAAGGAACAGGAGTATCTGTATGCCGGAGCTCCAGACTATCCCGAATACATTGTCTGCGACTGCGGTGATGAAGTTGGTTATCCTTCCGCTCATGCCGTATACCCCGAGGAACTGCATGAGGTCGCCGACGAGGTCCGTCCTGAACATTGTGGAGAACTGCGCCGCGCCGGTATTGCCGGTGGACTTGATATCGCCGCTGATTATCTCATATACCGGACCTGTCGCTATGATGACAGGGAGGAAGAATATCGCACGGGAAAGAGTTCTTCCGCGAAATTTCTGGTTCAGCACGACTGCGATGAACAGCGAGAATATGAGTATGAGCGGAGTTTTCCACAGCGTTTCGATGAGCGTTTCTTCGAGGAGGTCGGTATACTGCGGGTCCTTGCTGACCGCATGGCGGTAGTTGCTCAGACCCGCCCATTCAACTTTGAGATTTCCGGGCTCGATAGATACCGAGCTGAAAGAGTAAATCATCGACTTTACGAGCGGTATAAGGAAGAACAGCAAAGTGCCGACAAGCCACAGACTTATGAAGCCGTAGCCGTACCGCGCCTTTCTCTTTTCGTAGGAGCTGCGCGGTCTTCTGCGTTGCTTTTTGGTTATCTCAGCCTTCATCAGAAGCTCACGCCTCCTTCCCTTGCGGCTTCTTCAAAATTTATCACAGTGCCGTTGAAAGCCACGGTCTTTTTGTCAAGATTGACCTTCACGACAGTACCGTTTGAGTAAGCCGTTGTTATGAGCCTTCCGCCGTTTTCGGCAGTATAAGCGGTAATAGTGCTCGTGCTTATGCTGCTGAGCAGAGGCTTTAGGGTCCTGTATGCGGCAGCGGCGGTATCTATCCAGCCGGCAGCGTTTGCGTAGTAGTAGATGTCAAATTCGGTATCTTTAAGCCCGTAGGCGTCCTCACAGAGCATATCGTAGCAGAGCTCACTTCCGGTCGCCGCCGCCATGAGTATCATTTCAAGCCCCTCCGGAGAAGCGTTCACGGGAGCGGTGGAATAGGGGATAAGCCCATGCATTACCATCTGGAAGAAGGGAATATCCTCGTCGAAAAGGTCGAACCGGCTCGATGAGAGCGGAACGTTCCGGATATGGCTGACATAGGGCAGAGCGTAGGCATTTGCGTTGTTGGCAAGTATGCCTCCGCCGAGGCTCTCGTTTATATCCGCATAGGCGGACACAAGGTCCTGCATCGCGTCATACCGCGAGATGTCCTTCTTTCCGTAGTCGCCGTAAATGGAGGTCGTAAGGCTTGCGATATCCACGCCGGAGAGCCCTGCACTGTCGTAACTGCCGGCTGTCTTGCCGAGCACCTTGCCGAAATAGTCCGGCGAGAGCAGGGACTTGTTCTTCCGTGAGCCGTCCTGTACGCCGTAAGCCCTGTCGTAGCTGACGATGCGTGAGTAGGAACCGGAAATCCTCACGGCAGTTCCGGTGAACGAGTAATAGCCGTTGCCGGAGCGGAAATCACGGTTGTCGGAGACAGGGTAGAGCTCGAAGCCGTTTTCGTCCGCGTAAGCCTTCAGCGACTTGAAATCGCGCTTTCCGCCAAGTGTATTCGAGGGCTTTGCGCCGGTATCCACCTTGTTCTTTATGCCGTCGTTCGTCCAGTTGGCGTAGGAAATGACCATATCCTCAACGCCCCTGTCAAGGAGCTGGTTGAGTATATCCTCTGCTTCATCGAAGGTAGTTATGGCTGCCTTCATGTTCACAGGTATGCCGAGTATCGACTTTTTCCGCATAACTCCGCCGAAAAGGTCAACATAGAGCTGAGAGGTGTTCTCTTTGGTCTTCTGTGTGACACCTGCATCTTCTGTGAGGTACTGGCGGTATCTTGCGGCGATATCGGTATAGTCCGCGCCCTTCTTGGATATCGGATAGAATTTCAGCTCGATATCGTCGGAGTTTATTTCGCCGCGCTCGAACACGGTGAACTCCTGATTGCTGCCGGACATATAGTATGTATCTGTTCCGCGGACAATAAATCTGAATCCGCAGAGATTGTAGTCTGTGTTGGACTGCTTCGAGACCTTTGCGGTCAGGAGAGCGTTGGAATCGCCCTTTGAAGCCACAACGAGCATGGCATTGTCCTCCTTGACTATGCCGTAGACCGGGAGGTATATCTGTTCGGAGAGCGCTCCGCGCGAGGTCGGGACGACAGTCGTATCTCCGCCGTAGACCCTCTGCTGATAGGACGAAGCGCCCATATTCTTCCCGTTGTTGAAGCGTATCAGTGCGCCGCTTCCGTCGGGAATGACGAAATAGCCTTCCTCCGCCGATGAAGCCGCACCGAAACTGCCGAGGAGAGTTATCTGTGTGGCGATGTGGGCTTTGTTGGTCTCGGTGATGTCGGAGACGTTCAGCCGTGCTTTCATGTGGTCGCCCTCAAGTGTGTATTCCACGGGGTATCTGAATCCGGCACGGGAAAAGTCATAGCTCACCCTTATGCCGCCGTCGATATCGGTGACGGTCATTTTGCAGTCGGACTCATGTGCCGAGCGCAGGAGATTGTTATTGTTGCGTGTTTCGGGAACGCCGTAGTTGAGAGTGCTCGATGAACGCAGCTCATCCACGAGAAGGTCGGTCGCGTATGTATCCTGAGTTGCTCCGAGCGGCGAAGACCACCATATATAGCCGGTATCCTTGTTCTCGATGCCGAAGACCGCATTCCTGTGATCGACTATCATGCGGAAGTATTCATTCTCTGCACCGTCCGAGAAAGAGCCGTAGTAATGGCTGCCGTCCGCAGATACCCACGCCTCCTCTGTGCCGGAAGCGTTCGCGTATATCTTCATGCCGTCCTCTGTGCGCTTGTAGGTATAGCTCTCGTCGAGTGACTTGTTATCTCCGGACATGAGATCGAGGTACTTCCCGCCGTTTCGGAAGAATGCGTTGGGGCTGTCGAGGGTGGAGACTATCTTCCGGACAGTCAGGAGCTTTCCGGTATCCTTTGAAACGGTGACGAGAAATCTTCCCTTTCCGCTTATATAGCTCTGCTCGCCGTCTTTTAGGGCAAGCTTCTTGAACGAAGCGGCAGGTTTACGGCTGTCGGTATATACCGCGGCAGCATCTCCGGCAGAACTTACCTGCCTTATTTTTTCCTCCGCAGCCTCCGCATCAGCCTTTTGCTTTTCCGTAAGCCCGGAACGTCTTCCGGGGTCGCCGTCAGGGAAGCCGTACTCAGCCCAGATTCGTCCCTCAAAGCTGTCGTTTCTGAGATAGAAGCTGATACCCTCCGAGCTTCCGGCAGGAGAATAGTATTTCTCAACGAGCTCCGGGTCGAAGTCAGCCTTTTCGGCGGCTTCGGAACGCTTGCCGCGCGCTGTCTTATCTGCCGTATCGTCTTCTGTTTCAGCCGGCAGCGATGTAAAATCGGTCTTGCTGCCGTCGTCCGCATATGCAGCACTTCCGGCTGTCAGCATGAGCACGCTGACCATGCACAGAAGCGACCGTTTTATCCTGATATCCATAAACATCACCGCCGTTCTCAGAAACGTCCGGAAGAGGGCTATACCCTCAGCCTGTAAGTTATCTCAGTGTAAATAGTTGAAAGGAATACCCATATCTGCTGTATCAGCGACAGGAACAGCACCAGCAGGAACAGCATCACGAGCATTGCCGCCGCCGTCAGGACTATCGCAAAGCAGGTCTTGCCGGGGGAATACTGGTGCACCGACCTCACCGCCGAGAATATCAGTATCGCCGACCAGCCCGTGCCTATCAGCTCTACCGCGTCCATGAACACCTTTTCGTCCTGTATAAGTATGTGCGAAAGCAGGACGTTTATCAACAGCTGTGCGATGTAGGGTATGAGGGCGTAGGCACTGTAAATACATATATTCCGGGCAGTACCCTCGCCGTCGAGGAGGGTGCATACCGCCCAGTTCCCGGCTACCCACGCCGCAAAGATCACAACGCTCCTGACGAGATAGGGGACAATGCTGAAGGTCTTTTCAGCCGGCATCCCGAACTGGAAGCCGTAAAGTCTGCTGTGGGCTATCTGTGCGAAAAAGAGCAGTAGGACTATGAGAAGCGCTATCCTCATCGAGCCGGAGCGTTTCCAGCGCATATCCTCAAAGCCCTCGACAGGGTGGGTAACTGCGTGCCTGACCCACTGCCGCTCAGTCAGATCCATCATCGGACTGCTCCTCCTTTTCTTTGTTATTGCCTGCCGCAGAACGCCTGCGTCTGCGCCTTCCGCGGAGTATGAGAGCCGCAGTTGAAATCATGATAACTGCGGCGATAGCTGCAAAATGCTTCTTTATGAACTCGCGGCGGTATCCCTCGAATGCCTTGTTGTAGATGTCGGGAGAGCCTGCGCGTTTTGCATACTTCATCGAGCCCTTGTAGTCGCCTTTTCTGAGGAGGGCTGAAGCTACGCCGATATTTGCGCGTTTATAGCCGCTGTCGCGCCGCAGCACCTCGTACCATGGTTCAAGGGCTTCCTCATAGTATCCGGCATTGTAAAGAGCGGTCGCCTTGTGGACTGCCGCTCCGAAATCCGTCTCGCGGAACACAGTAACGGTATCCTTCACCGAATCGACCACATAGAGCTTGTTCGCGTGAGATTCGAGAGCAGCCGCTGAGGTGAATCCGCCGAGCTGATTTGCTTTTGCACCGGCAATGAACAGTAGGTTGCAGTCCTCGTCGTACTGGAAAATGCGCCCGGTGGTATAGTCAAGGCAGTTTATGCAGCCGTCCTCTGATATGTCGATATCGGTTATCGCAGGGGAAAAGACGGTATTCTGGTAGGAATCGTATATCGGGGTGTAGTCGCCGATGACAAGCGGAAGATTTGCAAAGATATTCTTTCCGGCGGCGTTGAGCTTCTTTACCGTGTCAGTTTTCTGGGAAGATGACGAAGTGCAGGTGAAAATGAAATCCCCGTCGATGTCGAAGCTCGTTATGCCGGTCGGGACGTTCCTTGTTCTTCGCGCCTTCTTTTCCTCGGTAAGAAAAAGACTGCGGAAGAACGTGCCGATTATCTCCTTTGTCGGCTGAACTCTGTTTGCGCCGTAGAAACCAATGAACTTTCCGTCCGGACTGAACATTGCTGCGCCTGTGGTGATATTTCCGAGAACGGTATAGACGTTGCCGGCTTTGTCTGCGAGAACTCTCAGGGGCTTGAAGGTAGGGGCGTTGTAGACCGGATCGTCCGGACGGGTGATCTCGCTGATGTAACCGCCTTCCCTTGTGGCGATGAGTACGCGGTCGTTTTCGCTGTCGGCGATGTACATATATCCCGTGTACTGCGAGACATACACGCCCTTTGGCTTGTCGAGAGTTGTTTTTGAGCCGTCAGGCTTTGTGAAGCTGCTGTACACCTTCACTGCGGAGGTGAACTCCTCATCAACGGCTACGATACGGTCATTTTTGGTATCGGCGATGTAGAACAGACCGTCCCATGCACAGAAAATATCGCTCGGAGTATCGAAGCTCCCCACACCGAGGTCGCTGCCGGAGACCGAACGTTCGGCGGCATAGCCTGCCTGCGATGGGACAGCCTCGTTCCAGCGGTCGTAGTTGTAGGATTCGGAGGGCTCGCCTGCATTGGCAGCCGACGGTATGACCGAGCCTGCAAAAATAACTGCGGCACAGAGAGCTGCCGCGAGCCTGCGCTTATTCTTCTTCAATGCCGCACCTCCCTGCGGAAAATGTTACTCCTTTATGCCGGAGTGAGCCATGGTTTCGATAACGTGTCTCTGTGCGAGGGTGAACACTATCACGGGCGGCACAAGTATGAATACGGATACCGCGCTCGCAACGCCTGCCCTTGCCATTCCCGAGGCGGCGACCTGTGAAGCGGCAGTGGTCAGTGTCTTGTACTGCTCCTGAAATACGAGCGAGCCGGACTGTATGTTCCATGCGCCCTGAAACGCGAATATTATGAGCGTCATGAGCGCCGGTTTCTGGTTGGGTATGACTATCTGCCAGCATATCCGGAAAAGCCCTGCGCCGTCCACCTTTGCTGCCTCTATCATGGAATCCGGCATCTGCGCCATTGACTGACGCATGAGGAACAGTCCGAGAGGAGAAGCTACCGACGGCAGTATAAGCGCAAGAGGGTCGTCGATAAGGTGCAGCTTAGCCATGACGATATACTGCATGATGTATATGACATTGCTCTGATACAGCAGTGATATGACGATGATGCTGTTGATTATCCTGCTGCCGGGAAATCTGCATTTTGCGAGCACGAACGCCGCCATTGATGCAAAAAGCACCTGTAAGACGGTAACGGATACCGTTACTGCGACGCTGTTGAAGACATAGCGCGAGAACGGGACGCGGTTACGGTGCATCGCCGCAAAGAGGTCGCGGTAGTTGTCGAGCGTGGGGCGGAGGACATAGAGCTTCGGCGGGAATATGAACAGTTCCTCCACCGGCTTGACCGACATCACCAGTGCGAGATATATCGGGAAAAGCATGAACGCTCCGAGAACGAGCAGGAACAGGAATATAGCGACTGTTCCGCCTATCTTCCTTCCGGCGCGCCTGTTTGAAGCCTTGAGCTTAGCGGTATTTATCTGAGACATTGCCGCCCTCCTTAATCCATATACCGGCTCAGAGCCTTGCTTATGAGGCGGCTGAGAAGGTACATGGCAATGAACAGCAGCATACATATCGCCGAGGCGTAGCCCATCTCATAGCGTACCCACCCGTAGTCGTAGGCGTGGGTCATGACGGTATGTGCGCTGTAATCCGTACTCGGGAAGCCGACAAGGTTCTGTGCGACTGCTCCGGCTGTGAAGGAAGCGACTATCTGCATTACTGCCGCAAACATGAGCTGCGGTCCCATAGAGGGGATAACGATGTATATTAGCTCCTGCCAGCGTGTGCTGATGCCTTCGATAGCACCGGCTTCATAGAGGGCGGGATCGATGTTCTGGAAGCCTGCACGGAGCGCAAGGAAGCCTGCTCCGAGGGATATCCAGAGCTGTACGATTATCGTGACTTTAAGTATATATTTCGGGTCGGTGAGCCACTGTACGGGCGAGGTCACTACTCCGAGCCTTATCAGGAGGGAGTTGAGATAGCCGTTCATATCTCCGCTGAAAATTATCTGCCATACGAAGTAGATGCTTGCCATTGACGGTATATAGAATATCAGCGTGAAAAACGTCCGGAGCTTCGGGGGCAGCTCATTTATGAGCCACGCAAGCAGGAAGCAGAGCACATAGCTCACAGGACCGGTAACTATCGCAAATATGAGAGTTATCCTTATCGACTTTATGAACACCCTGTCCGAGAGGAAAAGAGTCGTGTAATTGGAGAGCCCGACGTATTTCGGCGGCTGTACCATATCGAAGTCGGTGAAGCCCATAGGCAGTGACATCACGACCGGCACAACTGTGAATATTATAAAGAATATCATGAACGGCGCGAGCATGAGATAACACGCCTTGCTGCGCTTTATCGAACTCCACAGACTGCGGTGCCCGGCAGTATTCTTTGCCAATGGCTTCACCTCCTTATTTGTGTTTCGGAACTAAGAACTGAGATTTTTCCGCTTGCGCTCTATCTCCTCGTTTATGTCGCGGTCGTACCAGATAAGCGTATCGCGCGGATTTGCCATATTGTTGACCGTTTCGCGGAAGGCGTTCATGATGTTCCTTGTAACGGCGTATGACGAGGGCAGGACTGGTATCTCCGCAAGCTCGTCCTGCTGTGCGCGGAGACGTTTCAGTTCGTCCTCCGACCAAGAGAGCTGACCGAGAGCCTCGACATTTGCGGTATCGAACCTTCCGAGAACGCCGAGAAGTCCTTCGGTCTGGGTGCCGTACTGCACCTGTGTCTCTGCTGAGGTGAACCATTTTATGAACTCCCAGCAATTCTCCTTGTTGTCTGCCTTGCTGAAGATTATCGCTCCCGAGCCCGAAGAATTTGCGGCATGGGATATAGTGCCGTCAGCGCGGGGAGTGCCGGGAACAGGGCAGAAGGCCCACAGTCCCTTTATCTCCGGAGCGGCAGCTTCAAGCTGGTTGCAGAAGGTATAATTTGCGATAACGAGCGGATATTCGCCTGTGCGGAAGCGGTTGAAGGCGTCGTAGGTCTGCTCAAAGCTGTATTTCGTGTAGAAGTCCGTCCACTGCTCAAAGGCCTGTACTGCCTCCGCCGAGCTGAAGGTCGTGGCGGTCTGTTCATCGTTGTAGTAGTTCATGCCCTTCTGGAGAAGGAGCATTGCAAAGGTATGTCCGGCTTCCGTTGCAGGGGAGATATTTGTAGGCGGAAGGATAAGACCCACGGACATATAGCTGCGCTGTATGGCAGGGAGCATATCTATGAGGTCCTGCCATGTTTCAGGCGGATGCGTAAATCCAAGCTCTGACAGGACGTCCGTCCTGTAAAACAGCATCGGGAAGGTCTGGCTTATCGGCAGACCGTATACCCCGCCGTTGTAGGAATACTGGGTCATGGCGTTCTTCTGGAAGCGCTGTGAGACCTCGCCGTAGTCGCTGAACTGCGCCACATCGGTGAGCAGTCCTCTCGCGGCAAGGTTCACGGGGAATTCTCCGCCGACGAACAGCGCGACGTCAGGACCTTTTCCGGCAAGTGAAGCTTCTATTATTCCGCCTGAGACAAGCTCGACGGAGACTGGAATGCCGCTTTCCGGCGTGAATTGGTTCTTTGTGAGCTCACTGACTACCTGCGCCTGATCGCGTCCGAGCGCCACCCATACCTCTACCGCACCCTTTCCGCTCACGTCGGAAACGGTGGTGTAGTCATCGAGGAACGAGCCTATGAAGGCATCAAAGCCGAATTTCAGGGACTTTGTGACCTCCTTGCGGCAGCTTGTGAAATTCTCGCCTGCTGAAACGAATTCTATGAAATCGACCTCAAGGGGCTGACCGCGGTAATCCCTCATCCATGCGGATACTGAGGTGAGGTCGTCCTTTATGCGGGGAAGGTAAGACGGTATTTTAAGCGGCTTTTTCACGCATTTGCGGAGTATTACCGCCATTCTTTCAAGCACGGAGGCCTCCGAGCCGGCAGCACCGGAAAGGTCCTCGATGCCGTCCTGAATATCTTCGAGGTCACCGGCAATGCGGCTGAACTCCCCGACGAGCTCGGGTATGCGCTCATGGACGTAATAATCGGTATAGGTGTCCGGTACGGGACCGGTTATCATCAGTATCCTGCGGTAAAATTTATTGAGGTCGGCAACGGAGCTGTCAAGGCGCCGCATAAAGCTGCCTATCTCGCCGGGAACAGCTTCCAGCGTTATGGTGTGGTCGCGCGAAGCGTCGAGGTAGACGTAGATGTCCTCGCCGTCCTCAGTTTCGAGCGTTTTCATCTTCCAGTCCTTGCCGTAGGAGAATCCTACGCTGTCAAGCTCCTTGCAGATGACTTTTCCGTCAATATATATCCTTCTGTTCGAGTTAAGTCCTCGCATCTGGTCCTGGCGGTACTTTATGCCTATGCGGTACCAGCCGGAATTGCCTATATCTTCGCGTGTGACTGTCCATGTGATACTCTGGAGGGCTTTGCTCCAGTTCGAGCCGCCTATACTATTGTACAGTATCTTTCTCGGGTCGGCGGGCGACATGAGGTAGGTCGTATTGTCATATGCCGGGCAGAGCGAAGCATCGGTCTTGAAGGCAGCGTTCTCGCCTTCGATACGAAATTTCCGGTCGGGAGTGCTCTCCGGCGTCCGTTCTGCTTTTACAGAAGCGGTATATTCGCTGTATGACGGCAGTCCTGCCGGATTGCAGAAGCGGAAGCTGTCTATCGCGACCTGCGCTCTGCCGGAGGTGAAGGTGATATCGTGGCTGCCCTTTTCGAGGTAGAAGAACAGCGGCTCGCTGAACAGACCGTCGGTATCCCCGAAAAGCCTGTCCTGCCACATTTCCTTCTGCACCTGTGCCGGGCGCACCTGATTGCCGCGTGAGTCCTTGTATATCGGCTGTTCGTTGACCCATACCCTCGGGAGACTTATTCTGGCGGCAGTTTCATACGGAACTTCCCCGTCGACAGCAACGGAGAGTTCAACAGCCGAACTGCCGGACTTCATGCCGCAGTAGGTCACTCCGAGGCAGTAAATACCGGTCTCGGGTATCTCGAACCGGTAGCTGACCGAGCCGGAGGCACTTTCCCAGACGAGAGCGTTCTTGTGGGTAACTCCGTCAGCGGTGTAGTCGCCTGTTGTGATATCGCCCTCCGCGGAGGTATAGTCGCTGCCCCTGACTGTAACTGTGGCGTCGGGACGGGGACAGCCGCTGTATATGTCATAGTAGCTGCTGAAGGTCATGAGGTCGGCAGCGGAAGGGTCGAAGGAGTAGTAATCGTCCTCCATTGCGGCAAGGGTGAGCTCGGATACGGCACTGCCGTCATCGTCCGCCGCAAATGAGGGGACTGAGCTTCCGGCAGCGATAACGAGGGCGAGAAGCCCGGATGTAAGAGCTACGGCGAGCTTTTTTATTCTCATGAGCCTTGCCTCCTTCCTTGTCATAAAGCTTACATAATTGCATAGATAGCCAATATAAGTATATCAAAATACTGGCGTTATGTCAAGAATAATGAACGGCTTTTCCTGTGCCGCGAGGTTAAGTGTAAAACTGTTGACAAACGTTCACTGTTGTGGTATCATTTAACCATAGAGCCCCCGCTTACGCGGAAAACTTATCGTTAAAAGGAGCTGATAGCTGAAATGTCAGATGTACTTGAGGTCAGAGGACTCACCAAGCAGTATTCAAAGGTGCTTGCTGCGGACAAGGTGAGCTTCACGATCGGCGAAGGAGAGATATTCGCTCTCATCGGTCCGAACGGTGCCGGAAAAACTACCACGATACGCATGATCTCCACCCTGCTTATGCCAACTGCCGGAGATGCGATAGTCGCAGGCCACAGCGTCGTCAAGGAACCTGCAAAGGTGCGTGAGTGCATAACCTACCTCCCCGACGAAGCCGGTGCTTACAAGAATATGACCGGTCTGAGATACCTGCGCTTCATGGCAGGACTTTTCGTCTCGGATATCGACGGTATCAATGCTGCCGTTGAACGTGCAAAGGAAATGTGCGGGCTCGGCGACCGCCTTGAGGACAAGATAGGCAGTTACAGCCGCGGCATGATAAGAAAGCTCCTGCTCTCACGCGCTGTAATGACACGTCCGAAGCTTGCCATACTTGATGAGCCGACCAGCGGACTTGACGTTCTCAACGCTATTGAAATAAGAAAGATGATAAAGGAACTTGCCGAAAAGGAGAAGATGTCCTTCCTGCTTTCGTCGCACAATATGCTCGAGATAGAATTCGTTTCCGACCGCGTAGGCATAATCACAGGCGGTCATCTCATGGTGACCGGAAGCGCGGACGAGCTCAAGGAGCGCTACGGTGCGAACAACCTTGAAGAAGTGTTTGAAAGGGTGGTGAAAGAGCATGAAGTTCATTAACCTTCTGAAAAAGGAGCTTTCCGAGCTCATAAACCTCCAGATGATACTGGGGCTGGTCGTGGCTCTCGGCATATTCATGGTTCTCGGCGGCATCATGGACACTACCATCGACGAGGCAAAGGAGGAGACCACCAACGTCACCATACGCCTCTGCGACCGCGATAATACGGAGTATACGAAGTCACTGATAGAATCAATAAAGAAGGACGGCAATAAGGTCAAGATATTCGAGACATCCGGCAGCGACTATGCAGCTATATTGGATGAGAACGACATCAAGGACCTCATAATCATACCGGAGGGCTTTACTGCTGCCCTTGAAAAGAGCGAAAGGCCTGAGATAATCACGGTCTCAAGAATGAAATCTGCTGCAACTCTCTCAAACCTCAATGTCGGAACATCGAGCGGTCTTTCAATAATAAAGGACAAGATAGCCGCTGATGTTGCTTCAAGGAACGGAATGAGCGCGCAGGATTATTCCATTATCGAGACACCTGTACAGGTACGGGAGAATACCGTTGTTGACGACAAGTCCGCGGAGATAGCTCCCGGGGACATCATGAGCAAGATAGCGCTTCAGAACAGCATCATGCCGCTAATAGTCTTCGTACTTATTATAATGACCTCGCAGATGCTCATGAGTGCCGTTGCAAATGAAAAGACCGACAAGACTCTTGAAACTCTCCTCTCTGCACCTGTTTCACGCGGCGCGGTCATCGGTGCAAAGATGCTTGCGGCTGCTATAATCGCACTTATCAATGCCGGTGTGTATATGTTCGGCTTCACCTTCTTCGTAAGCGGCGCGACAGATACAGTAGCAGATGCGGCGAAAGAACTCGTTGAAAGCTCGCTCTCAGTCGATGAGGCTATCAGCAAGCTCGGACTTACGCTCGGAGGCCTCGACTACTTCCTTGTAGGCTTGCAGCTGTTCTTCACTATCATGATATGCCTTTCCGTATCGCTCATACTCGGTGCTCTTGTGAACGACTCAAAGAACACCCAGAACATGATAATGCCTATCATGATGCTTGCAATGATACCTTACATGATATCCGTGCTTGCAGATATAAACGGACTTCCTGCTGTATTCAGATATATCGTCTACGCTATACCGTTTACACATACCTTCTCGGCGATACCCAATCTCATGTTCGGAAACAGAACGCTTTTCTTTGCCGGACTTATCTATCAGATGATAGTATTCGCAATATGTATGTTCTTTGCACTCAGACTGTTCATGTCCGACAAGATATTCACGATATCCCTCAACTTCGGTCAGAAGTCGAAATACAAGTCCAGGAAGCGCAAGGCTGAAAAGGCTGCCGCTTCCAAAAAGGAGGAATGATGTATGTCCACACCTCACAATAACGCTAACAAGGGCGATATCGCCCGCACTGTCCTCATGCCGGGCGACCCGCTCCGGGCAAGGTTCATCGCAGAGAATTACCTCGATTCACCAGTGTGCTACAACGAGGTTCGCGGTATGCTCGGATATACCGGCACTTACAAGGGCGTAAGGGTATCGGTGCAGGGAAGCGGAATGGGTATACCTTCCATAGGCATATACTCATGGGAGCTTTTCAATGAGTACGGCGTTGAGAACATCATCAGGGTCGGCACAGCCGGAGCTGTTGCGGACGATGTTCAGCTCAGGGATGTTGTTATCGGAATGAGCGCGAGCACGAATTCCGCTTATGCAAGCCAGTACAGGCTGCCGGGAACTTACGCGCCGACGGCTTCGTGGAAGCTCCTGAGAGCGGCTGCGGAGGCTGCCGAAAGGAGCGGAAAGAGCTATCGCGTGGGGAATATCCTTTCGAGCGATACCTTCTACGATGATGCGGACAGCCTTGCACAGTGGCAGAAAATGGGCGTGCTTGCCATAGAAATGGAAGCCGCTGCGCTTTACATGAACGCTGCCCGTGCCGGAAAGAACGCGCTCTGCATACTCACCGTTTCGGACTGTCCCCTCAGAGGACTTTCCACGAGCGCAGAGGAGCGTCAGACTACCTTCCGTGACATGATGGAGATAGCCCTCGATACGGCTGCCGGAGTGTGAACGGATAACAAGCATACCATTGCCCCTGCACGGAGATACATTTCGCCGCAGGGGTTTGTTTTTTCACGGAAATATTTTTCAATACCGTGTCACAAAACCGTGACCGGAAGCGTTATATTATATGAGACGTCTCAAAGGCAGGTGATATAATGGAACAGAATGATTCGAGAAAGCTGGAAATGCTGTATGAGCTCTATGAGCAGCCGATGTACCGCATTGCGTATGCCTTTCTGCATAACAGGGAACAGGCTGAGGATGCCGTTTCTGATGCGTTCATAAGGATAATAGGCAAGCTCAGAAAGATCGGCGACCCGGATTCCCCTAAGACCAAGGGGTATATAGTCAAGGTCATAAAAAGTACATCTGTTTCGATATATCGCCGCAACAAGCGAAGATTCTCACACGAAATGCCTGTGAGCAGTGAAACCATGCAGATACCCGACCCGTTCAGTGCGGTGGAGGACAGCGTCCTCGCGGCTGATGCAGCGAGGGTTCTTGAAGGCGTGGACGAGGACGACCGGAGGATACTCCTTCTGCGTTGCAGCTGCGGTATGCAGTGGAAGGAGGTCGCAGAGCGCACATCGCTCAGCGAGGCTGCCGTCCGGAAACGCTTTGAACGGGCGAGAAAGAGAATTATCAAAGCAAAAGGAGGAAATAACGATGAAAACTGACTGGAAAAAGATCACAGATGAGGCTTTCAGCTCTGATGAGAAGCATATTTTCTCCGACAGTTACTGCCGCCGCCGTGCGGAGATACAAGGAGGTCTCAATATGGACAAAAAGCGTGAAAGAACAAGGACAAGAAGGTTCAATATAGGTATTGCTGCAACTGCTGCGGCATTCATTCTCATTCCCGTGGGTACGGTAGGAGCCCTGCATTTTGCAGGCGGCGGCAGCAAGGCTGGAAGCCCTGCTGCGGACGTAAGCAGCACTGAGTATTACACTGAAGCTGCGACACAGCTGTATGTCGGTGCGGTGGACATTGCTCCCGTAGCTACACAGATATATTCGGATAAGTATTGCGTCATGGAGCTCGAATACGATACCTGCTATGATAATGTCCCGGTGAGGATCTTCAAGCAGAGGGGCTGCTGTGCATTTGAGTACAGGGAGAGCGGAGATATGAATATCATCACTCCGGGCATCGTGAAGTACAATGATTTCGACAAAATGCTGACTTCACTGACCAGCTATGGCGACATGACCTCATCTTACAGCACGGACGGATACATTACAAATAAAGACGGTCAGGAATGGCACATATATATAGGTCACAAGGCAGATGTGCTCGGCGCACAGCCCGGACAGTATCCGACCAGGAATCTCGTTGTGAAGTACGGCGATACTGGCTATGCACAGGTATTCTCGGTATATGATAATGTAACTGACGAAGACCTGAAAGCTTTTGCGGAGAGTCTCAGCATCAAAAAGCTTGATGAGCCGCAAGAGCGTATACTTCCTGCGGAGAACGTTCCGGAATATGCCGTTGTTGCCAGAAGCTTCGACGCGGCATCGCGTGCTCAGGCGGATTATTACTACTTCCCCGAGGGATACAGACTGACGAATACGGCTGACAGCTTCAAAGCCGGCGGATACTACTACAACACGGTCGATCTCATCAACGTGGAGGGCTCTGAGATAAACGCGTGCCTTTCATATTACGGAAAAGAGGACGAGTTTGAAGGCTTCCTCACTGATGTATTCAATGCGAATGCAGTCCAGAGGGGCGGCACATGCCTCGATCCGATAACGGTAGGCGAGGGAAGCCAGAAGAAGACTGTCTACATCAGCAAGCGCAAGGAAGGTCCCTGCGATGGCGAGGACGAAGAAGGCTGGGAGGTTCGCCGCAATACCGACTGGTACGACAGAGATGTTGTTATCAGGTTCGACGGAACAGGTTTTGCAGTGCAGTTCTGCGTATTCCATGACCTTCCCGAGAAAGAACTGTTAAAATTTGCTGAGGGCATTGAGCTGAAGCTCACAGAGACAGACGATATTGCTGCTGAGAGCGAAACAGAGGTGACTTCTGAGGCTGAAACTGAAACCGTTCCTGCGGACGGTGTAAGATATCAGCTCACATTTGCAAATATACCCAAAAGTTACTCACACGCTGACGGCATCAATGCGGTGAACGAGACTACCGGCGGCTGTGTTACGCTCGGAGAAGCAGGAAAGCTCGATGAGCTTGAGATCACTATTGAAAATGAGCTTGGTTCAACTCTGTTTGAGCGCACACTTTCAAACTACGGTTATGAGAGGAAGGTTTACTATACTCCTGTTGACGGCGGCGGTACTGACGCTGCGATAGTGTTCAAGGAAGCAGGACTGATCGGCAAGGTACACATCAACGGCAAGGTGAGCGAGGACGAGATGTGGGCGATACTCAGCGAGATCAACATAGCTACGCTGAAATAAGCTCCAAAGCTCTTGACAGATACAAGGATATGATATATAATTTTCAGGGGACGGTGTATTCGTCCCCTGAGCTTATTATATTAATAGCACATGATAAGTTAAAACAAAATTATCGTTAACAAAAAATTTACAAAATATTTTCTCCCATTCTTCTTCAAACAGTTGCAATTTGTGGCAAAGTGTGGTATAATTGTCAATGTTGAGCGCACTGACAGTGCGCTGACTGCAAAAGATATGCGTTGAAACGGAAGGTTGCTGCCGGTATGGCAGGGAATTTCCGTGGAGTATGTCCGATTTTAAACCGGGCGAATGGGATAAGGGACACAGTTTGTGGTTTGTAACACGCAGCTTGCGTATGCGCTGTTATACTGTATTTGTGTCCGTATTAGTCTGCCAGTGTCCGGAAACCAGTGGTTTTCCGGATTTTTTTATCAGTACGGCAGGAAACACGCGGAAACGTGTGAAGTCCCAGAAAGCGTCCCCGTAAATTTATCAAGGAGGCGAAAATCATGGCAGTCAACGAAAAGATCAGATTCAAGATCAAGGGTTACGATCACGCTACTGTTGATATCGCAGCAGCTAAGATCGTTGAGGCAGCTAAGAGAAGCGGTGCGAGAGTTTCAGGTCCTATCCCGCTCCCCACTGACAAGGAGGTAGTTACTATCCTCCGTGCTGTTCACAAGTACAAGGACAGCCGCGAGCAGTTCGAGATGAGAACTCACAAGAGACTCGTAGACGTTATCCGTCCTACTGAGAAGACAACTGCTGCTCTTGACAAGCTTGAGATCCCCGCAGGCGTAGACGTTGTAATGGAAGTTAAGTGATTCCATACAGCAAAGTCTGGAAATACCGCTCGGGAAGCGGAATGGCGGTAGTCCGCCGGTCATGTTGACGACCTTCGTCAACCAATAACCTAACAGGAGGAAAACGATATGCAGAAAGGTATTATCGGCAAGAAGATCGGTATGACACAGATCTTCGACGAGGCAGGAAAGGTAGTTCCTGTAACAGTAGTAGAAGCCGGTCCGTGCGTTGTTGTACAGAAGAAGACTGTTGAGAACGACGGATACGCAGCTCTCCAGCTCGGCTACGGCGATGTTAAGATCCAGAGAGTGAACAAGCCTATGAAGGGCCACTTCGACAAGGCAGACGTTGCCTGCAAGTCAACCCTCAAGGAGTTCAGACTCGACGACTGCGATTCTCTCAATGTCGGCGACATCATCAAGGCTGATACTTTTGCAGTAGGCGACGCTATCGACGTTGTCGGCACAAGCAAGGGTAAGGGCTACGCCGGTCCTATCAAGCGCAACAATCAGCACAGACTCAAGGAAACTCACGGTACTGGTCCTGTTCACAGACAGGCTGGTTCAATGGGTGCTTGCTCTTCACCTTCAAGAATCTTCAAGGGCAAGATCCTCGCTGGTCACATGGGCGCTGAGCAGGTTACTGTACAGAACCTCGAAATAGTTAAAATAGACGCAGAGAACAATCTCATCGCTATCAAGGGCGCTATCCCCGGTCCTAAGGGCGGTATCGTTTGTATCGTTGACAGCGTTAAGGCTTAAGGAAGGAGGAAGCGTAAATGTCTACAATTTCAGTATTTGATATGACAGGTAAGCAGGTTTCCGAGACAGAGCTCAACGACGCAGTATTCGGAATTGCTCCCAACGAAGCTGTTATGCACGCTATGGTAGTAAACTACCTCGCTAACCAGAGACAGGGCACACAGTCCACTCTTACAAGAACAGAAGTAAGCGGCGGCGGCAGAAAGCCCTGGAGACAGAAGGGTACAGGCCATGCAAGACAGGGCTCGACCCGTGCTCCTCAGTGGGTTCACGGCGGTATCGCTCTCGGCCCGAAGCCCAGAGATTACAGATACGCACTCAACAAGAAGGTAAGAAGACTTGCAATGAAGTCTGCTCTTTCTACTAAGGTGCTCGACAACAACATGATCGTCCTTGATGCTCTCACTCTTGACAGCTACAAGACAAAGACCGTTGTTGAAATGCTCAAGGCTCTCGGCGTTGAGGGCAAGGCTCTCATCGTTACAGCAGAGGCTGATGCAAAGGTTATCAAGAGCGCAGCTAACATCCCCGGTGTTAAGACTGCTGCTGTAAATACTCTCAATGTATACGACATACTCAACTACGACAAGTTCATCGTTGTTAAGAATGCCGTTGGAAAGATCGAGGAGGTATACGCATGATAAAGACAGCTCAGGATATCATCCTCAAGCCTGTTATCACTGAGAGATCCATGGATGATCTCCAGACAGGCAAGTACACCTTCAAGGTTGCGACCGATGCCAACAAGACAGAGATCAAGAAGGCTGTTGAGCAGCTTTTTGATGTCAAGGTCGCTAAGGTAAACACCCTCAACGTTAACGGCAAGGCCAAGAGAGTCGGCAGATACGCCGGCAAGACTTCCGGCTGGAAGAAGGCTATCGTTACTCTTACTGAGGACTCAAAGGCTATCGAGTTCTTCGAGGGTATGGTTTGATAAACAGTCAGACCTGTTATGGGAGTAATGCTCCCGCGAAAAATGCATTAAAGGAGAAATTATCATGGCTATAAAGACTTATAAGCCTACGACACCTTCGAGACGTCAGATGACAGTTACTGATTACTCGATCCTGTCAAAGGTTGAGCCGGAGAAGAGCCTTCTCGAACCCATGAAGAAGAAGTCGGGAAGAAACAGCTACGGCAGAATCACCGTTCGTCACAGAGGCGGCGGAAACAGAAGAAAGTACAGAGTAATCGACTTCAAGAGAGACAAGGACAATATGATCGCCGTTGTCAAGACTCTTGAGTATGATCCTAACAGATCCGCTTTCATCGCTCTCGTTGAGTACGAGGACGGCGAGAAGAGATACATCCTCGCTCCTAACGGCCTCAAGGTAGGCGACAAGATCGAGTCCGGTTCCGAGGCTGATATCAAGCCCGGCAACGCACTCAAGCTCGAGGATATCCCGGTTGGTACATTCATCCACGCTATCGAGCTTTATCCCGGCAAGGGCGCTCAGCTCGTAAGAAGCGCCGGCAACCAGGCTCAGCTCATGGGCAAGGAGAACGGCTACGCTCTTATCAGACTTCCTTCCGGCGAGATGAGAAAGGTACCGGTAGGCTGCAAGGCTGCTATCGGTCAGGTATCAAACATCGACCACGAGAACGTTAACTACGGTAAGGCCGGTCGTGTAAGAAATATGGGCTGGAGACCTACTGTCCGCGGTTCAGTTATGAACCCCTGCGATCACCCGCACGGTGGTGGTGAAGGTAAGTCACCTGTCGGACGTCCCGGACCTGTAACTCCGTGGGGCAAGCCTGCTCTCGGTTACAAGACCCGCAAGAAGCACCACAGAACCGACAAGTTCATCGTAAAGCGCCGCAACGGCAAGTAATCTGAAAGGAGGAACTGTTAAATGAGCAGAAGCATCAAAAAGGGACCTTATGTCCAGGAAGTTCTCCTGAAGAGGGTCGTTGCAATGAACGAGGCAGGCGAGAAGAAGGTTCTCAAGACATGGAGCCGTTCTTCAACAATATTCCCTGATTTCGTAGGTCATACATTCGCTGTACACGACGGACGCAAGCACGTTCCGGTATACGTTACTGAGGATATGGTAGGTCACAAGCTCGGTGAGTTCGCACCTACAAGAACCTATAAGGGCCACGCAGGCTCCAAGACATCCAATAACGGTAAGAAATAAGCGGAAGGAGGAGCTGAAATGGAAGCAAGAGCTTATTTAAGAAATGCTCGTATATCACCCAGAAAGGTGCAGATCGTTCTCGATCTCATCAGAAACAAGCCCGTTGACGTCGCTTTGGCTACTTTAGATCTTACTCCTAAGGCTGCAAGTCCTGTCGTTGCAAAGCTTGTAAAGTCCGCTCAGGCAAACGCTGAGAACAATTTCAGCATGAACAGGGACGACCTTTACGTTGCAGAGTGCTTCGTAACTCCCGGCCCTATAATGAAGAGGATCATGCCGAGAGCACAGGGCAGAGCATTCAGAATTTTAAAGAGAACATCACACATCACAGTTGTTCTTAAAGAAAAAGAATAATCCCAAGGAGGTTTGAGTAATGGGCCAGAAAGTTAATCCGCACGGTCTCCGTGTCGGCGTTATAAAGGATTGGGATTCTCGCTGGTATGCCAACAAGGCAGACTTCGGCAACACACTCGTTGAGGATTACAACGTTCGTAACTTCATCAAGAAGAGCTTATATGCTGCTGGTGTTCCCAGAATTGAGATCGAGCGTTTTGCCGATAAGGTTAGAATCCACATACACTGCGCTAAGCCCGGTATCGTTATCGGCAGACAGGGCGCAGAGATCGAGAAGCTCAGAGTACAGCTCGAGAAGATGATGGGCAAGCAGGTATTTGTAAACATCATCGAAGTTAAGCAGCCTGATATGGATGCTCAGCTCGTTGCTGAAAAGATCGCTCTCGACCTCGAGAACAGAGTATCCTTCAGACGTGCTATGAAGCAGTCTATCGGCAGAACAATGCGTCTCGGCGCAAAGGGTATCAAGGTCAAGGTTTCCGGTCGTCTTGCCGGTGCTGAGATCGCAAGAAGCGAGAGCTACCACGAAGGTACTATCCCGCTCCAGACTATCCGTGCTGACATCGACTACGGCTTCGCTGAGGCTGATACAACATACGGAAAGCTCGGCGTTAAGGTATGGATCTACAAGGGCGAAGTTCTCAAGGGCGATGCTGCTAAGGCTGCTGCTCAGAGAGAGAAGATCGAGCGCAAGGGTACAGATCAGAAAAAGTTCGACAAGCGCCGCAATGAAAGAGCTAAGGACAATCGCAGAGATTTCAACAAGGCTCGTTCAGTTAAAAGAGAAGGAGGTAATCAGTAATGCTGCTTCCAAAAAGAGTAAAGTACCGCAGAGTCCACAGAGGAC
The DNA here is from genome assembly GCA_017525915.1 of Ruminococcus sp. Classification (GTDB taxonomy): domain Bacteria; phylum Bacillota; class Clostridia; order Oscillospirales; family Ruminococcaceae; genus Ruminococcus. Next base: position 186,708 of record JAFXSC010000018.1, read on the forward strand.
GTCTCAAGGGTAAGGCATACAGAGGAAACGTAGTTACTTACGGTGATTACGGTCTCCAGGCTCTCGAGCCCGCTTGGATCACTTCCAACCAGATCGAGTCTGCCCGTATCGCTATGACACGTTATATCAAGAGAGGCGGTCAGGTATGGATCAAGATATTCCCTGACAAGCCTATCACAGAAAAGCCTGCTGAAACACGAATGGGTTCCGGTAAGGGTTCACCTGAATACTGGGTTGCAGTAGTTAAGCCCGGCAGAGTTCTCTTCGAGATCAAGGGCGTTTCAGAGGAAACTGCAAGAGAAGCTATGCGTCTCGCAATGCACAAGCTTCCTATCAAGTGTAAGTTCGTTACCAAGGCAGAGCAGGAGGTGGAGCAGTAATGAAGGCATCAGAGATAAGAGAGTTATCAGTTGATGAGCTCAACGAGAAGCTCACCAGCCTGAAGGAAGAGCTTTTCGCGCTCCGCTTTCAGCACGCTATACATCAGCTTGATAATACAGCCAGACTCAAGGCTGTAAAGAAGGATATTGCCCGCATAAAGACTACTCTGCGCGAGGCAGAGCTCAGTGCAGAGCAGTAAGAAAGGGAGGATTTAGCTAATGTCTGCTGAGAGAAACCTTAGAAAAACAAGAGTAGGTAAGGTAGTTAGCGATAAGATGGATAAGACCGTCGTAGTTGCTATCGCTGATAACGTTAAACACCCGCTTTATAAGAAGATCATCAAGCGCACCGTAAAGCTCAAGGCTCACGATGAGAACAATGAGTGCAGGATCGGCGACCGCGTTGAGGTCATGGAAACACGTCCGCTTTCCAAGGACAAGAGATGGCGTGTAACCACAATCATTGAAAAGGCTAAGTAATTTTTGATAGAAGCTTTATGCTTGAAAGGAGGAACTCGCTGTGATACAGATGCAGACTTATCTTAAAGTCGCTGATAACACAGGCGCTAAGGAGCTTATGTGTATCAGAGTTCTGGGAGGTACACGCCGCAGATATGCTAATATCGGCGATGTTGTAGTTGCTTCAGTAAAGAAAGCAACACCCGGAGGCGTTGTAAAGAAGGGCGATGTTGTAAAGGCAGTTATCGTTCGTTCGGCAAAGGGTCTCAGAAGAGAGGACGGAACATATATCCGCTTCGATGAGAACGCAGCCGTTATCGTAAAGGAAGATAAGAACCCCAAGGGTACCCGTATCTTCGGACCGGTCGCTAAGGAGCTCCGCGAGAAGGAGTTTACCAAGATCCTCAGCCTCGCACCGGAAGTTCTTTAATGGAGGTGTCATTCGATTATGAGTAAAGTACACGTTAAAACCGGTGACACTGTTATCCTTCTCACAGGTAAGTATGAGGATAAGTTCACCAGCAAGGACGACAGAAAGACCGGCAAGGTCGTACAGGTAAGCCCCAAGGAGGGCAAGGTCATCGTTGAGGGCATCAACATGATCACAAAGCACGTCAAGCCCACAAGAATGGGTGAAAAGGGCGGCATCGTAAAGACAGAGGCTCCCGTTTACGCCTGCAAGGTACAGCTCGTTTGCCCCAAGTGCGGCAAGCCCACAAGAGTTGGCCATGTTATCGAGGACGGCAAGAAGCTCCGCGTTTGCAAGAAATGCGGCAAGTCTTTTGAATAATGTAAAGGAGAACGACAATGGCAAGATTAAAGGATTATTATGTTAGTGACGTTGCTCCCGCACTGATGAAGAAATTCGGATACAAGAGCGTTATGCAGATCCCGAAGCTCGACAAGGTAGTTATCAACGTCGGCGCAGGTGAGGCTAAGGACAATGCCAAGGTCATCGACGCTATCATGACAGACCTCGCTGCTATCACAGGTCAGAAGCCTGTAATTTGCCGCGCTAAGAAGTCAGTAGCTAACTTCAAGCTCCGTGAGGGTATGCCCATCGGAGTAAAGGTAACACTCAGAGCTGAAAAGATGTATGAATTCGTTGACAAGCTCTTCAATGTTGCTTTCCCCCGCGTTCGTGACTTCAGAGGCATCAACGGAAACTCCTTCGACGGCAAGGGCAATTACTCTACCGGCATCAAGGAGCAGCTCATCTTCCCTGAGATCGAGTACGACAAGATCGACAAGGTAAGAGGTATGGATATCAACTTCATCACAACAGCCAATACTGATGAAGAAGCTAAAGAGCTCCTGACACTTCTGGGCGCTCCGTTCATCAAGTAATCAGGGAGGAATAACTATGGCTAAGAAGGCAATGATCAATAAGCAGCAGAGAACTCCCAAGTATTCCACAAGAGCTTACAACAGATGTAAGATCTGCGGCAGACCGCACGCATATCTCAGAAAGTTCGGCATCTGCCGTATCTGCTTCAGAGAGCTTGCTCATGACGGTCAGATCCCCGGAGTTAAGAAGGCAAGCTGGTAAAATACTAAAAGGAGGTCACTCGGTATGCAAATCACTGATACAATAGCTGATCTTTTAACAAGAATTCGTAATGCGAATACTGCTAAGCACGCCACAGTTGACGTTCCCGCTTCAAGAGTAAAGAAGGACATCACTCAGATCCTCGTAGATGAGGGCTATGTGAAGGGCTTCCAGCTCATCGAGGACGGCAAGCAGGGCGTTATCAGGATCACGCTCAAATACGGCGATAACAAGTCGCCTGTTATAACAGGGCTCAGAAGAGTTTCAAAGCCCGGTCTGCGTATCTATTCAAGCTGCGCGGATATGCCCAAGGTCCGCAAGGGTCTCGGCATCGCTATCGTTTCCACTTCAAAGGGCATCGTAACTGACAAGAAGGCAAGAGAGCTCAATGTCGGCGGCGAAGTTCTCGCATACATCTGGTAAGGAGGAGCTGCAATATGTCAAGAATAGGAAGAATGCCTGTTACAGTTCCCGCAGGTGTAGAGGTAAAGAACGAAAATAATCTCGTAACAGTAAAGGGACCCAAGGGTCAGCTTACAAGACAGTTCAGCAACGAGCTCGGCATCGAGGTAGAGGCTGGCGTTATCAATGTAACAAGACCCAGCGATGACAAGCGTCACCGTTCACTCCACGGTCTCACAAGAACTCTTATCGCTAACATGGTGGAGGGCGTTACAAACGGCTACTCCAAGACTCTCGAGATCGAGGGCGTTGGTTACAGAGCTGCCAAGACAGGCAACAAGGTAAACCTCAACCTCGGCTTCTCACACCCCGTTGTTATCGAGGAGACAGATACCATCAAGCTCGATGTTCCGCAGCCTAACAAGATCATCGTAAGCGGTATCGACAAGCAGGAAGTAGGTCAGTTTGCTGCTGAGATTCGCGAGAAGCGTCCCCCCGAGCCTTATAAGGGCAAGGGTATCAGATATGCCGGCGAGCACATCATCCGCAAGGAAGGTAAGGCCGGTAAGGGCAAGAAGTAATTAGGAGGAGCAAATTGCTATGATTAAGAAATTTGACAGCAATAAGGCAAGATTAAAGAGACACCGCAGAGTACGTGCAAAGGTCTCCGGTACTCCCGAGTGTCCCCGTCTGAATGTGTTCCGTTCCGCAAAGCATATATATGCTCAGATCATTGATGATGTAAACGGCGTTACTCTTGCTTCTGCATCAAGCATGGACAAGGGCTTCGAGGGCAACGGCGGCAATGCCGAGGGCGCTCGCAAGGTCGGCGCAATGATCGCTAAGAATGCCTCCGAAAAGGGCATAAGCGAGGTAGTCTTCGACAGAGGCGGCTATCTCTACCACGGCAGAGTCAAGGAACTCGCTGAGGGTGCTCGCGAAAACGGATTAAAGTTCTAAGAGGGAGGTAAAATAATGGCTAATATTGAAACACAGGCTCCTGAGCTCGTTGAAAAGGTCGTTGCGATCAACCGCGTATCCAAGACCGTTAAGGGCGGACGTATCATGAAGTTTGCCGCTCTCGTAGTAGTAGGCGACGGAAACGGTACAGTAGGCTTCGGTCTCGGTAAGTCCGGAGAAGTTCCGGATGCTATCCGCAAGGGTATCGAGGACGCTAAGAAGAACCTCAAGAAGATCGCTCTCAAGGGAACAACTATCCCCCACGAGATCGTTGGTGAATTCGGCGCAGGCAGAGTTCTTATGAAGCCCGCTGCTCCCGGTACCGGCGTTATCGCAGGTGGTCCTGTCCGTGCAGTTATCGAGGTTGCAGGCATCAAGGATATCAGAACAAAGTCACTTCGTTCCAATAACCCCTGCAACGTTGTAAGAGCTACTATCAACGGACTCACAAACTGCGTTTCCGCTAAGGACGTAGCCGCTAAGAGAGGCAAGTCCGTCAAGGAAATCTTAGGTTAAGGAGGCAGTAACAATGGCTAAGAACATAAAGCTCGTAAAGAGCCTCATCGGTCGCAAGAAGGACCAGATCGCTACTGCTCAGTCACTCGGTCTCAGAAAGATCGGCGATACAACAACTCAGCCCGACAACGCACAGACACAGGGCAAGATCAGCAAGATCTCACACCTCGTCGAGGTTACAGAAGCGTAAACAAGGAGGTGCACCAAGATGAAAATTCATGAATTAACACCCGCTCCCGATTCCAACAAGGCTGTAAAGCGTATAGGCAGAGGTCACGGCTCAGGCAACGGCAAGACTGCCGGCAAGGGTCACAAGGGACAGAATGCTCGCAGCGGCGGCGGTGTAAGGATCGGCTTTGAAGGCGGTCAGATGCCCCTCGCAAGAAGAATCCCTAAGAGAGGCTTCAACAATATCTTCGCTACAAAGTATGCAACCGTAAATGTTTCTGATCTGAACAGATTCAAGGACGGCACAGTCGTTGATACCGAGCTCCTCGTAGCTTCAGGTCTCGTTAAGAAGGTGAATGACGGCGTAAAGATACTCGGCAACGGAGAGCTTACTGCTAATTTAACTGTAAAGGCTGCTAAATTCTCACAGAGCGCTATCGAAAAAATCGAAAAGGCTGGCGGGAAGGCAGAGGTGATGTAATTGTGTTTCAGACCCTGAAAAAGGCTTGGGGCGTTCCGGAAATAAGGAAAAAGCTCCTGTACACATTACTCATGATCGTAATATTCAGACTCGGAAGCGCTATCACAGTTCCGTTTCTCGACTCAGATGTAGTCAAGGACTGGATGGGCGATAACACTAAGGACGGAAACTTCCTCGAGTACCTGAATATCCTCACCGGTGGCGCGCTCTCACAGGCGACCATCTTCTCACTTTCAATCACACCGTTCATCAACGCTTCGATCATCATGCAGCTCCTGACGTTTGCGCTGCCGCCGCTGGAAAGACTCCGCGACGAAGGCGAGGAGGGAAGGAAGAAGATCAACAAGATTACAGCGTTCGTCGCACTTGTCCTTGCTTTCTTCATGGCTTATGCCTACTACCTCACACTCAGACGTTCAGCCCACGCTGTAAAGTACACCGAAGGAACTGAAGGCTGGTTTGCCGGAGCAGTTATCATACTCAGCTTCGTTGCAGGCGCTTCATTCGTTGTATGGATGGGCAACCGCGTAAGCGACAACGGTATCGGCAACGGCGTATCCATCATACTCTTCGCCGGTATCGCAGCAAGATTCCCCACCGACGCCGGACTCCTCATCCGTCTCTCCAAGGAGAGTATCGAGAACAACGAGAACGGTAAATATCTCTGGATATCACTCGCTTACTTACTCTTTATCCTCTTCGAGATCGGCTTTATCGTATTCATGAATGAAGCGGAAAGACGTATCCCGATACAGTACGCAAAGCGCGTAGTAGGAAGAAAGCAGTACGGCGGACAGAAGACACATATCCCGATAAAGATATGTATGAGCGGCGTTATGCCTATCATCTTCGCTATGTCCTTCATGGCACTTCCGCAGACCATTCAGCTCTTCAAACCGGATAACGCATCATCAGGCTTCTATCATGCCTTCTGTCAGTTCTTCAAGAGAACGAGCTGGTCATATGCGATACTCTACTTCCTGCTCATAATCGCGTTCAACTACTTCTACGTTTCTATCCAGTACAATCCCGTTGAGATTGCTAACAACCTCAGACAGTCGAACGGCGCTATCCCCGGCATCAGACCCGGCAAGCCCACCTCCGACTACATTCAGAGAGTGCTCAACAAGATCTCTCTCGTCGGCGCTTTCTTCCTCGGCATCATCGCTATCATACCGATATTCATCGCTATGGCAGACGACAAGCTGCAATCGCTTTCAATGGGAGGTACGACGATACTCATTGCGGTAAGCGTCGCACTGGAAACTACAAGAACACTTGAATCACATCTTATGATGCGTCATCATAAGGGCTTCTTACAGTAAAGGAGGAACGGCATAATGAATCTTATCTTTTTAGGCGCTCCCGGTGCAGGTAAGGGTACACAGGCTGAGGTAGTCTCCGAGGCACTGAATATCCCCCAGATCTCCACAGGCAACATTCTCCGCGAAGCTGCCAAGAACGGTACAGAGTACGGTCTCAAGGCAAAGGCGGCTATGGACGCCGGCGCTCTCGTTTCAGACGATATCGTAATCGGTATCCTGAAGGAGAGGATCGCTGAGGACGACTGCAAGAACGGCTTCATCCTCGATGGATTCCCCAGAACCGTTCCGCAGGCAGAGGCTCTTGATGAAATGAACATCAGGATAGACAAGGTCATCGAGATAGACGTTGCAGACGAAACTATCAAGCAGAGAGTTTCAGGCAGAAGAGTCTGCCAGGGCTGCGGTGCTTCCTACCATGTAGAGTATAAGCCTACCAAGGTCGAGGGCATCTGCGACAAGTGCGGCGACAAGACTATCATCCGCAAGGACGATCAGCCCGAGGTCGTACTCGACAGACTTGCAACATATCACGAAAAGACAGCTCCCCTCAAGGACTACTACGAGAAACAGGGCAAGCTTGTTACCGTAAAGGGTCAGGAGGAGGTCGCTGAGACTTCAAAGCTCACACTTGCTGCCGTAGGAGCAGATAAGTAATGAGCATAACCATTAAATCAAAGTCCGAGTTAGCCATAATGCGCGAAGCAGGGAGAATAACCTGCGGCGCAATATGGTATGCGGGCGAAAGATTGAAGCCGGGTATGTCAACGCTCGACGTTGATAAGCTGGTCGGCGAATACTTCGCAAGACACGGCTCTAAGTCCTGCTTCAAGGGGCTTTACGGCTTCCCGGGAAACGCTTGTATCTCAGTCAATGAGGAAGTTATTCACGGGATCCCGAAGGCGAGCCACAGACTAAAGGAAGGCGATATCGTCAGCATAGACACCGGTGCGGCTTACAAGGGCTTTAACGGTGACAGCTGCTGGACCTTCCCTGTGGGCAAGATTTCTGATGAAGCCAAGGCATTGCTTGAGGTAACTGAAAAGAGCCTTTACGAGGGCATAGCTCAGGCTCAGGCGGGCGCAAGGATCGGAGATATATCTCATGCTGTTGAAGAGTACTGTGCTTCACGAGGCTACGGAATCGTAAGAAATTACTGCGGCCACGGTATTGGCAGAGAAGTTCACGAATCTCCCGAGGTGCCGAACTGGGGAAAAGCCGGACACGGTCCCAGACTGGTATCGGGTATGACCATTTGCATCGAGCCTATGATAAACGTCAGGGGCGACGATGTCAAGGTAATGAAGGACAATTGGACCGTGGTTACCAAAAGTGGTTCACTTTCTGCTCATTTTGAGCATATGATCGCAATAACTCCTGACGGTCCCGTCATTCTGACGCAGCCCTGACAGGGGGTATAATTGTGAAGCTTGAGATAGGCTCAGTCGTCAGGGCAGATGCCGGAAGAGACAGCGGAGGCTTCTTCGCAGTCACTGATATATCCGGCGGATATTGCTCGATAGCCGACGGGAAAAGCAGGAAACTCTCTTCCCCGAAGCGCAAGAACATAAAGCATATCAGCCCGACAGACAGCGTGATAGAAGATATTAACGATATTACCGATAAGAAGCTCAGGACGCTGCTCAGAGAGTTCAGCGCCAAGGAGTAAAGGAGGTTATCAGGTGTCCAAGGAAGATGTTATCGAGGTAGAAGGCGTTGTAACAGACGCTCTGCCTAACGCAATGTTCAAGGTACAGCTTGAAAACGGTCACGAGGTACTTTCCCACGTTTCCGGAAAGCTCAGAATGAATTATATCAGAATAGTGCCGGGCGACAAGGTAAAGCTTGAAATGTCACCCTACGATCTCTCAAAGGGTCGTATCACATGGCGCGTTAAATAACACAAGGCAGGGGAAAGCCCCCGTCCTATCCGCTAAAGGAGGTATTTTAAATGAAAGTAAGACCTTCAGTAAAACCCATTTGCGAAAAGTGCAAGATCATCAAGAGAAAAGGCAGAATCATGGTAATCTGCGAAAACCCTAAGCACAAGCAGCGTCAGGGTTAATCCACCCAAAGCATTAATGGAGGTGCAATTATAATATGGCAAGAATAGCCGGTGTTGACCTTCCCAAGAATAAGCGAATCGAGATCGGTCTCACTTATATCTACGGAATCGGTCGTCAGACAGCAACAAATATCCTCGCTGCAACAGGCGTTGACCCTGATGTAAGAGTCAAGGACCTCGCTGAGGAGGACGTTGCTAAGCTTCGTGACTACATCGATGCAAACTACACCGTTGAGGGCGATCTCCGCAGAGAAGTAGCACTCAACATCAAGAGACTTGTTGAAATTGGCTGTTACAGAGGCGTTCGTCACAGAAAGGGTCTCCCCGTAAGAGGTCAGAGAACCAAGACAAACGCAAGAACCCGCAAGGGCCCTGTAAAGACCATCGCAAACAAGAAGAAGTAAGGAGGTCATGAGCTTTGGCACAGCAGAAGGGTAAAAAGGTTACTACCGTCAGAAGACGTAGAGAACGCAAGAATATCGAAAGCGGCGCAGTTCATATCCAGTCCACTTTCAATAACACGATCGTAACGATCACAGATACAGCCGGTAACGCTATCTCATGGGCAAGCGCAGGCGAGCTCGGCTTCAGAGGTTCAAAGAAGTCCACTCCTTTCGCAGCACAGACAGCTGCAGAGACAGCAGCTAAGGCTGCTATGGAGCACGGTCTCAAGAACGTTGAAGTTTACGTTAAGGGACCCGGCGCAGGCCGTGAGGCTGCTATAAGAGCGCTTCAGACAGTTGGTCTTGAAGTTAAGATGATCAAGGACGTAACTCCCATTCCTCACAATGGCTGCCGTCCGCCCAAGAGACGTCGTGTCTGATCAAACCGGAGGTGTTTTATTATGGCAGTACAGAAGGAACCAATTCTTAAAAAGTGCAGATATCTGGGCATCAGCCCCGCTGTTATGGGCGTTTCCAAGAAGGAGTCCATCCGTTTCAAGAACGCTAACAACAGAAAGAAGATCTCTGAATACGGACTCCAGCTTAAGGAAAAGCAGAAGCTGAAGTTCATCTACGGTGTACTCGAAAAGCAGTTCTATCACTACTTTGAGATCGCTGAGAAGATGGAAGGCAAGGCTGGTGATAACCTCATCACTTGTCTCGAGTCAAGACTCGACAGCGTTGTTTACAGAATGGGCCTTGCTCTCACAAGACGTGAGGCAAGACAGCTCGTTGTTCACAGCCACTATACTGTAAACGGCAAGAAGGTAAATATTCCCTCCTACCGCGTAAAGGTCGGCGACGTTATCGCCCTCCGCGAAAAGGACAGGACCTCTGATAAGTTCAAGAATACCGTTGAGGAGACTAAGGACAGAGTAGTTCCTATGTGGCTCACAGCTAACAAGGACGACTTCTCTGCAACTGTAAACCGTATGCCCTCCGCTGAGGACATCGATTACGAGGTTGCAACACACCTTATCGTCGAGCTTTATTCAAAGTAATAATTATTTTGTTTATACAAAGCTCATTCTCAATAGTAAATGTGAAATAGGAGGGTTTTTATGCTGGAAAAGATCAATAAGCCTGATATCGATATTGTCGAGCTTAAAAGTGACGGCAAATACGGCAAATTCGTTTTAGCACCGCTGGAGCGTGGATACGGAATCACTCTTGGAAACAGCCTCAGGCGTGTGCTGCTCTCCTCACTTCCGGGTGTGGCTGTAACATCCGTTAAGCTTCAGGGCAAGGACGGTACGGTACACCACGAGTTATCAACGATTCCCGGCGTAAAAGAGGATGTTACCGAGATAATCCTCGCTATAAAGGGTCTTACCGCAAAGCTTTACGGCGAAGGCCCCAAGACTGTCTACATTGAGGCAGAGGGAGAATGCGAGATCACAGCAGGCGATATCAAGACCGATTCCGAGGTAAATATACTCGATCCCGGTATGCACATCGCTACTCTCGGTAAGGACGCCAAGCTCTATATGGAGATCACCATTGACAGAGGCAGAGGCTATGTTTCCGCAGAAAGAAACAAGAAGCAGATCAACCTCCCCGTTGATGTGATAGCCGTAGACAGCATCTATACTCCTGTTCTTAAGGTAAATTATACCGTTGAGGATACCCGTCTCGGACAGGTCACCGACTACGACAAGCTTACAATGGAGGTATGGACCGACGGTACTATCTCCGCTAAGGAAGCTCTCTCTCAGGCGGCTAACCTGCTCGGCGAACACCTCAAGCTCTTTATCGACCTCTCTGAAGAGGCTGGTCTTGCTGAGGTTCTTGTTGAAAAGGACGAGAAGGGTAAGGAGAAGATCCTTGAGATGACCATTGAGGATCTTGATCTATCGGTACGTTCCTTCAATTGTTTGAAGCGTGCCGGAATTAATACCGTGGACGACTTGATAAACAAGTCTGAGGAAGAAATGATGAAGGTTAGAAACCTTGGTAAGAAATCCTTCGACGAGGTCAAGGAGAAGCTCCAGTCACTGGGCTTCGATCTCAGCTCTGAAGAAGAATAATCCATACACTTATAAAAAGGAGTGAAATACAATGCCGGGTACAAGAAAGCTGGGCAGAACAACCGACCACAGAAAGGCTATGCTCAGAGGCATGGTAACTTTCCTTCTTGAGAACGGTCAGATCGAGACGACTGTTACAAGAGCAAAGGAAGTTCGCGCTGTTGCAGAAAAAATGATCACTATCGGTAAAAATGATGATCTGCACTCCAAGCGTCAGGTATATTCATACGTTACAAAGGAGTCAGTTGCTAAGAAGGTCTTTGACGAGATCGCTCCGAAGTATGCTGACAAGAACGGCGGTTACACACAGATCGTGAAGATCGGACCCCGCCGCGGCGACGCTGCTGAAATGGCTATCATCAAGCTCGTTTGATCGCAGATATGAAAAGACCCGTTCCGAATGGAACGGGCTTTTTTGTGCCTTAATAATGTCATTATTCTGCAGGGACGGCGTCCCATTAAAAAGCAGGGACGCACAGACCGTGCGCCCCTTTCAGTTTACTTGATATTGATGTTCGACATACCGCCGCCCATAGGATTAGCGTTATTGTTGGGAGTTCCTGTTGTAGTGGAAAGCTTTGTCTGGACCATCTTGAGGTTTTGGAGGTTGCGTGAATAGTGAGCCTCAGTGTCGGAGAGCATCTTCGATACAGACTCGGCAGCGTTCTTCTGGAGGTTCTTGGCAGCAGCCTGTGCCTTTGTGAGCATATCGACAGCCTTCTTCTTCGCCTCGGTAACGATAGCTTCGCGTGATACTATCTGAGCTGCACGCTCCTCAGCCTTGCGGATGATGGACTCTGCATTGAGCTTGGCTTCGTTGAGGATGCGCTGGCAGTCGAACTCTATCTTCTTGGCTTCCTTGAGCTCGTGAGGCATATTCAGACGGACGTCGTTGATAAGCTCACGCATACGCTCACCGTCGATTATCTTCTTGTGTGAAGCAAAGGGTACAGACGAAGCCTTGTCAAGGAGCTCGTCCATTTCTTCAAGTATCTCATCAATGCTCATAATTAATTACCTCTCTTTTATTAATCTTTGTTTTATATCATCAAGTATTGCTTCGGGAACAAAGTGACTTATATCGCCGCCGAAATAGGCTATCTGCTTGACTACGCTCGAACTCAGGTACATATTCTCGGAAGCGGTAGTCAGGAACACTGTCTCCGCGCCGGAATAGAGTTTCTTGTTGGCAAGAGCCATCTGGAACTCGTACTCAAAGTCGCTGACGGCACGCAGACCCTTGACTATGGCGATAGCGCCGACATTGCGGACATAATCGGCAAGCAGACCGTCGAGCACATCTATGACCACATTGTCGAGGTCGCGGGTAACGGTCTGTATCATGAGCATACGCTCGGTAGCAGTGAAGCTCGGCTGACCTTTTCCGGCATTTCGGGAAATAAGGACGATGACCTTATCGAAAAGCTTTGAAGCACGGGTAATGATATCGAGATGTCCGAGTGTCACGGGATCGAAGCTTCCGGGGCAGACTGCTATTCTTCTCATTCGTCTGGCACCTCCTCATCGGGTACAGGGCTGACAAATATGGTAACGTTGATCTTTCCGTAGTGGTAGGTTTTTCTGAGGACGAGCCCTTCGGGAGTTGCGGGGAGCTCAGCCTCGCGCTCATACTCACAGATGATGCATCCGCCCTGTCTGAGCTTTTTTGCAGCATAGGGGAGGAGAGCGGCGATGTGACCGTAGTGGTACGGGGGATCGAGGATTATCATGTCAAACTTCTGACCGGTCATTTTAATGAAGTCGTAGCTGTCGCGGTTTATGACCTCAGCATGGAGGGCAAGCCCTGTATTGCGGAGGTTCTCGTTGACGCAGTTGATAGAACGCGGAGAATTATCAACGAAAACAGCGCGTTTTGCGCCGCGGCTGAGAGCTTCAATACCCATCTGACCGCTTCCGGCGAAAAGATCAAGGACATAGGCGTCCTCAATATCGAACTGGACGGCTGAAAAGATGCCTTCCTTGACCTTGTCTGCGGTCGGGCGGACATCAAGTCCTTCCGGAGCAGTAAGGCGTCTTCCTCTGGCGATACCGGTGATAACTCTCATCTGCTGATTCTCCTAAAAGTTAATGGTGATGCACCTTCTGCGCGCGGCGCATAGTTACACACATATATTATAGCTGATTTCTTATAATTTGTCTATATATTCCGTGAAGATATGCTGTTTTGCACAAATAGCCGGCTGACTTATGCAGAGTTTCAAGTTATTTTATCGCAGAAATTTGTTAATAATTCAGAAAAATTTAAATAATTCAGTTAAATTGTATAAATATCATTGACATTTATTTAATTTTGCGGTATAATAATATCAACATATTCTTCATTGAAAAGAGGGAATTATTATGGCTATGGAAAAGAACCTGAAGGTCCTTATCGTTGACGACGACAAAAATATATGCGACCTTCTCAGGCTTTATCTCGAAAAGGATGGTTACGGAGTCATTCTCTCCCATGACGGTGAGGAGGCTGTTGTAAAGTTCAACGCTCTCAAGCCTGATATGGTGCTTCTTGATATAATGCTCCCCGGCATCGACGGCTGGCAGGTATGCCGCGAGATCAGAAAAAAATCCAATGTTCCGATCATTATGATAACCGCAAAGGGCGAGACTATCGACAAGGTCATCGGCCTTGAACTCGGCGCCGATGACTACATAGTAAAACCCTTCGACGCCAAGGAAGTCATCGCGCGTATCAATGCCGTTACACGCCGCGTGGGCACAGGCAATGCAGAGCCCGAGGCAAGAGAGGTACACTACGACAAGCTCACTGTCAATATGACAAGATATGAGCTTAAGGTTGCCGGAAAGGTCATAGATACTCCCCCGAAGGAGCTCGAGCTCCTGTTCTACCTTGCTTCAAATCCCAACAGGGTGTATACCCGTGACCAGCTTCTTGATGAGGTATGGGGATTTGAATATTACGGCGATTCGCGTACCATTGATGTTCATATCAAGCGTCTCCGCGAGAAGCTCGAGGGAATTTCCGATAAATGGGCTCTCAAAACTGTATGGGGTGTGGGTTATAAGTTCGAGGCTGAGGAGGAGGAATGATCCTCCGGAGCCATGCTATGTCATAACTGGGGGACTTCCGTCCCCCTTTTCTATCAGTGAGAGGTGGTTGATTTGGAAAACAAGAAGGGCACTTACAGCCGGCTTTTCAGACAGACTTTCATAATACTCATAACTTCGCTCGTCTTCATCGGTGTAATAATCATCTCAATTGGCACGGGCATATACAGGAATGAAAAACTGAAGGAGCTTCAGGATACGGGCGACCTGTTCATAAGCTGCCTTAAAGAGGAATACAAGAAGGACGGAAAGATAAACAGCGACAATGTGTATTCCCTCCATGCGGCTCTCCAGAAGGACCGCAAGATCGAGGTGTTCATATACGATACAGACGGAAAATGCCTCGTTTCGCCGAACGATTATGAGCTTGAGCTCGCGTCCGGCAAGTTCAACCTCGAAAGGGAGATAAAGGAAGCCAAGCCGCTCAGCGAGAGCATGATGAGCAAGCTCGAAAACAGCAGCTATCTGGCCCTTGACAAGAACGGCTATGCCAAGAATGAGCCGCGCCTTACCTATGGCAGAAGGATATTCCTCAAAACAAGCGAAAGCGGCGTTCCGGTGAGGATGTACGCCGTATTCTATGGGCTTACCAACAGCATAAACAGCTATACATGGAAGGTAGTGCTGTTTTATATTCTCTTCTCGCTCATATCCCTTGCCGTGGCATTCTTCATTCTCCACAGGAGGATAAGCAAGCTCGAGGCTTATGAGAACGACTGCCTGAGGATAACCGGAAAGTACGCCAAGGGCGATTTCTCCGAGAAGCTCCCGACTGACATCGACGGCAACGTAAAGGAGATCGCAGAATATGTCAATGCGCTTGCGGACGATGTTGCGACCAACGAAAATACCAGCAAGACCTTCATCGCTAATGTCTCCCACGAGCTGAGAACACCGATAACTACGGTCGGCGGCTTCGTTGACGGCATTCTTGACGGCACTATCCCCAAGGAAAAGCGCAAGGAGTATCTCATCATAGTTTCAAAGGAGATGCGCCGCCTTAAAATACTCATCAGCTCAATGCTGAATATGACAAAGTTTGAGTCCGGTGCAATGACTCCGAATTTCAAGGAAGCAAACATCACCGACCTTGTAATACAGACCGTGCTCATGTTCGAGACCCGTATAGAGGAAAAGAACCTTGATGTATTCGGCCTCGACAGCACAAGGCTCGTTGTTAAAATAGATGTTGACCTCATGCAGCAGGTAATATACAACCTTGTCGAAAACGCCGTCAAGTTCGTAAACAATGACGGCTCGCTCACCTTCCGCTTTGACAAGACGGAGGAGTGGTACGAGATAGGCATAAAGAACACCGGAGAGGGTCTGAAGGAGGACGAGATACCGCAGGTCTTCGACAGATTCTACAAGACAGATTCCTCGCGCGGAAAGGACACTACCGGTCTCGGTCTCGGGCTTTCGATATCGCGCAAGATAGTTCATCTTCACAAGGGACACATTGTCGTAAAGAGCGTTTACGGCGAATACACCGAGTTTATCATACAGCTCCCGATAGAAAAGAAGGGACAGTAACTTACGGCGGAAAACGCCGGACGCTTATGAACACCGGCTTTTCCGGCATTCATACCGGAAATAATGATAGAACAATCTGAACGGAAAGGAATTCTATGGACGAAAAGGATATTTATTCCGACAGCGGATATGTGCCGCTGCATGAAAAAGCTCCCGAAAGCACTGATGAAGTAACGCCTGCGGAGAGCACACCTGAGCCTCAGCCCGGTGACGAGCCTGTTAAGCCTGTATATGACGCATTCATGTATGAGCCGATAGGCTTCGACGAGCCTGCTGCTGCGGAGGAAGAAGAGACTTCCGGCAGGAAAAAGCGTAAAAAGAACAGTTCATCGGCTGCACTTTTGTTCACGCTGCTCATGCTCGTGTCTATCGCTATCGCTCTGTTTGGCATCGTTAAAGACATCGTCAACAGCAAGGAAGCGATCAACAAGATAAGCGCACAGCGCAATGTCGTTCTCTACCGGAAGTCCAAGCCTGCCGGTGCGAATGACCCCGACAATTTCGTTGACAGCAGCGGAAAGTATACTGTTGAAGGCGCTGCGGCAGCTGTCATAGACTCGATAGTTGAGATCTATACTTACAGCGACGCCGGACACAATACCTTTGTCGGTTCCGGCTCGGGCATAGTTATCACAGAGGACGGCTACATCGTTACAAATGCTCATGTTTTGCAGTCGGACGGCTATCATACCGTCAAGACAAACGACGGCAGTGTGTACGATGCCAAGATAGTCGGCAGGGACATAAAGACCGATATCGCTGTTATCAAGGTCAGCGATGTCAAAATGAAGCCGGCAACGCTCGGCGATTCAGATGAGACTATCGTAGGCGAGCAGGTCATAGCGGTCGGCAATCCGGCAGGGCTTTCGTCAAGCGTTACCGATGGTATTGTTTCCCATGTCGGAAGAAAGGTGCGTGGTGACAGCAACAAGGGCTTCCAGATGGAGTGCATTCAGACCAACGCACAGATAAGTCCCGGCAATTCCGGCGGTGCGCTCGTGAATATGTACGGTCAGGTCATTGGCATAACCTCGTCGAAGCTCGTAAGCAGCACGCTTGAAGGTCTCGGCTTTGCGATAACCATAAATCAGGCACTCCCGATAATAGAGGAGCTCATAAACAAGGGCTACGTTACAGGCCGCTTCCGCATAGGCATATCTCTGATGGATATGAACACCGATTCGCGCAGGCTTGCGGTTGAGAACAAGCTCGGATTCAAGATACCGGACGGCTTCAAGGGCGTATACATCGGGGAGATATTCGAGGACAGCGATATCAAAAACACCGACCTGAAGGTGGGGGATTTCATCACCGAGATTAACGGCAAGGCCGTCAGCTCCTACAATGAGCTGTACGACGCCATCAGCAGCCAGTATTCGGCAGGGGACACCGTTCCTGCGACCTGCGCTCATCTTGAGAAGGACAGCGAACCGGTTTACTACCATATCAGATTCAAGCTCATAGAGGACAGATCGGGCAACTTCTGATCAGTCCATTAGGTTTTTAGGACGTTTTGAATTTACGCCGCATACTCCTCCTGCCGCACCGGAAACGGTGAGCAGGAGGAGTTTCTTTATGCCGGCAGGCGAACCTGTGAGTATCAGACCTGCGGCTGAAAACATGAGGTATATCAGCAAGCCGCAGATTGCGCCTTCGGCTATGCCTCTGCGGCGGCGGTACTTTCCGCCGAAAAATGCGCCTGCGAAGCTCCCGGCACAGCAGGCGGCAGCAGCGAGCATCGCGGACATGGTCATGTCATCGAAGAAGAAATAGTTTATTGCGGAGAGTAGTGCCGTGAGCGCGGCGGAAGCGAGAGTTCCAGCGAGGGCAGGTATCATCATGCCCGAAGTTCTTGCCGTCCACGGTGTTCTGTGCCGTCTGTGCATGATATCCCTCCTGTTCTGGTGTGTGATACAGTATATGCGGACATCTCAGGGATAATGCGGAAGCTTACTGGCTTTTGCACACGGAAGATATTACTTGTGTCCGGTGCTCCGGTTGACAAAAACGGGCGGCTGTGGTATAATCAATCCATAATAATACAGTCCCACGGAGGAATTTATCATGACTGATACTATAAAACAATTGGCGGAATTTCTTGAAAGACAGAATATCGACTACAACGCTCCCGACGACAGCGAAGAGGTGCTCTGGTTCTCGCTGAAGCTCCCGAACCACGAGGCTGCCGCTACTTTCTTTGTTCATTACAGTAATTCGACAGAGGTGCTCGTAATAATGGCGAGCCGCATGGTTAAATTCAGCTCGATCAACCACGACATCCTTTTGAGAATGAATGAATTCAACGCCGACCCTGCTGTTTTCGGCTGCAAGATGTTCATTGACCCGACAGGCGAGCTCACAGTCGGTTACAGCACATTTGTACGCGGTGATTTTCCGGCTCCGCAGATCATAGATCTCGTTGATATCGTTCTCGCATCGGCGGACAAATACTACCCGGTAATAACCTCAGCTCTCAGCAAAAAGGCTGATGAATGACCGCTTCCGGATAATAGCAGGCGGATAATACAGATGGTATTAGTCTTGCTTGTGCAAATCGGAGAATTTTATTGACATTTCCTACAAATCAGCCTCCCGGCTCTTTAAATATCGTGTAAACTGTGATAGAATTATTATAGGAAATTATTGAACAGGATGAGATGCAGCAATGCTTATCCTGTGCGTATAATTCCGCATGATATTAACAAGAGGGGAGGCACTGCTATGTTTACTGTCAGATGTATAGTCAATAAGTTCATATCCTGTATGTCTGCTGCGGCAGTTGCTTTCAGCTGTATGCTCAGCGCCCCGGCTGTAACCTCCGGAGAAGAGGCTCAGCGTTCATGGGCACAGCTTGCTGACGAAGTCGGATATCTTGTTAATGAAGCGCGTATTGATGCTGGGCTTGAACCGGTCCGCGTTGTGCCTTATCTCAACGACAGGGCTAATGTCCGTGCAAGCGAATGTGCTGTGAAATGGGATCATAACCGTCCCGACGGCTCAAAGTTCAGCACCGTTATCGACAGGTCACTGGTGCCGTATTCCTATGCCGCCGAGAATATCGCGGCAGGTCTGCCCTCTCCGGAAGGGACCTTCAACGACTGGAAGGCTTCTCCAAAGCACTGGGAGGCTATAATCGATCCGAGATATGATTATATAGGTATTGGCGTATTCTACGATGAAAACAGTCCTTATGGCTGGTACTGGACGCAGATATTCATAGATTATGACGGAGAACTAAGCGGAGCTTACTTCCCGTATTCTCCGGGACCTGGCGACCTTACCGCTGACGGTACGGTGAACTGCTTCGATTATATAATACTGCGGCGGAGGCTTGCGAACAAGGATTATGCCCTTGATTATTATCAGCGCGACAACGCCGATCTTTACAAGGACGGATATATAAATATCATTGATGCAGTAGTCATGAGAGGCTATCTTCTCGGCGAATACAAGACACTGCCGATATATCCGGAATCATTCAGTGGATAATAAAAGGGAAATATAAATAGGTGTGTTCATGATAAAAACGGCTGTGTAACAACAGCCGTTTTTATTTTACGAAAAACCTTCGAGAGTTTTCAACATGCTTTTCAACAAATAGTGCAAAATTCCAAAATTTGTGAAACCTTTGAGAAAACTCTTGATTTATTATAAAAAGGTGGTAAAATATAGTTAGCACTCAGAGAAAGAGAGTGCTAAACAAGCTAAGATAATTATTTTCAGGAGGTATATATCATGACTATCAAACCTTTACAGGACAGAGTCGTAGTTAAAATGGCAGAAGCAGAAGAGACCACTTCCGGCGGTATCATTCTTACAGGCTCAGCCAAGGAAAAGCCCGAATTCGCTGAGGTCATTGAGGTAGGTCCGGGTACAGCAGACGTTAAAATGGAGGTAAAGAAGGGCGACAAGATCCTCATCTCCAAGTATTCCGGAACTAACGTGAAGCTCGACGGCGTTGAGTACATCATCGTTAAAATGGAAGACATCCTCGCAGTAGTAAAATAACGCATTATAAATTATGAATTTTGATTAAAGGAGTAATATATTATGGCTAAGGATATAAAGTACGGCGCAGACGCAAGAAACGCACTTCAGGCAGGTATCGACAAGCTTGCTGATACAGTAAGAATAACAATGGGACCCAAGGGCAGAAATGTCGTTCTCGACAAGAAGTTCGGCGCTCCCCTCATCACTAACGACGGCGTTACTATCGCCAAGGACATCGAGCTTGAGGACGCTTTCGAGAACATGGGCGCACAGCTCGTAAAGGAAGTTGCTACAAAGACCAATGATGCTGCCGGTGACGGTACAACTACCGCTACACTTCTCGCTCAGACCATTGTCCGCGAGGGTATGAAGAACATTGCAGCAGGTGCTAATCCGATGGTACTCAAGAAGGGTATCGCAAAGGCTGTTGACGCTGCTGTTAAGTCTATCGTTGAGAACTCCAAGGCTGTTGCAGGCAGCGAGGATATCGCAAGAGTCGGCACAGTTTCCTCTGCTGACGAGAACGTCGGCAAGCTCATCGCTGAGGCTATGGAGAAGGTAACTTCCGACGGCGTTATCACTATCGAGGAGAGCAAGACCGCTGAGACATACAGCGAGGTAGTTGAGGGTATGCAGTTCGACCGCGGCTACATCTCACCTTATATGATTACAGATGCTGACAAGATGGAAGCTGTTTACGACGACGCCTACATCCTCATCACAGATAAGAAGATATCCTCTATCCAGGAGATACTTCCCCTCCTCGAGCAGATCGTAAAAATGGGCAAGAAGCTCGTTATCATCGCTGAGGATGTAGAGGGTGAGGCTCTCACAACTATCATCCTCAATAACCTCCGCGGCACATTCAAGGTTGCCGCTGTAAAGGCTCCCGGCTTCGGCGACAGAAGAAAGGAAATGCTCAAGGATATCGCTGTTCTCACAGGCGGCGAGGTAATTTCCTCCGAGCTCGGTCTTGAACTCAACGAGACTCAGATCACACAGCTCGGTCAGGCTAAGCAGGTAGTTATCCAGAAGGAGAACACTATCATCGTTGACGGCGCAGGCGACAAGGAAGCTATCAAGGGCAGAGTTGCTCAGATCAGAGCTGCTATCGAGACAACAACTTCCGATTTCGACCGCGAGAAGCTCCAGGAGAGACTTGCAAAGCTCGCTGGCGGTGTTGCAGTTATCAAGGTCGGCGCTGCTACTGAGATCGAGATGAAGGAGAAGAAGCTCCGCATCGAGGATGCTCTCGCAGCTACAAAGGCTGCTGTTGAGGAAGGTATCGTTGCAGGCGGCGGTACAGCTTACATCAACGCTATGCCGGCTGTTGCAAAGCTCGTTCCCACACTTGAAGGCGACGAGAGAACAGGTGCAAAGATAATCCTCAAGGCTCTCGAAGCTCCTGTACGCCAGATCGCTGAGAACGCAGGTCTTGAGGGAAGCGTTATCGTTGACAAGATCGTTCGTTCACGCAAGCTCGGCTACGGCTTCGATGCTTACAATGAGGTATACACAGATATGATACCTGCCGGAATCGTTGACCCGACTAAGGTAACACGTTCCGCACTCCAGAACGCTGCTTCCGTAGCTTCAATGGTGCTCACAACTGAGAGCCTTGTTGCTGATATCAAGGAGGACACACCTGCCGCTCCTGCAATGCCCGCAGGCGGTATGTACTAAGCAGCCGAAGGCTGCGCCCTCCACGCTGCCGCTCGTAAACTCGCTCACTTCCTGCGAACGGCAATGTCTGCTTTCGCACACGGGAGAATTGAGAAACGGCAGTTTGGAAAATCAATGCTAATTAAAGGCGAACCTGAATCATTCGGGTTCGCCTTTTTGATTTTATGAAAGTATCACATTCACCAAAATCAGCTTCAAATCTTTGTTTGTTATAACTATTGATATTATATATGTGGGTGCTTATAATTAGTATATTGGGATATTTTAATCAAAGGAGCGGTTTTATGGAAAATGATAATAATTCTTTTAATTCTTTGTGTAAAGCAAACATTCGATGTGAAATGTCAAATCTTGCCTGGGTGTTTACATCACTGTGGTGGATAATTGTTGGTTATGCTTTCTACTTTACAGGACCATATTATGGCGAGTCACAGAAAGGAGCTTATAAAGGCTCTAAATATTTATGGGGGATTCCATATCACGAGCATTACGAATATCGCTCAACTTATTACAATTATGTCTCAGAAAATGAGTGGGATTATCCGCTGTGGCTATTCTTTGGAACAGTAATAACGATTATTGTATTTTTAATGCCACTGTTTATCAGACTGATAAGAAAAGCTATCGCCAAACGCTGCAAGCTTGAATTGACGGAAGGTCAGATAGAAGGACAGCTAAAAACATTATTCGGCAAGAAAAAGCTCCAGATGCTGATAGACCACCTCGACAATGTTATTACATCAAACGGCTTTTTTGATAAAATACGAAGCGGCGAAACGCTTCTGATAAGTTCAAATTCAGGTCTTATCAAGTTCCACTACGTCCAGAACGCCGAGGAGTTCGCACAGGCAGCAATGAAGCGTATCAATGAGGTCAAGAAGTCCGCACCGCAGTCCGCCCCTGCTCCTGCACCCGTTCAGAATATCTCCGGCGGCGACGCTATGGAGAAGCTGAACTCCCTCAAACAGATGCTCGAAAACGGTCTAATCACACAGGAGGAATTTGACAGCAAAAAGGCTGATATACTCTCGAAAATGTAATGAAAAAGCCCGTAACATATAGTTACGGGCTTTGTTTATCCCTTCAGTGCGACACGTCTTATCTTGCCGCTGATAGTCTTGGGGAGCTCGTCGCGGAACTCAACTATACGCGGATACTTGTAAGGCGCAGTATGCTTCTTGACGTAGTTCTGTATCTCCTTTTTGAGCTCGTCAGTGCCGACAGTGCCCTTTGTGAGCACGATTGAAGCCTTTACCACCTGACCTCTTACCGGGTCTGGAGCAGCGCTGACACCGCATTCGAGGACATAGGGAAGCTCCATGATAACGCTTTCGATCTCGAACGGTCCGATGCGGTAGCCGGAGGACTTGATAACGTCGTCAACACGTCCGACGTACCAGAAATAGCCGTCCTCGTCCTTCCAAGCGGTATCGCCTGTGTGGTACATACCGTCGTGCCATACCTCCTTTGTCTTTTCCTCATCGCGGTAGTAACCGAGGAAAAGTCCTGCCGGAACGTTCTTGTCGGTGCGAATGATTATCTCGCCGGTCTCACCGGTCTTGACGGGATTGCCGTCCGGGTCAACTATATCGACATCGTAGAGCACGCTCGGCTTGCCCATTGAACCGGGACGGCAGGTCATACCTACGAAGTTGCCGATAGAAAGGGTGGTCTCGGTCTGACCGAAGCCCTCCATGAGCTTGACGCCGGTCGCTTTGAGGAACTGGTTGTAGACCTCAGGGTTGAGCGCCTCGCCGGCAACGGTCGCGTATTTGATAGAGCTGAGGTCGAACTTGGAGAGGTCCTCCTTGATGAAGAAGCGGTACATGGTCGGGGGAGCGCAGAAGGTGGTGATGTTGTACTTCTTGAACATCGGTAGTATCTTGTTCGCATCGAAGCGGTCGAAGTCGTAGACGAATACGCAGGTCTCGCTGAGCCACTGACCGTAGAGCTTGCCCCAGAGAGCCTTGCCCCAGCCGGTGTCAGAAATGGTGAAGTGTATGCCGTTCGGGTCAACGTTGTGCCAATAACGTGCGGTGATGAAGTGACCGAGCGCGTAGAGGTGGGAATGTGTAGCTATCTTGGGGTAGCCGGTAGTACCCGATGTGAAGAACATGAGGTTGGGCTCATTTCCGCAGGAGAGCTTTTCCGGACTGGTGGGACGCTCGAAAACGTCACTGAACTCGGGCATTTCCTTGTCGAAGCTGCACCAGCCTTCGCGGTCGCCGTGAGCGACCATTTTTATGATGTCCATGCCGCTCTCCTCAACGGCAAGGTCTACCTGATGAGCAACATCGCCGTCGGCGGTGCAGACGATAGCCTTGACGTCTGCCGCCTTGAAGCGGTAGGTGAAGTCGTGCTGGACGAGCTGATTGGTGGCAGGGATAACTATCGCGCCTATCTTGTGGAGGGCGATGATCGAGAACCAGAACTGGTAATGCCTTTTGAGGACTAGCATGACCTTGTCGCCCTTCTTAATGCCTTTGGAGAGGAAATAATTTGCGGTCATGTTGGAGTATTTCTTAATGTCCGCAAAGGTGAACTTCCTGTCGGAAAGGTCATCCGCAACATATATCATAGCGGTCTTTCCGGGACATTTTTCAGCAAGACCGTCAACTATATCGAAGCCGAAGTTGAAGGTATCGGTATTCTTGAAGCTTATCTTTTTCAGCGCACCCTGTTCGTCGGTCTCGCAGGTCACGAACCTGTTTGCGATAGGATCGGCGATGTTGGCAAGGTCGAAGTTTGTAACACCGGGAAGTATAACGGGATCGAGGTGATTGATCGCGTACTGCGGCTGATTTACGCCGCATACCACCGCGTAGAACTTGCATTCCTTGCCGCCGACAGCCCATTCGTCATGGGGCTCGGAGCTGTCGTAGTAGATAGAGTCGCCCTCGTTGAGTATCTCAACGTTGTCGCCGACGCGGACCTTGAGCTGACCGCTTATGACGATATCCATTTCCTGTCCCTCGTGGGTATGGGGGTGCGGAACACGGTACTCCTCGTCAACATAGGGGATAGTAACGAGGAAGGGCTCGGCGATCTTGTTTCTGAATTTAGGTGCAAGGCGGAGGTAGCTCAAACCTTTTCTTCTTGCGATAGGAAGCCCTTCGCCCTTTCTTGTGATATCGTAGCTGTTGATACGCGGAGATTCGCCCTCCATGAGGTCGGTTATCTCAACGCCGCAGGCATTTGCGAATTTATAGATAAAGGAGAAGCTGAAATCCTTTGCTCCGCCCTCATATGCGCTGTATTCAAAAACGGAAACGCCGATCTTCTCAGCCATTTCCTCCGGAGAAAGGCCTACCGATTCACGCGTCGCTCTAATTCGCTCAGCGACCTCTCTTATTTTAAATTCGGGGTTCATTAAACTATCCATAGCAAGCCTGCTCCTTTCTGAAGATTTGCCTTTAGTGCTCATATAAACCATATTATAGCACTTTCGGGCATATTTGTCAATATCAGGGGGGCGGATTTTGTGACGTTTCCGGCGGCACACAGCGATCAGTGAATTGAAGAAGACGGGTCATCGCCTCAGGGATTGATAAAAGGCTGCGAAAAAATCTCAAAAAGCCCTTGAATTATGCGTGAAAACGTGGTATAATATATTAGTTTATCTTTGGAAAGGAACATTTTGTATGATCATACTTGACGAACTCAGAGTTGAAATGACAGGCTACCGCAAGGAAATGACCGAGCTTGCCGATGTTCTCAATATAAAAGCCGCTAAGGAAAGAGTGGCTGCTCTCGGCGAGGAGACCGCAAAGGAAGGCTTCTGGGACGATCTTGAAAATTCCCAGAACGTTCTGAAGGAGCAGAAGTCCCTCGAGCGCAAGATCGAAAAATTCAACAAGCTCAACGATTCCCTTGAGGACCTCATAACCCTTATCGAGCTTTCTATCGAGGAGGACGACGAAAGCTCCATCGACGAGATAAAGGCTGAGTCCGAAGCCTTCAAGCAGAAGCTCGAGGAGGAAAAGCTCTCAACGCTCCTCAACGGCGAATACGACGGCTCCAATGCTATCCTTACATTCCACGCTGGCGCAGGTGGTACAGAGGCGCAGGACTGGGCAGAAATGCTCTACCGTATGTACAACCGCTGGGCTGAGCGCCACGAGTTCAAGGTCGAGTTGCTCGACTACCTCGACGGTGATGAAGCCGGTATGAAGTCCGCTTCAATACTCATCGAAGGCGAGAATGCTTACGGCTACATGAAGTCGGAGTCCGGCGTTCACAGACTTGTCCGTGTATCACCGTTCGATGCACAGGGACGCAGGCACACTTCCTTTGCAGCTCTTGAAGTAATGCCTGAGCTTGACGATTCTATCGAGGTCGATATCCGTCCCGAGGATATCGAAATGGAAGTTTACCGTTCCAGCGGTGCAGGCGGTCAGAAGGTAAACAAGACCAGCTCGGCTGTACGCCTTATCCATAAGCCCACAGGCATCGTAGTTTCCTGCCAGACCCAGCGAAGCCAGTACCAGAACAAGGACTATGCCATGAAGATGCTCCGTTCAAAGCTCATCGAGATAAAGGAGCGTGAGCACCTCGAAAAGATCGAGGATATCAAGGGCGTCCAGAACCAGATAGCATGGGGCTCGCAGATACGTTCCTATGTATTTATGCCCTATACTCTTGTAAAGGACACGCGCACCGGCTTTGAGAACGGCAATATTCAGGCAGTTATGGATGGCGATATCGACGGCTTCATCAATGCCTACCTCAAGTCCCTCTCCCACGGCACGCTTGAAAAGTAATATGAATCAGCAAAGGCACACCTTCATGGTGTGCCTTATTGTTTACTGCTGTGTGACGTACCTTATGCCGAAGACCTTCTGACCGTTGCAGTATGCGGCTGTGACCTTCTGACTGCCGAAGAACAATTCCTGCGCGTTGTCCTCCGCAAAGAAAATATCGCAGAAATGCTCGCGCGCAATGCCGTGGAGCTGCAATATGAGCGGATAGCCGTCATTGAAGCCGCTGCCGAGACAGTGGAACATGAAGTCCGGATACGGCTCTGAAAGCCCCGTCCCTCCGACGGACGGCGTCTGGACTATTGCAGGATAGCCGCCGTTCCGCACCGGCGATATCCTCATGTAATACTCATGATACGGCGCGGTGTCTGCAAGCGGCGGAGTGTCCGGCAGCCCTTCCGCAAACGGGTAGCCGCTGTTCCTTCCGCTGACTATTACCATGCCCATATCATTCGCCTCCTGCCACAAGGAAACCTATTGACTGCAAATACTCCGCGTTCTTGCACTGTACCGTGGTAAGACCGTAGTAAGTGCGCGAGGCGGTGAAGTCCCTGTTTCCGGCAAGCTCCTTGTCGTAGAAGCAGGGCGTGGTCATATTGCCGTTCCAGTAGACGTTGTTCTGGTTGATGTAGCTGAGAGCGGTATAGCTGTTGTTGAAGCTGCAATTGTAAGACATATTCGTGCTGTCCGTGAGCTGGGAAGCGGCAGTGATACTTCCGGTAACATAGCTGTCCGTAAGGGTACAGCCGGTGAGGAACGAGCCGCTTGAACCGTCGCTGGTGTCGCCGAGACCTATTTCAAGTACAAGGTGGAAATGGCAGCGTCTGACCTGACTGTTGCGTGCAACAGCGAACTGTCTCTTGTAATAGCCGCTCACGGCAATGGTCGAAAGCTCCATTGAAAGGCTTACTCTTTCAGAAGCCATAAGGCAGTGAGTGGTGGAAATTGCTGACATATCGCTCATTCTCCTGATATTCAGTACGAATGTACAGTTGTAGAGAGATACCGTATTCTGATAGTCGGACGCGATAACGGAGATATTCTCGCCGATGAGCTCGGTATTTTCGAGCCTGAGATTTTTCAGGACCATATCTCCGCCGTAGAAGGGGATATTGAAGACCTTGACGTTGCGGTTCGGGGTATTGACATAGATATTGCGTATGCAGTGACCATCGCCGTCAAGCTCGCAGCAGTTGAGCGGTATCGGAGAGAAATTCTCCGCATAGGGCGTACCGTTGAGGTCGATATCGCTGCCGAGCTTGCAGTACATCGCCGGTCCGCCTGATGTTGAAAGTGAATAGAGGTCCGCCGCATCAGTTATAACCAGCGGATCTGCCTGAGTACCTGTTCCTGTCATACTGCACCTCCCTGTATGATGACGTAGAGTGAATCTTCCTTTGGCGTTATCGCCTCATATTCAGCCCTTGTGAGGGCAACGACTTCCGGACGCGCGAGATAGGTTTGCGTGTCCTCCTCCATTTTGTCGAGCCTTGCGTTCACTTCATCGAGGCCGAATTCGTCCATTGCTTCGCTGAGCAGTTCAAGGTCAGCCTCGGTAGCGGAAGTGAGCTGAGCGGTATATTCCGTGATATCAAGGCTGTCTATCTTTTCCTGCAAGTCTTCAAGACCTTCGCTGACGGCTGCGTTTATCTCGCTTACCGCCTGTTCCGCCGTATCGGGGAGCGGACCGTTCCTGCCGGCGATAGTCGGAGCAACATAAACCGGAGACATACTGTACTTCACGACAGTATTTACGCCGCCGGCAGAGGTCTCCGATGCGCGGAGCTCAAGAAGGAGCTTTCCGGCATTGTAGGTGAAGCTGTCGGAAACGTTCCATGTAAGGCTTATCGTCCTCTCTCCGACCTCCATGGGGAGCACCTGATTGGCTTCCCAGTTTTCCTCGGTAACGCCCCTGACGGCAAAATCGCACAGTGACAGGTCTTTTCCGCAGTAGTACCGGTCAACGACGAACGTTATCACATCAGCAAGGCTCTCGCCCTGTATGAACAGGCTGCCGAAGGCATAGGTCGGGATATTCTTCCCGTTTGCGTGTATTACCATTATTTTCCTCCTGTCCGGAGAGCTTCCGCAGCGCTCTCCTGTATAAGGGCAGAAAAACGGCATTTTTCAATGGGAAACCGTTGAATATCTGTAAAAAAGTAAGCAGAGATCAGTGCAGGGAACGCCGCCCCCCGGCGTCCCTGCATCACTGATCTGACGATAATAAAAAGGACGCACACTGTGCGTCCTTAATAATACTTACTTCTTCTTTTTCTTCAGGGGCTTCGGGGAATTGTTCTCGTCTGAAACTTCCTCATCGTCAGCCTTTGACTTCTTCGTTTCTTCATCAGCATCGTCATCGACAAGCTTTGCAGATGCAAGACCTGTGCCGTCTGCCTTCTTGGAAGCAGCTGCTGCTCTTGCTTCCTTGATTCTCTCATCGGCTGTAACGTTCTGTGTGATAGCCCATGTCTTTATGCGGAGCTTATGTCTCTCGCCACCGGTCTCGATAACGACCGTATCCTCGCCTGTGCGGACGATTATACCGACTATTCCGCCTCCGGTAACTATCTCGTCGCCGACCTGCAGGCTCTGCTGCATTTCCTTGAGTTCACGGTCACGCTTCTTCTGCGGCTTGATAGCTATGAAGTAGAGAAGGGCGAACATTATACCGAGCGGAACTATGAGCGAAAGCAGCGAACCGGCAGCCGAACCGCTCGATTTTGAAGCTTCTGTGGTCTGTACAGCATCTTCTGCAAATGCTGACATCGACATCATGGCGGCAGCCGATGCGGTCATGATCGCTGCGGTAGCTGAGATCAGGTATTTTTTCATTTTCATAATTATCTCCATTCTGCCGTCAACACGGCGTTCAAAATACAAAGTTTATTATATCATAACGCCGGAAAAAAAGCAAGTATTTTCCCGATATTTTCCAAAAAAGAGTGCCGGTACTGCCTTTTGCTGACGTGCTGTGTCAGAAAATACATTCCCTCATATAATAAAAGGAAGCCGGAGGCGGCTGACCTGCGGCAGAACGAGCCGCTTCGGCGGCGGAATGGAGAAGAACATGAACGAAATATCAGATATACTCATTGCTGGCGGCGATATGCGGCAGATATACTGTGCAAGGCGGCTTTCCGGCAGATACGGCATCGGGCTCGCAGGCTTCGGTGATGAGTTCATACCGATGGATATGCTTGGCGACCGTGCCGATATGGGTGCGAGGGAAGCCTATGACTGTGCCGTGCTTCCTGTCGTGCCTCTTGATGGGGACGATATGATAAGCGCTCCGTGCAGCAGTGCCGAGCTGCGTCCCGAATACATCAGGGATATGCTGATACCCGGAGGACTCATTCTTGCAGGAAAAGCCGATGACCGCCTGCGGAGACTTTTCCCGGACAATGAGATAGTTGAATATATGTCAAGGGAGGAACTGTGCCTGAAAAACGCCATACCGACGGCAGAGGGCGCTGTGCAGATAGCGCTCGGGGAGCTTCCCGTGACACTTAGCGGTCAGCGGGTGCTCATTGTCGGAATGGGCAGGATAGGAACGGCGCTTGCGGCTATCCTGAAGGGCTTCGGTGCTGATGTCACGGCTGCCGTGAGGAACGGCAGGGGAGAGGCTAAGGCGCGTATAGCCGGGATAAAGTGTATAAGCAGCAGCGATATACAGCCGGGATACGGGCTGGTATTCAACACAGTCCCGGAGCTCATATTCAGCCGGGAACTTCTGAAACGCTTCGGGAACAGGACGCTTTTCATCGACCTTGCTTCAAAGCCCGGCGGCATCGACTTCAAGGCGGCGCGTGAGCTTGGCATAAGGACGGTTTGGGCACTCGGGCTTCCCGGAAAGACCGCTCCGGTAACTGCCGGAGAGATGACAGCGGAAACTATAATGGAGATACTTGCGGAAAGGAGTGAAAGTCATGGATGATATACTCAGAGGACTGCGCGTAGGCTATGTCATGACCGGTTCGTTCTGTACGTTCAGCCGGAGCTTTGAACAGGCGCAGGCTCTTGCTGACCTCGGTGCGGAGCTGATACCGATAATGTCGGAGAATGCTGCTTCGACCGATACCCGTTTCGGAACGGCACAGGAGAACATCCGGCGGCTTGAGGATATATGCGGAAGACCCGTGATAGCCACCATAGCGGAGGCTGAACCGATAGGTCCGAAGGGACTGACTGATATAATGATAGTTGCCCCCTGTACGTCAAACACTGCCGCAAAGCTTGCGAACGGCATCACCGACACGGCGGCTTCGATGGCTGTGAAGTCGCATCTCCGCAGCGGAAGACCGGTGCTGCTGGCGATAGCCTCGAACGATTCCCTGCTCGGCTCGGCAAAGAACATCGGTGAGCTTTTCAACCGGAAGAACTACTTCTTCGTGCCGATGTTACAGGACGATATCGAGCGTAAGCCGGCGTCGCTCGTTGCGGAATTCTCACTGCTCCCGAAGGCTGCTGCGGCTGCGATGAGGGGAGTTCAGCTCCGCCCCATAATATACCACCGCACCTGAGATGAGCCTGCGGCTTTGCCGGTAAATGTGAAAAAGCTCAAAATCAAGGGCTGCCGGGGAAGGGCATTTCATTGAAAATCACCTGTTGACATATGCCGTTTTATATGATATAGTAGTATAAAAGATTATTTCCTGAATGATATCAGGGGTATTAAGGGGTGGAATAATTGAATACTGCTGTTTCAGAAGTCAGGTCTCTTCTGAGGGCAAAGCATTATGAGCCCAGAAAGCCGACCTATCAGAGACTTTTCTGGCTGTTTATGATCGCAAGCATAGCAGGCGTCATTATCGAGGGCGTGTGGTATTATTTCCAGCATGACCACTGGGAAACTCATGTCGTTTCGGTATGGGGACCGTTCTGCATAATCTACGGTCTCGGAGCTTCCGGCTGCTACGCCGCAAATTATTACCTGCGCGGCAAGAATATCATCATAAAATTCCTCGTTTATGCCTTTGTCGGGGACGCTGTCGAGCTCCTGTGCGGACTTGTCCTGCGCTACACGCTGAATATGAGAGCGTGGACGTACGAAGGCTATCCGCTGAACTTCATGGGGCTCATATGTATCAAGATGACGATAATATGGGGCTTTGCAGGACTTGGTTTCGGTCTGCTCGTTCCGATAGTTGACAGCGGACTTGACTGGCTCAGCGGAAAATTCTGGGATACAGCCTGCCTTGCGCTCACTGCTTTCATGATAGTGAACTTTACGCTCACAGGTATCTGCCTTGCCCGCTGGGCAGCACGCCACGAAGGCCATAAGGCTGGCAATAGCTTCACCGAGTGGATAGACGAAAAATACGACGATGACTATATGGAAAAACGCTTCTGCGAATGGCATTTCAGAAGCTGAATAAATGAAAATGCTCTCCTTCGGGAGAGCATTTTCATTCATTATGCAGCAGAGACCAGAGCTCGGCGGCTGTATCGGCGTTTACGCCGGCAGTATTGGCGAGCTCCTGCGGAGAAGCCTGCAAGAGGTTTTCGCGCGTTTTATATTTCAGCATGAGCCTTGCGGCTTTTTTCTCGCCTATGCCCCGTACCGTCTGCAATTCGGAGGCATAGGTCTTTTTCTTGTGCTTTGAGTGCATGAACGCGACGGAGTAGCGGTGCACCTCGTCCTGTATCTGCGTGACGAGACTGAATGCGGACTTCAGACCGTTTATCTGTATCTCTCCGCCGCCGGTCGCTATCGCACGGGTGCGGTGCTTGTTGTCCTTGACCATGCCGAACAGCGGTATATCCAGTCCGAGCTCGCGGAGCAGGGGAGCGACAGCGTTCACATGACCCTTTCCGCCGTCAAGGAGTATGAGGTCGGGAGTGCGCGTGAAGTATTCGTCGCCCTCGCCTTCGACTATGTGCATGAGCCGTCTTTTCAGCACCTCGCGCATACTTCCGTAGTCGTTCTGGAGCTCCTGTTCCTTCACGGTGAAGCGCTTGTACGCCTTTTTCAGCGGCCTGCCGTCCTCGAATACTATCATTCCGGCAACCATTGATTCCGATGAGAGGTTGGAAATATCGTAAGCCTCGATATAGCGCGGCGGCTTGGACAGACCGAGACTTTTACCGAGCTCTTCGAGCGCTATGACCTCTCTGCCGGTGCGGTCGTTCTGGAGCGCGGCATATTCCGCACTGTTGTTTTTAGCGAGGCGGAGAAGCTCGAGAAGGCGTCCCTTCTGCGGAACATGGAGCTTCACTTTGCGACCGGACTGATGTTCGAGCAGCTCCTCTATCAGAGGGGCTTCCTCCGGGATATGGTCGGTCACGACCGTTTTCGGGATATCCGTCCGACCGTGGTAATACTGCTCCATGAACTGCCCGAGGATATCCTCGCCGGAGCTGGAAAGCTCAAATACAGCCTTGTCGAAAAGCCTGTTCTCGCGGTACATGAGCACGGAAACATATATCCCCCCGTAGTATTCGGCAGCGGCAATGACATCAGCGGAATCCACTCCGCTGTTCATTATCTTCTGCTTTTCGGCAGCACGTTTAACTGCGGAGATGCGGTCGCGGAGGAGTGCGGCCTTCTCGAAATCAAGGGCTTCCGCGGCATCGTTCATTTCGCGCTCCATGCGCTCGACCGAACCGGCACTTCCGCTCCGTATGAAGTCCACAGCCTGCTCAACGGCTTCGAGGTAGCTCTCACGGCTTATCTTTCCGCGGCAGACGCCCATGCAGTTCTTGATGTGGTAGTTAAGGCAGGGACGTCCCTTTCCCATATCCCTCGGGAATACCCTGCGGCAGGTCGGGAGCATAAACACGCGGTTAGCCTCATCGACAGCCTCCTTTGCGACCGTACTGCTCGTGTAGGGACCGAGATAGCGTCCGGGCTGTTTGGTGTTCTTTTCGCTGGTTATGCGCGGATAATCTTCATCGGAGATGCGGATATAGTGATAGCCCTTGTCGTCCTTGAGCAGGATATTGTACTTGGGCTTGTGCTGTTTGATAAGGCTGCATTCGAGCACAAGGGCTTCGTATTCGCTGTCTGTGACGATGAAGTCATAGTCATTGACATGGGAGACCATAGCCGCGACCTTCGGGGTGTGGTCGGGATTTTCGCGGAAATAGCTCGTTACGCGGTTTTTGAGGTTTTTAGCCTTGCCGATATAAATAACAGCGCCCTCGCGGTCTTTCATGATGTAAACACCGGGCGAGGACGTTAGCTTTGAGGTCTTTTCACGCAGGTACGGGAGACGAGGGTTCATCTTTCAGCCTCCGTTCCCAAAAGAGCCTTCGTGCGCTGTTTGTCCTCATACATGAGCTTGTCAGCAGCGGCGTAGATATCCTCGAAGCACTTGGAATCGTCCCACGCTGCCGCACCGTAGGCACAGGAATACTTAGTATGGGACATTGCGAGCCTTATCCTGTCGATGACAGTGTTGACTGCGTCCATATCGTAATATGTGAACAGCACGATGAATTCATCGCCGCCGAGCCTGTATAGGTAGCAGTGCGGCGGAATGTTCTTCTGAATGGTGTTTGCAATGGTCATTATTGCACGGTCACCCTCGGTGTGGCCTTCCTTGTCGTTTATCTGTTTCAGACCGTTCATATCTATCTCGCAGATAGCAGTGATGCCGACTGTCTTGAAGCGCTTCAGGTCGGCGAAGAAGCTCAGGCGGTTGAAAGCCCCCGTGAGGGTGTCGCGCTTGAAGTGTGAAATGTGAATATAAAGGTAGTAGAAGGTGAGAGTGAGCAGCACCACGCAGACGATAATGCCGCGGGTCTTGAGTACGATCTCACCGACAACGCTGATGCCTATCGCGGTTATGCCGACGAGCAGAAGCAGACCCTCCTCACGGAAACCGTGACGCAGGCGGCTTATGCCAACGCCGGCTATAGCGACGAAGTATACCAGGCTGAGTACATGAGGAACGTAAGAGAGCATCTCACGGTGGAGGACATTGTCATCGTCCAGCCAGAATACATAGTCGTGGAATGGAGCAGTCACCATAATAAGGGCGGTTATCAGGGTGGGGAGCGTGAACAGCTCCATTGTGCGCCGGCTGACCTTTCCACCGATGAGTATGAACAGGGAGAACATCATTGATGCCATTCGCAGCGTATAGCCTGCTGCGATGAAATACCTGTGGGCTGTGTGGGGAGAGCTGAGCCCGGAGTAGTAATAGTCAAAATTGTCTGATATGAGCAGTAATGTGGTGAATATCAGCGCTACCTCAAAATACTTGCTTATTCCGGTGTTATATGATGAATTGGACTTCATAAAGACGTAGAGGAACAGTATTATGATGACAGATATCAGATCAACGTGTATGAGCTGGGTGAAGAACTGCATGGGCTCACCTCCTTTGGAAAGAAGTCTGTTACTGTCTGTCGAAGTAACTCCTGCCGCCGCTCGGGCGGAAATAGGTGCGAATATAGCCGTCTGTGGAGAGTATCACGAATTCGTTGGTGGCTTCGAGGTAATAGACGCCGTCGCCGTCTTCAGCCTCGTACTTGAACAGGGCGTCCGGGTTGTTTATGACGTCGCTCGCACCCTTTTCATATTCGGCTGCGGTCTTGTAGCCGAAATCGTCGGCAAATTCGCTGCCGTGCTTGGAAAAATGCTCGCTGAGGTACTTCTTGTTCCGGAATTTATACTCAACGTAAGCGGCTGTTGGCTTCTCCGCAGTTGTCTGCTTTGCGGAAACGGTGGTCGCTGCGGCAGTCGTTGTATTTTTAGTAGTTGTTTTCTTTTTTTTGGTCGTCTGTTTCCGGGTAGTCGTTGCCTTTGAGGTGGTCTTCTTTTTTGATGTAGTGACCCTTGAGGCGGTCTGTTCTCCGGTCTCCGCGGACAGGATTTCGTCCTCTGATGTCTGGACACTTCGGGTCTGTTCAGCCGGAGCAGGGGCTTTTGACGAGGACTTTTTGCCTCCGCATGAAACGAGAGCAAACAGCGACAGTGCTATCATCAGAAAAACGGCAGCCGCAGATATCCTCTTTTGTTTTTGGTCGTTCATATTAGCACCTCCGTAGAGAAATAGACAATTGATATTTCAAAACTATTATACTATATTTCCAGCGCCATTTCAACACTCTGCGGCGAAATTAACGAAAAATTCATTTCCGTTTTTTCGTTATGGCAGATTTTGATGTGTAATGAGTTGAAGCTAAACAATTGCGGGGGCGGATATTATCCGTCCCTGCGCCTGTAAGAGCAAAAGGAAAAGAGCGGAATTTTTCATGCCATATCTTTTAAAAATAGCCATAAATACTTGACATTATGCTATAATTCTGATATAATATCACTATCATAAATGTATTATCAAATTAGGCATTTGGTAATATTTCGAGGTAAAATTTATTGTATACTCAAGGGGGTAACAAAATTGAAGAAGTATTCCGGAAGGCTGAAGGGCGCAGCCTGTGCTGTGAGTGCAGCTCTTGCACTCTCGGCATTACCATTCGTTTCGTCTGCGGCTGTCGCTGCCGACGCGGACTATTTCCTGCGCGGCGATGTTGTTGACAACGACGGCATCACTAACAAGGACGCTCTCGCGATACAGAAGTATAAGCTCAACCTCTCAACTCTCGATGATACCCAGCTCATTGCTGCTGATGCGAACGCTGACGGTCAGGTGAATATGGCGGACGCTGTTGCTATCATGCAGTCCGTGCTCAGTGACAGGCGTGAGCTCCATGTCGGAGAATATGCCCGTTTTTCGGACGGAAAGAGCGGCGTTGTCGGAGGAGATAAGACCGGCGCACTGAGCCGTTTCATTTTTGATTACGAAGCCGAGGAGGAGGGCAACTACAAGCTTCGCCTTAACACGGCAAACGGATACAGCTTTGATGTCGCCGGCACTATTACGGGAAACTACGGTTATGAGTATACACCGTTCGTCATAAAGCCCGGAGTGAACGAGACTATCGTCATAGTCCGGCTTGAAAAGGGCAAAAACACGATAGACCTGAGTATGGAACTGCCCGTTCAGATAGCTCCGGCTTCGGAGATCTACCGAACCGTGAACAATCCCGATCCGACAGAGCCGATACCGTACGACCCCGGCACCTCCACCACATCAACGACGACCGAGACCTCGACCATTACGAGCACTACCACTACTACCTCGGTGACTACAACTACTACCACCACTACCACAGCTCCGCCCGTGCAGGCAAGGTATTACGCTGTTGAAGCGGATACCCATAAGGGCTGGGAGGAAAGCACGAACGCAGGCTTTGCAGGTACGGCGTACATCAACTATGACAACTGCATAGGAAGCTATGTTGAGTGGACGGTCGAAGTTCCCGAGGACGGCAATTATGAGGCTGATTTCCGCTATGCGAACGGTTCGGCCGTGAACCGTCCCGTCAAGCTCATCGTCAACGGCGACCGTGAATACGGTCAGTACCTTGACTTCAACGGCACCGGCGCATGGACGACATGGGACGATGTAAAGACTACCGTTGCACTGAAGAAGGGCAAAAATACCATTAAGGCTTACGCTACGACTTCCGGCGGCGGTCCGAATATCGACTATCTGGAGCTTACGAATACTGACGGCTCCGCACCGCATGACAAGGCAACAAGCGGTATGCGTGTGGAGAAGCTCAATCGCGGAGTTTCCGCGGCTTATACCGGCAGCGGAGTTCTCGTAAGCTGGAGACTCCTCGCTACCGACAACGAGCAGACTACCTTCGACCTCTGGAGGATAACTCCTGCGGACGTCCGCACAAAGCTCGGCACCTTCACCATGAAGGATGCTTCCAACTACTTTGACAAGGACGGCACTGCTGCCGACAAGTACACGATAGACACCTACGTCAACGGCGAATGCACCGAATTTGCACAGTTCTCGACCAATTATTCCACGAAGAACAGCGGCCAGAGCGGCGCTTATTTCGACATAAACACCCAGACACCTCCCGGAGGAACTACTCCTGACGGTGTAGCTTACACCTACACCGAGAACGACTGCTCTGTCGGCGATGTTGACGGCGACGGAGAGTATGAGGTAATAGTCAAGTGGGATCCCTCCAATTCCCATGATAATGCCGATGCAGGCTATACCGGAAACGTTATAATTGACTGCTACAAGCTCGACAGCACGCTCCTCTGGCGCATAGACCTCGGAAAAAATATCCGTGCCGGCGCACACTATACGCAGTTCATGGTATACGACTTTGACGGTGACGGCAAGGCTGAGATGATATGCAAGACCGCTGACGGCACTAAGGACGGCGCCGGAAACGTTATCGGAAACGGCAATGCCGACTACCGCGATAGCACCAAGATGAAGCTCCGCGACGGCTCTTATGCTCCGAGCGGCCGCATCCTAAGCGGTCCGGAGTACCTCACCCTTTTTGACGGCCAGACCGGAAAGGCTCTCGATACCATCGACTTCGAGCCTGCCCGTGAGGAAGTAAGCTCATGGGGCGATACATATGGCAACCGCTGCGACCGCTTCACAGGCTGCGTGGCATATCTTGACGGCGTGAACCCTTACGCCTGCTTCGGACGCGGCTACTATGAGCGTACAACTATGGCGACCTACAAGGTCGAGAACAAGAAGCTGAAGCTCAACTGGAAGTGGGATACCGGCACGAACAAGTCGGTTCTCGGCTACGGTGACGGAAACCACCACTGCATGGCTGCTGACGTGGATCAGGACGGCAGGCAGGAGATAGTTCTCGGCTCGGCAGTCCTCAACGGTGACGGAAAGGTGCTCTATTCCACGCAGATGGCTCACGGCGACGCTATCCACATCGGCGACTTCGATCCGACAAATCCCGGTCTGGAGATATTCCAGTGCCTTGAGGACGAAAACCACCCGAACGGCAATTCCGTAGGCTTCGGCATACTCCTCCGCGATGCTGCGACAGGCAGGACACTGTTCAGGGAGACCGCAGCCGGCGATACCGGAAGATGTATCTGCGATAACCTCATAACCGGAAACGGCGGTGCTGAGATGAACGGCTCGCACAGCGGCAATGTCTACTCCTGCACCGGCGACCACAAGACGGTCTGCGCTTGGAGCGATATAACCAAGTGGGGACAGAATTCGCTCGTTTACTGGACCGATGTTCTCGAAAGAGCAGTCCTTGACAGGACAATGGCTGACCAGTACGGCAAGGGGAGGGTATTCACCGGTGACGGCGTTACATACAACAACTACACCAAGTCCAATGCGTGCCTGACCT
Organism: Ruminococcus sp.; assembly: GCA_017525915.1. Taxonomy (GTDB): domain Bacteria; phylum Bacillota; class Clostridia; order Oscillospirales; family Ruminococcaceae; genus Ruminococcus. The sequence goes on from JAFXSC010000018.1 coordinate 224,695, forward strand.
GCGACCTTACCGGCGACTGGCGCGAGGAGATGATATTCCGCAAGGGTGACGGCGGTCTGAGGGTATTCACGACCACCTTTGAGAGCAAGTACAACATCTACTCGCTCATGCACAATCCGCAGTACCGCACTCAGATAGCTTCGCAGAACAACGGCTATAACCAGCCTCCGCACACGGATTACTACATTGACACAACAGAATATGTCCGTCCTGAAGAACCGGACGTATGGACGATAGACTGATGACCGGAGCCGCACTTTATGTGCGGCTCTTTTAGTTATTAGTGCATAGTGATTAGTTAAGGTGTCCACTGTGCGGCAACCTTAACTCTTAACTTTCGATATTCAACTGATGCGGACGCACACTTTGCGCCCCTGCTAAACAACTATGCACTATGCACTGATAACTGATCACTAATAATGTAAATATTTAAAATAAGCGTGTTTGCTATTGCATTATTCAGCTTTTTGTAGTACAATTAATAGTGTATTGGCAGACGGTGAAATGCTGCCGCTACTATATGTGTAATTAGGAGGATTGCAGTGAAGCTCGTTTCAGTTGTTGTGCCGTGCTATAATGAGCAGGAGGTACTTCCGATGTTCTATGACGAGATTACAAAGGTCACAGGACAGATGATGAAGGATTTTCCCGAACTCACCTTTGAGTATCTCTTTATCAACGACGGCTCAAAGGACAATACCCTCGAGATACTGCGCTCTCTCGCCCTGAAGGACGAAAGAGTGAGATATATTTCGTTTTCAAGAAATTTCGGCAAGGAGTCTGGTATGTTTGCCGGTCTGGAGAATGCCAAGGGCGACTACGTTGTCGTTATGGACGCCGACCTCCAGCACCCACCGGCTTTCCTGCCCGAGATGTACAGCTACGTCAGGGACGGCGAGTACGACTGCGCTACAACGCGCCGCGTGAGCCGTAAGGGCGAATCAAAGATACGTTCCTGGTTCGCAAGGAAATTCTACAAGATAATGAACAAGATATCCCAGACAGAGATCGTTGACGGCGCTCAGGACTTCCGTTTCATGAGCCGCCAGATGGTAGATGCGATACTTGATATGACCGAGTACAACCGCTTCTCCAAGGGCATTTTCAGCTGGGTAGGCTTCAACACAAGGTACATAGAATACGAGAACGTTGAGCGTCCGGCAGGCACTTCATCATGGTCGTTCTGGGGACTTTTCAAGTATTCCCTCGAGGGCATCATGGCGTTCTCGACAGCCCCGCTTGTTATTTCCTCGCTGCTGGGCATACTGAGCTGCTTCACAGCTTTCGTACTCATGATAATAACAGTTATAAAGACGATCGCTTTCGGCGAGGATGTTGCCGGTTATCCGACGATAGTCTGCATAATCTTCCTGCTCAGCGGCCTGCAGCTCCTCTGCACCGGTATCCTCGGACAGTACCTCTCGAAAACATACCTCGAGACCAAACACCGTCCGATATATATTTCCAAGGAGACCGCTGAGAGCTACCGCGAAAAAAAGAACGGCAAGCCTGAGGAAAAGAAGGTCTCCGATGAGGCGGAAGAGAACAAATAACCCGGAGGTGCTTCTCCCTTGAACAAGCATATGAGACTTGTGGCGTCCCTGCTGTTTATAGTGGTCATACTCCTCGCGATAGCGATAACAAAGTTCTACTCGGATACGAGCAAGAATACATCGCGGAACTCGGCACAGACCGATATCGAGCGCAGGCTCGGCTCTGACAGCGCAGGCAACCGCATCTTCGAGGACAGCGCCGGAAATTACGGAGTGCTCGACTCCAGCGACCGCGTGATAGTCCCTGCCGAATGGCTCGAGCTGAGTTTTGCAGGTGAGGGACGGTGCATCGCTGCAAAGCGTATCAGCGGAAAGGTGCTGAGAGGCTGCGTGGACTATGAGGGAAACATTGACGTACCGTTCATATACCGCAGTATAACGCCGTTCAGGAGCGGAGAACAGACGCTTTATATAGCCGAATCCGGCATTGACAGCTCGTTCGTGGTCTACGATAAGGACTTTTCACCGTTTTTCCGGAATGTCTGGAGTGAATGCAGCATCTCGGGAAACGAAATGCTGCTGAAATGCGACGATGGGACTTATCTGTACGAAACACGAAGCGACGGCCTGCGTATGAAGGAGGCTGAGCTGACCTGTAAGGCTCTCGGCTGCGAAAACAGGCTGACTGTCAAGAGCCAGCTCATTCTCGATAAGCTTGATCCCGAATTGCTCCGGTATATAGTTTCGGCTGCCGGGAAATACCTCGGCTTTGCCTATACAGGCGACGGCAGCTACATCTCAGAGGTAAGGACGGGCGGAAGACCTGCCTTCACCAAGCTTTTCCCCGAGGACAAGCGTATCATTGACAAAAAGCTTCTCGGCATCGAGGAGATATTCATGTATTCATCAGGCTCTGACAACGGTATCCCGGTGCTTTCCGTCGGAATACTGGCAAAGACAGAGATAAAGTATAAAACTGACGGCAGCGACAAGCCGGAGGTGCTCACCGACTCATACCGCTGCACGGTCAAGTTCAGCGGTACGACAGGAAGTGATATCACAGCGCTTTCCGGCAGCTTTGAGCTTGCCGAGCCGAAATATCCCGAGCCGGAGCAGCAGTCTGCACGGCAGCCGGACGCTCCGGGTGAGACAGAGGCACAATTCGAGCCGCCTGTAAATAACGGTCAGGGAGACGATGACTATGAATAAAAAAGCAGTGATCATTCCTGTTCTGGCGGCTGCAATGGCGCTGAGCGCCTGCGGACAGCTTGACCAGCCGGAGGATAAAGCAAACGGCGCTTCCGGGACTTCTTTTGCAGATCCCGGCACTTCCGGAACGCTCGCCGAAGACACCTCCGTTACAGAGGAAGATACTTCAGCGGAGACTTCTGAGACAACAACAGCAGCTCCGGAAACGTCTGAGGTCACAACGGCTGCCGGATACGAGACGGTGACAGTTCCGGCTGACAGCGGAGAACACAATATTATCCCCGGCATTGAACTGGGGGATATGAAGGACGATGTGCTTGCAAAATTCGGCACGTTCGGCAGAAAGGTAGAAAATTCAGCCAAGCCTTCAACGAGCTACAGCTACTATATTGACGGGCTCGGGCTTTTCGGTGCCGATATGAAGGGCGAGATGTTCTTTGAATTCGCCGACAGGACAGGCGAGCTCATCTGCTACGGCTACGAGCTCGGCGGTGTGCCTTCCGGCGACGGGATCACTTATCCCTGCTCGCACGATGAGCTTGAAAGCGCCTACGGCAAGGTCACGGAAAAGCTTGCTGAGTGGTACGGCGGTGAGCCGGAGACTGAAAACGATATCGGCGTCGAAGCACAGTATACAGCAGTGCTGGACGACACCTCGGAGATATGGGCTGTCTACGGCACAGACCTCTGGGGCGAGGGGACAGGAATTAACGCGGTCATCTTCTCCCGTTCCGTATCGGAGGAGAAACTGAGAAAGATATTATATTAAGGAGAATAGAAAAATGGCAAAGAAAGTTGCAGTTATCATGGGAAGCGACAGTGACTTCCCGGTAGTTAAATCGGCCCTCACGGAGCTGAAAAAGTACGGCGTTGAGTTCGAGTGCAGAGTTATGAGCGCTCACAGAACTCCCGCAGAGGCTTGTGAATTTGCTTCAAACGCAAGAGCAAACGGCTTCGGTGCTATAATCTGTGCCGCCGGCATGGCAGCTCACCTTGCAGGCGTAGTTGCAGGTCACACCACACTTCCCGTTATCGGTATCCCGATGAAATCCAAGGCTCTCGAGGGTATGGATGCTCTCCTCGCAACAGTCATGATGCCCCCCGGAGTACCGGTAGCGACTGTCGGTATAGACAGCGCAAAGAATGCGGCTGTCCTCGCAGTACAGATGCTCTCGCTTGCTGACGATGAGCTTGCTGAGAAGCTTGCCGCTGAGAAGAAGGCAATGGCAGAGGGTGTTATCGCCAAGGACAAGGCTCTCCAGGAGCAGATAGCCGCGCTCTGATGAAGGCTTACAGGTACCTTTTCTTCGACCTTGACGGCACTCTCACCGATTCCCGGGAGGGTATAATAAACTGTCTTGTGTACGCCCTGGAACAGATGGGCTTTGATATCCCGGAGGACAAGGACAAGTTCCTTGGTCCGTCATTGTACCAGTCGTTCGCAGAGTTCTGCGGCATGGACGATGAGCAGGTGGAAAGGGCAGTGAAGCTCTTCCGCGGAAGATATTCCGTTACCGGACTGTTCGAGAACAGGGTGTATGACGGTATACCTGAAATGCTTGAACGCCTGAAAAACGGCGGAAAAGAGCTCTTTGTCGCAACAAGCAAGCCACAGCCCTATGCCGTCAGGATACTGGAAAAGTTTGGCCTTGCACACTACTTCCGCTTTATCGGCGGAGCTGACATAAACGGCACCCGCAACCGCAAGCAGGAGGTAATAGAATACGTCCTCGCTGAATCAGGAATAGCGGACAGGGAAAGCGTCCTAATGATAGGCGACCGCCGTCAGGACGTCCTCGGCGCCCATGATACAGGGCTCGATTGTCTGGGCATACTGTGGGGCTACGGCCCGGAGGAGGAGCTTCTTGAAGCAGGTGCGGACTATATCGCACATACACCGCAGGCAGCTGCTGATATGCTGCTCGGATAACAAGCTTACAATTTCCGCAAAAGCGGAGTTGCATATACATCATTTATAATTCTCAAGGAGGAATTTCAAAATGGCAAACATTGAAAAGAAGGAACAGCTCTATGAGGGCAAGGCTAAGAAGGTCTTCGCTACAAACGACCCTAACCTCGTTATCGTTGACTACAAGGACGATGCGACAGCTTTCAACGGCGAAAAGAAGGGAACTATCTCAGGTAAGGGCGTTATCAACAACAAGATGACAAACTTCATGTTCAAGATGCTCGAAAAGGAAGGCGTTCCCACTCATCTCGTAGAGGAGATCAGCGACCGTGAGACTATCGTAAAGAAGGTCTCTATCGTTCCCCTTGAGGTCATTATCAGAAACGTTGCAGCCGGCAGCTTCTCAAAGAGAATGGGCGTTGAGGAAGGAAAGAAGCTTCTCTGCCCGATACTCGAATTCAGCTACAAGAACGACGATCTCGGCGATCCCTTCATCAATGATTACTATGCTCTCGCTCTCGGTATCGCTACAAAGGAAGATATCGACACTATCGCAAAGTATGCCTTCAAGGTAAATGAGTTCATGGTGAAGTTCTTCAAGGGTCTGAATATCGACCTCATTGACTTCAAGATAGAGTTCGGCAAGACCGCAGACGGCACTATCATCCTCGCTGACGAGATCTCTCCCGATACCTGCCGTTTCTGGGATTCCACCACACACGAAAAGCTCGACAAGGACCGTTTCCGTCGTGATATGGGCGGCGTTGAAGAAGCTTATCAGGAAATCATGAAGAGACTTATGGGAGAATGATCTATGGGCGGATTTTTCGGTGCAGCTTCCAAAAATGACTGCGTTACTGACGTATTCTTCGGCACGGACTACCACTCACACCTCGGCACCCGCCGCGGCGGTATGACCTCATGGTCGGAGGAATGCGGCTTCCAGAGAAATATCCACAGTATAGAGAACTCCCCGTTCAGGACAAAGTTCGAGAACGATGTTGTAAATATGCGCGGAAGGCTCTGTATCGGCTGCATCAGCGATACAGACCCCCAGCCTATCCTTGTCCGCTCAAAAATGGGACTGTATGCGGTATGTTCAGTCGGCATAATCCGCAACGCTGAGGCTCTTGTGAATGAGCTGCTCGAAAGCGGCTGTGCAAACTTCGAGGCTATGAGCAGCGGAAATATCAATTCCGGCGACCTCATCGGCGCACTCATTGCCCAGAAGGACAATTTTGTTGACGGCATACGCTACGCTCAGAGCAAGATAGAAGGCACAATGTCGCTCATCATACTCACAAAGGAGAACATCATCGCTGCACGCGACCAGTTCGGAAGACTGCCCATAATCATCGGCAAGCGCAGCGACGGCTTCTGCCTTTCCACTGAATCCTTCGCCTTCCAGAAGCTCGGCTATACTACATACAAGGAACTTGAGGCAGGCGAGATAGTCCAGATAGATTCTGACGAGTGCAGACAGCTCAGCCCCGGAGACCCCTCCAAGATGAAGATATGCACCTTCCTCTGGACCTACTACGGCTACCCGAACGCGGTCTATGAGGGCGTGAACGTTGAAGTTATGCGTACCCGCAACGGCGAGATAATGGCTGAGAACGATATCAAGGCAGGAAAGCTCCCCGATGTTGACTATGTATGCGGCGTTCCGGATTCCGGCACACCCCACGCTATCGGCTACGCAAACCGCAGCGGCATCCCCTTCGCAAGACCGTTCATCAAGTACACTCCCACATGGCCGAGAAGCTTCATGCCTACCAACCAGAGCATGAGAAATCAGGTCGCAAAGATGAAGCTCATACCCGTTCACGAGCTCATCGAGGGAAAGAAGCTCCTGTTCGTTGACGACTCTATCGTCCGCGGCACACAGATGCGCGAGACGGTCGAGTTCCTCTATGAGAACGGCGCAAAGGAAGTACATATGAGAAGTGCCTGTCCGCCTATAATGTACGGCTGCAAGTACCTCAACTTCTCGCGCAGCCACTCCGAGCTTGAGCTTATCGCAAGACAGATAATCGACGAGTTCGAGGGCGCTGAAGGCGTCAAGTACCTCGCTGAGTACAGCGATACCAATACCGAAAGAGGAAAGCGTATGCGTGACGAGATATGCCGCCGCCTGAAGCTCACCTCGCTGGAGTTCCAGTCGCTTCCCGGAAAGGTACAGGCTGTGGGACTTCCCGAATGCAATCTCTGCACCTACTGCTGGAGCGGAAACGAATAAAATTCGGAATGCGGAATGCGGAATGCGGAATTGTGGTGTCCGCTAAGCGGACTGATCTGAAAAGTATTTACCTGCTTTTGATCTATCACCGTAAGGCGATACCAATAATTCCGAATTCCTAATTCCTAATTCCGCATAAAAAATACGGAGGATTTATTTATGAACAACAGTTTTTCCGAAAGCTACAAGAAGGCAGGCGTTGATGTAACTGCCGGCTACAAGTCAGTTGAGCTCATGAAGAAGCACATCGCCCGTACAATGATACCCGGCGCTCTTTCCGGAATCGGCGGCTTCGGCGGACTTTTCCAGCTCGATATGACCGGTATCAATACGCCCGTTCTCGTTTCCGGAACAGACGGCGTAGGTACAAAGATCAAGATAGCATTTATCCTCGACAAGCACGATACAGTCGGCATCGACTGCGTTGCAATGTGCGTGAACGACATCATCTGCTGCGGCGCAAAGCCCCAGTTCTTCCTTGATTATATCGCCTGCGGAAAGAATATCCCCGAGAAGATAGCGGAGATAGTTTCCGGTGTAGCTGAAGGCTGCGTTCAGGCACAGTGTGCTCTCATCGGCGGTGAGACTGCCGAGCACCCCGGTCTTATGCCTGAGGACGAGTACGACCTTGCAGGCTTCTCGGTAGGCGTTGTTGACAAGGACAAGATCCTCCAGCCCGATACCCAGAAGGCAGGCGATGTCCTCATCGCTATCAAGTCCAGCGGCGTTCACTCCAACGGCTTCTCGCTGGTAAGAAGGGTATTCGACGTAAACGAGAAGAAGCTCGCTATGCACTTTGATGACCTCGGAGCAACTCTCGGCGAGACACTTCTCACTCCTACAAGAATATATGTAAAGGCTGTAATGAGCCTTCTTGACGCTGTTAATGTGAAGTCAATCTCCCACATCACAGGCGGCGGCTTCTATGAGAATATCCCGCGTTCGCTCCCTTCAAACCTTGCTGCAAAGATCGAGCGCAATGCGGTACAGGTGCTCCCGATATTCGATCTTATCCAGAGAACAGGCGATATCCCGGAGAGAGATATGTTCAACACCTTCAACATGGGCGTCGGCATGATAGTATCTGTTGACAAGAACGACGCTGACAAGGCAATTGCAGCTATCAAGGCTGCCGGCGAGGACGCTTATGTTCTCGGCGAACTTGTTGAGTCCGAGGAAGGCGTTATCATTTGTTGATCTGCTGAACCGATTTGTAGGGGAGGGCGCCCTCGCCCTCCCTGCCATTGATAAATGTTACTGAGTATTGCACTGAGGGACGCCGGGGGCGTGGCCCCCTGCAAAAAAAGCGGTGATGTTATGAAACGACGTATATTCAGCTGTATCGCAGCCATTTCACTGGCGGCAGGTATGCTCTCGCTGCCGGCTTTTTCGGCAGGTGAGCCTCTTGACTACATACCTGACGGTCACGTTGACGTTTTCGACCTCATCAAGGCGAAGCGCAGCGGTGCTTCCGTCTCTGAGATAAAGGCGGTGCAGAACTTCCTTCTCGGAAGGAGTAACGGTTCGTCAGGTTCGCAGTATGTTCCGGCGGACTATACCGTTGACGAGAGCCTTATCCTTGAACCGAAGGGCACTGTTCACACAGGCGACGGTACGTTCTACGGCGGCGGATACGAGGGCGGCTGTGCTATGCTCGACCCGGTGTCGCGAGATTACTGGATAGTCGCCATGAACCTCGCCGACTACAACGAGGGACAGCTTGCGGGCGCTTACATAGAGGTGACTGGTGAGCTCGGAACGATAAATATGCTCGTCACCGACCTTCTGCCGGAGGGCAAGAAGGGCGACCTCGACCTGTATACCGACGCATTTCCGCTCATCGCTCCCGTTGAAAAGGGCAGGGTGCCGGTAAGCTGGCACATTATCCCTCTTGACAGCGCTGCGGACGCTCCCGTCTGCTATAAGTACAAGGAAGGAACGACCGAGTTCTGGTGCGAGATACAGGTGCGGAACCACCGCTATCCCATAACGCGGCTCGAATACCTTGACAAGAACGGCGAATGGGTCGAGCTGCCGCGTCACAGGTACAACTACTTTGAATCCAATAAAATGGGAGCAGGTCCCTTCACGTTCCGTATCACTGACATTTACGGTCAGCAGATCATTGACAGGGACATACCCCTTTCGTATGACGATACTGAGATAATACAGGGACACGTTCAGTTCCCGGAGTAATGATATGAAAGTCGAAAGAATAGATATGATATGGGCTGCCGTATCAATGATAATAGTCGCGGTCTCATACCGGAAAAGGGCGCTCCCGTTCGGCATACTGCTGATATATCTGCTGATGGCCGCTCTTTTTGCCTATCATATATGGAAGAAGAAAAAGAGTCTCGGCAACGGTATCCCCGTTATCGGAAAGATAGTCGATTATCACACCTCCCAGAAGCTCAGGGGAAGCTTTCCGGTCGTTACCTACACGACTGAGAGCGGACGCGAGATTACTTCGGTGTATTCTGTTGAGGAACGCACGCCGGAGTATGAGATAGGCGATGAAAAGATGATCTGCTACGACCCCGAGGACCCTATGATGTTCTACTTTGTGGGACGCGAGGACGAGATGACGAGGGACTACTTCCGGTTCATGCTCTACGGCGCCCCGATAGCTTTTATAATGCTCATGTTCATGTGAGGGAAACTTTATGATACTGTTTTTTATATGTGCGTTCATCGCAGCCGGTGTCGGCTACTGCTTCATAAGGGCACGCCGCAGCCGTCTTGAGAACGTCGTGGTATACGAAGCGACAATCCTCGGCTATGAGGAGCGCATCGTCAAAAGAGGCTCGATGCTCACCAAGCAGGTGAAGCCGTCCGTTAAGTACAACAACGGCAAGCGCGATGTGGTCGCCGAGCTTGACAAGTTCATACCCAAGCGTGATTATCACTATTCAAACGGCGAAACGGTCGAGATAAGGGCATATCCCGAACTGCCGAAGATATTTTATTTTGCCGAGACCGATGAACACGCTCCTTATGAAGCGATAGTCTGCTTCGTGACAGCCGGAGCGTTTCTGCTTGTCGGCTTGCTTTCCATTACCGTTTTCGGCTGAGGAGGAAAGCGCAGATGAGGTGGATAGCTTACCATGTGCCGGGCTGGACGTTATTTCTGGCGCTCGGACTGCTTCTCGGACTGAGTGCGGTATATATGATAAAAGACGCCCGCGCACAGAAGAAAAGCATGATCGGCGGAACAGCGGTACTGCTTGTCGGTATTGCTTTTGCAGCCGCCGCCGTACTGCTGCTCGTTTCCGGAAAAAGCGGCAGCTTCGGCTCATATTTTTGACGACTCGGTTTTCTTAGGGAGGAAATACCAATGAAGAATATAGTTGTGCTGGTCTCCGGCGGAGGGACTAATTTACAGGCACTCATCGACGCGGAGAAGTCCGGCATCATACAGGGCGGAAAAATAACCTGCGTCATATCCTCAAAGGAGGGCGCATATGCTCTTGAAAGGGCTAAAAACAGCGGTATACCTTCAAGAGTTATCCCCCGTAAGGACTACCCGGACAGCGTAAGCTACAGCAGGGCGATACTTGCCGCACTCAATGAGGAGAAGGCAGACCTCGTAGTTCTTGCCGGCTTCATGACGATACTTGACGAGTGCGTGACAAAGGAATATGCCTACAAGATAATCAACGTCCACCCGGCACTGATACCGTCCTTCTGCGGAGAGGGCTTCTACGGACTCAGAGTCCACGAGGCTGCGCTCGCATACGGCGTAAAGGTAAGCGGTGCGACGATACATTTTGTGAATGAGAAGGCTGATGCAGGCGCGATAATCCTGCAAGGCGTTGTCAACGTTGAAAACGGCGATACTCCCGAGGTGCTCCAGAGACGCATCATGGAGAACGTTGAGTGGAAGCTCCTCCCGAAAGCCGTTTCGCTTTTCTGTCAGGATAAAATAGATATCGTTGACGGCAAAGCCGTTGTGAGGGAGTGAGAACGTGATAATAGGATTGCAGCCCGGAAAATTCTGGGACGAGGGCAAGTTCATGTGCAGCCTTTTCAGGCGCGACATGAAGATATACATATATAACGGTGCGGATACGGACTACGCCGAAGCCTGCATAAAGGCTTTCAACAGCCTCTCTCAGGAGGCTCTTGACGAGATATGCACAGGAGCAGTCAGGTATTGCATAGACTCTCTCAACAACTGGGCTGAGATCGACAAGCGCGACGAGATCGAAGCTAAGATGTCGGTGCAGCTCACGCCGGATATGCCGCCGCAGAAGATACTGAAATGTATCACCCCTGTGAGTATGTCAGTGAGACCTTCCGAGGACGGCAGGGTAGGCTATCAGGTGGAATTTGACTGCGACTGGGCACCCGACAAGGGCATGGAGATAGTTGTGCTCGACGGAGAGCCGCTGTACCTCGGACCGTTCGGTGACCATTCACCTTGGGATAACTTTGAATAACCATTACGGATAAAGGAGAATAATTATGAAAAAACTTGATATCGCACAGGAACTCAGCTCAAACGCATACCCCGGCAGAGGTATCATCATCGGCAGAAGCGCTGACGGAAAGTCTGCTGTTACCGCATACTTCATCATGGGCAGGAGCGAGAACAGCCGTAACCGCGTCTTTGTTGAGGACGGTCAGGGCATACGCACTCAGGCATTCGATCCCTCAAAGCTCTCCGATCCCCACCTCATCATCTACGCTCCCGTAAGAGTTCTCGGAAACAAGCTCATCGTTACCAACGGCGACCAGACTGATACTATCTATGAGCTCATGGATAAGCAGTTCACCTTCGAGCAGTCCCTCCGCACAAGAGAGTTCGAGGACGATGCTCCCAACTATACGCCCCGTATCTCAGGCATTCTCCGCTTTGAGGAGAAGGGCTTCAACTACGCAATGTCTATCCTCAAGAGCGCAAACGGCGATCCTTCTTCCTGCCAGAGATTCACCTTTGCATACGCTGCTCCCATTGCAGGCGAGGGTCACTTTATCCACACCTACATGGGCGACGGTTCACCGCTCCCGAGCTTTGAGGGCGAGCCCAAGCTTGTAGGTATAAGCGGCAGCATTGACGAGTTCACTGATATGGTATGGAACAACCTCAATGCAGACAACAAGGTGTCACTCTTTGTACGCTATGTTGACCTTGCAACAGGCGATGTACAGACCCGTATCGTAAACAAGAACAAGTAATATATGGATATAAACTCATATAAGTGCCCCAACTGCGGAGCGGAAATAACCTTCCGCGGCAGTGATTTCACGGAGTGTCCGTACTGCCGGTCGCAGATAGTCCTCGACGGCATCGCCGACAAGGCAGAGCTTGAAAGGCTTCGGCGCGAAAAGTTTGAGCTGAAGCGGAGCGGACAGGAAGAATTTACAGCGGCAATGAAGAAATGGAAGCGCTATACTGCCATTCTCATTTCGGTGATACTGCTGACAACAATGTTCGGATTTCTCAGCATTGAATATCTTAGCACCGGACTCGGAGTGCTCTTTATAGTTATCGGTTTCGGCCTTTTTCTTGTCGCGCCGCTGTTCTTAGGCACACGTTATCCAAGCTATGACGGGGCAAACTCCAGAGTGGTATACTTAAAGGACAAGGTAGTTTCAAAAACTCTCATACTTTACGGTGTAGCGCTTTTTGCAATGCTTATGGGAATGATAATCGCTGCCATGATAGCGGTAGCCGGTGAGGAATCGGAGCAGGACGGTTACTCCGATGCGGCTGTCATTCCGCGCAGTTATGCGGAAATGACTGCTGAAGAAAACTGAAGCGGTCTCAGCAGTCAGTAAAGGGAAATAGAATATGCCTTTTATGAAATGCCCCGGCTGTGCCGGAGATATCGAATACAAGAAGGGCGAGTGGAGGGTAAAATGCCCCTACTGCGGCGAATGGCGCGAGACCGGTGAACCGAAGCCGCCCGAGCCAAAGCCTCCGCAGCCAAAGCCGGCAGTTCCCGGACGTACCGAAACTGTCGAGCACTACCTCGAAAGGCTCAGGAAATGGAGAAGGGACTGCGCGAAGGTAATAATCATCGCAAGCATAATATTCTTTGCCGGAGCGGCGATATACATGAAGGTCGGTGCCGAGCCGGGAATGCCGGTCGTGCTGCTCGGAGCGGCGTTTTACTTCATAGCTCCGCGGCTCTTTGCAAATTCCAGACCCAGGCCATACGGACCGCCGGCTTCGGAGAAGGTACACGTTCCCTCCGAGAATGCTACTTGGTTCAGCTATATACTCATAGATATCGCAGTCGGAGCGGTCATGGCTTTCACCGCGATACAGATATTCGGTCCGTTTGAATGGAAATAAGTCCTGCCGGGGCTGATGTCCCGGCAGCTATACATTACAAAATAAAAAACAGGAGGACATATATCATGTCAAATGAAATGCAGTTAAAATACGGTTGCAACCCCAATCAGAAGCCTTCAAGAGTATACATGGCTGACGGCGGCGAGCTCCCTATCGAGGTGCTCTGCGGACGTCCCGGCTACATAAACCTTCTTGATGCCCTCAACGGCTGGCAGCTCGTAAAGGAGCTGAAGGCTGCCACAGGTGTGTGTGCTGCAACTTCCTTCAAGCACGTTTCACCTGCCGGTGCAGCTATCGGACGTCCGCTCAGCGACGACCTCAGGAAGATATACTGGGTTGATGACCTCGGAGAGCTTTCACCCCTTGCAAGCGCTTACGCAAGGGCGAGAGGCGCTGACAGAATGTCCTCCTACGGCGACTTCATCGCTCTTTCCGACAAGGTGGACGTATGTACCGCAAAGATGATACAGCGCGAGGTCTCTGACGGCGTTATCGCTCCCGATTATGACCCCGAGGCTCTGGAGATTCTCAAGTCCAAGAGAAAGGGCACATACTGCATACTCAAAATTGACGAGAGCTACAAGCCTGCACCTATCGAGACAAAGCAGGTCTACGGAGTTTCCTTCGAGCAGGGACGCAACGAGCTTGATATCAACCGCGAGCTCCTTGCAAATATCGTTACCGAGAACAAGGACATTCCCGATGACAAGAAGGATGACCTCCTCATCTCTCTCATCACGCTGAAATACACACAGTCCAATTCCGTATGCTACGTCAAGGACGGTCAGGCTATCGGTATCGGAGCAGGTCAGCAGTCAAGAATACACTGCACACGCCTTGCCGGTCAGAAGGCTGACAACTGGTGGCTGAGACAGTCTCCGCAGGTTATGGGACTCCAGTTCGTTGATGATATTCGCAGAGCTGACCGTGACAATGCTATCGACGTATACATCGGCGATGAGTACGAGGACGTTCTCCGCGAGGGCGAGTGGCAGAGGATATTCAAGGTAAAGCCCGAGGTATTCACTGCTGAGGAAAAGAAGGCATGGCTCGCAAAGAATACCGGAGTATGCCTCGGCTCTGACGCATTCTTCCCCTTCGGCGACAACATCGAGAGGGCAAAGAAGTCCGGCGTTGAGTACATAGCAGAGCCCGGCGGTTCTATCCGTGACGACAACGTTATCGAGACCTGCAACAAGTACAACATCGCAATGGCATTCACAGGCATTCGTCTGTTCCACCATTGATAAACAACAATGATGAAAAGATTTGTTTCATTGGCAGCAGCCGCCGTGCTCATGGGTACTGCGGCTGCCTGCGGAAACAACACATCGAGCAGTCCGGAGGGGAGTTCCGTACCGGAAATTTCCACCGCTGCTGAGCTCCGGACAGAAACGCTCACGGAAGATACTGCGGCATCTGAGACCACGGCAGAAACTTCCGCAGCGAATGTCTCAACAGCTTCAACTGCTGCTGAAACGACCGGAGAGACAGAGTATTCTATGCACATCAATGATAAACGTACATTTTCTTTCAAAGCTGACAATGCTGTATGGACAAATACACCGCACAAAGCCGTTCACGGCGAAACGGAAATAAACTATTTCAGAGCTGAAAGCGGTTTTCCGGTGCTGTATGTCGAGGTGAAAAATCTTGGCGAAGGCGGATATGAAGAATTTGCTGAGACCAAAAGAAGCAAATTCACTCCTGTGGAGTGCAGTAAAGCTGAATATCCAGCAGGAGAGACCGGCGTTGTAAAGTCACACGGCGGAGAAGGTACGGTATTCACTGAGTATTTTATCCCTGCCGAAGGCAGATACATCGTTTTCGGCTTTACAAGCTATGAAGCTGATTACGACAGAGATGAACCGGAATTTGAAAAAATACTTGAATCGGTAACATTAAGCTGAAATGGGACGCCTCCGGCGTCCCGAAATATGATCTTACTATGAAAAGGATACGGGAATGAAAAGGATACCACTCATCATAGCACTTGCCATGCTGACCGGCTCACTCTGGAGCTGCGGCAGCAGTTCCTCATCATCGGAGGAAACGACCGGCACATCAGCCGCTTCAACTGCGGCGGCTTCTGCGTCCACTGAGGCGGAGGAGGATACGACAGAGGAGACTTCCGCTGAAAAGACCTCCGAAGCTGACACCACTGAGGAAACATCTGCCGGGACCGAGTCTTCCAGCGAAAAGGAGATACACTCCGAGCAGTACAAGACCGGGGACGGTCTGTTCAAGTTCAGGGTGCCTGATACGCTCAGCAAGAACGATAACGACATTATTGAAGACAGCGAGTTCAAGTTCGATAACGGACAGGACGCAGTAATAGGAATATCCTCCTACGGCGGTCTGCACTACACCGCAAAGGGCTTCGCAGAGGGACTTGTCCCGGACTTCGAGAATGAGTTCAGCGATGTTTCATGCGAGGAGACTGAGATGAACGGTCAGCCTGCCGAAAAGCTTTCCGCCTTCATGGAAAAGAACGGCGAGAGATACGTTTTCGACACTTACTTCATACAGTACGGCAACGGAGAGCTTTTCTCCCTTGCATACGCCTATCCGTCCTCGTCGTCCTATTCTATCTCACAGGACGTTCAGTTTATCCTTGACTCGGTCGAGTTCACCGGCAGCGAGCTTAAAAAGAGAGCCGCGAATTATACCGGCAAGGGCTTTGACATGAAGATAGATGAGAAGTTCTATATAAAGTCCAAGGACGACTATAATGTAACAGTCAAGTACAATCTTGTTGACAGCATCGACGAATACACCGCTTCTATGAAGATTTCGGCGGAGAAGGTCGATGATGTGAAGGCTAACGCGGACGATATATACAGCAAGTGGCAGGCTCACAAGTCTACCGAGAACATAGGACGCGATACAGCCGAATTCCTCGGACGTCAGGCTGACCATATATACAGGACGGTAACTGTGTCCGGCGTCAGACTTTCAACGGAATACTACATATTCAAGGACGGCGACACCACTATCGCGGCAACGCTCACTATCCCGGAAAAGATTTCCGATAAGTTCCTCAGTGATATTCAGCCCTTGCTGGATTCCGTGAGAGTTAAGTAAGGAGAGACAATGAGATATAAAAGGATCATTGCGGGAGCACTCTGCATTGCTCTTGTTTGCAGCACAGGCTGCTCGCTCGGAAAGAAGAGCAGCAGCAATTCCGGCAGCACGGATTATTCATACAGCAGCACTTCAAAGAAGGAGTATAAGTTCAGCGATTTCAGCTTTGAGCTGAGCGAGGACTTCTCCGTTAAGGATACTGACGAGAAATCTTCCGGCGCAACGACAAAGTATGAATTTTCCGGCGGCAGCTTCAAGACCTTCGAAGTGTACAACTATTCCTTCTCGAACTGCACTGCCGAGGTTTCGGCTCAGGATCTTTATGATTCGCTCAAGAATGAAAAGAGCGAAAGCGTGAAGCACAGCGATATAGAGCTTGAAAAGCTCGACATACCGGGCATGAGCGCAGCGTGCGTACACGTTGACAGCGACTATACCGATAAGGGCGTGAAGCAGACCGAGAGCGACCTCTACATCAGCACGGAGGCGCATTACTTCATTGTTACTCTGACGTATGAGGACGCCGGTGACAGGGCAAAGGTCAAGGGACTGCTGAAGGACATCGCGGAAAGCGTGAAGTATACGAGCAGCGACAAGCTTCCCACTGAGCAGCAGACCTTCGACTGCGATTACATGACTATAAGCTATGCGCCGGAATGGTTTGTCCGGGAGTCAGGCGGTAATAACAAGGAGACTGACACCATCACTATCAAGGCGGAATATGCCTATGCGACCGACAAGGAGCATACCTACTTCCCGAATATATCTATAAATGTGCGCCCGGAGGACGAGGAGAACACACCGGAGCTCCTTGCCGACAAGGCTAAGGAAAACAAGAAGAAGTCAAGCCTTGCAAAGAACGTCGAGCGCACGACCGGCGAGCTCCTCGGCTATAAGACTGAGGTTTGCAGCTTCACGCTGGATACCGGTTCAATCAGCGGACACTATATCATGCACTTTTTCGCCGATAACGGCTATGTTTACGGCATAGCTACCGCAGTCCACACAAGCGCAGCGGAGAGCAATACAGCCGATGTTGAAAAGTTCCTTGAAGGCGTCACGATAAAGAAGCTGACCGCCGAGGAGCTGGAGAAGAAAAAGCAGGAGCGCGAGGCTGCAAAGTACACCGAACAGACTATGGCAAATGCCGTGTTCTCTCTTGACAGCAAATTCAAAGCCGGTTCGACGAACGGCAAATATGATTCAAGATTCTCCAATTCTGCCGATGATATGTACCTCTATATTTGCCGGAAGACAGACATTGACTATGACGGAGCTTTCAAGGAATACATCGAAAAGAAGTGCAGCATGATAAGCTACTTTAACGATCTTGACGGTGTTTACTCAAAGAAGGTCATACTCGGAGACAAAAATTTTGAGGACATTTTTTATACCGAGAAAGCTGAAAGCGGTGAAGAACCAAAGAAGCATTCGATATACCTGTTCGACCGCGGTGACGAGATATGGGAATTTGACATGAGCTATAATGAAAAGGACGAGGAAAAGGCTGTCGGCTACCTCGAGGAAATGCTCTGGACGCTGAAATTCGATAATTAGAACATAGTTCATAGCTGAGAAGTAAGAGCTGATAACTAAAAACTGATAAATAAAAGCAAACCACTGAAAGCAGGAGGAATACCAATGAAAAATGTATTAGTAGTAGGCGGAGGCGGCAGAGAGCACGCCATTATCATGAAGCTTGCGGAAAGCCCGAAGGTAGGGAAGATATACTGCACTCCCGGAAACGGCGGCATCTCGAAATATGCGGAGTGCTTCAGCGTCGGCGCGACCGATGTTGACGGTGTTGTTGCACTTGCAAAGAAGCTGAAGCCGGATATGGTAGTAGTTGCTCCGGACGACCCGCTCGTGCTCGGAATGGTCGATGCTTTGCAGGCTGAGGGCTTCATGACCTTCGGACCTAAGGCGAATGCCGCAATAATCGAAGGCTCAAAGGTATTCTCCAAGGAGCTCATGAAGAAGTACGGCGTCCCCACCGCATTCTATGAGGTGTTCACGGATTCCGAGAAGGCAGTGGCTTACCTTAAAGAGCAGAACAGCTATCCGGCAGTAATAAAGGCTGACGGTCTTGCTCTCGGAAAGGGCGTTATCATTGCACAGAATGAGGAGGAGGCTGTTACCGCAGTCCATGAGATGATAGATGAGCTCAAATTCGGAAAGAGCTCCGCGCGTATAGTCATCGAGGAATTCCTCACAGGTCCGGAGGTATCCGTTCTCTCGTTCACGGACGGAAAAACTCTCGTTCCGATGATATCCTCAATGGACCACAAGCGTGCGCTTGACGGCGACAAGGGACTGAATACCGGCGGTATGGGAACTGTTTCCCCGAATCCGTACTATACGGAGGAAGTTGCCAAGGAGTGCATGGAGAAGATATTCCTCCCGACCATGAACGCCATGAACGCCGAGGGACGCACCTTCGAGGGCTGTCTCTACTTCGGACTTATGATAACTCCCAAGGGACCCAAGGTCATCGAGTACAACTGCCGCTTCGGCGATCCCGAGACACAGGTAGTCCTTCCCATGCTCGATGCCGACCTCTATGAGATATTTGAGGCTATATACAACCACGAGCTCGACAAGGTCGATATAAAGTGGCACGGCGGAAGCTGCGCGTGCGTAGTAATGGCAAGCGGCGGCTATCCTGAGAGCTATCCCAAGGGCATAGAGATGAACGGCTTTGACGAAAAGGGACAGATAGACGGCTGCTTCGTATACCATGCCGGCACCAAGCTCGGCGAAGACGGAAAGTTCCTCACGAACGGCGGCAGAGTTATCGGTGTGACAGCAAAGGGTGATAACCTGCTGGCTGCACTTGACAAGGCTTACGAGGGCGTAGCGAAGATAAGCTTCGAGGGCGCTCACTTCCGCAGGGATATCGGTCAGAGGGCTCTGAAGGCTCTCGGTCAGGGTGAATGATATGCACAAAAAGCTATCGCTCGGCATAAACTTAGCGCTTGCCGGAAACCTGCTGTTCATATTATTTGCGGTCTTCTGGTACTGGTTCTACAAGATATATGATCCGAACAGCGGATTTGTCAGCTTGCTGGAAAAGGTCACATATGTTACGCTGTTTGCAGGCTTCATATGCCTTGCGGCGGCAGATGTGCTGTTCTGGCGGACGATAAGGATGCGGACGGCGGTAAAGGTCGTATTTGCACTGTATATCGCCATGGAAGCCTTCATGATGTACTGCGAGCTGAACTCCTACGAGGTAATGAGCTTCTACAAACCTTATTCGATGAAACTTGCGATACTGCACGCCATACTTTCGGCGGCAGCCTGCTTTATTTTCGTTTATCTTGACCCATACAAGACACAGTTCGAGGTCACTGTTATAATATGTATCGGTCTGATACTCGGCGGAATGTTCGGAAATCTTATCGGCATCAGAGTGTATTTCAGCATACTCATGAACGCCATAGCATTCTCGGCTCTGTTCTTTGCGATAAGGTACATGGTCAGGAAGGAGATCATCGAGATCGACTGCTACGGAGACAAGGCGAGAGTTGCGGAATACAAGAGCGTTTTCTTCGAGGAGGAAGTTGATGACGACGAGGACGCGGAGGACGGTACTGATGAAGCTCCCGAGCCTGAAAAGCCGGAAATGAAGCCTGAACTGAAAGCTCAGGAATCTCTTGCGGAGAAGAAAGCTCCCGCGCGTGAAACGCAGTCCGGAAAGAAGACACCGGAAAAGCAGCCGGGTAAGCCTTCCGCTCCGAAAAAGAAGAACCGCAGCAATAAGAAGTAAAAAAAAGGAAGGCTTTTGCCTTCCTTTTTTGTTTTTACATGAAAATAAGCACAGCACCACCGGTACAGCTATCATATTTTCCGCGGTATGTAAAAAGATGTGCGGCAGTCGGAAAATTGTCAATGATATAACTTTTTATGACTTAACAGCGTATGGGATTTATGACAAAAAAAACAATAACAATTTGTTGTTTTCTCCAAAAAAATTAAAATCGGTATAATTTTTGAGGCTAATTTTTAATAAGGTGTTGATTTTTTATGACGAATAAGGTATAATATATATGTGTATATGTGTTCGTTGTTTATGCTGCTCCGGACTCTCAGGTATCACCGCCGGACGGCTGCTGCAACGTTCTTCCCGGAAATCGGCTCTGTCTCTGCCGTAAAGAGACAGCCGCAGAAGATGGCTGCGGTAGAGGAGATCATTATGGATATCACACTCGTAACGACTTCTTTTAACGACGAGGTCCACGGTTCAGAAAACGAGCGTAAAACGGGCTGCGGCATCAACCTGCTCAGACCTGAGAACGTTACAAGATACCGCCGTTCGGGTACTATGACGGACCTCAAGGATATCACCTGTGAAAAATGTAAGGCTGCCCTCGCCAAGAAGATAATCAGGGCTGATAAAAAGGAAATGGATAGGCTCATCAAGGAGGAGAGACTCCGCGCCAAGAAGGGTATCGTCGATGACGGTATCGTTCCTCTCGGAAACACCACAGCCAAGATAACAAGGGACCCTGCCGAGGAGGCAAGGAAGGCTGTTGCAGAAAGAGAAGCCGCTGAAGCAAAGGCTGCCGCTGAGAAGGCACGCAGAGAAGCAGCGGAGGCTGCCCGCAGAGAAGCTGAGGAAGAAGCTGCAAGGCTCGCTGCCGAGGAGGCAGAGGCTCAGCGCCTTGCAAACCGTCCCAATATCACAGGCACCAACGTTCCTATGGACGACAGCCTCGCGCAGTTTGCGATAAATGTACCCAAGGAAGAACCCGAGCCGCAGAGCGTCCCGCAGGACGACTTCCTCGCACAGTTCGCTATCCAGAAGCCTGCTGAGGACGAAACTCCGGCACCGGTACCGGCTGACGATTTCCTTGCTCAGTTCGCCGTGAATGCAAACGGTCAGCAGAATGTCCAGCAGGCAGCTCCCGTAAATACTCCCGAGCCTGTTGTTGATATTGCAGACGAGGACGATATAATGAAGATGTTTGCTGTGAACAACGGACAGACTTCCGCTCCTGCCGCTGAGGAACAGCAGATCATAGACGTCGGCTCAGGTGATTATTCCTCAGCACCTTCAGCTCCCGAGAAGCGTGAGCCCGAGGTCGATCTTTCAACTGTATCCGAGTGGGATATGGTGGCAAACCAGATATTCGGCTATGAATACGGTCAGCAAAATGCCCGGCAGCCTGTTTCCGACGAAATGGAAGAGCTCCCGATACCCGGCGCTCCTGTTGAAAACAGCTACGCTCCCGAAACTCCGGCAGTTCCCGAGATAGAGGATATTCCAGCTCCGGAAAGTGCTGCTCCTGCAATTGAGAGTGAAGTTCCGCAGTTTGATGAAATACCCGTACCCGAGAGCACAGCTCCTCAGTTCGATGAAATATCCGTTCCCGAGAGTGCAGCTCCGCAGTTCGATGATATATCCGTACCCGACATCTCAGCTTCGCAGTTTGAGGATATTTCCGTTCCGGACATCTCAGCTCCGCAGTTTGACGACATTGCTGCACCGGAGATCGAAAGTGTTGATAATAATGATTACGAGGAAAATGGTGAAGATGATATGAATAAGTACAGATACAGCACACCTGTATTTGCCGACGAGATCAGAAAGTCTCAGCCGACAGTGCCGCCCGTTCAGTCAAAGGCTCCCGACCAGCCCCAGATCATCACAGTTCCGCAGTTTGCCGGATATGATATGAACGGTCAGCCGATCTATACATATGTTCAGATGCAGATGGCAGGCTTCGATCAGAACGGTCAGCCGATATTCCTCCCGTTACAGGGTCAGCAGGGCATGACAGCTCCTATGGGTATGCCGCAGGCAGCACCCGTACAGCAGCCCAAGCCGGCACCCGTTCAGCAGGCAGCACCCGTACAGCAGCCCAAGCCGGCACCCGTACAGCAGGCAGCTCCGGTACAGCAGCCCAAGCCGGCACCCGTTCAGCAGGCAGCACCTGTACAGCAGCCCAAGCCCGCACCTGTTCAGCAGGCAGCACCTGTACAGCAGCCCAAGCCGGCACCTGTTCAGCAGGCAGCTCCGGTACAGCAGCCCAAGCCCGCACCGGTTCAGCAGGCACCCGTTCAGCAGCCGATCCCCGTACAGCAGCAGGCTCCGGTACAGCAGGCAGCTCCCGTTCAGCGCAAGAAGGTACCCGTTCAGAACGGTCCGTATACAACTCCTACTGCAAACATCTCAAAGATCGCAGTAAATCCGCACAGCAAGTCCACTTCACAGGCGTTCATCAACGCTATCGCAAGCTCGAAGAACTACGCTGACAAGAACCTCATCGAGACTCAGGGCCTCCAGGCTAACGCTCCGCTCCTCAACTCCATCGAGGACGCTCTCTCGCAGATGGGCGACGATTCACTCAAGAAAAAGAATGCCGCCGCTGCAAAGCAGAATGTGCCCGTATTCGATGAGTACACAGGCGCTTCAAAGCCTGCCGCAAGACCTGCTCCCAGAAGGCAGCAGCAGACAGAAGAGCAGGATATCCGCTTCATGACCAAGTCCGAGCTCAAGGCTAAGAAGAAGCAGGATAAGATCGACGCCAAGTTCAAGAAGGATCTTGCAAAGAGAGGCTTCTGACGGCAATAACATGATCCGTAAGCGGAGCACACCGGAAACGGCTGCGCTCCGCTTGTCAGTATACCGCAATATTCCAAGAAATGAGGAAATACCATGTCTTATAATGAAATACTCGATGAGCTCCGCGCAAAGCTCACCGGCACGCCCGAGGAAAATGACGATTTTCTCCGCAGGGAAGCGCAAAGATTTGCGAGCGAGGGCAATTCAGACGGCTTTGAGGCAGCTTCCGAGCTCCTGCTCGAGAGTATGCCGGAGGCAAAGCGCAACGAGATAAAGCGCATCACACACGTTGACGGTGTCCGCCTTGACAAGCTCTATCTCCAGATATTGCAGCTCATGAAGGAGGACAAGTATGTTGAAGCCAAGTCCCTTGCAGAGCGCCTTTACAAGAAAATAACCGTTGAGTTCAAGGAGACCGACACCGAGAAGTTCGTTTCGTTCAGGAACCCGTTCGAGGATCAGATATACCACGTTGTATACAAGCCGGAAAAAACTCTCCGCCGCGCTCCCTATGACTTTGCAGAGTACATAACCTCCTATGCCTATATCATTTTCGAGACTGGTTCGCCGCTCGACGCTATACCCATACTTGAAAAGGCAGCCGAGTTCAACCCTGTGGACTGCGGTCCTAAGTTCGAGCTTGCCGAGGTATACAAGATACTGAAAAACCGCAAGAGATTACAGGAGGTCACGAGAGAGACTCTCCACGTTGCTTCATCGCCTGCCGCAATAGCACGCTGCTATGCGAATATGGGCTATTCGCTCACTGATGCCGGCGAGTTCGAGGACGCTGCCGCTTTCTATGTAGCAAGCGTGATGATGGCGCCTAATCCTGCGATCCCCCGTGAATTACAGCATCTTGCCGACCTGAAGGGCTCACCGATAGTACGTCCCGAGCATGACAGGATAGTTGAGGTGCTGAAAAAGTACGATATGGAATTCGGTCCGCACCCGGACGTTATAAGGGTATGCGCTGAGCTTTCGGCATACTACCTCAATCAGAACGATATCCCCAATGCACTTCATGCCCTGAAGATGACCTATACCCTCACTCTTGATGAGAATGTCAAGAACATCATACTCAAATACGACCCTCTGGCAACACAGAAGGCGGAAGGCAGCGGCATAACACAGACTGTAAACGAAGCCCCGGACGGGGAGTGATACAACAACAGCGGCGCACAGAAAAGACTGTGCGCCGCTGCTGTTTAAGGGTGGTTTATATGAAAAGTGGGGATGGCATTGTTATACTGTACCGGGTACAGCTTACACAACAGGCGTGGACTGTTTTTCGGTCTTTTCGGTAGCACCGCTTTCTGCATCGGTATTGCGCTGACGCTTTCTGCCGCCGTCCTGACCGCCGTTTCTTCCGCCCTTGCCGAAGCCGTCGGGCATTGAGAAGCTTCCGTCCTCATTTGTAGGCATTTCTGGCATATTGCCGCCGCCGAAGCCGGACTGCTTTCCTACCGTTGAGAGCACGCTGCTGACCGTGAAGCTTCCAGCCTCAGAGCCGCCGCTGTAACCGCTGCAAAGGTGGTCGTCGGAGGTGCTGCTGCACTTGCCGCCTGTATAGAATGTGTATGTCTCTCCGTCCGAGATATCGGGGGAGCTGATAACGATATTGTTGAAGGATTTAGCCGAAGTAAAGGCGATTATCTCCTTGCCGGAGCTGTCCTTGAGGGCAACGCTTGTGCCTGCGGAGAGGTTGGAATCGAAGGTCGCCGAAACGGAATTCTGCGTAGAATTTTTACTGGGAGCCTCAGCCATTCCGGAAGCGCCTGCCGCTACCACAACGCCGCCTGTTACTGTGATATCGCCGTTGCTGTCGAGAGCGCCGTTTGCGCTGTTGGTGGGACCGTCAACCACGGTCGTACCGCCGCTTATTTTGATGTCGCCGTTGGAGTCGATACCGTCGCCGTCAGCATTGACATAGAGTGTGCCGCCGGTGATATTTATGCTTACGCCTGACGAGTAAGTACCCATGCCGCCCTGAGAAGTGCCGTCGCTTGCATTGAGACCGTCGTCCGAAGCCTTAACGGAGGTATTTCCGCCGCTGATGCCGATAGTAGCAGCCTCGATACCTTCATAGGACTTTGTGATATCTACCTTGCTGCTGCCGGATATCGAAACATCAATGTCTGCGTGGAGACCGTCGTCGCCTGCTTCAATGCTGAACTCACCGCCTGTGAGCGTAAGGCTGCCGTTTGAATGTAAGGCATCGTCAGCAGAATCAAGTGTGAATTTTCCGCCTGTTACTGTTATCTCAGAGCCAGCCTTTATGGCTTTTGCGCTTGTGGAATCGTCGCTGTCCTGAGAGGAACTGCCGTTGAAGTTGTCGGGAAGCGTTCCTCTGAAATCCCTGAACTTGTCGGAACCGTTGTCCTCATTGATGAAAATATCAGGCATATCGCCGCCGGGCATGGAGAAGCTTCCGTCCTCGTTAGTGGGTATCTCGGGCATATTGCCGCCGCCGAATCCGCCGGGCATAGAGAAGCTTCCGTCCTCGTTGGTGGGTATCTCGGGCATATTGCCGCCGCCGAATCCGCCGGGCATAGAGAAGCTTCCGTCCTCGTTAGTGGGCATCTCGGGCATATTTCCGCCGCCGAATCCGCCTTTTCCGAAGCCGCCTCCGCCAAAACTGCCGAACCCGTCAGAATGAGACTTGGTTGAATTGGAGCTGCCGCCGCCGGAAACTATGCTGTACTCGCCGGACTCCGCATAGAATACAGTGCTTGCGGAAAAACCGTCGCCGTCGGCAGTGATATTGAAGCTGCCGCTGCTGATGTAGATGAAGCCGAGGGAAGCGTCCTCGGAGTTTGTTGATTTTATGCCGTCGTTACCGGCCTTGACAGTAACACTGCCGCCGGCTGCCGCGAAGTAGTCCTTTGCCTTTATACCGTTGTTTGCGGCATCAACAGTGATGCTGCCGCCTGTGACTACAACATCGTCCTTGCAGCGGATACCGTCATTTGAAGCGGATACGACTTTGAGCGAACCGCTGCCGTTGAAGGTAAGGCTGTCGGCGCTGAATATCGCTGCATCTGGCTCGTCCGAGCCTTCAGCCGCCGCCGGAGCATTGCTTGTCAATGTATTCTCAGTGCCTTCCGCAAGGGTGATGAACACCTTGTCTGCGTTCTTGACATAAACCGGAGCGGAAGTCTTTGATGTTATTGAAGCGCCGCTGAACACGAGCTGGACCTTTGCATCGTCTGCATCAACGATTATCTGACCGTCATCAAGAGTACCGGTAATGCGGTAAACGCCCTTCTGTGAGACAGTGATAACGGAACCGCTTACGGAAGCATCGCTGCCGCTTACCTTTGCCGAGCTGCCGCTGAGGTCTATCTCGGCGGTTATATCGCTGTACGAAGGGTCAAGGTCACGGTCGGAGAATATATCACCAAATGTATCTGAGGTGTTTGAGACAGTTTTTGCAGTGAGCGTATCTTCCTCCGAGCTGACGAGCGATGTTGATGATGGCTCTGTTGGCTGTTCAGAGGATGACGAGGAACTGCTGCATCCGGTAACTGCTGCTGCGAACGCAAATGCTGCTGTAAGGAAACCTAAGGATCTTTTATATGCACTTAATTTTCTCATTTCTGCACCTCTTTCTTAAGTTCCAAATCCCTTGATGTCTTTTTCTATGGTTGTATTATATACCACGATTATGAGAGTTCTGTGATAATTCTCCGAAACAGAGAAAAAAATAACATGAACAATGTGGTGAAGGCATATGAGCATAAAAAGGGACGCGGTAAAGCGTCCCTCTGAGTTTACAGAAAATTCTTGAAGATATTGAGCAGCGGTGACTGGAAGATGAGTGAGAACAGGTAGAGCATCTGGAGAATGAGCGTTAAGGTCACGAGGGGAGTTGCAAGTGCAAGCGAAAGCCCTCTGCGCGTCTGTGCCGGAGTTGTTGCGGGTATCTTGTTGTCGGAGCGGAAAATGAGAAGCATTATGCCGCCGAGAATTGCGAGAATGAGCAGTATCTCATTTGCAACGAGCAGCGCGGAGCCCTTAAAGTTGAACTCCGAAAAGATCGTGCTGGTCGAATTCACGCATATGTGGACAATTATCGAGGGCACGATCGAGCCGTGGAGGAGAGTGATATGTGCGAGGAAGATGCCAAGCGTGAAGGCAAGCAGGAACTGCGGTATATTCGCGTGAGCAAGTCCGAAGAAGAACGCCGAGAAGAACACCGCAAAGCGCTGATTAGCCTTTGAGAAGCAGTGGAGCAGCATACCGCGGAAGAAATACTCCTCCGTTACCGGCGCGATGATGACGGTATATATCAGCATGACGGCTTTTCCGGTATTCGAGACCGCAACGCCGTCAAGGTCAAGGACGTTGGTGTTATATCCGTATTTCGAGAACAGATCGTTAATAGCCGCTGAGATAAGAGCTGTCGTGAGCAGCAGGAATATACCTATCAGAGTGTACTGCGCCGCCTTTGCCGGGGTGAAGTTCCGTGTCCTGAACAGTTCGGTGTGCTTTTTGTTGGTAAGTCTCATTCCGAGCCGTGCAAATCCGACGTTTGCCAGAAGGTAAACTATCATCGTGAGACCGGCAAAGATAGATGAAGCAGAGATGTATTTCCGGATAGCTTCCGTGCCGGCGTCAGGGTTCACTGAGCGGAGAATGGCGGTTATCATCACATACAGCGCTGAGATGATATAGTCTGAAAGCACGAAATGTGCGAGCATACAGCCGCCGCCGACTGCGTATATCCTTTTCAGGCGCTTGCGCTCCTCCTGTTCGGGGTCGAGCGGTACTGTGTAGCCGGGATAGGTGAGCTGCGGCAGGACATCGGTATATTCCGCCTGCGATTCATGGTATTCGGTAGGGTTCCGGAAGGGGTCACGGCTGTCCGGTATACGGCTGCGCTCCATATCGTTCAGCCTGACATTGAGCATATATATCTCGCGGTTGAGCGCCGTGATCTGGGAGCGGTGCTGTTCCGGGCTTATGGTATCGGGCATAAATTACCTCCTTGTGCAGAGCAGCTGTTCACTTCTCTGCCTTCTTTATTTTCATGGAGATATCGAAGCATTTAACTGAATGGGTGAGAGCGCCGAGGGAGATTATATCAACGCCTGTCTCTGCAACTGCGCGGATATTCTCAGCGGTAACGTTTCCGGAAGCTTCAAGGAGAGCGCGTCCGCCGGCTATCTCAACAGCCTCAGCCATTTCATCGCAGTTCATATTGTCGAGCATGATTATCTCGACCTTGTTTGCGAGGGCTTCTTCAAGCTCGGAAAGAGTACGAACCTCGACCTCTATCTTCACGGTATGGCCTATCCTCTCGCGGAGAGCGGCAACTGCTCCGGTAATGCTGCCGTAAGCGTCGATATGGTTGTCCTTCAGCATGGCGGCATCGGAGAGGTTGAAGCGGTGGTTCTTGCCGCCGCCGACCGTTACAGCGTACTTCTGGAGGGCGCGGAGACCGGGAAGGGTCTTGCGCGTATCGGTTACGGAAGCCTTTGTGCCTTTGACGAGCTCAACGCATTTATTGGTCGCGGTAGCTATGCCGGACATATGCTGGAGTATATTGAGCGCGGTGCGTTCGCCCTTGAGGAGAGTGAGGGTGCTTCCCTCCATTTCGGCGATGATATCGCCCTTGTTCACCTTTGTACCGTCCTTCATGAGTATCCTGAAATCAACATTTCCGCCGGCGAGGTCGAAAACTCTCTTTGCGATGTCGATACCGCAGACGATGCCGGTGTCCTTTGCAACGTAGTAGGCGGAGCTGCGGTGATCCTCGGGAATGAGGTTATCGGCGGCGGCATCGGTATAGTTGATGTCCTCCATGAGGGCTGTTGTTATGATATTGTCGATATAGCACTGTAAAAGCTTCATATGCCTTCTCCTTTCAGTTCTTGTATTTTGAGTCTATGCAGAGGAATTCCTCGAGCGAGAGCCCGGAGTCGTATACCTCCTTTGCGAGGTCCTTTCCGAGATAGCGGACGTGCCAGGGCTCGTACTTATAGCCGGTTATGTCCTGCTTGCCCTGCGGATAGCGTATGATAAAGCCGTATTTCCAGCAGTTTGCGGCGAGCCATTTCGATTCGGGAGAATACCCGAAGCTGTCGCCGGCAACGTTTATATCCATAGCCAGACCGGTCTGATGCTCGGAATAGCCGGGGCGCGCGGAGTATGTATCAGCCTTTGCATAGCCGTCACGCGCCGCATACTGATTATAGAGCGAGCTCTGATAGGAATATGAGCGGTAGCCGGAGGTTATCCAGAGATTGCAGCCAGCCTTGTATGCGTCAGCCTGCATGGTATAGAAGGCACTGAGGGCTTCCGGAAGTATCTTTCCTGGGTCATAGCTTTGCGGCAGGGAATAGGACTTATTTGCGATGAGTATGCCGTTGACATAGGTGATGCCGTCCTTTACGGAGATATTCCTGAGCGTGAAACGCTCCGTTCTGCCGCTGTCCCACTTCATATCAAAGTGCATCGAGTCTATGCGCGTCATTTTTGCCGCAGAAACAGTACCGTCCTGAAAGATGAAGGTGAAGTCGCTGCCGTTCATCTTGTATACGAATGGCTTGCCGTTCACAGAGCCGCTCACGCCCCTGATATTGAAGCAGCGTATGGAGCCTGTGCCGTCCTTGGCGTACCAGTTGCCGGTAAGGCACTTTGCGTAGTCTATGGGGGAACTGCTGTAATATGTGAAGTTTTCGAGCGAGCCGTCCGCGTGCCTGAGCACGAAGTTCTCGCCGCTGTTCCAGAGGATATCGGAGGTCTCCTTGTCTATGGTGAGAGTGCTTCCGGCGGCGGAACAGGAGAGCTCCGAGGAAGCGCCTGTCCTCTCGTTCGTGCAGGTGCATTTGCCGCCGGAGAAGGTGTAGTACCGCGTAAGCGATGAGGTCCTGGCGACCCATGTTCCGGAGGGGAGAGTGCCTTCGTGGCTGAAAACGTTCTTTCTCAGCCTGATGAGGTCATATACGTTGAGCCTGCCGTTGCCGTCGATATCGGCAGCTGCGAACTGTTCAGCGGTGAACGCAGTCCTGCCGGCAACATAGCTGCTCATGATGCTTACATCTTCGCTTGTCAGTGAGCCGTCGCCGTTGAGGTCGCCCCTGATAACGGCATCGGGGGTATAGGCAAGTGTGCCGGAAGCTCCGATAGCTGCCGCAAGAATAATAGCCGGTATTTTCATAGTCTCCTCTCCTTTACAATATGATAAGCTGAAACGAGTGCGTTATTCAGTTACCTCGCTGAGTATTATCGAAGCAACGGTTACTATGGATTTTGCAAGAACATAGTCGGCGTCAACGTAGTAGCCGCCTTCAAGAAGGTCGCGGCGGATATCGTTGATGCGCTTCAGACCCTCGGCAGCGGCAGCCTTGTCGGGAATAACGAAATAGCTGTTCTGCATTATCTTACGGGTCTCGGTGCGTATGCCTTTTGGTATGGTGGGAGAGCCGATATGCGGATCGAAGCTTGCGGACTTGAATTCCTTGGGTACGGTATCAAGCTTTGAAGCGATATGGTTTGCGGCATGGCGCGAGAACACAAGTGCTTCGAGAAGGGAATTGCTTGCGAGACGGTTGCTGCCGTGAACGCCTGTATGCGAGCATTCTCCGCAGGCATAGAGATTGGTGAGGGTAGTCTCGGAGTTCTGGTCAACGTCGATGCCGCCCATGAGGTAGTGCTGGCAGGGGTAGATCGGGACCGGTTCCTTCGTGAGGTCATAGCCCTGTTCGAGAAGGTTCCTGTATATCATCGGGAAGCGCTTTTTGAGGAATTCGCTGTCCTTGTAGCTTATATCGAGGTAGAATTCGGTCGAGCCCTGTTTCTTTGCCTCCTGAACGATAGCGTGGGAAACGACGTCTCTCGGTGCAAGCTCGAGACGCTCGTCGTAGTTGTGCATGAAGCGTTCCTTGTGGCAGTTGAGGAGGTAAGCACCCTCGCCGCGGACAGCCTCGGAGATGAGGAAGCATTCACGGGTCGCGCGGTTGTTGAAGGCTGTCGGGTGGAACTGCACATAGCTGAGGTTCTTTATCTTTGCGCCCATTTCATAGGCGAAGGTTATGCCGTCACCGGTAGCGATAGCGGAATTTGTCGTGAACTGGTAAACTCTGCCGATACCGCCGGTAGCGAGTATCATGAAGTGGCAGTTTGCTGTGAGATAGTCAGCGTCCTCGGTGCGGAGGAGAGCTGAATAGCCGGTGGAGGTGCGCTTCACCGAGCACATGAGGGTATTTTCCCTTATTTCGACATTGGGAAGGGTCTGGACATAGGCGAGGAGCTTTGAAGCTATCTCCCTTCCGGTGGAGTCTGCGTGGTGGAAAATGCGGTGATGACCGTGACCGCCCTCGAGGGTGCGGTGGTAGGAGCCGTCGGGGTTCTTGTCGAATTCAACGCCGAGTTCAATGATGCGTTCGATATCCTGTGCAGCTTCGCTTACGAGAGTATGAACGGCGTCAACGTTGTTCTTGAAGCTGCCTGCGATGAGGGTATCGTTCTGGTGGTACTGGATATTGTCGGTAGGGGAATTGTATACTCCGGCGATACCGCCCTGTGCGAGCGAGGAGTTGCAGAGCGAGAGGTCGCGCTTGCATATAATGAGTATTTTCAGAGTTGAAGGAAGGTTGATAGCGGCATAGAGACCAGCCGCACCGCAGCCGGCGATGATGACATCGTAATTTACTGACATATGGCACACGTCCTTTACGGATAAGTTATATATAAATCCATTATATCACATTTTTTTCAGAATTGCAACTATGTTTTGAATCAGTGCATAGCGCACAGCTCTGAACTCTAAATTAAAATAAAAACATATCTCAAAGGTTATTGACATCTGCGAAAATATGTTCTATAATAAAATTCACAAGGAATAGAACGTTAGTTCGATACGCTGCCGCCACCACCATTTTTCTCCCTGAGTAAAGGAGGTCATGAAAGTGAAACAGATGATAAAAGACTACCAGAAGGGGGTCGATATGCTCAGAAACAGGCTGGACGAGCTCTCTGCGCTGAGAAAAAGGCTCGGCGAAGCTGAAATTGCCGAACTCGACCTCGACAGGCGCATCTTCCTTCTGAAAAAGGAGTCCTCGGAAGCGGAGGAGACCATTGCCTATTTGTCATCGGTTATGAGGAGGCGCGGACTTAGTGTCGAGACGTAAAAGCTATTCCGATACCTTCACCGGTGACGCAGATGAGGGCATCAGACGTATAATCGAAGGCGGAGGCGAGGAGGACTCGCGCCGCAGACTGAAAAAAGTGCTGTTAAAAGTTATAAATAATGAGCTTACTCCGAGACAAAAGCAGATAATTATGCTATACTATTTTCAGCAGTCGGATATCGTCACTATTGCGAACGACCTCGGTATTACTCCGCAGGCTGTTTCAGCGGTGATGTCCCGGGCAAGACTGAGATTGTTCCGCATACTGCAATACTACATATGAAGGTATTTTTTATGGATACTCCGATAATAGATTTTCTTGACAGATATGCTTCGTCCGGTGCTTTGCGCTGCCATATGCCCGGTCACAAGGGGGATACGCGTTTCTTTCCGCGCCCCGAATGGGATATAACCGAGATATCCGGCGCGGACGCTCTGTTTGAAGCGCAGGGTATCATCGCAGAGAGCGAGAGGAATATGTCCCGTCTCTACGGAACTGCCGCAACGGTCTACTCCGCCGGCGGCTCTACCCTCTGTATACAGGCTATGCTTGCGATAATGAAGCGCGAAGGCAGACGGGTCCTCGCCGTCAGGAACGCCCACAGAGCGTTCCTGAATGCCGCCGCGCTGACAGATATAAGGCTCGACTGGCTCATGCCGGTACGCCGGGACGGTATACTTTCCGGAACTGTTTCCCCTGCGGCGGCTGAAGCCGCATTGAGCGGCTTCGGCGAGGACCAGTCCTGCCTTTACGTCACATCTCCGGACTATACCGGCAGAACGGCAGATATACCTGCACTTGCGGAGGTCTGCCGCAGGCACGGAGCAAGGCTGATAGTAGACAATGCCCACGGCGCACATCTGGCATTCATGCCGGAGAATATCCACCCTATCGCTCTGGGCGCGGATATGTGCTGCGATTCGGCACACAAGATGCTGCCGGCACTTACCGGTGCGGCAATGCTCCACACCTCACGCGAGGAATACGCTCCGCTGCTGAAACCTGCAATGGCAATGTTCGGCTCGACGAGCCCTTCCTACCTGATAATGGCATCGCTGGACGGCTGCTGCCGGTACATTGCTGATGAGATACGCGGTGATATTGCCGATTCTCTGAGGTACGCGAGAGTATTCCGGGAGAGCTTTGCAGGAAGGCTGGCATTTGCGGAGGGTGACCCCTTCCATGTAACAGTGCGTGCGTCGGAGAGCGGATATAACGGCGATGAACTTGCACAGCTTCTCCGGGACGAGGGCTGCGAGTGCGAATACTCCGACAGCGGACTGCTGATACTGCTCATGTCGCCGGTCAACAGGCGTGAGGACTGGGAAAGGCTTGGACCTGCAATGGAAAAAGTCCTCGGCAGAGCAGAAAATCACCAGCCGTTCTCATGGGAATGCGAGACGTTTCTTCCGGAGAGGGCAATGACTGTACGCGAGGCAGTTTTTGCACCTTCCGAGGATATACCGGTCGATGAGGCGGAGGGACGCATCTGCGGCGCTGTGAACGTTCCGTGTCCTCCGGCAGTCCCGATAGCGGCAAGCGGAGAGGTCATTGACCGGAGATGTATAAATATTTTCAAAAGGTATGGTATTTTTACCGTGAATGTGGTAAAATGAAATGGACGATCATTTTCCGTTGCAGTAAACAGACGGAGACAGGCGGTGAGATATGAAAAAGATATACGGTAACAGCGAAATGCTCTCCACATTCAGGAGCATGGTGAGCAGCGGCAGAACGGCGCATACCCTGCTGATATACGGCGAAAAGGGCAGCGGAAGAAAACTTGCTGCATCATATTACACCCAGCTCCTTCTCTGCGAAGCTCCCACGCCGGAAGGTCCCTGCGGCAGATGTCCTGCCTGCCGGAACACTGAGCACGGCGCTCACCCGGACGTTGTTTATGCTGAACGTTCCGGAAAACTCGGCGGCTATTCGGTAGATACTGCGAGGGACATCATCAGTGACGCATTCATAAAGCCGAACAACAACACCGGGAGGAAGATATACCTCTTTACGGACTGCCATAATGTTGACATCCGCACCCAGAATACCCTCCTGAAGCTTATCGAGGAGCCGCCGGACTACGCCTATTTCATATTCACGGCTGAGTCGAAGGCGGAGTTCCTGCCGACCGTCATTTCACGAAGCGTCTGCCTTTCCACTTCCCTCTGCACCGCTGAGGATACAAGAGCCGCACTCGCTGATGAGGGCTTTTCCGAAAACGATATACAGAAGGCTATGGAATGCTTCCACGGCAATATCGGCAGGTGCATCAGCTATATTACGGATGAGAACGTAAGGAAACAGGTGGATTTGACAAAATCGCTCGCAGATAGTATAATAAGAAAGGACGAGTATGCTCTCAACGTTGCATTCAACGCTGCCGGCAAGGAGCGCAGTGACGCAAGGGAGGTGCTTTCCCTTCTCGACCAGCTCGTAAGAGATGCCGCAGTTCTCGGTGAGAACAAGGACGCTGAACTCATAGGCTGCTGCCGGAGCTGTGCAGAGGGGCTTTCAGCTTTGCTGACAGCAGGTCAGGCTATGCGTATCCACTGGCGTATAGAACGTGCATGGGAAGCTGTTGAGGCAAATGTCAGCATCCCCCTCGTGCTTACCGCGCTGTGTGCGGAGATAGCGGATATAGCCGGTCAATAATACTTTATATGGAGAACCTTATGAAAGAAATAGTCGGAGTGCGCTTTAAAAGCGTAGGAAAAATATATTACTTCTCGCCGGACGGACTTACTGCAAATGTCGGCGATCATGCCATTGTCGAGACCGTCAGGGGAGTTGAGTGCGGAGAGGTCGTTATCGCCAACAGGGAGATAAACGACAACCAGATAGCCGCACCGCTCAAGCCTATCATCAGGATAGCCACACCAGCCGATATGAAGGTGGTTGAGAAGAACAAGCAGCGTGAGAAGGACGCTTTCAAGGTGTGCGAGGAAAAAATAGCCGCACGCGGTCTGAAAATGAACCTCGTCGAGGTAGAGTGTACCTTCGACAACAACAAGCTCCTGTTCTACTTCACCGCTGAGAACCGTGTTGACTTCCGCGAGCTCGTAAAGGATCTCGCCGCTGTTTTCCGCACCCGTATCGAGCTGCGCCAGATAGGCGTCCGCGATGAGGCAAAGATACTCGGCGGTCTCGGAATATGCGGAAGGGAATTCTGCTGCAAGGGCTATATGGGCGATTTCCAGCCCGTGTCTATAAAAATGGCTAAGGAACAGGGACTTTCCCTCAACCCCACAAAGATATCAGGCACCTGCGGCAGACTTATGTGCTGTCTTAAAAATGAGCAGAACGCCTATGAAGCCCTGCTCAAAATAACTCCGAAGGTTGGCGCTATCGTTGTAACTCCCGACGGCGACCGCGGAAGGGTCGAGGACGCTAACCTCATCACAGGAAAGCTCCGCATAAAGACCGATAAATCTGAGGTCCCCGTTACTCTTGACCGCAGCGAGGTAAAGCTCCTGAAGGACGTTGAGATAAGGGTGAACAAGGAGGAACTCAGGGCACTCAAGAACCTTGAGGATAAATAATGGAAAAGGTCAGCTACGGCAGACTGCTTGATGAAAAGCTTGCAGAGCTCGAACGCTCCGGGGCGCGCCCGAAGCTCCTGCTTCACGCCTGCTGTGCGCCGTGCAGCAGCCATACCCTCACCGTACTGCACAGCCGCTTCGATATTGTGCTGTATTTCTGCAATCCGAATATAGCGCCGGAGAGCGAGTTTGACTTCCGGCTTAGCGAGCTGAAACGTCTCGTCCGTGAGATGGGTATGGACATACCGGTCATTGAGGAGCCCTATGATCCGAAGCCTTTCTATGAGCTTGCGAAGGGACTTGAAGACCTTCCGGAGAGGGGAGAGCGCTGCCGGAGATGTATCGGCTTCCGCCTGAAAATGGCTGGTGCAAAGGCAAGGGAACTCGGCTGTGATATGTTCACCACGACCCTGACCATAAGTCCGCATAAGGACTG
Organism: Ruminococcus sp.; assembly: GCA_017525915.1. Classification (GTDB taxonomy): domain Bacteria; phylum Bacillota; class Clostridia; order Oscillospirales; family Ruminococcaceae; genus Ruminococcus. Next base: position 260,617 of record JAFXSC010000018.1, read on the forward strand.
CACCTTCATCAACGAATGCGGTGCGGAGATATCGGCGGAGTGCGGAGTTGAGTACCTGTTCTCCGACTTCAAGAAGCATGACGGCTACAAGCATTCCATAGAGCTGTCAAGGCAGTACGACCTGTACCGCCAGAACTACTGCGGCTGCGTTTACAGTAAAAAAGCCGCCGGAGAGAGGGAATGATATGGGCAAGGAACTGAAAACGAACGCTATGCGCTTCCTCGATAAAAGCAAGATAGACTATACCGTCCAGACCTATGAATGTGACGAGTTTATCGACGGCATACATACCGCCGAAGCTCTCGGTCAGCCGCTGGAGGAGACCTTCAAGACCCTTGTCGCAAAGGGAAAGACCGGCAGCTATTACTGTTTTCTGCTCCCGGTCGCTGAGGAACTCGACCTGAAAAAGGCTGCCAAGAGCGTAGGGGAGAAGTCCGTGGAGCTGCTCCATGTCAAGGATATCACTGCCGTTACCGGCTATGTGCGCGGAGGCTGTACGCCTGTCGGAATGAAGAAACAGTTCATGACCGTTGTGCATGATACCGCAGAAAAAATGCCGCTGTTCTATATCAGCGGCGGACGTATAGGCACGCAGATAAGGCTTTCTCCGGCTGAACTGGTAAAAGCGATACGCGGAAAGTTTGAAGATGTAATTATGTGATAAAAGCAAAGGGCGCACATTTCGTGCGCCCTTGTTTTACTTTATTTCAAGCCGCTTTGATGCCGGCTCTTCGTGCTTTTTCTTCGGCAGGTCAATGACGAGCACGCCGTTTTTGTATTCGGCGCTGATGCCCTCAGCATTGACGTCGGAGATATCGAAGCTCCTCTTGTAAGAGCCGAAGGTGCGCTCACGGCGGATATACTTGCCGCTGTCGTCCTTCTGGTCGTTATTGCCTTCATGCTCAGCTGAGATAATGAGATAGGAGCCATTGATATCGAGCTTGATATCCTCCTTTTCAAATCCCGGCAGCTCGGACTCCATGACGTATTTTTCGCCTTCGTCCCTGATGTCAGTCCGGCAGGTGTTCACCGGCATCGAAGAGCCGAAGAAGTCCTTGTCCATGTCGTTGAAAATATTGAACAGGTCGTATCTGTTCCTTCCAAAGGGTGTAAGTCCATACATAATCCATACCTCCATTTTTTCCGCATTGAGCGGTCAGATATATTCTATGCCGATAACTTATGTATATTCGTACCCATTGGTATCGCTTCCTTTCGTTTCACTGTCTATATGATAGACCTGCATTGTGACGCAAATATCAATATTTTGTGAAAGAATGATGAAAATTAGCACTCTCGATGCGAGAGTGCTAATTGCTTGTGCGGAAAAAGGGGACGGAAGTTATCCGTCCCCTTGATATTACCGTATACAGGCGATTCCTTTGCTGCCGTGAAGTTCAGAGAGCTTCCTTTATCGCTGTCTTGGCCCTTGAAACGATAGTCCTGTCATTTTCATAAGACAGTATGCTCGATGCGTAGGAGATATCGACCCACCTTATCTCGGCGATCTCGTCCTCCTGAGGTATAAAATCAACGTTTTTGGCTTTTGCGAGAAAATATACGACTACCTTCACAGTGTCCTTTTTGGGTGAATAAGTGACTGTCTCGCGGAAGGTAGGGTCGATGATCACGTCGATAGAGGTTTCCTCCATGATCTCTCGACGGGCTGTTTCTATCTCCGATTCACCGGATTCGACGTGGCCCTTCGGGAACGACCAATGTCCGCTGTTTATGTGTTTTATCAGCAATATTTCGGTATTCCCGTGAAATTTGCGGTAGACGATAGCACCGCAGGATTTCTCGTGAAACATATTCTATCCTTTCTTGCCCGCTCTCAGGGGCATAATACGGGCGAATGAACGTCCGTTTGTAAGTTCAAAATTATTATATCACATTTTGAGTGATTTGTCCATAGATTTTCAGAAAAAACAGTTTAGTAAGCACTGTGCACTGCTCTCTGACCGCTGAAAAAAGTATCATACCGCCCTGACTGTGCATATAATATACCGTATTATTTCGGCGTGCCGTATGCCGCAAAGCGGTGGAGTATACCATGTGTGGAATTGCAGGAGCGATAGGGTTTGACGGGGATATGCGCGGCGATATGAGGATATATGAGCAGATGCAGAGGGCACTTCTGAGACGCGGTCCCGACCAGAGGGGGATAGTGATGACCCGTGAGGCGGCGCTTATCCATACCCGGCTCGCCGTTATCGACATTGAGGGCGGCAGACAGCCGATGACCTATGCCGGTGCGGAGGGGACCTTCATAATCGTCTACAACGGCGAACTCTACAATACCGGTGAGCTTCGCACTGAGCTTGAAAAGGACTTCGCCTTCGACACCCGTTCGGACACTGAGGTAGTGCTGAAAAGCTTCGTAAAATGGGGCGAAAGGTGCGTTGAGCGGTTCAACGGGATATATGCCTTTGCGATATACGACCAGCAGGCGCGGAGAGTTTTCCTTGCGCGTGACCGGATAGGGGTAAAACCGCTGTTCTATGCGGAGACCGGAGATAAGCTGATATTCGCCTCAGAGCTTCCGGCATTGCTTGAACATCCGGATATTCCGCATGAAATAGACCTGAACGGTGCGGCAGAGCTGATACTTATGGCACCGGGAAGGTCGCCGGGCTGTGGGGTGATACGCGGAGTCAAGGAACTGCTTCCGGGACAGTGCGGCTTCTACACCGAAAAGGGCTTGCGCCTGTGGAAATACTGGGAGCTCCGGGCTTATGAGCTGAACGAGAGCTTTGAGCAGACCGCCGAGCACGTCCGGAGCCTTGTTCTCGATTCTATACGCCGTCAGCTTGTTTCGGATGTACCGGTCTGCACCTTCCTTTCGGGAGGGCTCGATTCCAGCCTTATATCGTCAGTTGCGGCGTCTGAGATGAAAAAGGAGGGAAAGCTTCTCCACACCTTCTCGGTCGATTATCAGGGCAATGACAAATACTTCACAAAAAGTCACTTCCAGCCGGACAGCGACCCGGAATATATCCGCTGCATGGCTGAATACCTCGGCACTGAGCACCACTGGACTGTCATAGGCGTACCGGAGCTCGTTGATGCTCTTGATGATGCCGTTGACGCGAGGGGACTTCCGGGTATGGCAGACGTTGACGCTTCACTGCTGATATTCTGCCGCGAGATAAAGAAATACGGAACCGTTGCGATATCCGGCGAGTGTGCCGATGAACTTTTCGGGGGCTATCCGTGGTACAGGGACGAGGATATCCGCATGACAGACGGCTTCCCGTGGGCGCAGAGCACGGCTTACAGAAAGACCTTCCTTGCGCCCGATATCGCGGAATATATAGATGCGGAGGACTATGTTTACAGTGCCTACCGCCGTACTGCCGACAGTGCGGAGAAGCTGCCCGGCGACAGTGATACTGACGGACGTATGCGCGAGATGACGCGGCTGAACACGGACTGGTTCATGCAGACTTTACTCGACCGAAAGGACAGAATGTCGATGTACAGCGGACTGGAGGTGCGCGTGCCCTTCTGTGACCACAGGATAGCGGAGTATATGTACAACGTGAAGTGGGAGTACAAGGACTGGAAGGGCAGGGAAAAGGGCTTGCTGCGCGAAGCGATGAAGGAATGGCTGCCGGAAAAGGTGCTCTGGCGGAAAAAGAGTCCCTACCCGAAAACGCACGACCCGGCGTTCCTTGCGGCGGTCACGGAGAAGCTCGGGGGCATACTTTCGGAGGATACGCCGCTCACGCAGCTCGTCAGCAGGGAAGCGGTCGGAAGGCTTCTGCGGCATGAGGACCATGTACAGTGGTACGGCCAGCTCATGAACCTGCCGCAGACGATAGCATTCTTCATACAGCTCGACAGCTGGATGAAACGTTTCGGTATCAGGCTCGTATGAGATGCGGCGGTGCGGGAATATCCTGCGCCGCTGTTTTATATATTTAAATAGTATATCCCTTAAACTGTCAGTAAAAAAATGTCCGTTGGTCAATTTCGACACGAATAGTATGTATTATGGGCGATAGGTGGACTTTCAACAGTCAAATTGCCTAAATTCAGTATATGCCTCTTGCCGGAGTTCACAATTCTATAAAAATTCGTAAAAAAACTGTCTTTATCTGTTGCAATTCATTGAAGCGTGTGGTATAATATTTGTATAAGTTCAACAATGTGCGGCATTGGGTGGTCAATGCTTCACTTTGTGCTGTCTTGCAATTTGATTTTTGTAGAATATTCGCCGTTTAGGCTTGTCGATATTACTTCGGGTATAATAGTTAGTGATTATTGATAAAAAACGGCTGATTATTTATGTCAAAAAAACGATTGAAAAGTAACTATTAAAATGCTATAATTGTTATTATTAAGACAGTAAAAATGCTCAGAAAGCAATATTTTATGGAGGTGGTTTCATGAGGAGTTTTTCCTATGTTGCTCAGGACGCCAGAAATAAGCAGGTCAAGGGCGTAATCAATGCGGACAACGAACAGGAATTCCTTAAAAAAATAAAGGAAAAAGGCTTGTACGTTAAAGATTACAGGGAAAGCGATTCAGACAATTCAAAATCGATGTACAAGTTCAATACGAAAGAGCTTGCGTTCTGCTGCCGTCAGCTCAGCGCGATGCTTACTTCCGGTCTGACACTTGTTAAAGCGATCGACATCCTGACCAAAGAGCAGGAAAAAGAAAAGGCCAGAGCTATCTGGCAGGACATCTACGAGAACGTGCAGAAGGGTGAATCCTTCTCGTCAGCTCTTGAACTGCACGCAGGTTCCTTCCCCGACTTCCTCATCTCAATGGTCGGCGCAGGTGAATCAAGCGGTTCGCTCGATATAGTTATGCAGCGTATGGCTACTCACTATAACGATGAGAACAAACTACACAACATCATCAAGAGTGCTATGACTTACCCGATGATCCTTGCGATCCTCTGCGTAGTCATCACGATCTTCATGTTCACGTTCATCATGCCTACCTTCATTGACATGTATGAGGATAAGTCAAAGATGCCTGCTCTTACCAAGGCACTCGCAGCAGTCAGTGACTTCCTCAAGACAAAATGGTATGTACTCGTAATCATAGTAGTAGGTCTCTTCTTTGCAATAACCTACGCACTCAAGGTGCCGAAGTTCAGACTGAAGATCGACCGTCTGCTGGTTAAGGGCCCGATTTGGGGTCCCCTTATAACAAAGATCTACACAGGACGCTTCTCACGCACACTTTCTTCACTTTATTCGAGCGGTATCCCAATGGTTGAATGTCTTGAAAGATCGTCATCAGTCCTCGGAAACCTCTACGTTGACGAAAAGTTTGAGGACGTCGTTGACGAGGTAAAACAGGGTGAGACCCTCTCAGCTGCCATCACAAGAACCGAGCTCTTCGAGCCGATGTTCTGCTCCATCATCTACGTTGGTGAGGAGTCCGGTGCGCTTGACTCGATCCTTGAAAAGACATCTGAATATTACGAAGAAGAATCACAGTCGGCTGTACAGCGACTTGTCGGACTTATCGAGCCTGTAATGCTTATATTCATGGCTGTTATCATCGGACTTGTTGTTGCCGGCGTTTACCCCGCACTCTACGGCTCATTCGAGTCTATCGAGAACGAATAATACGGAAAGGTGGAAAGAATAAATGCTTTCATTTGATATTACCGATAGAAATATACGCGTCGTTAAGGGAACAGAGAGCAACGGCAAGATAAGGATCAGCTCCGCCGCTACCCTTAACGTTGAGGAAGGACTCATAGTAAACGGACACGTTAAGGACGTTCCTAACGTTGCAACGCTCATCAACGGCGTTATCAAGAAGAACAAGATGCCCGACAAGGAAGCGATCGTTTCGATCTCCTCCAACCTCACGATCTTCAAGGAAATGACCGTTGCCAAGGGCAAGCCCCAGGAACTCCAGAAGACTGTTAAGCAGCAGATGCAGGCTGAGCTCAACCTCGATGATACTTACTCCGTATCCTACATCGTTGTAGGTGACGCAGAGAGAACAGACGAGAGATCAGAGCCGGCTTACAAGATACTCGCAACAGCCTGCCCGAACGAGATCATCAACAGCTACAGAGAGGTCTTCAAGTACCTCGGTATCTCACTCAAGTCCCTTATGATCGGATGCAACTGTATCACAAAGGTTCTTCTTGCAGATACCAAGATCAAGTCCAAGATGCCCCTCCTTGCTGTTCAGATCGACAACAACTTCATCTCACTCAACCTCTATGAGCAGGGACAGCTTTCTTTCTCACGTTTCGCTTCAATCGACTCTGCTGACTACGGCTACTCAGAAGACTACGTTTTCGAAGCAGTAAACGAAAACATCTTCCGTATGCTCCAGTTCCACAGAAGCCGCAACACTGGCGAGACTATCGAGAACGTAATATTCTACGGTGATACACACGATTATGTAAGACTTACCGATGAGCTCGAAAAACTCGACCTCAAGACCAGTCTTATCAACGTTCCTCCGCAGATCCACGGACACGAAAACCTTGAATTCTCACTGTATGCAAATGCTATCGGTGCTATGTTCAAGCGTAACAAGGACACTGAAAAGATCAACCTTCTTGAAACTGACCTCGGTACAGCGGTTAAGAACAAGATCAAGGACGACAGCGCAGGAAACCTCATATTCATCGGTGCAGTTGCCCTTTCACTCATCATCACAGGCGGTTGGTACGCAACACGCGCAATCAAGGCAAAGCACATCAAGGACGATATCAAGAAGACTGAAACATTTATTAACAGCCCTGATACAGCTCACAAGCTCGAGGTACAGAAGCGTCTCGTTGATATCAAGGGACAGGTAGATACCTACAAGGCCAACATGGATAACCTCTATGCAGCTTATCTCTCACAGCCTGTTATCAACGGCGACAAGTTTGATGCTCTCCATGATATCATTGAGGATACCATGAAGGAATACAAGATCGAACACGGTATACTTGAGTACGACGGCTATACAGACGGACAGATAAACCTCGTAATTACTGTCGATGCTGAGGAAGAGGACGACAAGTACAAGATGGTACAGGAGTTCCCTGCTGAATGTGTAAAGAGCCTCCTCGCTTACAAGCTCGACAAGAGCCCGACAACAATGATCGGTTCTGCTACTTATCCGGGATATGCTGTTGAAGGCGCAGATGAGGATGAGAAGGACAAAAAGGATCAGGTTACCTTCTCCATTACTGTAAAACTCAACGGCAGACAGAGCGCTTATGTTCCTGAAGACGAAGAAGCAGAAACAGAAGCTGCAGAGTAATAAGGAGGTAGATTTAGATGAAACTTACATACAGGGATAAAGTCATTCTTGGAATATTCCTTGCAGTTGCAATAGTCGTTGCAGGATACTTCGCACTTATCAAGAATAAGAATGAAACTATCAAGAAGGATAACGACCGTCTCAGTGTTCTCGAAGACACAGAGAAGGACTACAAGCAGAAGATCGCACAGATCGAACCCCTCAGAGACACCATCAACGAGACCGTTGATGAAACAAACAAGATCACAGACAAGTTCGTCCCCAGAGACAAGGTAAGCAATCCTGTTGTTCTCGACCAGTATATGCAGCACTTCTGCAAGGACAACAACATCAGGATCATGACCCTCGCAGTAAGTGATATGTCTGAGAGCAATCTCGGCTATTACTACATCGAAGGCACAGACATCGGCTCGGGTCTCCGTTCTATCGCAGATATTAACGGCGACTACCAGAAGGACGTTGACAAGGCAAACGCAGAAGCAAACAGCCTCAGAGAGAGAGAGGTTCCCCCGACTCTCCTGACACAGTACGGCATCTCCGCACAGGGCAAGAAGGAAGACCTCTGGAAGCTCATGTCAGCTATCGAGAAGTATGACAAGGCTCTCCTTATCAACTCAGTTTCCTTCGCTCTCCTCGAAGATGACGAAAAGAAGCCCTCTTCTTCCAGCAGCAGCGGTGAAGGTGAGGAAGGTTCCAAACCCTCAAAGTCAAGCGATGATGAGGAAAAGAAGACAATCGAACCCGAAGACGAAGTAGAACTTAACATGGTCGTATCACTCTATTCAGTCTATGATCTGCCGAAGGTCGATCTGGATAAAATCAACTAAATCGCAGCAAACGCTTCAGTTATGCAAAAAATAACTTGAAAGGCGGTAAGAAAGATGAAAGCTGAAAAAAGCAGGAAGCTTAAAGGTTCTGTCCTGTTCACAGTTGTTTCGGTAATGTCTATCATGATAATCTTCATGACTGCGACACTTGCCGTTGCGGCGGCTGCTAACAGGCGAGCCCGAAAGACCTATTCGTCAGCACAGACCTCCTATACAGCGAGAACAGCTATTGACAGTATCCTCGCTGCGGTAGGTACAGACAAGGACTTCTCCAAGGCAGTAAGAAGTCTTGCACTGAACGAGGAAATGAACATTGTTGTCAATGTAAACAATCCTTCGATGGGCCGTGTTGAGAATGCAAAGATCAAATTCGTAGGCACTAAGACGGTATTTGATCCCGACGAAAATGTCAACACATGGGTTACACGCAACCTCTACAATATCACTGCCGATGTTACTATCGGCGGTGAGACAACAAGAATCACAACCAATATCCTTCAGGATCCCCCTGCCGGTTCGGGCGGCGGCGGCGGTGCAGCGTTCCTTACATGGGGCGGCGCTGACGTTTCCAACCACACCTACGCATGGGGCGGTACCTACATCGGAATGGGTAAGTGGGGCGACAAGAGCTGGAATACTGACCTGAACTACATCAGATGGTACAATCAGCAGAACAAGCTCACTGTTCTCGAAGATAAGGACTACCTTACACACGAGCAGTACCACTTCCAGAACGATATGGCTCTTGAGGCTCCCTTCGTTGTTAACGGAAACCTCAATACCGTAAACACAATGTCGATCTACTACACCTATCAGGGCAGCGGTATCAACGCTCCCGGTGTACAGATCTGGGGCGACCTCAATACCGGAAACAACAAGGTAAAGGTCAATCTCACAGACGAACTGAAGAACTACATCAAGTCAAACGGATACAGCTTCTATACGATGCCTTATCTGTATGTTGACGGTTCACTCATCGCTCCGAACAACCTCTGTCTTGGCGTAGATGGCAACAGCAAGGCTGTTCTCAACATTCCGCTGAATGTATTCTGCGGAGATCTCCAGCTTGAATCCAACGAGCTTCACGCAGCAGCAGATTTCTACTGCATGGACGCTGACAAGGTTTCAAAGCTCAGCGGCTCGAATTCCAAGCTCTACAAGTGGTCCAACAGCGTCGTTTCGGGTCAGGCAAGCTATTCCACACTCGGCGGCAGCTTCTATTCCAAGGGTTCTGTAAGTATTGACTGCGCTACTGATATCGCAGGCGATATGAAGGTAGAGGGCGACCTCTTCATCAACAGCAACCTCACAGTTCACGGCGACCTCGTAGTCGGCGGAACTCTCATCAAGAACAGCGGCAACCTCAACGTTACAGGTACTATCTATAACGATAAGAGCGGTTCATTTGATGAGTCAAAGAAGAATGAGCTCTTCGACCACATTCACAAGGCTACCAGCAATGAGCTTATTGAATTCATGCACCAGCAGGATGCAGCAGGCAAGGTTATCGTTACAAATGCACAGGTTAACCGCGGAACATGGGTTCAGCAGCCTAACAACCCCCAGTATTTATGGGCAAGGAAGACATTCCTGAACGACGCTAAGCTCGACGGCAAATATACTGCCGTTACAGATCCGGATTTCGGAACTATCTACGATTTTAACGGAAACGGTCTTAACTTCTATACAAATTCCAGCGATCCTACACTTGATGATTATTTTGTAGAGAATATCGACTGGATCGATGGTATCAGAAACAAGAAGAACACTCCCGCAGGCGTACTTGATTACTGGATAGTAAAGGGCTCTGACCCTGAGATCATAGTAACAGATGCAGAGATGAATGCAGCTTGTATCACATCCGGTGCAGCTTATCCGGGGGCATCTCCGCTCTCTATCTACAAGGCAATGGCAAACTCCGGCGGAGTAATTTACCCCAAGAGGGCAGAAAGAGAAACACTTCTCGGTCTGTACTGGCCTGTAAAGGGTATCGAGCACAGAGTAAAGGCTGCTTCAAGCCTTGATCCTGCTGATTATGCAGCAATGACTGAACCTTCAAGAGAATTCACACAGATGAGTCTCTTAGGCGGCAATATCACTCAGAGCTGTACGCTCACAGGTGAATTTACTTCAACTGTTAATATCGTTGCAGGCGACGAAGACATCTATGTAAGACTTCTCAATGTATTCTTCAAGAGCCCTGAGTCGGTAGTTGACGGCAAGACGGTAGTTGCTAATACTGCACGCATTGCTGTTCAGGAAAACGGCACAGGAAAGGTATATTTCGTACTTGAAGGCAAGGTTCAAAGCAACTACGACTACAAGGACGAGAAATCATCCACAAAGCTCATCAAGACAGTTTATGACTGGCAGAAGGAATTCAACCTTGAAGCTATCGGCAACGAGCCCGGCAGCAGAGAGGGTACTATCTACAACGGAAGCGGTTTACCCAAGCAGAATATCGATGGTAATGAGCATTCAGTTATCACAGCTGATGCAACACTCAAGGGCAAGTGGGGCGCAGACTCAGGTGTTCCTTCAGTAGACGATCACAGAGATATCTATATTATCGCTCCGGCTTCCGGTGAGATCTGGGTAACACTCGACAACTTCCAGACAGACAACAACATCAGGATAATCGTTGACGACTCAGCAGGCGGTGAAGTTTACTTCTATGTAAAGGGCAACTGCATACTCGGTTCGAACGGCGGTATCATCTCCAAGACACTCCAGGATATCTTCGACAGCGGAAATAAGATCAACATCCTCTCCAGAAAGAGCGATCCCGTTATCAACGCAGCTGTTCAGAAGAACGGATATCCGATCCTTGATCCTCTCAAGATCAGAATGTACTCTGCTAAGAATGCTTCACTCAAGATCATGAACGATTCCATAGTAACAGCTTATATCACAGCTATCTACATGGATGTCTCAATGCCTACAGTAAATACGAACGCGAAAATTAAGAACGCCATCATCTATGACGGTCAGCCGCTTTCAACAGCAAGCCCGATGGAAGGCAGATTCGGCGTAATCGGTATGCTCAACTGCCGCACATCAGATGCTCAGAACGACTGGACGCTCATCTACGTCAGCGACGAAGAGGGCGGCAACAAGCAGGTCGTAGATGCTGAAGGTGCACACGCATACGAAGCAGTAGAGTATTTCGCATTTGCGAGATAAGGAGGGAAGACGCATGAAAAAGCTGAAAAGTAAATTAAGCGGCATGACTCTCGTTGAGATGATCGTAGCGCTTGCAGTTTTCGCTATGCTTGCTCTTATCCTCGTATTGATGGGAAGCGCGGTCGAGAAAAACTCCCGCGCAGCCCACGACCTCAACTCGAGGGTAGCGGTCAACGGACCTATAGCTGAGGCTCAGAATACTAACGATTCTTTCCTCGCTGACAACAATTTCGTTGTTCAGGTTGCTAACGGAAAGGCTGCTTCTACTGATGCCAACGGTAACGCTGTATACAGCTACATCAATATCGAAGGTACACTCTGCTACGTTAATCCTACGAATTCTAATCATGAGATCGTAACTAATGTAGTAACAACAAATGCTCAGGGCGATGAGAAGGTTATCCCCGATCCTACGCTCGAAGCAGGTGATTATGTTCCGAAGTACATCATTGTTACCATGCCGCAGAATGCAACAACTACAACTGCTGCAGCAAATCCGTAAGGAGGGTGACGTATGAAAGAAACAAAAAGACTCAAAGGTTTTACGCTAATTGAGCTGATCGTAGTTATGGCGATATTCGGAGTTCTTATGGTCGCAGTAATGCAGATCCTGACTCCTCTCAATAAGCTTTCAAAGCGTGCTACCATTCAGGAAGCTAACGCAGCGGCTGTTGACAATATCAAGAACTACATGGAGAGCTCACTGAGATATGCTGATGCTATTGAGGTAAATGTCGGTGCTCTTACCGATAATAATGGCAACTTCTTCCGCGATACAGCAGTATACTCCCAGACAAAGCTCAATCAGACTTATGGCGTAAAGGCACTTACAGGCGGACCTCAGGCAGTAACAGCTGAGGAAGCTGCCGTAATAAACTTCCTCGACAACCACTACTCCAACAGAGTAGAGCCCAATACCGAGGATAAGGCTGATCCCGCTACCGGCAGAGTTTATATGCTCAAGGTAGACAATTCGACCGGCGGTGTTATCAGCGAGACCGTGTGGAAATTCAAAGCAGGCTACACCTACACGAAATTCTTCACCGATGACACAGAGGTCAACGGAGTGACTTACCACAAGGGCGAGATCATGAAGAAGGTCGATGAGAGCGGCAACGTAGTAAACGATATCGGCAGAGTAAACGCTTCTCTGGTGTCTAAGGTTAGCTCCGAGGCAAGCGTTATCAACCCGGTATACTATGAATACTACTCATTCTATATCGCTCCCGGTTACAACAACATCGAAACAGTATTCGAAACAGATAAGCTCTCAGGTTTTGATACCTCTGATGATACTTCTGACGACTATTACGCAGCTGTAAAGCCTGCCGTAACAGCAAAGGGCAATACCTACGCGGACTTCTCAAAGGAAATGTTCTCACTCAGCGTCGTAACTTACAAGAACGATAAGGATGCTGATGATGAGCCTCTCTACAAGGGAAAGGCTCTCCTGACAGATGAAGCCGGCAACGACCATACTTACGTTGCTTTCCAGTCACCTTTCGCACTTTCAAACATGAATATGTCACTTGTTAATATCAATTCTGCATTCAGCCAGAACAAGGGTACCGACAACTACGGACCTGTAAGATATCAGGGTCCGAAGGACGGTAAGGACTATGAACCCGGTGATATGGTAGAGGGTGACAATGATCACTGGAAGTATGAGAGGATCACCTCTGAAAAGGCTCCGAAGATAGATTCAAGACTGTATGTACACACCGCTAACACTCAGGCTCAGGCCAAGGCTAACGCTGCTAAGGCTGCCAAGAAGACTGACGGTTTGTATGAGGACTGCATCTACTTCATCTACACACTTCCTGATTTCAGATAAGGATAAAAAAATACAGGCAGCAGTTCAATGCTGCTGCCTGTAATTCTTACTGCTGAGCCGGTGCCTGAAGCAACTTGATGTACCAGTCACCAACACCGTTTCCCCAGATCGCTCCGAACGCGATGCCGATCGAAAGGAATGGTCCGAATGCAAACTTTGATTTGCCGGTAACATATTTATTGATAAGTCCGGCGATCGCTGCGGCAACTATGCCGATCAATGCTGAAACGATAATAGCTTTTGTTCCGAGGAGTGCTCCTGCTGCAAACATCAGCACCGTGTCACCGAGTTCGATAGCACGGTAATCCTCACCGGTCTTCTTTTTGATGAAGACTCTGCTTATCTCACCGATTATGTAGAACGGAAGGCTTATTGCAAAAGCCCCGATGATCCTGTGAAGGAGTGAAGACTGGTCGGTAAGAAGCGCTGAGGGGATAGCAAGAAGGAAGATAAGTCCTACGATAATGAGGTCGATCTCCATTGTGTCCCAGTCCATGAAGGCGATGATGATAAGGAGCGACATGAGAACGCAGGTTATTATGGATCCAGCATTAAAATCCATGACAGCGAATGTCAGTACATAGAGGAAGCCGTTGAGGCTCTCGACTATGGGGTAGCGGGGGGAGATCTTTTCGCCGCAGCTGTGACATTTACCGCGGAGCATGAGCCAGCTGAATACCGGTATGAGATCAATGGCGCGTATCTTAGCGCCGCAGGTCATACAGTGCGATGAGCGCTTGATGAGCGATTCGTGCCGGGGGAGGCGGAGAATGACGACGTTGAGGAAGCTGCCGATGCTGATCCCGAAAAGGAATGCTACGATGTAGAAAGCCGCGAGAAAGACGGGGCTGATTTCTCCATCATGAAGCATATTGAAAAAATTTGACATGGGGTGTTTACCCTCCTTACATTAATAGTGCTTAATCATATTATAACATATTTATAATAAAATTCAAGTCTATTCTTCAATTAAAATTTTATAATGCGGAGGTTTGTTATGAGAAACGAGAGAATTGGTGACTACTTAGTCAGCCAGGGGCTTATCAATGATGAGCAGCTCCAGAAGGTTCTTACAGCTCAGAAAGAGTCTAACGGAACCAAAAAGTTCGGCGACGTTGTCGTTGAACTCGGCTTCATGTCGGAAGTGAACTTCACAAAAGCACTTGCCGGCAAGCTGAGAGTACAGTATGTTGACCTTGATAATACCGAGATCAACACAGAAGCAGTCCAGAAGGTTCCGGAGGCTCTCGCAAGAAAGCACACGGTAATCGCGATCAATGTTCAAGGTAAACGACTCACCGTTGCAACCAATGATCCCGTTAACTTCATCGTTCTCGAGGACATCAAGGTATCAACAGGTATGGATACCGTTCCTGTCCTTGCAACAACATCTGCTATCAACAAGGCTATCGGTAAATGCTACTCCATGCAGAACGTTGACAGCGTTCTCGAAGGCGTCAGCTCAATGGGCGGCGACCTCGGCGAAATGAGCGCAGAGGACGCAGAGGCTAAAGACAGAGTTGAAAATGCTCCTATCGTTAAGCTCGCTACGACCATTGTTGAGAACTCCTACCGTGCAGACGCAACCGATATCCATATCGAGCCTTTCGAGAAGTATACCCGTATCCGTATCCGTGTAAACGGCGACCTCGTAGAGCTCATGAATATTTCAAGTGCAGTACATAACGCCCTCACGACCCGTCTCAAGCTCATCAGCGGCATGAACATCGCTGAGAAGCGTATCCCTCAGGACGGACGTTTCACCCAGGTCGTTGACGGCACCACCCTCGATGTCCGTGTATCTTCACTTCCTATGGTAAGCGGCGAGAAGATAGTTATCCGAATCCTCTCAACAGGACAGATCGCTCTCCGTAAGATCACAGACCTCGGTATGTCTGATTATAACTACCAGCTCTTCGAGTCGATGCTCCGAGTTCCTCAGGGAGTTATCCTCGTTACAGGTCCTACCGGTTCCGGTAAGACTACCACCCTCTATGCGGCTCTCGGTGAGATCGCAAAGCCTAACGTAAACGTCGTAACCGTTGAAGACCCTGTCGAGAAGAACATCGACGGTATCAACCAGTGTCAGGTTAACCAGAAGGCAGGCATGACATTTGCCGCTGCCCTCCGTTCTATCCTTCGTCAGGACCCTGACGTAGTCATGGTCGGAGAGATGCGTGACTCGGAGACCGCAGATATCGGTATCCGTGCCGCTATCACCGGACACCTTGTTCTTTCCACACTTCATACTAACGACGCTGCCTCCACTGTTGTACGTCTCGTTGATATGGGCGTTGCTCCCTACATGGTTGCTACCTCACTCATCGGCGTTATCGCACAGCGACTTGTTAAGGTTCTCTGCTCAGAGTGCAAGAAGCCCAGAATGTCTACTGACGAAGAAAATGAACTCATGGGTATCGACCACTCTATCCAGATATTTGAGCCCTGCGGCTGTCCTTCCTGCAACAACACAGGTTACAGAGGAAGAACTGCTATCCACGAGATCATCCACTGCTCCGCCAATGTTCGTACTATCATCGCTGCAAACGGAAGCAAGGAGGATATCGAGGCTGCCGCTAAGGCCAACGGTACCAAGCTCCTCCGTGACAACGTATCCGAGCTCGTACAGGCTGGCATGACATCAATAACAGAGCTTATCAGAACAACCTACACAGTATAATAGGAGGCTATTACGATGGCAATTGAAATTAATAGGATTCTTGATGAAGTAAGACTGCTCGGCTGTTCTGACCTTCATTTCACTAACGGTATCGCCCCGGTCGTACGTCTCAACGGTATGCTCAGAACGATGCGTTCACAGTATCCGGAAATGGACGAGGAGGAAATACTCAACATCGTTAACCAGATGACTAACGACGCTCAGCAGACAAGCGTAAACAATCACCACGATACCGACTTCTCGTTCCAGACAAGAAGCGGCTACCGTCACCGTGTTAACGTATACTTCCAGAAGGGCAAGCCGGCTATCGCTATCCGACTCCTCAGAAACGATATCCCGACACTTGAAGACCTCGGACTTCCTCCGATACTTCAGGACTTCGCAATGCGTCCGCGTGGACTCGTTCTCGTAACAGGTCCTACCGGTTCAGGTAAATCTACGACCCTCGCTGCAATGATCGACTTCGTAAACCTCAACAGAAGTGCTCATATCATCACTGTTGAGGACCCTATCGAGTACGTTCACGAGCATAAGAGATGTATGGTAAACCAGAGAGAGATCGGCGATGACGTACAGAGCTTTGCTCTTGCGCTGAGAGCTGCACTCCGTGAAGACCCGGACGTTATCCTCGTAGGAGAAATGCGTGACTTCGAGACCATTCAGGCTGCCGTAACCGCTGCCGAGACCGGACACCTCGTAATGTCAACACTTCATACAACTTCAGCCGCTGATACCATCAACCGTATCATTGACGTATATCCTGAGCATCAGCAGCAGCAGATCCGTACACAGCTCGCCAACAACCTCGTCGGCGTTATTGCCCAGACCCTTATCCCGAAGAAGGACGGCTCCGGACGTATCGCTTGTATGGAGATCCTCAACTGCACCGATGCCGTTGCAGCTCAGATCCGTGATAACAAGATCCACCTTATCCAGTCTACTATCCAGACCGGTAAGCAGTTTGGTATGCTTAGTCTTGATATGGAGCTTGCTAAGTTCGTTAAGAACAACATCATCTCTGAGGTAGACGCTGTTGACAAGTGCCAGGACAAACAGGAATTCTACCGTTTCCTTGCTCAGCTCGGCGGTGCACCCTCCGGCGGTGCTTCCCAGATTGGCTGATAAGAATTCACAAGCCGCAGACACAGTTCTGCGGCTTGATTTTTATTCCGGAGAAGTCATTCTGTGTGGGGGAGAGACAAGAGAAAACTGGCAGCTTATGGACTGCATTTGAATAGACATTAAATTTTAACCTTATTGTGAAAGTGCATATAAAAATCCGGAAGGTTTGCGGAAATGACCGGCGTTCAGTTTTTTTTAGACTGGATTTGACCTTTTCGGTCATACAATTACCTGTTGGTACAATTCATAATATCTTGTTTAATCTATACAAATCGTAGTCAGGCAGTAAGAGTGGTTAAACCATTACCATGGTATATTACGTTCTGTATAAGAAAATGTTAATATTACATAAATCAAATTCAAACTATTAATCAGTTCACAGAACGTTGTGCATTTTGACGAAAACTTGTAAAAAATAAGCCTGATTTGACGTGCTTGTGTAGAAACTGTTTCAAATGCAGATGATTTTTTAGAAAACTGTTGACATTTTATGAATGAAGTGATATACTATAATCACAGGGAAGGGAAAGGGAGACAAACCCAAGAGCAATAGGCGTCGGGGCCTCCGAAGGTGATGAGCCCCGGAGATACCACCCGGAGATGAACTCTTGAAAGAAAGATCCCCGAACCTAAAAACGCGTGAAGGCAAAGCGCCTCACAACTAAAATATTTTTAAAGGAGGGTTTTCATTATGAAAACTACAAAGAAAGGTTTTACCCTTATCGAGCTCATCGTTGTTATCGCAATCATCGGTGTTCTTGCAGCAATCCTCGTTCCTTCAATGCTTGGCTATGTAAGAAAGTCCAAGATCTCCTCAGCTAACTCAACAGCTTCATCTGTTCAGAAGGCTTTCGAGTCCACACTTACAGACGCTGACGCTAAGGGCATCAAGCTTACTTACAACGGCTGGATCAAGATCGACGACGGTGCTATGACAGCTAACACAATCACTCTCTCAAGCGGCAACGCTTCCTCAATCCTCTACAGTGGCGTTACAAACTACTTCGACAAGTTCAAGAAGGTTGACGGCGCAGCTTACATCAAGAACACATCTTGTACAGCAGTAGTTGCTACAACAGACGGTACTTACATCGGCACATATCCGTCAGGATACGTTGATGCTAAGGATTACAAGTCCTCTGGCGATCTCAATGGCGGCGGCTCTTCTGCTCTCTCCAAGGTTGTTTCCAGAATCGTAGCTGATAAGTACACATCAACTAACGAGAATGGTCCTGAGGTTGACGGCAACAACCAGCCTTCTTCTTGGACATAATCTAAGTTTGATAGGTATAACCTTAGACTAATTGAAAATAAAAAACCTCTCTCTCTGAGAGAGGTTTTTTTATGGAGTTAATATGGAACTGACTACTAAGATAATCAATTCTTTTATCTGTCTGAGTGCAAGCGCGGCGATCGGCGCGGGTGGTATGTACCTCTATCACAAGGACAAGATAAACAGTGCCGGCGAGAGCAAGCTCATCAAGGAGTGCGAGGAACTTCTCGAAAGAAACGGCATGGAGTTCCCGGCAGGAGTGTCCAAGGATGAAGCATCGCTGAAGGGGTTCCTTGCGGCGTATAACGACCCTTACACTATCTATGTGCCGGCGAAAACGGATGTTGAGCAGTACCTCAATTCCGTAAATTCTGTGTCGTGCCTTGTGACCTGCGGCTATAAGGTCGGTCTGGGCAATGACGGTACGCTGACTGTTACTAATGTAACAGCCGGAAGCATTGCCGAGCAGCAGGGCTTGAAGGTCGGAGATGTTATCCTTCAGGTCGATGATATAACTGTTGCAGGCGACGGCATCGAGAAAACTGCTCTGGAACTCTCGGGCAAGGACGGTACTGTCATGCACCTTGTTCTTCTCTGCGACGGAGCACGGACTGAGCTCGATTTCAAGCGCTCCAACGACGAGAATCTTGGCGAAAAGCCTGTAAATGCAAAGCTTATTGACAAGGTGCTCTATCTGCAATTCCCTCTGTTCGACAACTATACTCCGGCTTATCTCGGCGGAGTTCTCAACGAGTACGAGGGCAAGTACGACAAGCTTATCTTCGATCTCCGCGACAATCCCGGCGGCTATACAGACGGTGCGGTCGGCTGCGCTGATTTCTTCATCGGCAACGGCTTCGTGACCGACTATTATAACTATGGTGAAGTTCAGAACCATACGACTGTTGCTTCCGATAACGATATTAAGCTCCCGACGGTAGTTCTCATCAATGACAAGACGATGAGCAGCGGCGAAATATTCACGGCGCTCATGAAGCAGTACGGCGAAAATGTAACTCTTGTTGGTATGAATACTTTTGGCAAGGGTATTTTCCAGCGCGAGGCGGAGCTCAGCAATGGCGGAACTCTGCACTATACTGCCGGATACTATACTGTCGGAAACTGGGAGTGTTATCAGGGCAAGGGAATCGCACCTGATGTTGAGCTCGATATGGACCGTTCTCTTATCGGAACAGACGGCGATATCCAGCTTCAGAAGGCACTGAAGCTTCTGGCATAAATGCACAATGGGCGTAAAGAATTTTTGGTCAAAAACCTGAGAATTTTTTATTGACAAATTGTGAATAATTTGCTATACTATATATGAACAACTATTAAAGTTATGGGGGTGTTGTTTATGAAGTCAAAAAAGGGTTTCTCCCTTGTTGAAATGATCGTTGTTCTGGCAATCATCGGTATTTTAATGGCAATACTTATCCCGACGTGGAGTTATTTCATTATGCGAGCCAATGTCAGGTCACAGAATAATTACTCCAAGGTAATTTTCAATGCCGCCCAGACACAGGCTACGCGCGAAAAGTTCTATGAACGCGAAAACTATAATATCGCTAATGACACAACAAAAACGGTCACTGAGCGAAATGCTGCTAAGAACGAGCTTTTCGTAGGTAAGGAATCGGATTTCTACATTTATTGGAACGGTCATAAAGGTTATCTTCTCATGGCTGACGGAGAGACTATTGATACGTCTGTAACTCCGGCAGTTCAGACTAAGGTCGATGACTTTGTGAAGTCTATTAATAAGGTATTCTCGCAGTCTTCTGAGACAGTTTACAAGATCTACATCAAGGATTATAAGGTGAAGTCTGTGTGCTCTGGTCGCTCTGAGGGAACTGAGAATATCGGTTCTTATCCTGAGATACAAGAGGGCAGAAGCAAAAACAAGACAGTCCAGACCTTCGATATGGATAGCATCAAGCACTAAAGCATTAAGGGAACCGTAAGGTTCCCTTTTTTTATGCCTGCTTATATGTTCGACCACGTAGTTTTAAACATATTATTGCCGAATGTGTTGAAAATCTTCTGCTTGACATTTCCCTTCAGGCGTGATATAATAAACAAGTCGCCTGAGGACAGGGGACAGCAGCGAAAAAACTTTGAAAAACTTTTCAAAAAGGTATTGACAAAGTAAAAAAGCTGTGATATAATATTAAAGCTGTCTCGCGAGGGGCGGCGAACGGTAACTTGAAAATTGAACAATGCTAAGAAAAAAGTAACGACCCTTGAAATTCCTTGATGAGAATTAAGGAAGGTCAAGCAAAGACTAAAAA
>JAFXSC010000034.1 GCA_017525915.1 Ruminococcus sp.
AAAAAGACCAAAGCCTGCTATCCTGGCTACGATCATTATGAAAAAAATCAAAATATCTTTATCGCAAGTAATATCCGAAAGGACGGCTGACTCTCAGCCGTCCTTCGCACTTCTTTCCATTATTTCGAACTTTTCATTAGGCTTTGTGGTCATCAGCTTATAGAGCATGGTATTCTCCGGGAACCTGTTCTCGAAGGGTACTATGGAGCCGCCGCAGACGAGAAGCCCCGTGCCTATCTCTGCGTTCGTCACATACGAAAGCTGGGTATCGGATATCCCGAGCACCTGCGAAAGCTCAAGCCTGTCCGTCGCCGCCTGATTGAGAAGCGTGACGAACTCCGAATTGGCGAGCATGGCTCTCCCTCGGTTGGACTGGAGCAGGTCTTCAACGTTTTGCGATATGCCGGTATAGTAAGCCCCGTACTTTCTCGCTCGTTTCCACTGCTCGAACAGGAAATTGCTGCTGAACTCATTCGAGAAGAAGAGATATATCTCGTCTATGAACACGAATGTCGCTCTGCCTCTCGCCTTGTTGTAAAGGATGCGGTTGTAGATAGCATCCAGTATCACGAGCATGGCGACGGGCTTTAACTGCTCGCCCATGTCCCGAATATCGAAGCATACCGCGTGGTTGTCCAGATCGACGTTGGTCTCCTGCGCGAAGGTATCGAGAGAGCCCTTCGTAAACAGCTCTATCGCAAGCGCTATGTTCTTTGCCTCCGGCTCCTTCTGCCACAGGAGCTCCTTGTAAAAATCCTTGAGGGTGGGCATGGGCCCAGTCCATCCGTTTGCGAAGAAGCTCCTGAATATGTTGGACAGGCATCGGTCGATAACGGATTTCTCCTGCGCGGTTATCACGCCTTCGCCCATTATCTGTTCACAGAGCGACTGAACGAACTGTGATTTCATATCCAGAGGCTTTTCGCTCTCGGTATCTCCGGGCGAAAGCTGCAGAGCGTTGATGTGGTTGTTCGAGCTTGCGGACAAGCTTATCACGGAGCCTCCGAGCCTGCGTATGAGCGATACATACTCCCTTTCGGGATCGAGTATCATTACGTCAGCATTGCCCTTTAGTATGAGCGAGGCTATCTCGCCCTTGGCAAAGAATGATTTGCCCGAACCCGAGGTGCCCAGGTAGAACCCGTTGCCGTTCATCAACAGCGTCCTGTCTATGAATATGAGGCTTCGCGTTACCTTGTTTCGTCCGAAATAGACGCCGGTGCTGTGGCTCATTGTCTCCGCCCTGAAAGGCGTCAGCATTGCGGCTCCTGCCGAAGTTAGAGAACGAAGCGTATTGGGCGTCCTGAGTGCGCCGAAGGGGAGAGCGGTCTTCAACCCCTGAAGCTGCTGATACTTGAGCTTTTCGTACTTGCACATATATCCCGAGGCGATGGAAAGAAAAGCCTCGGTATCCTTGTCGAGCATCGCTTTGGAATCCGCCATATGCACAATCGTAACGCTGACGCTCATCATACGCATATCGTCATTGAGCTTGTCGAGGAAGCTTTTGAGCTCCTCGCGTCTTGCGTTGAGCTCATACGGCACCTCGGCGGAAAAGTTGTTGTTCCTGTTCTGGCGCTGCTGCCATTTGGTTATCTCGCTCTCAACGCCAAGGAGCCTCTTTTGGACGTCCTTAATTGCTTCATCCTTGGGGATGGGGACGATATCGACGGACATGATCATATCACGCCGCATTTCGGACAGGCGCATGAGCATGGAATCGCTCAGCTGAACTGCGTAGTCTTTGAGATACAGGGCTCGCGCATATCGGCTCCCGATCCTCATATAGTCCTTTTCGACGGACAATGACCTCGGCGCGATCTCGTTCAGGAACCCTCTGCCCCAAAGCATGTACTCTTTAAGCTCAACAGGCGGCAGGTATTCCTCATCCGACCTTAAAAAGCTTCGGATCATCTGAAGCCTGTCTGCTGTCGGCATCGCGATGAGGTCTGAGGACAGCGCACGAAGCTTTGACCGAAGCTCCTCTGCTGCGGTTTCAAAATAGTGCTTTGCGTCTTTGTGCCTGTCCTTAACGACCGAAAGCGTTATGAACTTATCCTGGAATATGCCGTCGCTGTCACGGGAGTTCGTTTTGATGATGCTGTTGAGCTCGTCACGCAAAGGATCGTTCATATCGTTCCTGTGATAATGCAATACTCCCGACAGGCTGTTCTTGGTTATCCGGCGGTTGAACACAGAGAACTTTATCGCCTCGGCGGGATCCAGCGAGTTTATCATCCTTTGGAACGCTTCGCTCATGTCCTTCCTGTCCGCTTCGGAAGCGACAGCGTAATTGATATCGGGAAAACGGTAACATACCGAGTACCGGTTTCCTGCGAGGAATATCCCGTCATCCCATATGCGGGATATCGGGATCACGTCGTTTACAGTTTTAGGCGGCTTTATGCTCTCGCGTTCATCAGCCGCCAGAGTTTTCAATGTTTTGATCAAACACGTTCGCCTCCTCTGTATCTTCGTCATCGGGGTCCCAAAGGTATTCTTCGGGATCGACGGGCTCGAAATCAAGCTGCTTCGGCGTGGCAAGCTGCCTTATCACGATCGCCGCAAACTGCTCCGCGTGAAGCCCGTGGTATTTGATAAAGCCCAAAGCGGCAAACGGGAACGCGGCAAGCACGCATACCCAGCTGACGGTTTCGGTCCCGATGAACCTCTTGAGCCCGAAATAGATCGTCACTGCCACGATAACGGCAATGACGGAAAAAAGGAACTGCCTTACGGTCAGTCCCCAGAATATCGTTTCCTCATACTCGAGGATCTCTTGGTTTATCTTTTCATTCAATGATTTGTCTCCTTTCTCATCGACATCCTCAACACCTCCCAAAGCCCGATGTATAATCAAGCTGAAAGGAAGGTGATAAAGATGAAGTACATATTTATAGCGGGATTGATCGGTTGGCTGCTCGGCATGAGCATGAAGAACATACGTCTTGCCGCGCTCGGTATTCCGACCTTATACGGACTCGTCGTCGGATTCTTCTTCTCACGTTGGGCGGAGCAGAACCACGCGCTTGCTTACGGCATCGCCTACGGGCTATATGCCGCAGTCGTCCTCATCTGGCTCATAGCCTTCATCCGTTTCCTTTCGGACAAGGCCTTTGAGCGGAAGCACGAACGGGAGGAAGAGCTCAGATTCGTCGAAGAACTGAAACGCAGGCAAATGAACACAGCTGAATTACATGAAGGAGCGCTTTGACGGCGCTCCTTTCGATTAGCTGGCTTTGTTATAATACATCCTGCAGCATTGTTGCAAACAAACTATACGTGTGCTATTATTATGGAGCAAGTCTATTGCAATATGCTATTAGGAGAAGAGTATGGCAACATCCACGGAT
>JAFXSC010000019.1 GCA_017525915.1 Ruminococcus sp.
ATAAGCATAAGCAAGGAAGCTTTCGGTTCAGCGGTTCTCGCACCTGAGAACAAGGCGGAGTTCACACTCAAAGCGACCGATACAGACCTCGAAGGCGTAACAATTGACGGCGGTACGGCACTCGGCAAGACCGACAAGGTATCGTTCACCGGCAACAATGCCGAAATAAAGGGACTGAAAGACGGCAAGTATGAGCTTACAGAAATCGCAGCTCCGGACGGCTTCACAAAGGTCACTACATCATTCAAGTTCGAGATAGAGAACGGCGTTATCAAGTCCAGCACAACAGTAACGGACGGCAATTCTTCTATCTCGGCAGCGGACAATAAGACTATCGTTGCGACTGACGATATATCAAGGATAACTGTTAAGAAGTTCAGGGAGGACGGCACAACGCCTCTCGACGGCGCGACCTTCCAGATAAGGACCATGGCTGACGATGCTTCAACGGCTGTAAAGGTCCTCACAGGCGGCTCGGTATTCACAGTCGAGGGACTCGGCGACGGTACCTACTACCTCGTTGAAACAGTAGCTCCCAAGGGCTATGCGGCGGCTGAAACTTTTGAGTTCAAGGTCGAGAACGGCATCATCACAACTCCTTCCGTCAAGGACAATACTATCAGCATAACCGACACTCTCCTCGGCACAGTAATGATAGCCAAGAAGGACGACAGCGGAAATGCTCTCGGAAAGGCTAAGCTCAGTCTTGCAGGTCAGGACAAGAGCGGCACGGTAGTATTCGGCGAAGGTTCACTCATCACAGCAGATGCGGCAAGCATCGTAAGCGGCACAGGCGAGAGCCTTGTATGGTTCTCGGAGGCTTCACCGGTGCAGATAAAGAATATCCCGGACGGCAGCTACACTCTCACAGAGCTGAGCGCACCCGAAGGCTATCTCCCGGCTGAACCGGTAACATTCACGGTGAGCGGCGGCGTTATCACCGAGATAAACGGCGCTCCCAACAGCACAGGCAAGACGATCATCGAAATGACTGATGCTGCGACCAGGGTAACAGTAGTAAAGTACAATTCTGACAAGAGCCGGAAGCTTGACGGCGCTGAGCTCGAAATACGCGGCGAGGACGGCAAGGTCGTTACCATCGGCGGCAAGGAACTCAGGTGGACTTCTTCCTCAGCTGAGGACTGGGTCATCAGGGGACTTCCCGCAGGAAAGACCTACAAGCTCGTTGAAACGGCTTCCCCGGACGGCTATAAGCTTCCCGATGAGCCGGTAATAGCGGAATTCAAGCTCGACAAGAACGGCGTTCTCACAGGCTTCACAGACAATACCATTACTGCTGTAAATACTGAAAGCAAGTTCAGGATAAGCAAGTTCGGCGACGACGGCGTGACACTTCTCCCGAAGGGCAGCGCGGCAGAGCTTACTCTCACAATGAAGAAGGCGACGAAGTCCGCTTCAAAGCCGGCAAAGCTCAGCGGCGACGCGATATGGGCAGGCGATGCGATAGTCTGGAGCACGGATGACGCAAATCCGAAGGAGCTCACGGGACTTCTCGACGGCGAATATGTACTCAGCGAGACAAAGGTGCCGGTCGGCTATGAAAAGGCTGACGATATGGTATTTGTGGTATCCGGCGGAAAGATAGTTTCTGTCGAGAGCGTGGATACCGATAATGACGAGGTCGGAATGATCGACAGACTTACGACCTCCACAACATCGACCACAACGACTACAACTACCACAACGACTTCGACATCTTCAACATCGTCCACATCTTCGACATCGTCAAGCTCAACAAGCTCGACATCGACTACATCGTCAACTACGACAACGACTTCCACCACTTCCACCACATCGACTACGACAACGACTTCCACCACATCGACCACAACAACGACCTCCACCACCACAACGACAACAACGACTACCACTACCACAACTACCACAACGACTACAACCACCACAACCACTACAACGACCACAACAACTACCACTACGACTACAACTACTACAACAACTACCACAACGACCACAACTACAACTACAACTACAACCACCACAACGACCACAACGACTACTACCACCACAACAACGTCAACTACGACAACGTCGACCACTTCGACATCAACGTCAACAACATCAACAACGTCAGCGTCCACCACGACAACGACGTCAACTACGACCACAACCACGACCACTGCTTCGTCTTCGACAACTTCGACGACCACCACATCAACGTCAACGACTTCGACCACCAGCACAACTGCCGTAACCGTGACTGCAAAGATCAGGATCGACAAGCAGGATATCTTCGGCGGCGAGGTCGAGGGCGCAGAGCTTACGCTCAGGGGCGTTGACGCGGAAGGCAAGGAGATAATCTTCACAGAGGGCTGCATAGAGGTCGGCACGGGCGCAGAGCTCGAAACGGGTTCCGGCAGCGAGCTGAAGTGGATCTCGGGTACATCTCCTACAACTGTTATCCTCACGGACGGTACTTATACTCTCAGCGAGATAGCAGCTCCGAACGGCTACGAGAAGGCTACCGATATCGTGTTCACGATAGAGGGCGGCAAGCTAATAAGCGTTGACGAGGTGACACCCACTTCCGATGATGTAGTAATGATAGACGAAACAAGTCCTGCAACAACTACAACTACCACCACTACAACATCAACAACATCTACAACTTCCGATACGACAACGACTTCCACTACTACATCTACTACATCTACAACTTCCGATACCACTACGACTTCCACTACTACTACATCAACAACATCTACAACTTCCGATACGACAACGACTTCCACTACTACATCTACTACATCGACCACTTCCGATACCACCACGACTTCCACTACCACATCAACTACATCGACCACTTCCACAACTACGACAACAACCACGACTACCACAACAACGACAACAACCACCACGACTACTACAACGACCACCACTACTACCACATCAACTACATCGACCACAACCACATCAACAACCACAACATCGACAACATCGACAACAACTACATCAACAACATCGACAACCACAACATCGACTACATCTACAACAACCACATCGACCACATCAACAACCACAACATCGACTACATCTACAACAACCACATCGACCACATCGACTACAACTACATCGACTACAACTACAACCACCACCACCACATCGACCACGACCACGACCGCTATCGTATCCGGCGCTCACGTTGAAGTAACGACAGGTACAGGAGTTGTCGGCGGCGATTCCGACTCAGCAACCACCACGACCACAACTACAACAGGCGACACAGGCAGCGTTACGACAACAGTTTCCGGACCGCTTTCCGGCGATCAGGACTCGGCAACTTCCACACCCGGCGATACGGATTCACCCAAGACCGGTTCGGAAGGCGTCGGAGCATTTGCAGCATCGCTTGCACTTGCAGTTGCGGCAGCATTCCTCTTACGTTCGAGGAAGAACGAAGAATGAACTGAAAAGCGGCACTGACCGCACATGAACTGAGCCATAGGGCAGCGAAATGCAGCTCTATGGCTCTCTTTTTTCATCCGTTGATAATAATGCTGCCGGTGACGCCGTTTTCACCAAGCTCTGCGACCTCTGCACTGCCCTTATTGAGAAGGCTGCCGAGGACGGTCACAATGTCGCAGTCCGGCACGATACCCTGCCCTGACGCTTCTTCGACCGAGCCGTGAAGGCGTTCCGCAGAGTCAGCGGTGAGCAGTCCGGAAGCGTTGCTGCCTGCCGCGACAAGGCAGGAGGGCGAGACCTTCCACTCCTCGAAAACGTATTCAAGAGTACCGGCAGGAGAACTGCCGCTGACGATGACGAGCTCGGTGAAGCCCGTGAATATCTTCCTTCCGGTGCAGAGTTCCGCGGCGTCAATGGCTGACGCGATATCCTTGCCGTGCGCGGTCACGGTCCCGCTGTCCTCCTGAAAAAAAGCAAGTGTGAGCGACACCTCATCGCCGCAGCTTATAACGGCAGCGCGAAGGTAGGACTTGTTGTGGACGAGCCCCGTTTCGCAGCCCGGAGTGCATACCAGCATCAGGAGGGCAGATACTATAACAGCCGCCCTTTTCACAGTATCCTCGTGAGCCGCGGCATACCGCTGTCCCTCATGGCTTCGATGAGCTTTTTCAGCTCTGTAAGCTCAGCGCACGGACTTTCGCTGCCGGCAGTACCCGAAAATCTTGCCGCGAGCCTGTCCACCTCGAGGAGACGGTCGTTCCTTATCACAAGCATCGCCTTGCTGCGGAAGCTCTGCCACTCCTCCGCAAGCTCTGCGGCAGCCTCCGAAGCGCCTTCCGTATCTCCTCCGGCGCACATTTCTTCGATATCTTCAAGTTCGCCGAGCATATCACCGCACCGCCTTTCGACCCAAAGACCGGAGAACACTCCCGTTCCGACGAGCGCAAGGAGTATACAAATGCTAATTGCCGCTCTTGTCATGCTTTTCCTCCATAGTAATGATATCGCCGCCGTTCCTGAGAGCGGCAAGGTATTTACCGCTGCCGTCGCCGGTCATTATGAACACGTCACCGGGAGCGATGCCCCTTCTGCGGAGCATTTCAGCTATGCGCTCCGGGGAAGCCCCGGCTTTTTCCGCAGCAGAACGGATAGTCCTGCCCTCCGCCATTATCACCTGCGGCGGGTCGCTGTCGGGCTGGGTTATACCGAGGTCGCAGCGCTGAGGAACATCGGCGGAGGGCTTTTTCATAACGGAAATGCTGCCGGTCGTCTCGACTATTGCGAACTGCACCTCGCTGATGTCGAAAACGTCCTGACCGCGCAGGGCGGTCATGAGGTCGTCCGCGGAGAAGCGGAGCTCCCTCAGTACGCGGGTATCGAGCCTGCCGCTGCTTATGACTATCTTTGGACTGCCGGAGATAAGGCGGCGCAGGCGCGGACATTTCAGGCTTATCCACGAGACGATGACCTCGAAGCAGACGAGGGTGAGGATAGGCGTGATGCCGACGATGAGGGGGATATCCGTGTCCTCGACCGGAAGGGTGGCGATGTTCGAGACGAGTATCGTAACAACGAGCTCGGAGGGCTGGAGTTCGCCGAGCTGGCGCTTGCCCATGAGCCTGACGGAGAATATAACGAGGATATAGAGCATGACTGCCCTTATTATCACGACTGTCAAACGATCAACTCCTTCAATGGGTATTGTTTCCCGGAAAGCCGCGGTTATGCACCGGAAAACGCAAAAGCCCCCGCATTCCTGCGGGGGCTTTGTTGAAAGAGAGATAGTAGGTATCCGGAAGCACTGGTTACAGGGAAGTCCGGATACACGAATATGGCATTTATCAGTCGAAACGTGCGTTGTACTCGTTGTAAGCCTTGACGATAAGCTCGGCGCAGAGCTCGTCACCGAGCGCGGAGCTGTTGAGACAGAGGTGGTACTGGTCCTTGTCCTGCCACTGTCTGCCGGTGTTGACGTTGTAGAAGGTCTCGCGGCGCTTGTCGGCCTTCTTCATGATATTCTCAGCCTTGCCGGACGCGATGCCGTATTCGTTCACGGCACGCTTCACGCGCTCCTCGGGGTCTGCGTAGATATAAACGCTGAAACAGCCCTTGTCCTCGAGGATATAGTTTCCGCATCTGCCGACGAGCACGAAGCTCTCCTCCTTCTCGGATATCTCGTTGATAATGCGGCTTTCCATCAGGAACACCTTATCTGAAAGGGGAAGGTCGTCCTCCATGGACCTTGAAGGGTTGGCTGAGAGCAGCAGGGAATACAGGAAGCTTGTGGGAACGTTTTCTTCGGCGCTTTCGAGGTATTCCGGAGATATGCCGCATTTATCCGCAGTCATTTCGAGAATCTGTCTGTTGTAGCAGTTGATGCCGAGCTTTTCCGCAGCGAGCTTGCCGATAAGACTTCCGCCGCTGCCGTACTGGCGTTCGATAGTGATTATCTTCTTTTTCATTATTCACCCTCCTGAATCAGTATTTGGGCGCAAGGCTCCAATCAATAATATTATACCCGCATTTTGCACATAATTCAAGCAATAATGTAAAAGAAAATGTGATAAAAGTAAATTTCTGCGTTTTTGACAATTAAACCGGAGCTGACTTGTGCAGATTTCATAACAATTATTCCTCGCCGGAAACTTCCTCGCCCGGCGGCTCCATGACCTCGACTATCACCTTGTCAACGGTCTGCTCGCTGACTTCCTTCGCGGTGAGCCGGAATATCCCGGTCTCAACAGTCTCGCCGGCATCGGGGATATGCTCCATGACGTCCGTCACCCAGCCGCCGACCGAGGTATAGTCCGTGTCAACGAGGTTTTCGTCCAGCCCCAGCCTTTCGAGCATATCGCTTATGCTTACGTCACCGGCGACCTCGTAGATATTGTCGCCTGTCATGACGATGTTGTCGATTATTTCATCGTCCTCGTCGTATATCTCACCGACAAGCTCCTCTATGATGTCCTCGAGGGTGATTATTCCCTTCGTGCCGCCGTACTGGTCAACGACAACGGCAAGATGCACCTTCTGGCGCTGCATATCCTTCATTGCCTCGCTTATGAGCTTGCTGTCGGCGATGTGCGGAACGGGCTGGATTATGCTGCGGATATCGCTGCGCCCCTCCGAGAGCATCTTGAAGAACGCCTTGTTCGTGATGATGCCGAGGATATCATCAAGGCTCTTGTCATAGACCGGAAGGCGCGAGTACATCTCGCTCATGAAGATATTCCGTATCTCGTCTATCGAGCTGCCGGCCTCCGCACCGATGACCTTGACACGGGGGATAAGTATCTCGTTCACGGTGATATCGTCAAATTCGAGGGCGCTCTTGACGAGCTCGCTTTCCTGTTCCTCAATAACGCCCTGTTCCTCGATCTCGTCGATCATGTATTTGAGCTCGTCCTCGGTAACGCTCGGCTCGTCGCCGCCCTTGTCGAAAAGCGATGAGAGCTTGTTGAGGAGAAACACAAGGGGCTTGAACAGTGAGACGAGGAAGGAGAGCGGCACCGCGAACGCGAGCGCGAGTTTCTCGGCGTTTTTCTTGGCGTAGGACTTCGGCAGGACTTCGCAGAAAACGAGCACGAGAAGGGTGATGACAACGGTGGAGATGAGAGCGCCGTTGCTGCCGAAAATGCTGATGAAGAGCAGGGTGCTGACCGATGACGCGGCGATGTTCACGATGTTGTTGCCGATGAGAACGGCGGTGAGCACCTCATCGAAGCGGTTGGCGAGTTTCAGAGCCTTGGCGGCTTTTTTGCTTCCCTGAGCCTCATAGTTTTTGAGGCGGAGCTTGTTGACGCTCGAATAGGCGGTCTCGGTGCCGGAAAAAAGCGCCGAGAAGAGCATCATTGCGATTATAAGGGGAATTTTCCATATGTCAGAGTTGTCCATAAACAGCCTTTCCTTTGCCGGAAATGCGGAAGCGGAGGGCTTCCGGCAGTCCGGATAATTGTATAATATTATATTATAGCACATATTCTGAGTTTTTGCAAGAGCAGTGAGCAGTGCATAGTGCAGGGGACGATGCCTGCATCGACCCACAGTCATTAGCAGGACGCGCAATGTGCGCCCTGCTTACTGAAAAAATCTTCCGGAGGAAATTTTTTTTCATAAGGGGTCTTGTAAAATCAGCCGGGATTTGTTATAATAATATGTGAAGCGCTGCGCCAGAGCTGTGCGCTGCGGAAACTGTTTACACGGAGGTGCGTTATGAGTTCTGACCCTTATGGGAATTGCAATATGATATCCCTTTATCCGGCGGAAGCTCGCAATGCTCTCCGACTTCCGCCGGAAATACCGGCGAAAGGAGCAAGGTCTGCGGGAGGAGTGTGTGTTCCGCAGGTCTGAGTAAACAATGATAAAGTATTATTCAACAGAAAACGGCTCGCTCGCAGAGTGCGAGGAGTTGTCTGCCGGCTGCTGGATCTCTGTCGTTGACCCGACACCCGAGGAGGTCGTGCAGCTTATCGAAGACTACGGCCTTGACAGCGGCTTCGTAAAGTCCTCCCTCGATGAGGAGGAGTCATCGCGTATCGAACGCGAGGACGAGCAGACCCTCGTTATCATAGATACCCCTGTATCTGCGACCGACGAGGACAATACCCGTAACTTCTACACCCTGCCTATGGGCATAATAATCACCGAGGAATACGTTTTCACTATCTGCATCAAGGAGACCCAGCTCATATCCGAGGCGCGGAAGGGCATGATAAGGAACCTCCGCCCCGATTTCAAGACCCGGTTCGTTCTCCAGCTTCTCCTCAGGATAGCGGCACTCTTCCTCATGCACCTGAAACAGATAGACAAGATATCATCGGCGGCTGAGCAGCAGCTCCACGACGCGATGAAGAACGAGCTCCTCATGCAGCTCCTCGCTCTTGAGAAGTCCCTCGTATACTTTTCCACCTCGCTGAAAGCCAACGAGGCGACGATAGAGAAGATATTCCGCGGACGTGTCATCAAGCTTTACGACGAGGATCAGGACCTTCTCGAGGACGTTCTCATCGAGATGAAGCAGGCGATCGAGATGTCGAGCATATACACGGGGATCCTTTCCAGTATGATGGACGGTTTCTCGTCCGTTATCTCCAATAACCTTAACCTTGTGATGTGGCGCTTGACCATCATGACCGTTATTCTGGAGATACCGAACATCGTCTTTGCGTTTTACGGAATAAATACGGTCGATCTTCCGATACCGTACACATGGTTCCCGATAGCGCTGACGGCTTTCCTGACGACGGTCACGACGGTGATACTGATGAAGTGGAAAAAGCGTTAAAAATGACACCGTTGAGGCGTACTTTTTAGTGAGTAGAGAGTAGCAGGGGCGCATTCCGTGTGCCCCTGCATAATTACGCATTACGCATTTAAAACAATTCCGAATTAAAAACGGTGTGCGGCAAAATAATTTCAAAAATCTCAAAAAACCCCTTGACAAACAGAAAATAGTGTGATATAATAATCAAGCTGTGAATTACACAGTATCGTATTCTAAAGACAGCTGGCAGGTGAAAACCGTAAGCCCCGCCGAGGAATAGCAATTGATCGAAATGTCATTGTCCTTTCCCGTGCTGTCGGAAAAGGACATTTTTATTGCTCTCTGAATACGATCATAAATCATTCGGAGGTGAATACAAACTATGCCAAGCAATGCTGTACTCGAAGCGAAGAAGGCAAAGGTCGATAAGCTCACTGACATCATCAAGAACTCCGTTTCAGGCGTTCTCGTTGACTACAAGGGTATCACCGTTGAGGAGGATACCAAGCTCAGAAAGGAGCTCCGTGAGGCTGGCGTCAACTACTTCGTAGAGAAGAACACACTTCTCCTTCGTGCTTTCAAGAACTGCGGTATCGAGGGCTTTGAAGAGGCTCTCAACGGAACAACTGCTATCGCCGTTTCCAACGACGACCAGACTGCTCCTGCAAGAATACTCGGTAAGTTCGCTGAGAAGGCAGGCGACGAGAAGTTCAACCTCAAGGCTGGTTACGTTGAGGGTGAGGTATACGATCAGGCAGGAGTTATCGCTCTTTCCAAGATCCCGTCAAAGGATACCCTCCTTGCACAGCTCGTTGGTTCCCTTCAGGGTCCCATGCAGAAGCTCGCAGCCGCTATCAAGGCTGTTGCAGACAAGAAGTCAGAAGAAGCTGCCTGACCGTCTGCTTTACCACATGGACATTGAGTCCGCAGCTTAGATCAAGCCGTATACCGGCAAATAATTATAAAGGAGATTATT
This sequence comes from Ruminococcus sp., assembly GCA_017525915.1. GTDB lineage: Bacteria > Bacillota > Clostridia > Oscillospirales > Ruminococcaceae > Ruminococcus. The sequence goes on from JAFXSC010000019.1 coordinate 9,684, forward strand.
ATCATGGCTTCAGAGAAGATCACAAAATTTGTTGAAGATATCAAGACTCTTTCCGTTCTCGAGCTTTCCGAGCTCGTTGACGCTATCCAGGAGGAATTCGGCGTAACTGCAATGGTTGCTGCTGCTCCTGCTGCAGGCGGCGCTGCTGGCGGTGCTGAGGCTGCTAAGACAGAGTTCGACGTAATCCTTGCTTCCTTCGGTGATGCTAAGATGGCTGTTATCAAGGTTGCTAAGGAAGTTCTCGGTCTTGGCCTTAAGGAGGCTAAGGAAGTAGTTGAGGCTGCTCCTAAGGCTATCAAGGAAGGCGTTTCCGAGGCTGAGGCTAACGAGCTCAAGGCTAAGTTTGAAGAGGCTGGCGCTACAATCGAGATCAAGTAATTGTCTGACATTACTTATTTCAATGTTTTTAGAAGGACTGTACTGCGGTGCAGTCCTTTTTATTCTGCTCCGGACTTCATGCTTTCACGAAAGCGTTCGCTGCGTTCGATAAACTTCCTGACGACTTCCTGCATTTCAGAGCTCATATCAGATGTGTCGAGCTTTTTTGTCCTTTCCAAGAGGAGATCAGAAGCGGCAGAACAAGGCGCTTCCGCGCCGTTCTGCACATCTTCATCAACATCTTCATTAACATTGACATAAGCAGTATCATTTACATTATCATTAACAGCAACATTATCAGTTAAATCAGCATTTACAGTTACAGCATCGTTTGCATTGCAAATTATGCTTTTGCATTCATTTGTATCCTTTTGCATTGACCAGCGTTTGCTTGCAGCTTCTGAACGCTTGCGGCGGACTTCCTCCCATTTCTCGTTATCGCGGTCGAGCTGTGAGCGGATAAAGGAGAACGCCATAGCGGTGCAGCCTTCGAGTGCAGGGGTATCCTTACCCGATTCATAGAGCATTATGGCTTTGAACAGGCGTCCTGCCTCGGCGTCGGAGAGGGAATTGATATGCTCGAAGTAGTCCGTGTAGAGGACAAAGCTTTTTTTGTTGTTCATGCAGAACACCTCCTATAACAGGGAGATTTTTCAGCATCTTTCAATGGAAAACCGTTGAATAACAGAAAAATTTTTCGGAATGCGCCTCTACACTTAGTTCTTAGCTCTGAACTATGCACTAAGCACTAATTACACTGACAGATTTGCCTTTTCCGAAATTATGTGGTATAATAAAATACATACAAAAAGTAAAAGAAGGTATTACTTATGCTTATACTCGGTATTGAAAGCTCCTGCGACGAGACCGCCGCAAGCGTTGTCCGTGACTGCCGCACGATATGCTCCTCCGTCATTTCCACCCAGATAGAGGAACACAGGAAATACGGCGGCGTTGTTCCGGAAATAGCTTCGCGCCGCCACTGCGAGAACATTCTCGGCGTTGTGAGGAAGGCTCTCGACGATGCACATATCACCCTCAGCGACCTTGACGGCATCGCTGTTACCTTTGCCCCCGGACTTATCGGTGCGCTCCTCGTCGGTGTGAGCTTCGCAAAGGCACTGGCTATGTCCTGCGGAAAACCGCTCATTCCCGTTCATCACCTCGCAGGTCACATCGCCGCGGACTATCTCACACACCCTCAGCTCGAACCGCCCTACCTCTGCCTTGTTGCAAGCGGCGGTCACAGCCATATCGTTGAGGTGCAGAGCTACACCAAGTTCCGCGTTATCGGACGTACCCGCGATGACGCTGCCGGCGAATGCTTCGACAAGTGCGCGAGGGCAATGGGCTTTCCCTATCCCGGCGGTGTGCATATCGACAATGCGGCGCAGTCCGGCGACCCGAAGGCTTTCAAGCTGCCGCACCCTGCCGTTGCCGGGAATGAGTTCGATTTCAGCTTCTCGGGACTGAAAACTGCGGTCATAAATATGCTCCACAACGCTGAACAGAAGGGCACTGAGCTGAATCGGAACGACCTTGCGGCAAGCCTGCAATATACCGTTGCCGGTATCCTCACCGACAAGACTATGGCGGCAGCGGAAGCCCTCGGCTACACAAAAATAGCGCTTGCAGGCGGTGTTGCGGCAAATACCGGCGTAAGGGCGGCGCTTTCGGCTGCCTGTGCAAAGCGCGGCTTCGAGTTCTTCATGCCGGAAAAGTCCCTCTGCGGCGACAACGGCGCGATGATTGCCTGTCAGGGCAGCTACAATTTCCTCGCCGGCATCACTGCTGATGAGTCTCTGAACGCCGCGGCTACTATGTCGATGGAGGATATCTGAGATATGGGAAATAAAGCCACCACCTGCGAGACCTGCACCAATTACGTCTACGACGACGAGTGCGACTGCTACGTCTGTCTCGTCGATCTCGACGAGGACGAGATGTACCGGTTCATCAGCGGCACGAACTACTCCTGCCCGTATTACCGCCTCGACGACGAATACGGTGTCGTCAGACATCAGAACTGAGCGCTAAAACCCCTCCCTTATGTGTTATACTTATGTGGCAGTTTATATGTAACCTATTGAGGGAACCCCTTTTGAGAAAGGGGCACCCTAATCGGGTCCGTCCCCTCTGTCAGCTTCGCTGACATCTCCCCACCCCGTGGGGAGTCACCCTCAAACTCCCTCCCGAAAACTTTATTCTGGTTTTTTCCGCAATGGTATACTTCTTTGAATAGAAAAAACAAACCGGAAGTCCTCATGACTTCCGGCTATTTTTATACCATTGCGGAAAAAACTAAATATAAAAGTCTTTGGAAAGGGGCACGGGGGGAAACCTTTCCTCAGAAAGGTTTCCCCCGATAAGCTACGGATAAAGCTGCAATATGAGTATAACGCATAAGGGAGGGATTTTTTGCTCACAGAATGATGTAGAAAACGAGGTCGAAAACTGCATCGAACAGGAATTTTCCGAGGATAGGCACAGCCATAAGGAGTGTTGCCTTTGCGGACTTCGGGTCTTTTTCCTTTTCCCGGCGGTAGTAGTCGCTCCGCACCATAGCTATCATTCCGGCGATGATACCGGCTGAGACGGCAAAGCTGAACACTACCCCGTATATTTTCTCGCCGCGGAAGGAAAGATCAAGCACGTCCTTCAGCGAATATACCATGATGAGCAGGAACACTCCCGCAAAGCACAGCAGCACTATCGGGAATACCTTCCAGTAGTCCTTTGCGCCGTCGAAGTCCTTCGGCACGGCGCGTGAGGGCTTCTCCGGGTCGTATATGACAGTGACCTCCTGCCCCTCCTGATAGCTTGCGGCGGAGACTTTCCGGTGCATATATGTCTTGTAGGTCTTGCCGTCAACGGTATACTCTATCCACATCCGGTACATCAGCTCAGCGTTGGGATTTTTCGGATTTGGCTTAGGCTCGATGAGCCTCGTGATGATGCCGGAGGTCTCGGTGCCTGTTTCAAACAGCCGCATACGTTTTTTGTACCATATATAGGCAAAAAGTGCCAGCAGAAGGCACAGTACGATTATTCCCGGATATATCAGGGCTGCAAACCAGAACATATACTCACCACCTATTTATCAATGCGTAATTCGTAATGCGTAATTATGGTGTCCGGCGTTCGCCGGAATGATTTTAAATCATATCGCCGACAGGCGATACAAGTAATTCCGAGTTCCGAATTACTGAAAAAGGGCTGCCGGAAGACAGCCCCTTTTTTGCAGAATTACTTGTTGAGGTTAGCCTCGATCATGTCGAGCTCATCGTAGAGAGCCTGCGGGATATTGCCGCCCTTAGCCTTGATGTCCTCGTCATAGTATCTTCTCATCTCAGCGATCTCCTTCTTCCACTCGTCCTTATTTACTGTAAGGAGCATTTCGAGTGCGGAAGGTGTTACCTCGTCCTCGATACCTTTGATATTGATATCCTCGGGCTTCGGGAGGTAGCCGATAGGTGTCTCAACAGCGTCAACTTCGCCGTCAACACGCTTGATGATCCAGTCGAGAACACGCATATTCTCGCCGTAGCCCGGCCAGAGGAAGTTGCCCTCGTCGTCGGTTCTGAACCAGTTTACGTTGAAGATCTTAGGAGCCTTGCTGCCGAGTCTTGCGCCCATTTCGAGCCAGTGAGCCCAGTAGTCACCAACGTTGTAGCCGATGAAGGGCTTCATAGCCATAGGATCGTGACGGAGTACGCCTACTGCGCCTGTTGCAGCAGCAGTTGTCTCAGAGGAAACAGCAGAGCCGATATATGTACCGTGTGTCCAGTCGAAGGACTGATATACAAGGGGAGCAGTTGTAGCTCTTCTTCCGCCGAAGATGATAGCGGAAACCGGTACGCCCTCAGGATTGTTGAACTCAGGAGAGATGCAGGGGCAGTTCTGAGCCGGAGCTGTAAATCTTGAGTTGGGGTGAGCAAGCTTCTTGCCTTCCTTTACCCACTCCTCACCGTCGCACTTGATGCCGGTCCACTCAGTAGCGTCCTTAGGCGGATTCTCGTTGAGCTTCTCCCACCATACAGTGTTGTCGGAGTTGTCGAGAGCAACGTTTGTGAAGATAGCGCCGTTCTTTGTGCAGGCGAGAGCGTTGTAGTTGGACTTTGCGTTTGTTCCGGGAGCAACGCCGAAGAAGCCGTTCTCGGGGTTGATAGCGTAGAGTCTGCCGTCCTTGCCGGGCTTCATCCAAGCGATATCGTCGCCGACTGTGAATATCTCATAGCCGTCCTTCTTGTATCCCTCCGGAGGAATGAGCATAGCGAGGTTGGTCTTTCCGCAGGCAGACGGGAAAGCAGCAGTGATGTACTTAACTTCGCCGTTGGGCTTCTTGAGACCGAGGATAAGCATATGCTCAGCCATCCAAGCCTCGTTCTTGCCCTGGAAGGAAGCGATACGGAGAGCGAAGCACTTCTTGCCGAGGAGAACGTTTCCGCCGTAAGCAGAGTTGATAGACCAGATAGTATTCTCCTCAGGGAACTGAACGATGTATCTGTTCTCGGGGTCAACGTTAGCCTTTGAGTGGAGACCTCTTACGAAATCATCGGAGGTATCGCCGAGGTTCTCGAAAGCCTGAGCGCCCATACGGGTCATGATGTTCATGTTGAGAACAACGTAGATAGAGTCAGTGACCTCAACGCCTACCTTAGCGAGAGGAGAACCGATCGGTCCCATAGAATAGGGGATAACGTACATTGTTCTGCCCTTCATAACGCCGTCATACATAGGAGTGAGCTTAGCCTTCATCTCCTCGGGAGCCATCCAGTTGTTTGTAGGACCTGCGCCCTTCTTTTCCTTGGAGCAGATGAAAGTTCTGTCCTCAACACGGGCAACGTCGTTAGCGCGTGTTCTGTGGTAGAGACAGTTGGGGTACTTCTCGGGGTTGAGCTTGTACATTTTGTCCCAGCTGTCATCGGGGAGAGAAGTTACCTCCTCGATAAGGGAATCGAGCTGCTCCTTTGAGCCGTCGATCCATACTACCTTGTCAGGCTTGCAGAGAGCGACCATTTCGTCTACCCATTTTAATACATTGGGGTTCTTTGTCAGTGACATTGTATAATACCTCCTAAAAAATTATCATTCAAAAGGGGGACTATCGAAAAACCATTGTCCCTCTGATACTATTATATTATATTTTTGTCAACCTGTCAATAGTCCCGGACCGCTTTTTTAATTCATAATGCGTTGGCAGTGATCACGCTCTGAAATGAATTTGACAGAAAATTCTCCGGAAATGCTTGCAATACAGGCGCAGAAGTGATATGATATAAATGTATGTGCAAATTTATCTGAAAGGACGATGTTATGCAGAAGCTTATCAGGGCGATAGTAAATATTTTCCCGAAGCCTATCCGCGACCTCTACTACAAATATGAGGAGAAGTGGCTCTACCTGTTCTTCGGCGTGCTCACGACCGCGGTCAGCTTCATAACCGCCGGTATCTCAAAGAACCGCCTCGAAAGCGCAGGCATGGGCACGGATGCGGTCAGCCTGCTGAGTACAGCTATATCGTGGATATGCGCCGTGACCTTTGCCTATGTCACGAACAGGCTGTGGGTATTTGAGTCCAAGGCTCACGGTGCAAAGGAGCTTGCGGCGGAGGCAGCCTCCTTCTACGGCGGCCGTGTCTTTACCTTCTTCACTGAGATGGCAATGATGTGGCTCGGCTACTCGCTCATCGGCATCAACTACTGGGTCACGAAGGTGGCAGCAAACGTTGTTGTGCTGATACTCAACTACGTCATCAGCAAGCTGTTCGTTTTCAGGAACAAGGACGGCGAAAAGCCTGCGGAGCAGACAAATGAGTGATACTATTTTAATAGGAAGGGTCCCCGTAAAACGCACTGCGGCACTCGCTCCCATGGCAGGGGTCGCGGACAGAGCGTACCGTCTCATGTGCAAGAGGTTCGGCGCGGCTTATGTCGTGAGCGAAATGGTCTCCGCGAAGGGCATCTGTTACAGCGACCGCAAGACCGCGGAGCTGTGTACCGTTACCGATGAGGAGCGTCCAATGGGCGTGCAGCTTTTCGGGAACGAGCCGGAGTTCATGGCGAAGGCTGTGGAGATAGTTAAGCGCTATGAGCCGGATATCATCGACATCAACATGGGCTGTCCGGTGCCGAAGGTAGTGGGTACCGGCGCAGGCTCGGCGCTTATGAAGGACGCTGACCTCGCCGCGGCTGTGTGTGAGGCTGCCGTGAAGGCGGCAGGGGATATACCGGTAACGGCAAAGATACGGAGCGGCTGGTCGGCTGATACCGTCAATGCCGTTGATATGGCGAAGAAGCTTGAAGCGGCAGGCGCGGCGGCGATAGCTGTTCACGGACGGACACGCGACCAGTTTTACAGCGGAGCGGCTGATCTGAACGTTATCCGGGATGTGAAGCAGGCGGTGAGCGTGCCGGTGATAGGGAACGGCGATGTTACAGACCTTCCTTCCTATTTAAATATGTACCGGCAGACCGGCTGTGACCTTGTGATGATAGGCAGGGGCAGCTACGGAAACCCCTTCATATTCCGCGAGATAGCCGCTTACGAGAACGGGGAGGAGTACGTTCCGCCGACTGTCGGGGAGAAGATGCAGACCATGCTCGAACATATCCGGCTGATGCTCAGCCTCAGCGAGAAGTCCGAGGAGCTTGCGATGCACGAAGCCCGGAAGCACGCCGCATGGTACATGAACGGCTGCTACGGCTCTGCAAAGTTCAGGGGGATGTGCTATCAGCTCTCGTCCTATGCGGAGGCGGTGGAGCTCGCAGCAAGATTTGAGGAATTGCAGCTTTCAAGAGCGCAATAATTGACCATTTGTAGGAACTGCACAAAATTAGTCCAAAAACTTTGTAGAAACTTACAAATGCGCTGTACAGCATAATATATCAATCCAGAAAATGCCTTTATACCGTCGTTTGCGGAGTTTTCAACAGCGTAAAAACCGTAAAACAGTCGGTAATTTACTTGTAGATTGATACAATTGGTAATTGAAAACGCTGAAATTATATGTTATAATGTATGTGTGGCAGGGGAGAAGTGTCCGCTGCCCGCAGGAACAGGAGATAATGATGAAACAAAGAAACAGATCAATAGCACTGTTTGCAGCCGTCGCACTGATGGCTATGCCGTTCACCGGCTGTACAAAGATCAGCGGCAGCGTTGAGTCTGAGGGCGGTCAGCCCGCGACAGGCAATGATCCGGCTGCCGTAACTCAGGATATCACCGATGAGACAACAGAGGCTCCTACTCAGCCGGTACAGGCGGACAAGCGCGTTCATGTCGTGGCTGCCGGCGATAACCTGATACACTACTCGGTCTACAAGAATGCGGAGGCGCTCGCCGGAGGCTATGGCTACGACTTCAAGCCCATGTACGAGAACGTCCGCTATATAATAGAAGGCGCTGACGTTGCGATACTTGAACAGGAGACTATCATCTCCCAGAGCAACGAGGTGCGCGGCGCTAACGGAGGAGCGCTTCTGTTCAATTCCCCTCCGGAGGTCGCAGATGCCGTCATTGACCTCGGCTTCGACGTCTTCACAATGGCGAACAACCACCTCCTCGACTGCGGCACTGCCGGTCTCGAGGAATCAATAAATTTCTGGAACGCAAAGGCGAGAGAGCATGATATCACCGTTCTCGGCGCTTATCTCAGCGAGGAGGACGCAAACAATATCCGCGTCCGCGAGGTCAACGGCGTGAAGATCGCCTTCCTTGCATACTGCGAGAATATCAACGGTTTTGACGATCTGCTCATCGGCTCGCACCTCAGAGTTATCAAGAACTGCGAGGAAGACGTTATCGAGCGTCAGATCAAAGAGGCAAGACAGATCGCTGATGTGGTGATCGTTTCAGCACACTGGGGCAATGAGGACACGTTTGAGGTCAGACCCGACGTCAAGGTGCTCGCGCAGAAAATGATCGACTGGGGTGCTGATGTCATACTTGGCGACCATACTCATGTCGGTCAGACTATGGAATGGCTGACACGCCCTGACGGCTCGAAGGGCTTTGTGTTCTACTCGATGGGCAACTTCATCTGTGCCCAGACCGACAACTTCAACGTTATCGGCGAGCTGCCGGATTTCGATATCGTCGTTGACGGCGTTACCAACGAGGTAAGGCTCGAGGATATCGGCGTTATCCCGACCATCGTACACTACAATTCGCCGGACTTTGCGAATATGAAGATATATCCGTACAGTATGTACACTCCGGAACTCGCCAATTCGCACGGTCTTCCCTATGCGATACCGCAGGGAACGTACACCAACTTCGGCTGGGACGTGGTGAATGAGATAATAGATACGGCTATTCCAAAGGAATTTCAGAAGCTTGATAAATAATGCAACTAATTTATAATTTAGTCAAAAAGCCCTTCGGTATTGCTTTTTTATGAAAATTGGCAATTGTGCAATCCGTGCAAAAAATGGTTTGGCTGTTTAGATAAAATACCAAAAACGGAATAAACCTATTTACTTTTTTTTATGGCTGATATATAATGAATTCAAGAATAAATATAGATTTGGGATCATGTATCTCATCACGGCAGTGTGATGCGTCTATCGCTCATAAACTGCGTGCAGAGCGCTTTTTCGGGCTGAAAATGCCTGCTTATGGCGTGTACATACGCCGCCGCCGGCTTCGTCCGCTCAGCTGCTTTTGCGCTGAGTTTCCCGGGAAATCGCTGTGCATACGGCTATCGCCGTTACGGCAGCCTTGAGCACTCCCGGCTTTTTGCCGGTATTCAGACAGGGTATAATCAAAGGGGCTCGCGTTCCTTTGTTATATAACATTATTGAAGAAGGAGGAAAATTCAATGAAGACAAAAAAGATAGTCGTCGGAGCTATCGCCGCCTCAATGCTTTCACTTTCAGTATGCTCAATTGCACCGGCTGTATTTGCCGCAGGCGAAACAGTGCAGATATCCGCCAGCGAGGAGTCAGCCAAGGCAGGTGGTGAGTTTACAGTGAAGGTATCACTGGCAGACATTCCGTCAACACGCATTGCAGGTATTGATTTCGCTGTAAAGTTTGACAATACCATTATCACGATCGATTCTGTAAAGGCAGGTGCTATTACAGAAACGGGTGCTGGTTCAAGTGACCCTTCAGCATCTACTTCTGCACCTCTCTTTGACTATACGATCAACAACGATGAGGGTACAGTAGGCTTACTGTGGAACACAATGCTTGACGATTCAGCTTACTGGATCAAGGATGACGGTGTGTTCTGTACGCTCACAGGCAAGGTTGCTGCAAACGCAGCAGACGGTGCTTCCACTAAGATCGAGTTTATCCCGTTCAAGCGTGAAACACGTCCCGGTTCCGGATCTGCCAACGACGCTATCAGCATCGGTTATCTTGACGGAGAAGCTCAGGTAGAGTATACCGTAACTGCCAAGGATGGTAAGGTTACTGTCGGCGAAGGCGCAACAGTTACTATGCGCGGTGACGCAAACTGTGACGAACAGGTCAATATGGCTGACGCTGTACTCATCATGCAGAGCATCTCCAACCCTGACAAGTATTCATTGTCGGCAAAGGGTGAGGCTAACGGTGACGTTGATGGTGAAAAGGGTATCACTAATAAGGACGCCCTCAAGATCCAGCAGTACAAACTTAACCTCATCAAAGAACTCTGATCTCCGTGATTATCTGATTTGTCCCCCTTACAAAGGAATACAAACCCATAAAATTTAGTTCAGTAATAGGCTTTAAAACCTAAAGAAAGGAATTATTACAGATGAAAAAGTTTATCTCTGCAGTCACCTCTCTTGCTCTGGCTGCATCAATGGCAAGTGTAGCTGCTCCTGTTTCATATGCTGCAGACGCTACTAAGACCCTTACAATCGGGGCTTACAAAGAGTCTGGTTCTGAATATGCAACTCAGGGCAGCAATGTAACTATTTCTAAGGATGCGATCGCTGCCGGCTCAGTTAAGGTTCCTTGTGCAGTTTACCTTAATGAGGATACAGCTGACACACAGACAATGGCTATCCCGATCACGATCAATTCCACAAACGCTGATGTCAAGAACGTAAAGTTTGAGCTCTCTGATCCTGCAAAGCCTTACTTCGACACAGCAAAGACTATCACAACAGCAAAGGGCGAGACCATCACAACCAAGAATGCTGTAGTATTCGCAGCTGGTCTCGATGAGATGGATGATTATGCTGTAACCGGTATCCTTAACCTCACAGTTGATTCCAAGCAGGAAAAGGCTGGTGCAGACAACTACTACATCGGCTGGGGCCAGAACTTCCCGAGAGGCTACTCCTGGACAGGTTCCAAGTCTGACGATTATCCTGTATTCGTATTCGATGTAATCTTCCCGCAGGGAACAGCAGCTGGCGACTACAAGATCCAGTTCTGCAACTACATCAAGGATACTCAGGGCAATGCAGCTCTTATGCTTGAGACCGAGAACGCAAGATATGCTAACATCGGTACTCTCTCAAACCTCACTCTCAACGAGATGACAATCACAGTTGGTGAGGGCAGCGCTCCCGGTTCTTCCACAACAACAACTTCTACAACAACTTCCACAGTTACAACATCTACAACATCTTCCCAGAATGTAGGCGATGCTGATATCGTTCTCGACTTCGGTACATACGAGGGTCAGAAGGGCGGTAAGGTAACAGTTGAGGCTAAGCTCGCTAAGGGCGGAGATAAGCCCTGCGGATCTTACGACGTTAAGTTCAAGATCGACAGCCCGCTTTCAATCACAGCTTACGGTTCTACCAGCCCTGCTTACGGCAGCGCTTCCATTGAGAACAACAAGGAAACAATGCAGGCAAGCTTCATCTGTATGGATACAAACAGCGACCCGCTCGCTGGTACAGAGGGCGAAACTGTATTCAAGTTCAGCGTATCTATCCCTGATACCTGCCCCGATGGCATCTACAATGTAGGTCTTGCTTCTGCTGAGATCTTCAAGGGCGGTAAGAACTCCGATACATGGACATGGACGACTGTCAACGGTACAATCAAGGTTGGCGAGCCCGGCACAACTTCCACTACAACAACTACTACTACAACAACAAAAACTACATCCACAACTTCCACAACATCCACAACTCAGCCTCCTACGAACCCTGGCGATCCGCTTTACGGTGATGCTAACTGCGATAACGTTGTAAATATCGCTGACGTTGTTGTTCTCAACAAGTGGATCAACGACAACAGTTCTTACGACCTCACAGAGCAGGGCAAGAAGAACGCTGACTGCTACAACCCGCAGGGCGGCGCTGATATCACAGCTGCTGACTCAACAGCTATTATCAAGAGCATCGTTCACCAGGACGGCTGGACACTTCCTGTTCAGGGCTAAGCTAAATCAAATTGAATAAGAGCGTAAGCTCGGAAAGGAAATGCACTGATGAAGAAACTGCTTTCAGCGGTAACATCAATTGTCATGGGCGCTTCGCTCATGACAAGTGCATTTGCTTCGTCTGTTAGTGCTGCCGGCAGTATTTCTGCTGTGCAGCCTAACGTTAGTATAGGCGAAGCGGATAATGTTTCCGCTAACAGAGGTGCGGCTGTCTCCAACGGTGATATCGTCTTCGACTTCGGTAACTACGAAGCAAACGCTGGCGATAAGGTCGTAGTAAATGTCGTTCTCGATGCCGGCAACAACCACGGTGTCGGTACTATGGACGTCAAGTTCAAGATTGACAGCCCGCTCACGATAACTGCTTACGGCAGTACCAGTGAGGCTTACGGCAACGCTTCCATAGAGTCCAACAAGGAAACTATGCAGGCAAGCTTCATCTCGCTTACATCTCAGAGTGATCCGTATGTAGGTGAGGACGGAAAGAACGTTTTTAAATTCAGCGTTCAGATCCCGGACACCTGTCCCGACGGTATCTACAACGTCGGATTTGACAGCGCAGAGATCTACAAGGGAGGTCAGAATTCCTCCATGTGGACCTATTCTGTCAAGGGCGGTACTATTAAAGTAGGAAATGCCCCTGGCACAACAACAACCACAACAACAATTACAACTGTTACGACTTCCTCCACAACTTCAGCTCCCGCTGATGCCGATATCGTTCTTGACTTCGGTACATACACAGGAGAGAAGGGCGGAAAGGTAACTGTTGAAGCCAAGCTCGCAAAGGGCGGCGATAAGGCCTGCGGATCTTACGACGTCAAGTTCAAGATCGACAGTCCTCTTTCCATTACAGCATACGGCTCAACCAGCCCGGCTTACGGCAGCGCTTCCATTGAGAACAACAAGGAAACAATGCAGGCAAGCTTCATCTGTATGGATACAAACAGCGACCCGCTCTGCGGTACAGTGGGCGAAACAGTATTCAAGTTCAGCGTTTCGATCCCTGATACCTGCCCGGATGGTGTTTACAGTGTAGGTCTTGCTTCCGCTGATATCTTCAAGGGCGGCAAGAACTCCGATACCTGGAAGTGGGCTGTAACAAACGGTACTATCAAGGTAGGCGATGCCCCCGGTACTACTTCAACTACTTCCACAACATCTACTACTGCTCCTGACACCAACGGTGAGATCGTATTCGATTTCGGCACATATGAAGCAATTCCCGGCGAGAAGTTAACTGTAAACGTTCTTCTCGATGACGGCGCAGACAATGCTGTTGCTTCTATGGACGTCAAGTTCAAGCTCGACAGTCCGCTCGCTATCACAGCTTTCGGTTCGACAAGTGCTGCTTACGGCAACGCTGCTATCGAGTCGAACAGTGAGACTCTCCAGGCAAGCTTCATGTCACTCGAGAATTCTGAGCCTGTCAAGGGTCAGAAGGGCGCTGCTGTATTCAAGTTCAGCGTTCAGGTTCCCGACAGCTGCCCGGACGGTATCTACAAAGTAGGCATCGATTCAGCAGAGATCTTCAAGCAGGGTATCAACTCTGACAAGTGGAGCTTCTCTGTAAAGAACGGTACTATCAAGGTAGGCAATACTACCACAACAACTACCACCACAACTACAACAACTACTACAACAGTAACCACAAGCACAACTACTGTTCCTCCTGCTGCCGGCGAGGTAGGCTGGGTCATCCCGACCGTAACCGCTAAGCCCGGTGACACTGTAAAGATGGACGTTCTCGTAAAGAGCTCCGATCTTGAGGTTGCAGGTGCTCAGTTCATCATCAAGGCAAAGGCTCCTATCGAGTATACTTCTGCTTCCGGTTCGACAGCTTATGCTTCAGAGCTTGAAGTAAACAACAAGACTCAGGAGATCGCTTTCGGTGAAGGCAAGGGTGCAGGAATTAAGGCTGCTAATGACAGCGTTGTTCTCACACTCAACTACAAGGTTCCCGCTAACTGCGCTGACGGTACATACCCCGTAACATGGAGCGATGTATTCGTAAGCGATACAAACGGTCTCGATGTTACAGCTAAGGTCAAGCTCACAGACGGTGCTATCATTGTCAAGGGCGAAGACGTTGTTGACGGTCAGATCAAGTGGGTACTTGACAAGGTAACAGCTAAGCCCGGCGATACTGTTACACTCAATGCGATCGTTTCAGATCCTAACGGTTCTGCAGTTCCCGTTGCAGGTGCTCAGTTCATTATCAAGGCTGATTCACCCATCGGCTTCAGCTCAATAGCAGGTTCAACTGCTTACGGCGCTGAGATCGAGGCTAACAATGCAACTCAGGAATTCGCTTTTGCTGAAGGCAAGGGCGCTGGCACCGCAGCTCTCAACGGAGCTAAGGTCCTCACACTTACTTATACTGTTCCGGCTACCTGCGCACCTGGTGATTACGAGGTCAAGTGGTCCGACGCATTCGTAAGTGATACAAACGGCAAGTCCATCACAGACAACGTTGTTCTCGTAGACGGTCTCATCACTGTTCTTCCTGCTGCTAACCCGAGTTACGGCAAGGTTGAGTGGATCATCCCTGAGGTTGATGCAGAGCCCGGCGAAGAGGTTACAATGAACGTTACTGTAAAGAACGGCACAGAGGCTCTCACAGTTGCCGGTGCTCAGTTCATCATCAAGGCTCTTGCTCCTGTCGAATTCGCTTCAGCTACCGGCTCTGAAGGCTACAAGGCTGAGATCGAACTCAACAGCTCTACTCAGGAATTCGCATTCGCTGAGGCTAAGGGCGCAAATGTTACTGCTGCTGACGGAAGCACAGTCGTTGTACTCAAGTACAAGGTACCTGCTGACTGTCCCGGCGGTGATTACCCCGTAACATGGTCCGCTCAGTTCGTAAGTGCTGAGAACGGCGTTGATGTAACTTCTAACGTTACATTCACAAACGGTGTTATCCACGTTAAGGCTCCTACAACGACCTCAACTGATACCACCACAACTACAACAGATACAACAACAACTACAACAGATACAACTACTACAACAACCGATACAACTACAACAAGCACAGACACAACCACAACTACTACTGACACGACCTCTACAACTTCAACAACTACTATCACTATCCCCGCCGGCGCTATCGGCTGGGTTATCGATACTGTTGAGGCAGAGCCCGGTCAGAGAGTTACCCTTAATGTAAAGGTTTACGATCCTCAGGACGTAAAGCTTCCTATCGGCGGCGCTCAGTACAAGATCAAGGAGACTGCTCCTATCCAGTATGTAAGTGCTTCTGAGAACTCTCTTGCTTACCTCAGCGCTATCGAGGCAAACAGCACAACCAAGGAGTTTGCATTTGCAAGTGCTGACGGTTCCGCAAGAACTGCTGTAAACGATGCAGTTATCATGACACTCACTTACGATGTGCCTCTTGACTGTGCAGCAGGCACATATCCTGTAACATTTGCTGACAAGGACTTCTTCTTTGTATCTTCAGCAGACGGCAAGGATATGACAAGCAATGTTATCACTGTTGACGGTGCTATTATAATTAAGCCCAAGACAACTTCATCGACAACAGATACAACCACAACTACAACCGACACAACAACAACTTCAACCGACTCTACTACTACAACAACCGACACAACCACAACTACAACCGACACAACAACTACTACAACCGACACAACAACTACATCAACTGATACAACCACAACTACGACCGATACTACTTCAACAACTTCAACGACCACCGTTACAGTTCCGGCAGGAGCTATCGGCTGGATCATTGATACAGTTGAGGCAGACCCCGGCGAAGACGTAACCCTTAATGTAAAGGTTTACGATCCCAGCGGCGTGAAGCTTCCTATCGGCGGTGCTCAGTATGTTATCAAGGAGACTGCTCCTATCGAGTATCTGAACGCTTCCGAGAATTCACTCGCTTACCTCAGCGCTATCGAAGCAAACAAGACTACAAGAGAGTACGCATTTGCAAGTGCTGACGGTTCAGCAAGAATCGGTGCTGACGGTGCTATCGTTATGAAACTTAACTACAAGGTTCCCGCTGATTGTGCAGCAGGCATCTATCCTGTAACATTTGCTGACAAGAGCTTCTTCTTTGTATCTTCAGCAGACGGTGCAGATATCACAAGCCACGTTTACACATTTGACGGTGCTATCATAGTTAGGTCCAAGACAACTACATCGACAACCGATACAACAACTACAACAACCGACACAACTACAACTTCAACAGACTCAACAACTACAACAACAGATACAACAACAACAACCGATACAACAACTACAACAACAGATACAACAACTACATCTACTGACACAACTACAACAACAACCTCAACAGACACAACAACAACCACAACTTCTACAACAACAACATCTACTACATCTACAACATCCACAACTACACTTCCTCCGCTTCCGGACGGTGCAGTAATCTGGATGGGTGAGACAGTAGAAGGAAAGCCCGGCGATACAGTTGAGCTCAACTTCAATGTTGTTGATCCTAACGCTTCCAAGCTTCCTATCTCGGGCGCTCAGTTCATCGTTACAATCGACGGACAGGGCTTCGTGATCACAGGTGCAACAGGTTCAGATGCTTACTCAGCAGCTATTGAGGCTCACGATACAACAGGCGAGTACGCATTCGCTAACGGTATCGGAAATGCAGTTCCTTCTGAGAATGGCAAGTCTGTTATCAAGCTCTCCATCACAATTCCTGAGACAGCAGAAGAAGGCGAGTACACAGTTGATATGCACGACCACTTCGTAACAGACGAGAACGGTCAGGCAATCACTGACAAGGTTCTTGTTCTTGACGGTAAGATCATCGTTAAGCCCAAGAATACCGAGAAGAAGATAGTTAAGACCTACGCAGTATTCGAGCAGTTCACAGGCTTCTACTTCAGTCACGATGACGGAACAGGCAGAGGCAGAGGATTTGCTAAGGATATGGTAAAGATCTCCGCTATCTACGATGTTTACGATGATGGCACAGAGGTTGCAAGAGAGAACGTTGATTCTTCACTCATCAACTTCAACGGTGCTACACCTGCAAGCACATACGACATCAGCAATACTACATTCAAGTATGAGATCCCTGTTTACTACGGCGATGAGGAACTCAAGGACAAGGAAGGCAATGCTGTAAAGGCAACTGTTTATATCGGTGTCAAGGGTGATATCAACCTTGATAACAAGGTATCCGCAGTAGATGCTTCCTATGCTCTTATCTACGTTGCTGATATAGCAGGCGATGCAGATCCTAACACAGTTCTCCTTTCACGCAGCCCGCTCGTAAGCGGTCCTGACGACATTCTCGACCAGTTCGCTGCATTCCTCGGCGACGTTGATGAGGATGAGTATTCAGAGACAAACTGGAAGAAGACAAAGGGCGAGAGAATGTACTCCGCTAAGGATTGCTCATTCATACTCGTATATGCAGCTGACCTTACAAAGCTTGTTGGCGAATACGATCCTGAGCCTGTACCGGTATCGGCACAGCAGGAGTGCTGGGATAGAATCTGTCCCAACAGAAACGCAAGCAAGGCATAAGGCTTACGCAAGCAACAATAAAAGCTGACCTTCGGGTCAGCTTTTTTGTTTTGGCAGGGCGGTCATGTGCAGGCACCTGTCCACAGATTAGTTTTTCCGCGCCGGTAATACCAGATATTGTGCGTTGACAGCTCCGGAGCGCCCTGGTATAATATATATAGTATCCCGAAAGATCGCCGTTTTACCAAAACATCGTATATTAATAGGTGAAAATGCCGCGTGGTTGTGAAATAAGCACAAAAATAGACTTGATTAATCGTCAATAATTTTTGAAAAAATTGCGAGCTTATGCTTGACTTATCAGAAGTAATGTGCTAAAATGTAGTTATGAATTTCTGGGATAGCTATATGCTTTAGCAGGTCTTTCCCCGAAATTAAGCCCTGAGATATTCCCCGGACAACCCCGGAGAAACCAGTAGGGGCAAAAAAATATGATAGAGAGGTATAGAACAATGAAGAATTCATTATTCAAGAGAGCTATCGCAACAGCTGCAGCTGTACCGCTCGCTCTCACTCAGAGTCTCACTTATTCGTTTGCTGCTGATACTGATGCTTCAGTTCCCGCAGCTACAACAACTGCTGAGACGACAAGCGCTTCCAATTCCTTCGATCTGAACAGCCTGCTTTACATAGCTCCTGCTAAGACAAGCACTGAGTCAGAGTGGAATCTCAAGCTCGACGGCGTTATCGACCAGCTCATCCAGGACGGTAAGACAACCGGCGACATCGAGATCGCTGATCTCGCAAAGACCGCAGTTGCTAATGCTGGTGACGTTAAGGAGATCGCTTCTGCTCTCCTCGGCACAATTTCTGATGCCAAGTACACCATCAACAAGGATGGCGACGTTGTTGTTTCCGCTAAGGTTGGCGACGTTTCCGCTGCTCTTTCCAAGAACTTCAAGTATTCACTCGGCAAGTTCGCTGCTGATCTTGCTAACAAGTACAATGCTCCCGCTTTCAATGCTATCGACTTCAGCAAGGTAGTTGTTGGCGGTACAATCGAGATCAAGATCGGTACTTCACAGCTCGGCCTCGAGACAAAGCTCCCGGTTGAATTCACATTCACACCTGTTGACGGTTCTGCTCTCGGCCCGCAGGCTACACTTGACTACACAAAGGAAAAGATCGCTGCTTATAAGGCTCTCTTCGATGCTGCTGCTGATGCTTCAGACGGAATCGACAAGGCTGCCTGCAAGGCTGAGATCGCTAAGAACATCGGCAAGTACGATGATCTTTACGGTATTGCTCAGAGAATGCTGGACAGAGTGATGAAGTTCACAAAGACAGCTGACTACTCAAAGAGCGGCAACTTTGCTGGTCTCCTTGCTGAGGCTAACAACTGGGCTCAGAGACGCAACAGAACAGTTCCTGCTTCCGGCAAGGCTCTCGCTAATAATGCAACTGTTGCTAAGGTATATGACAACCTCAAGACACAGCTCAACAATGCTGCTGCTCCTGCTTCATTCGACATCAGCGCTGCCGACCTCGGTGCTTTCGCTGATACTCTCCAGAATGTAAAGCTCGATGCTGCTGAGGGCAAGACAACTCTCACAGGCAGCTTTGAAGATGCTGAGGCAGATCTCGTAAAGGCTCTCTTCGAGTCTGATCCTGCTCTCGACTACGACGGTTCATACAAGATCTTCACAGCTACTCTCGATGCTTCCAGCCTTGATGAAAAGGGTGTAACAGTAGAGTTCACTGTTAAGAGAATCGTTAACACAAAGGCTAAGGAGTCAACTACTACTTCCTCCACAACTACAACAACTACTACAACAACAACTTCTACAACATCTTCTTCCACAACTTCTTCCTCAACAACTTCAAGCACCTCATCTTCAACAACATCCACAACTTCAACTACAACAACAACTTACCTCACAACAACTGCTGTTGCAACAGCTTACGCTGAGCTCAATGCAACATACGGTTTCTACACCAACCTCGACGAGGCATTTGCTGCTAAGCAGGTAAACGGTCTTGAGATCGTTGTTATCTACAACACAGGCTACACTGACGAAAATGGTACATCACACGTTACAAGCCAGGAGTCACAGGTAGTTGACGCTAAGATGAACTTCAGCTTCGGCGATAAGACACCTGCAAACACATACTCTTCAACAAGCACAGATTTCAAGTATGAGATCCCTGTTGTTTACACAGGTGAGGACATCAAGGACTATGCAGGCAATACAATAATTGCTTCCGGTTCTGTTCTCTCACTTGCTAACGGCCAGACAGCTACTGTTACAGCTTACATCGGCCTCAAGGGCGACGCTAACCTCGACGGCAAGGTATCCGCTATCGACGCTACCTACGTTCTCAGCTACGCTGCTGACCTCTCAGGTATGGACGGCGAAGTTAAGGATCCTCAGACACTCAGACTTTCCAAGCAGTATGCAGGCGCAGAAGATCCTTCCGGTATCTACGATAACTTCGCTGCATTCCTCGCTGACGTAAAGAACGATGTAAGTCCTCTCCACGCTTGGAGCCTTGGCAAGGGCAGCATCACAGATGGTACTTCCCGTGCATTCACAGCTCAGGATGCTTCTGCAATCCTCAAGTTCTGTGCACTCGTACAGGACGGCGGTACACCCGCTGAGGCTTGGGCTCAGATCATCAAGTAATCCAATGTCAATTACCTGCCGTCTTAATGGCGGCAGGTATCAATAAAACAATATCTGAAAGGAAAGAATTACAATGAAGAAGAATACTCTTAAGAGTGTATTTGCAGCTCTCGCAGTTTCTGCTATCGCAGTTTCTGCTACATCAGTAGCTGCTTCTGCATCCGATTACGCAGACCAGATCAAGACAGGTAAGGGCAATAAGGAAGTTGCTTACGACGGAAGCGCTTACACAACAACTCTTGATACAACAAATGCTACACAGGCTCAGATCATCATCGAGAAGAAGGAGCTTGAGTACAGCGCAAGTCTTGCTGGCTCACAGCAGGATGTTAAGATCGCTGTTTCCGGCGCTAACAAGAAGTACGCTTCTGTACAGCTCCACTTCCTCTATGATACACGTCTCACAGCTGTTCAGGACGAGGATGAAGCTTGGGTAACATATGACGGCAAGCTCGGTTCTGAGAACAGAAAGCTTGGCGACGGCGAGCTCTTCATCGCTCACGACGGTTCTTCCGATAAGGGTACAGACGGCGATGCTGTTTGGACACTCCACTTCACACTTCCTTCTGACGTTAAGGCTGGCGATCTCTATCCGATCGGTATCGAGTACAGATCAAGCGCTGTAACTGAGGACTGCTTCACAAACGCTGATGATGATAACGATGGTAAGCTCATGCAGGCTTATGTATTCACAAAGGGTATCACAAACGGCTACATCAAGATCGGTTCTGGCACAACAACATCTACAACAACAACTACTACAACAACTACTACACCTACAACAACTACAACAACATCAACATCTTCTACTACATCCACAACATCAACATCTGGTGCAGATACAACAACAACCACAACAGGCACAGGTTCTACAACTGCTGCTTCATCCACAACTACACAGAATGATGCACCTCCGACAGGTGTTGCTGGCGTAGGCGTAGCTGCTGCTGGTCTTGCTGTTGCAATCGGTACTGCATTCGTACTCAGAAAGAAGGAAGACTAATTAAGTCTTGATTCCAACTGAATAATCAAAGGCTCTCCTTCGGGAGAGCCTTTTTTGTGCGGCAATGCAGGTGTATGGGTACAAAAACGTCCGGCGCCTGTCATGGGTGCCGGACGTGCTGCCGTTAACTCAGTATACGTCTTTCCTGACCGGCGGAACGTAGTTGACGCCGCCCATGCCGTCGATGTCGCCGCGCCGCATCGCACCGAAGATGCGCTCACGGAAGCCGTGGTCACGGTGCTCCATATCGCGGACGAACTCCTTCATGCGCTGGCGGTTGGTGTTGCCGTCTGCCGGACACTTTGATTTCACAATAGGGAGACCGGCACGGTTCGCAGCACGCCTGATCTCCTTTTCCTCCGCGAAGATAAGCGGTCTGATCATGTAAAGGTCACGCTTTTCAAGGTGAGTTAACGGCGAGAAGCAGCCTATCCTGCCCTCATTGAAAAGGTTCATGAAGAACGTCTCCACGGCATCGTCAAGGCTGTGTCCGAGGGCTATCTTCGTACAGCCGAGGTCAACGGCTGCATTGTGCAGAGCGCCGCGCCTCAGGTGAGCGCAAAGGCTGCAAGGGTGCTTCTCCTTGCGGATGTTGAAAACGATGTCGCCTATCTCAGATACAACGACGGTATGGCGTATGCCAAGCTGACCGCAGAGGTCGGTGACGGCTGAATAGTCGCACCGCTCACCGCCGAATACCGGGTCTATCGTTACGGCTTCGATATCGAAGCTAATGCCTATGAACTGTCTCAGCCTGGCAAGTCCGCAGAGCAGTACGAGACTGTCTTTGCCGCCCGAAACGCCGACGCAGATGCGGTCGCCGTCCTGTATCATGTCATACTCTGCGACTGCACGCCGCATATGTCCGAGAATCCGTTGCATATCTGCCTCCTGAACTGGTATTTATCATTAAAATTATAGCACGGTTTCGGGAAATTTGCAAATATATCTTGAAAATTCAAAGAAAATATTGTATAATAGTAAAAAAGGCATGGAAAAATGACATTTGATGCGGAAAGGAGCCCCTTATGACGCCACAGCTGAAGAATCTGCTTATACTTCTCGGAGCGATAGCTTTCGTTCTTCTGTTCATAGTTATGTTCTTCGGCAGCAACAGCAGTCTGCGGCTTGCGATAAAGCGCCTTCTTGACGGTCAGCAGAGTGTGCCGGTGCAGAACGGCAGGGTTTCTGCCGCTGAGCGAAGGGCTTCCGCTTATCAGGACGATGAGCAGAAAAGCTCAAACGAGCCCATTGTCGTAATGGCAACACTTGTCCGCAAGTGCGACGAGCACCGCCGCGTTATCGAGAGCTCCGGTCAGGAACACTATGAGGACGAATACTACGAGCTCAGCTTTGTCACGCGGAAGGGCAAGAAGCTCCGCATTGAGTGCTCCGCGGAGGCTTATGCGAAGGTACCGTTCAACCAGCAGGGGTCGCTGACGTACAAAAGGAACACCCTTGTTAAATTCAAATACTATGAGGACACTGTATTGAACTGACGGGCGGCTATGACCGCCCATGATTTTTGGAGGGAGCATGGTCAATTTCAATAACGACTGGGACGCTCTGCTCGCCGGCGAGTTTGCGAAGGAGTATTACCTGAAGCTCCGGCAGACGCTCATAAATGAGTACCGCACGCAGCGCATCTACCCCGGTATGTACGATATATTCAACGCAATGAAGCTCACTGCATATGATGATGTAAGGTGCGTTATAATCGGGCAGGACCCCTACCATGGCGCCGGTCAGGCGCACGGACTGAGCTTTTCCGTCCGGAAGGGGATAACTCCGCCGCCTTCTCTCGTCAATATCTTCAAGGAGATAAAGGACGATCTCGGTATCGACAACCTCGGCAGGCACGGCGAGCTCACGAAGTGGGCGGAGAGCGGCGTGCTCCTGCTCAATTCCGTCCTGACCGTCCGCGCGGACCAGGCAAGAAGTCACCGCGGCATCGGCTGGGAAAACTTCACAACGGACGTAATCAAGCTGCTGAACGAGCGCGAAAAGCCGATGGTGTTCATGCTCTGGGGCGGCGATGCAAAGGCTAAAAAGCAGTTCATAACCAATCCGGCACACCTTGTGCTGACGGCGGCGCACCCGAGTCCGCTCTCGGCTTACAACGGATTTTTCGGCTGCCGGCATTTTTCAAAGGCAAATGAATTCCTTCGGGCGCACGGTCTCGGGGAGATAGACTGGTCGATCGACTGATAAGGAGATAACTATGCGTATAAAAGATATTTTCAAAAATAAGACTGTATTCTCGTTCGAGGTTTTCCCTCCCAAGAAAACGAGTTCCATCGAAACTATTTACACGACCCTTGACGAGCTCCACGACCTCTGTCCGGACTTCATCAGCGTGACCTTCAGTGCCGGCGGAAGCAGCAACAATGCGCTTGCCTGCGAGATAGCTTCGCGCATCGGCGAGACCGGTGTAGTGCCAATGGTACACCTTCCCTGCATCAATTATTCGCGTGATGAGATAGCGGCTACACTCGGGGAGTTCAAGAGCCGCGGGATCGAGAATATCCTTGCTCTGCGAGGCGACAGAAATCCCGATATACAGCCAAAAGATGACTTCCACTATGCAAGTGACCTCATCAGTTTCATCAACGAGAACGGTGATTTTGACATTGCCGGTGCGTGCTATCCGGAGTGCCACCCGGACTGTTCAACTCTCGAGGAGGACATTGCCAACCTTAAACGCAAGGTCGATGCCGGTGCTGACCACCTCATAAGCCAGCTTTTCTTCGATAATTCGTCGTTCTACGAGTTCCTGTGGAAGGCTAAGGCGGCAGGCATAAATGTTCCGATCGAAGCAGGAATCATGCCGGTCGTGAACAAAAGGCAGATAGAGCGAATGGTCACCACCTGCGGCGCAAGTCTTCCCAAGAAATTCGTCAAGATAATGCAGCGCTTCGAGCACAGTCCCGAGGCTCTGCGCGATGCCGGAATAGCTTATGCGGTCAATCAGATAGTCGATCTTGTGGCGAGCGGCGTTGACGGAATACACCTTTACACGATGAATAATGCCTATGTTGCAAGGAAAATCAGCGAGGCGGTTTCGGGCTTGATCGGAGAAAAAAGCGGCATTTGTGAATAAGTTAAAATATACTGTGCAATTTACACACCGTTAATTTATACTTAGCGGAAATTTGGTAAAGTGACTATAAAATCTACATATTTCTATGAAAAATGAATATTGACAGGGCCAATATAAAAATGGTATAATATAAAAAACTGTGTAAAAAAATTCATAACCTATTAATCTGCCCTGTTAGTACAAAAGGAGTTAGGCATATGAAAAAAATAAAAGCATTTCTTTCTGCAATGCTTATGGTATCTGCAATGTTCGCTGTTACCGGCTGCGGCGGATCCGACTCGTCCTACGATAATCCCATGGACGAGGACAAAAAGAATAGCCTGACCAAAACCGCCGAAGCCTCCGGACTTCTCGGCGGTGAGCTTGAAAACAAGAATATCAAGTGGCTCTCTAACTGGGATATAAACCCCGACGCTACTGGAAAGAAAACACCTGCCGATCTCGTTCTCTTTCAGGAGATATACGGCGGTAATATCGAGTATTACAGCTGCGACGACAACAACCGTTACAGCAAGCTCGCGGAGTATGTGAGCTCCGGCAAGGGCATAGACTTCTTCTACGCCGGCGATTTCGATGTTTTTCCGAAGTTTACGCTAAAGGGTTCTGATTATTTTGCACCTATCGACGACTACATCGACTTTGACTCCGAGCTGTGGAAGGACGCTGCTCCCGCCAACGACCAGCTTGTCTGGGGCGGCAAGCATTACCTTGCCGTTATCCAAGCCACAGGTGACAATGTTGCGTGTATATACAACAGGAAAACGGTTCAGGAGGCAGGTCTCTCTGACCCTGCCGATCTCTACGCCAACGGCGAATGGACCTGGGACGCTTTCGAGGAAATGCTCGAAAAATTCGTCGATACAGGCAATGACCGCTACGGTATCGACAGCTGGTTCTTTGAGTTCGGTCTCATGAATACGATCGGCGTTCCGCCGGTCGGCATCGAGGACGGCAAGCTCAGAAGCTATATAGATACGCCTCAGATGGAACGCGTCCAGAACTGGATCTATGACCTCTATCAGAAGGGCTATATCGCTATCGGCGTCGGTGACTACGGCTGGGAATCAAGGCCGCAGTATATCGGCGAGGGTAAGCTCCTGTTCTATCCTGCCGGTCTGTATGAACTATATATGACCAGGGACAAATGGACCCAGAAGTTCGGCGAGGACGCTGCCTTTGTGCCTATGCCGAAGGATCCGAAGGCTGATGCTCACTATATCCCTGTCGGAATGGAGGCTTATGCTTTCGTAAAGGGTGGTCAGAATCCCGAGGGCGTTGCAAAATACCTCGATTGCAAGCGCTTCTGCATGATAAACAGCGAGGCTAAGAGCATTGCAGACTCAATATTTGTAGATGACTATGGCTGGTCTCAGGAAATGGTGGATATGCGCGAGGAGATGAACCGCCTCGGCAACGAGCACCCGACCTTCGACCTTTCCAAGGGCGTTTCCGCAGACTGCGGCGAGCTCCTCAACAATGCGCTCAGAAATACTGCAAGAGGCAAGCCCTGGAATGAGACCTTCGCTGAGATAGAGGGACCTGTCAAGAATTATATCGACGAGGTCAATGACAGCGTTTCGTGACTTTAAATCTAATGCCCTGAGCTCTCGGGGCGACCTTCATATCGTGCATTAATTTTGCCCGGAATGTGGTATAATAACTATATAATGTCCCGCGGCAACTCCGCAGGACGACAATTCAGTACACATCTTGCACTTTCTTATAAAGGAGGTAATATATATGGAGACTGTTCTGGTAACAGGTGGTTGTGGGCTTATCGGTCAGCATATATGCTCCGGACTTCTTAAAAAAGGTTATTCAGTTATTGCGGTCGATAAAGAACCCGGTATATATAATGAGGGGAAGCTGAATTATTCATTCATACAGGCTGCCCCGGACGACAAAAACGCTTATGCAGAGATTTTTGAAAATAATAAGATAGATATGATGATACACGGCGCGTGTACGGTCGATAACGACTTCGGACCCATTGTCACTGACGCGGAGGTCAATGTCTCCAAGCGCTGTGACAAGTTCATATACCGCTATGCTATGATGTGCGACAGCCTTAAAAAGTTCGTCCTCCTCAGCACAGACCAGGTGTATGAATTCCCTAAGACCCGTGAGCCTATCCGTGAGGACGGCGAACTGAAGCCCCGTACAAACTACGCAGACCTCAAATTTGCTTCGGAAAAAGCACTCATCTCCGAGATGTCCCACCATAAGGACGAGGAGGGCGAGTACAGGGTAATGTGCTGCATTATCCGCTTCTCACCGGTCTATACCAAGACCTTCACCGAAAACCTCATCGCTAAGATAACAGACCCCAAGGACGGCGTGAAATTCGTCTCCGGCAAGGGACAGTACGGCTTCCAGCTCTGCTGCGTCCACAACCTCGTGGACTTTATCCTCTGCTTTGTCAAGAACGCTGACAATATGACCTACGCAGGCGTATATAACGTGAGCGACAAGCTCCTCACTACCGCCGCGGATATCATTACCTTCATGCGCGAGAACTATACACTCGGCGCTGTTATCCAGCGTTCCCCCGGCGGCGCAATGTCTAAGCTCCGCGGCCTGTTCTCAAGCAATAAGGACGAGAGAACCAATTACCGCTTCCTTGATGTCACCAAGCTCGAGAATAATAACCTCCTTGATAATACCAAGGCTGCTAAACTCACCAACCCGCGCTGGGATATCCACAATACTAAATAATTACGGCACTCTGTATGCCGCGTCAAGTTATAAGTAATACGTTAGCTATCGGGGGAAAACCTTTCTGATGTAAGATATTCTTAACGCAGAAAACTAAAAATCGAATAGGATGGTAAAATCCCGATGCTGTGCATCGGGATTCTTGCTTTATTGTAATTTGAGATCGCCCGTTCGAACCGGGTCACTAGCTCCAAAGAACCGCTTAGGATTGTTCCTAAGCGGTTCTTTGTTTTGATAATAACATTATTAATAAACGATGCATTCTCCTCATAATAGCAATAATAATTTAGAGATACTGTTGAAATATGTCTGTGATAATGATATAATATTCGTAATAATTAAGAGCTGATGATTAATTCTATTTAATCTAATACAATCTATTTATAGGAGGTCAATATGAATAAAGATTCAACATATGTATTATTTCCAGGATTGGAAGAAAAAGAGAAATATTTGATAGATGTAATTAAAAACTATGATATTGACTCCATAATAAAGGCGGCTTTTACTATCAATAGTTGGAGGAACAATAGAGGTGCTCAAGAAAGCTGTCTCTCTTTAAATGCAGCTATTCTTCACTGTGATGGTTATGGAAAAAAGAAGATTGATACACATTTAGATTTCGTAGCATTTTTCAACAAGATATATGAAGCGTTAAAAATAGAGTATTACGATGATCCGGTATTGAAGGATTTTGGTGAAATAAAGCTATTTTTTAATAATAAATTCTATCCTATTATTACAGGAACCGGTCATTCCTTTCCTGTTTTTTCGGCATTGCAATGCTTAGAGCCTGTCACAAGATTAAACAATACTTTTAAAGATACATTATCCGTTTTGTCATATGTTGAAAAAATGATAGATATGTTATTTAACAATAATGGAAGTACTAAGGATGCTGAAGATTTATCTCCTGTATTTGAATGTCCATCAGAAGATTATTATAAAGATGTATGTAATTTTATTGATAAAAAGTTCTTTTTATCACTGCCTAAAAGAATAATAACATTGTTTTCAAATGAAAATTCAATTGAAACTGCACATTTTTATAATTATAATAACACAATATTACCTTTATTTAATCCTTCAATCTTGATAGATTATTATACTGTAGAAATAAAAAAGCTTTCGGCTGAAAATAAGGCTTCCATAGTTATAAATCAGTTTAAATCAAAAATCAAAAGATATCATCTTAACAAAGACATACCAAATTGTATTTTGTTTGAGAATTTTAAGCTTGCTTTCGACAAAAAAGTTGTAAATACTGCTGAAGCTTGTACTTTGGTTTATTATGACAGAGATGATCTAATGCTCTTTATTGACGTATCTCAAATTGACAATAGTAAGTATGATCTAATTAATGATATTATGTCTGCACATAGTGAGAGTAAACTAAGTATCATCAATTTTGAAGAAACGAGTGGCAATTATTGCAGAGCATATGGTTTTGATGCCTCTGTTAGATTAACTATTATTCCTTATTGCAATTATATTGGAGAAAAAGATAATTTCCCTGTATTACCTACTAATATTGATGCTAAAGTTATGGAACTTACATTTACGGCAATTGATTTGATTTTTGTATTGATGTTTTCCCCAAAAATTGAAGATATAGCCGATTATATTAGACTAAGAAATGATTACGAGCATAATATCATTTCTTTTGGTGGAAAATCAGATGATTATTCTATTTTTTTATCAACAGGAGATGTGTCAAAAGGTGCGATTGAATACTATAGTCTCGCCATTGAATGTGATTCCGCAGCACAATATATATATGAACAATATTTGGTTTATAGTGAATTCTTTCCGTTCAATTATAGAAATGTATTTTTGGAACCAGAATGCTGGGCATTTGAGAAAGAAGAGGAAGCGGTAAGTTTTGCATCAAAAACAGATTTTTCTCATATGGGAACATTAATAAAAACAGGAAAAAATGTTTTGATTGTTAATCAGTATAATATGAAGAAAATAATGCTGGAAATGACTAACCAGCAATTTAAAATACAATTTGATCTTTATCGTTCTATTGTTGAATACTATTTTATGGAATATAATTCATTGTTTAGCTCCACTGGTTTTATGAAAAATAAAATTCTGCTTTTAAACTGCTCGTCGTTAATTGACAAGGTAGAAAATAATAAATATATTAATATTATAGCATTTTACGAACAAAACGGAGTTTTTATAATGGATTATGACCTTAACTGTGCAAAATTAATGATTGATCTTAAAAAATGTAAAGATAGGTCAATTGAGCACTCCATTATACTTGAATTACTGTTCCCATTAGCAGCATACTATCCAACGGAATATAATCTTATTCAAAAGAAGATCGTTCAAGATAAGTCGAATAATAAAAACTTCAATGCTGATGCAGTGCAATTAAAGCATTACTATAATCCAAATAGTTTTGGTGTATCCTACTCAGCAAAATCTAATCAGGCAGTAAGAAAAGTAATCGCTAAGATATGTCATAAAGCCAGCATTGTTCCAGGTGAGTATCAGAACAAAGAAGCAACGTCTGTCATTAGATCGATTCAAAAGGAAATATTTGGCTACTTAGAGAAATTGCTTATTACGTATAACAAGCATAAGACACACATTATTCTATTATCATTTTTGTCACATTCACAGTTTAGGCTTTACACAAATGACTATTGTTACCATTTGAATGATAACATAAATCAGGATGTCAAAGAAAAAAATCATAACAAAATACAGAAGGAGTACGAAAAAATAAGAGAAGAAATATATCATTTAAGGTATCTGATTGAAACTAATCTCAGCATTGAAAGCAGAACAGAAAATGTTATTACAGATAGAGAGCTTTCAATGGCCTATTCGTTATCTGAGTGGTTAGTTGCATTTCAGAATAATTCTGACCTTTGTTTTCATACTGACTCGCAAGCTACAGTTACTGTTTTAGATGACTTCAGAATTGATGTACATCTGAGTGATCACTACCAAAATACATATAAAGATGTTAGAAAAAGATATATGGAGAATAGTGTTTTATCGTTCGGAGATGAAAATGATAACCGGTCTTATATGTCAGGAGTGATTTCTGGTTTCTATGATGATACAGGTGTCAAATTTGAAGTGCTTGAAGTTGTAATGCGTTATTTGTATGAAGCAGCTTTTCCAGAAGGCAACCAAAACTTTGAAGAGTTAAAAGCAAATGTTTTCTCAATTGAAAAATCAGAAGCTATACTTGATTGTAAAGATTATATCGTAGATAGCATTATGATTGAAGATATAAAAAAGGCATTTGATTTTTTAATACTTGATTGTAGCAAAATAAAAATGCTTAAAGGGAAAATTAATGATATACTTCCTATTTGGGACAGAGAAAATCGGGATAATCGTTTTGAAGTCAAGCCAATAATTCAATTAGAAAACAAGCTGATTTATTCGCCGATATGCATATATGAACTACATAGACGCTGGATAAGCGGCATTCACCAATTCTACATTCCATATGAATATGGGCTTACCAACACTTGTAAAGCTCTTGCAGAATGGAAGGGATATTATGAAAAAATTTTTTCTAATCAGATTAAAAACTATTTTATCGAAAAAAAATTTGATTTTGCAGATGCAGATATCGATATCAGAAGAAAAGATCGCAAAGGAAATCATCCTGAAATACATGAATTAGGTGATTATGACGTTATAGGCTTGGACTCGAAAAACAAAAGAATATTCATTATTGAATGTAAATTTTTACAACCAGTAGGTTCAGTTTTTGAACATAGTAAAGAACAAGAACGTTTTTTCCAAAAAGAGAAATTTGATGAGAAGTTTCAAAAGCGAATAGATTATTTATCGTCTGTTTACCGCTCGTTTTTCAACAATCTTGGCTACAGTATCAATGAAAACGATGAATATGATATTCTTTCATATATGGTAGTTAATAAAGTATTTGCTTCATATTACAAAGAAATCAAATTTCCGATTATTACATTTGATGAATTAAAGAAAATCATTGAAGGAGATTAATTTTAAGTACTTTATAAGTATATATTGAGAAATTGTAAGAAATATGCTACAATTATTATAAGTGATATGGAGGTGCGGTTCATGTGTGCATTATATTTCTGTAAATGCGGCTCACAACAGTTTGAACGTGCAGACGATAAAATTATATGCAGTAGGTGCAAAAATCCGGTTGATTCAAAAGGAACTACAGGATTCTTTGATCCATCAGATAGTAAGTCAAAGGAGTTCATTACCAAACTTGGCATTGATATTGGAACTGAGGCGGCAACTTTAGGGGCTGGTGCATTGATAGGAATTGCTATGCCATGGACGCTTCCTTTTACTTTTACTGCATTAGGAATTATTCTCAAAAATGGTGGAGAAACGTTATCTAGCAGAATATCTGAAAAATTCTTTAATAGCGATTCATATGGTAAACATATATCGGATATTTTTGAAAAAGAACTAAAAAAAATAATAAAAAAAGCCAAGAATCCTTCCTTTGGATATGAATCATTTTACAATTATCACTTATATTGTTCAAACCATTATTCTGAGGTTATCTCTTTTTTAATTGACAATAATTGCAATACTGATATCTTTTCAGAAGAAGCCATTAAAGCGATAGTATCAGAGAAATTTGGTTATCCAGGTCGTGAAGATAAGCATATCTTGGACAGTATTCTTTCAGCTACTAATGAACTTCGGCATAGTTTTGAAGAAAATGTAATTAAAGATAAAGATATTCGTTTAAGGTGGACCATCGAAAAGAATAAAGCTGAACAAGATAAAAACTTTTCAAGAATTATTGAACTACTAACATCAAGTCCCAAAGACAGTTATGTTGATGATGATACCTATGAGTATATCAAAAATTATAATCGTCCCTTGTTTCTTGATAAAAATTCTAATATTACACTTGGAAATATGTATCTTGAACCTCAGGTCGAAAATATGAATATTTCTGCAA
>JAFXSC010000001.1 GCA_017525915.1 Ruminococcus sp.
CTGGAAGTGGTTCAGCCTTTCGTTCATGACAGCATTAGGCTTGATACCGCGCATTTTTGCCTCTTTGGCGATATCATTATAAGTAGCCTCTGTCATGGCTATTGATGTTCTTACTGATTTGAGATCTTCTTTCTTACGCATAGTAATTACCTCGTTTGTATAGTATTTCTGGAATGAATTGATATATATATTTACCAATATACAGGTCGCTCCGCTCCAGCTTACCATATAGTAGTACTTTTTTGAAATATTTCGATATTTTTAACTTTTGAAATATACATTATTACTCTGATACCAGTTACGGTGATCAAAAAACATGAAAGGAGAATGCCTATGACAGAATCTAAACGCTATCTGACCTGTGGAGTTGACAGCACAATACCACTGGAACTACAGCTATTTTTGTGGGAGTGCGTGGAGCGTATGCCTGCTCCGTGTGACTATCTCCAAGTCTTTGAGCTGAGTCCGTCAGGTGCTATGCAGTCTATCGTTCACAGCTCAGAAGAACCCGAATATCGACAGGTGTACATGATACCGTCAGAAACACCTATCACGGAAAAGCTGTACATCATTGATGACGGCGACCACAGCACGATGCTCTTATCATCTGAATATTAACAGAAATGCCGCTCCTTCGGGAGCGGCTTAACTATTTTATGGAGGTTTTTACAATGGAAGACAAGAACACAAATGCACTGTACTGCTCCAGATGTGGAGCACTTATAGGTGAAGATGAGGACTACGGTGAGGTCAATGGAGAAATAGTCTGCAATGACTGCATTGAGCGTTACATAAATACCTGTGACCGCTGTGGAGAAACTATCTGGACAGATGACAGCTACGGCGATGAATATACCACCCTCTGTCGTCACTGCTACCACAGCCACTATACTCGTTGCTCCTGCTGCGATGCACTGCTGCATGAGGACGATGCGTACAATTTGGACGGCTATGATTATTGCAGCGACTGTTATCATAATGAAGTCGATAAGAACAGGTCTATCCATGATTACGGCTATAAGCCTGAACCACTGTTCTACGGCGATTCTAAGCGATATTTCGGAATCGAGCTGGAGATTGACGGAGCCGGCAAAGACGATGATAACGCCGAAGAACTACTCGCTATCGCCAACAACGACGACGAGCATATCTACATTAAAGGTGACGGCAGCCTTGACGATGGAATGGAGATCGTTACGCATCCGATGAGCCTTGCATATCACAAGGATTTCTGCTGGGAAGCCCTGATGAAAAAAGCTATTTCATTAGGATACCGCAGTCACCAGACTTCGACCTGTGGGCTTCACATTCA
This sequence comes from Ruminococcus sp., assembly GCA_017525915.1. Taxonomy (GTDB): domain Bacteria; phylum Bacillota; class Clostridia; order Oscillospirales; family Ruminococcaceae; genus Ruminococcus. The sequence continues at coordinate 1,313 of JAFXSC010000001.1, forward strand.
CGTCAACCGCTCCTGCCTTGGAGATACACGCGAGGAGCAGGATATCATCATCAGTAGGATACTTTACTTTGTGGAGCACCACTGGAATGAGCTACTGAAATTCAGTCGCCGCTCTGAGTATAGTATGAACCGCTGGGCTGCAAGGTACGGCTTTGAGAAGACTGGACGGGAGATACTCGACAAGGCAAAAAAGGGAAACAACGGACGTTATGCCGCTGTAAACCTGATGAATTACGCAACGATCGAATTTCGTCTGTTCAGGGGTACGCTCAAATACAATACCCTGATCGCAGCAATTGAACTGGTGAACGAGATATGTGATCTGGCTATACACCTGAGTGATGAGGGTATCGCAAAGATGTCTTGGAGCGAGTTCGTTGAAACTTTGACTGAACCGGAACTCATCGCTTATCTCAAAGAGCGCCGGCTCTACATCAATGAAGAGGCAACTTCAGATCAGGAGGAAATGTAAATGGGACTTATATCAAAAATATTTAAAGTTGACCGTGAAACGGAACAGGAGATCAAGATGATTCTCAAATATGTGAGTGCTATTGTACTTATAGTAGCAGCAGGCAAGGCGGGCGTCGAACTCGGCGCATTGCCGTTTGACGACGATAAGGAGGTTTAACGATGTGTGCATTGTTTGGTTGGCTCGATTACAAGGGAATAGTTCCGTACAGGGTATTGAAGAAACTCACTCAGGCTCTCGGCAACGCAGCCGAGGAGCGCGGCACCGATGCAGCCGGTATCAGTTATGTAAAGGACGGCAAGGTCATAATATACAAGCGACCTAAACCGGCACACAAGCTGCATTTCAGTCCGCAGGAAGGAACTTCCGCCGTTATGGGTCACACCCGTATGACTACTCAGGGCGACGGTAAGCTCAACTACAATAATCATCCGTTTCCCGGTACTGCCGGGGATACGGATTTCGCATTCGCTCATAACGGCGTACTCTGGAACGACAAGGAACTCCGCAGAGATAAGGTTATTCCCGACAGCTATATCGAGACTGATAGCTACATTGGCGTTCAGCTAATTGAAAAGCAGAGAAAGCTCGACTTCGACAGTCTGAGATTTATGGCAGAAACGGTTGAGGGAAACTTCACCTTTACCGTACTCGACCAAAGAAATAGCTTGTATATCATCAAAGGCAGCAACCCGATGTGCCTGCTCCACTTCCCTGTTCTAGGATTGTATGTATATGCTTCCACTGAGAGTATCATGAAAAGTGCTATCAGCAAGATAGGTCTGCACAAGTTTGCTTCGGAGCGTATCAATACTGATGAAGGCGATATTATTCGTATTGACAGGAACGGTAATATCACTCGCGCAGAGTATGAACCTAAGATATACCGTTCAAAGTATGGTGCATGGTATGATTTTGATGATCCTTCTTATTATAATATGCACGAGGAGATACTGCTGGCATACTGCGGCTGTTACGGAGTTGACAGCGAGGATGTTGAGCTTCTCCTCGAATATGGCTATACCTGTGACGAAATAGAGGAACTTTTGATGGAGCCGAGCCTGCTCCAAGAAGCACTCAATGATATAAAGTTCGGTGCCGGCGAAAGCCTGTATGAAAACTGCTATGGAGGGGCTTGGTGATGGGTACACGCAGAGGGAATAACGAAGGCTGTATATATAAGGACAAGCAGGGGCACTGGCGCGGCGTAGTGTCACTGCCATCAGCTAATGGTAATTACAAAAAGAAATGTGTCTACGGTCGCACAAGAAAAGAAGCAGCTGATAAGATGAATGAGATCCTTTCAAAGCTGAGAACCAACAGCTACATTGAGCCAAGCAAGGTCACTCTCTATGAGTGGCTTTGCACCTGGCTTGACGAGTATTGTAATGACATAAGACTTACTACAAAAGTCAACTATGAAACCTTCACTTATCAGCATATTAAGGATACTATCGGAGGATATAAGCTATGTGATCTGACACCGATGATAATTCAGCAATTCTATAATGACAAAATCAAAAACGGTAAGATCAACGGGAAAGGCGGACTAAGTCCTAAAACACTGCGGAATATACACAATTTCCTGCATAAAGCTTTGAATCAGGCAGTGTTCCTTGATATGATAGTCAAGAATCCAACAGAGGCTACCGTACTGCCCAAAGGTCCCAAAATTGAAATGCGATACTTTACAGTCGATGAACAAAAACAATTGCAGGAAGTAATCAAGGGACACAGGCTGGAAATGGCTATACTACTATGTCTGTATACCGGCGTAAGGCAAGGAGAGTTGCTTGGTCTGACATGGAAAAATGTTCATCTTGACTTACAAGGTCAAAGCTATATTAATATAGTACAGACACTCAACCGTGTACAGAATAAGGACAAGAATGCTCCTACAAGGACACTGCTCATTATTAATGAGCCCAAAACCAGACACTCGTTCCGGATGATCCCGCTTCTGCCATATATAGCCGAAAAACTATATCATTACCGTAATGATCAGGCTGAATATCTTGAAAGAAACGGTTATCCTAAAACCGATTTTGTAATTGCTTCAACAGTCGGAACCCCTATAGATCCGAGAAGTTTTCAGCGTGATTTCAAGATAATACTTGAAAAAAACGGAATACGCCAGGTAAACGTTCATGGCCTGCGGCACACCTTTGCTACCAGAGCTCTTGAATCAGGAATGAGCGTAAAAACGCTGTCAAAAATACTCGGTCACGCAAGCGTAGGCTTCACGCTTGATACCTATGCCCATGTGACCGAACAGCTGAAAGTTGAAGAAATGTCAGGTATGCAGGGATTCTTATAAGAAATAAATGGCTTCGCCCCGCAATGGGGCGAAGCAACTACACTTTATCACACATATATTCTGTAAGAGATACAATGATTTATCCTTCTTTCAATAATTGCGCTATATCCAGCAAAATTTTTTGCAAGCGTTTAAACGGATCATATTCAAGTGCTTTAAATGGAACAAATCCTCTATTTTTTGAACTATCCCCCAATATAATGCTTAGTTTCAAATCATTATCGTTGATTTCAGGGTAAATATGATTGCCACATCCAAGCAACACTCTTTCTTGATTTATTTTTTCGATTCTACCACTAATTTTCTCAATGCTATCAAGGAACCTACTTCTTTCTTCATCATAGAGGGCAGTGATTAAAAATCCCATATTCCAACTTTTAGTCCTCTGATCTTTTGAAGACCTAAAATAATAGTTTTCAATAAGATCACAGAAACTATTAACTGAATAGTCTATGGCAGTAATAATTGAACAAACGATTGATTCAGGTTTAATTCCATAATTCCGTAAACACTCAATAATATCAATAATAATTCTCATTATTGAATCAGTAATATGATTCGTGTCTGTCTTATGTTTAAAAAGCACTATAATACCATCATAGCTAATATTACTTATTTGATTTAAAACTTCCATAATTGAACGAAAAAAGTTGCTTTCCTCAGCATCAAATTGATACCTGTATTTATTATATAATGCTTCATGTGCTTCATCGGATATTCGTTTTTCAAACCTGTATTTATCAGAATAATCACTATATTTTGATGATAATAAGTCTTGGGTTATTTCTTTAGTATAATAAAAGAATCTCGGCAAGTAACAACATGGATGGATAGAATTAAGTATTCTAAATCGGTAAATAGAATTTTCACCTTTTGGCAAATAAATTGGTTGATTATCTAATTCTGACTTTGTTATCGTTTCTTCAATTACAGAATTAAAAAACTTGTCTTTTAATTCTGAAGCGGAGGTAATCAGCGTATTATCATTTTGGAGTTCTTTAATTTGAATCATAAAAAAAGGATTATAGTCATGATAAGAATAGTATCGTTCTGTAGAGTACAGTTTAAAGTAGTTACAACGATCCAGTTTTTCGCTTCTGTTATATATAAACTCTATATCTTTGCCTATAGCGTTGGCATACATTATCTCAGCAAAATTTGCTGATTCAAATATTTTTTTTACTTTATGGATAGCTGTATAAAATTCAACTGTTACATCTTCAGAATCTAAATCAACTTTTTCCTTTTTTACTATATCATTATCAATATCGAATATAACTGGTAATATCTCGGAAACAATAACTTTGTATATCTCTCTTGACAACATACGTCTATCATGACTATTTTCATAATAATTGGGTACTTCTATATCATAATGTCTGAAGTATAAGACAGCATTATTGATCAACCTTTCTCTGTTATAATCAGATCCCCACTTGCTGTTAGAAACATCAAAATCAACTGATTCAGTGTTAAAGGCAATATCAAATAACACATCAAACCTCTGCTTATATTTTTGGGTATATGTATTCTTGTCGAACAAGCCGTTTTTATTTTGAACAAGCGTACCTCTCTTTCCGGGTTCGTAGTTTTCATAACCAATTGTAGTACGGTCAAAAATGCCTTCCAATAATTCACTTAGGCAACTAATTCTGCTAATTCTTTCCATAGTCTGAGACCTCCATTTCGAATTTTTTTCGAAAAAAACTTCGTAACTATTTCAATTTTAGTTTTCGAGCAGATGAGTTATAATATAACTATGGACAGGGGCCCCGATCCAAATTCTTCCGAAAGGAGGTTCTGGATGGAATGTCCAGCTTATGCTTAACCCCAAAAGAAGCCGCTGATCAGCTGCATATCAGCAGATCGAAGCTGTATCAGTTGCTTCGAGAGAACGCCATACCTTCAATTCGTGTCGGACGTAAGATACTTATACCGACCGAAGAGTTGAAGAGATGGCTCCACACGACATCCACCCACTCCAGCAGCTTGAAAACTGAATAAGAGGTGATAATCATGACATTACTTCAAATGTCCGGATATCCGCCTTTTTCAAAGGTGGTGATAACTGATGGGCTCACGCAGAGCTAATGGTGAGGGATGCATCACTAAGTTTCGCAACGGTTATCGCGGTAAGCTTTGCCACAACGGAAAATCAAAGTACGTCTATGGCAAGACAAAGAAGGAAGTCGGTACCAAGCTTCAACAGCTCAGGATAGACATAAAGAACGGCATCGACATATTCTCTACCAAAATGACGTTTGCGGAACTACTTGAACGCTATCTCTCTTCGTATGCGCCGGATATCAGACCAGCAACTAGGCAGAACTATGAGGGATACAGCACAAAGATCGGACAACACCCGATCGCAGGTATCCCCGTAGCGAATCTGAGAGCCGATGACTTCCAGCAACTGTCGAACTTCCTTTATACTAAGGGAAGAAACGACGGAGCAGGCGGGTTGTCAGCAAAAACAATCCGCAACATCTTCAACTTCATCTCAGCAGCTATGAAGACAGCCCAGGCGAACGGACTCATTGTCAACGATCCGTCGAGGTATGTAAACCTCCCAAGGCAGCATCATATCGAGAAGTCTATACTCAGTATTACTGAGGTTCAAAGACTGATCGATGCAGCAGAGGGAGAGTGGGCTTTCGGAATATACATACTCGCTCATACTGGATTACGGAGCGGCGAATGTCTCGGACTTCGCGCGGACAGCCTGTGCTTTGAGGACGGAATACCATATCTCAATATACAGCACAGTCTGCGTCGTGTCAAGGACTTCGCTGCTAAGCCAGGACAGCACAAATCGCACCTGATGTTGACTGATTTGAAGACTGATTATTCACGCCGTAAGATCCCACTTTCGCAGGAGGTCGCAGAGCACATCAAGGCTCACATCGATCATCTGCATGATAAGGCGGTACACTCCTACGGGCTGTTCAACGAAAATCCGTTTCTTGTATGCAACGAACTGGGAAATGCGGTAGAGCCCAGCAGCTTTCGTAACTACTTCAATAGAACTGTGAATGCAGCTGGTCTTCCGAGGACAACTACACAGCACACACTCAGGCACAGCCGGTGTTCACACCTGATACAGCATGGGTGTTCGCCGAAGCTTGTATCATTGTATTGCGGCCACTCGGATGCCGGTTTTACGCTGTCGAGGTACACACACTATTCACTCGCGGATATCAACCGAGAGCTTAGAACTCACGAAAAAGATTTTTGAAAAAAACCGGACAACCGGACAGAAAGAATATTAACAGGTGGGGGGCTTATGCCCCCACCAGAAAGGTAATAATTATGAAACTTAATGAATTATTCAAGGTAACTAAAAATATGGAAAAGATCAAGATCACTAAGCCCAAGAGCGCCGTTGCTGATATATGCAACGCGCTGTTGAAGCTCAAGATACTGCTTTTCTCCAATCTCATCCCGCTTATGAATATGGGTAGTTACAAAATGAGAATAACCGAGGACATCGCAGTCTCATTAATTCGTTCTCTGCTGACTGACAGTGATTCTCTTGAGTTATCCGATAACACACTCAAGGACGTTATCGAGAGGCTCAGCTACCTTCCTCAGTTACAGGTTGATCTTGACAAAGGCTTCCGTGACGGTCAGCTTTATGTTAACGTCGGCAATGGCGTATACTCTATTATGGAGCGTCAGCTTGTAGAGTTAGAGGCGAATATTGATTTTGACTATACCAGCAAAATCGACTATAAACCTGGCGCTAAGCTCGACGATGCTCCACACTTCAAACGCTTCGTTGAAATGAGCGTAGGCAAAGAGAACTATAACTGCCTGATGCGTGTCCTTGGCTACTGTATAAGTTCGCTGACTAAGGGACGTAAAGCTTTTGTATTTCTCGGAAAGGGCAAAACAGGAAAGAGCACGCTGTTAAATGTTTTGCAGTCAATCTTTGATCCTGACCTTGTTTCCCATCAGCCATTTCATGTCATGGGCAGCGAAAAATCTCGCTGGCACTATGCTGGGAAAAGAATTAACATAAGTAGGGATAACAGCAGCACTCCGATGAGGGACGAAGAAGGCTTTAAGTCTCTTGTCTCTTGTGAGGAAACAGTCGGCAGAGAGGTGTACAAGGAATACATCAACTACACTCCGACTGCGAAATTTATCTTTGCATCAAATTGGCCGCTCTGTTTCGCTCATCCTGACGATGCAGTTATCGACAGACTTGTTGTCATAAGATTCACCCGCGAGATACCCAAAGATCAGCTTGATCCAGAACTTGAGGAGAAGTTGAAGTCAGAAGCTGACGTGATTTTTTCTCTTGCCCTCGACACACTTAAAGACCTTGTTGACTCAAACTATGACTTTTGTATGTCTAAGGACTCAGAGGAATACCTTCATCAGCAGCGCGTTCAGATCCACTCCGCTCTGAACTATCTCGAGGAAGAGACGGTTCTTAATGCAAACGGCTCTGTCTCATCAGAAATGCTCTTTGCGGGATACAACGAATATTGCCGTCTCAACGCTATCACTCCGCTCGGCAGGAATACTTTCTTGCAGCAGGTCAAGGACTATAGCCGTGACATCAGCTACACCAAGGTTTATTGGAACGGCAAACGTGTGAACGGCTTCAAGGGGATACGCTTTGCGTCGTCAAATGATCAGGAGGAGCAGAATGATAAATAAGTTTATAAATATACTTATTATCTTACTGACAACTAATATGTTGTGTGCTTATGTGCTGCCGCTTAATGCGGCGGCGCAAACCCACATTAGTTACAGAGACAGGTATATTATAATAAGTATGATTTGGATATTCCTGAGAAATAATTATAGCTCATTCATCGGTTATCTTCCAAGAGATAACTTGGTAATGACGGTTGGTATGTAATGAAGACAGTAGTATCATTCCCAAAAATACTGATATATTTGAAAAGGAGTTTTAAATTATGAAAAGGACAGACAATATCCAGCTTAAAGTTTACCCTGATGAAAAGAAAGCAATAGCTGCGAATGCTGAGAGAGCCGGCACGGACGTAAGCAAATATCTCCGCACAGTGGGTATCGAAGAAGGCAAAGTTGTTTTCCTCGACAAGGGTGCGTATATTCCAAGGCAGCTCATTGAGATCAATGACAAAATCACCGGAGCTCTGCGCTGCGGCAAGATCTCTGACGCATTAGGTCAGGAAATCATTGAAGCGACGAAAACGATCATGACAAAGTTCGTTGAAGTCAGCCAGCAGTTGACCACGATAAGTCCCGACGACGAGGAGGAATGAGATATGTCGATGATCTTATGCCGTCAGGGTGATAACAGGAGTCTCAAAGACTTCACAAACATTCTTGAATACTGCACTGATCCTATAAAGACCAAGGATAAGCGTTATGTGTTTGCTTTCGGATGCATTACCGATGATCCGTTATCAGAAATGATTGAGGTCAAAAGAATAAACGGAAAAGCTTCCGGTCGCCAATATACTCAAACGATAATATCACCGACTCCTGTTAACAACCATGTCTCCGATGAGGAATTTATGGAGATGGCGAAGGAAACCGGACAGCACTACTATAACCTCGGCTACCAGTGTGTTGTGTCAGTACATTTTGACACTGGAAAGCGTCATTTTCATTTGGTGATAAATACCGTATCATTACACAATGCAAAGAAGTTTTCGCAGAGTATAAGTCAGCTTAACAGATTTAAGCTCCACTGCAACCGTATCTTTACAAAGTATGGCTTCGATATCGTAAAGTCACCCGCTGAGAAGATGCTTGATGACAAGCCCTACTCATTCAAGGATGGTTACGATTTCCTTGAATGTTACGACGAAATCGCACAGGATATCGCGTTCAACTTTTATGACGTCACTGAAAACACAAGCTCAGGATACAGTATTGTACCTCCAAAGGCTACCAGTTATAACCCTGATGCACCAGTCAACGGCTTCAACAGGTTATTATACGCAACCGACCCGATATATCGTGGCTACGTTGATGCTTGCTTGAATTGTCCACCGCCAGTGTTTGATCCGAGAAATGCATGGGGACCGCCTTGCGAAATGATACCAATGACTCCTCCCACCTCAGCGGATGATGTTCCTGCGATCATCATCAAAGATCAGTCATACACTAATGGTGCTTATGTTGATCTTTACTCAAATGCTTCGGGAACAGGGTTGATGATCAACCACAGCAGGAATTACGACGTATACGTTCCTGAATCAGTCGATCCTTATGATATTGACGGCGTTGTTCGTAAAATACCGCTCTTGACTGAAAATGAGAAGAACGATGCAATACGCAGCGCTGCTGCCGCTCAGAACGCTCTTCATCGCAAGGATAATCAATCAAAAGTGGCTCTTGACTTATCTGAGAACATCAAGATTCATATTGGAGAGGAATACATACGTAAGATACCTCAGATAATAGACGTTGAACCAGATGATGATGACAACGAATAATTTTTCGGCAGCTCCTTCGGGAGCTGCTTCTTTTTTTATTATATACCGTTTTTGAAGATATTTCAATAGCCGGAAACGTTAATTTTTTGAATTAAGGTACATTTGGTGTACATTTCTATTTTAGAGGAGATAATCAAAATAAATAACTGTTCGCAAGATAGTGCCAAAAGCACCTTGCGAACAGTTATAATTAACGGACAAACGGCTATATTATGGTAAAAATAAAAGGCACTATATTTTGCAATATAGTGCCAATTTTCTGGTTGCGGCGGCTGGATTTGAACCAACGACCTTCGGGTTATGAGCAACTAAATCTAAGCTGCAAAAATGACAGTATATAGAGAAAAAATGCAACTATAAACTATCATCCGCCGACGAGGTGACGACGTGATAGCCGACGGTCAGAGTTTTTGAAGAATACTTCACTAAAAAACTGCTCTGTTAAAAGTGGTATTAGTGGTATGTTTTTTCAAATTCCTTTTCACTTTTCCGAGTGATAAAGGTGATGTACTTTTCCTAACTCTCTTTTGAAAAATTTTCGGAGTGGCATTAGTGGTATGTTTTGGGAGATACTTATTCTAATACTATATGAATAATCCCTTAGAAGTACAGAACTTAAATGGAAGCATCAAATGCTTTGTATATGGATTACCAATATCTTCAGAATATCGGTATCTGGATGTATATATTATGGACGTGTCAATTTGTTCAAAATCCATAATTACATCTTGCTTTGATTCTCTGAAATGAACGGAATATCCTCCATTTGCAGCTGTATCAAAAAGCCGAACATTTTCTCCAGGCTGAACAATTTGAGATTTAGAAACAGCCGATTGATACCTACAAGGGTAAAAGAACTCATTTCCATTATAAACGCTCTGAATTATAAATCCACCTACACTATCATCTCCACACTCATTGACTGCTCTTCTAAACGCCCCTGTACTCGTAAGCTTTGACTGCCCTATACGTTCATCTTGCGTCAAGCGTAATTTCTGCATCATATCAAAGGCTGCCTGTGAACCAATCCAAGCAGATGAAACATCGATAAACATATTTCCATTTTTAATACAATAGATACATGGCTTTCCTGTATCAGAAGAACATATTATAAACTCTATGTCATCTTTATGAGCTTCCATATGCAATTGCATTGTTTTTTCCAACATTTCCTCATCGCTAACAATTCCTTTTTCAAAAATCCACTTTAGCAATTTCTGAGCATATGACGTATCATTTCCAGCAAAGGAAACACAGCAAGAAGGACTGATGATTATGCTTTTTATGAATCCATAATCTTCAATCGCTTTTCTTTGTCTTTCACTCCAATTAGCCAAAACTGCACCTGTCAAAGTAGTCTTAGTATCACTCAGGATATTAATACTATACTCCGAACATTCTTCATCTATTGGATTCTTTTCAGCATAAACAAAACTCATTTACTTCCTCCGGAGATATCACTTAATCAGTGCATTATATCGTCAGTTTCTTTGATAATTACTAACTATTTTCTTCTTCCTCAAAGCACAATTGTAAATTGGTATGTCGGTTTAATGAATTTACTTCTCTTTGAATATAATCCCAAGTCTCTTTGTAAGTACCTTTAACAGTAAAAACCGATTCGGAAATATAATTAAGGAAACCGATCAAGTCATTCTTATATTTCTTGGCGAATATATGCGCATTATATTCTTTTTCCTCGTCTGTACTATTTTGTATATTATGAAGAACATGATCCATATTACAGGACATATAATACACCTTGTATGGAATAATAGACCAAATAGTCTTTATACTCAAAAGTGACTTAAGATTATCGCTCTTCTGTATATTTCTGTTGACAATATCTTTTCTATCCTTGCAAATTATACTTGTCAAAGAATAATTCACTTTTTCTACAGACCTGTCTTCAATAACATATTCTTCATCAATAAAAGCACCATCGGTATCAACTATGTGTATTATCTGACTATAATGCTCTTTTTGATACTTATTCTTTTGGGCATTTCTCTTAACCACATCTGTAATTTTTTCACGTATATTATGCGGATATCCGCTCCATTCAGTCGTTATATCGCAATGCATTACTTCCACCAAAACATTCTTGGAAAACTTATCAAAATACTGTTTTAAAGAAATACCAAGTGCATCTTCATCAGTTGGTCCTTCAACAATTACTAACACAACTTTTTTACGAGCCACAGAACTCACCTGCCTCCTTAAATGCAAATGCTATTTCAGAATTATTTGTAGCGTCATATACATCATCATTTTGCTCACCTAATGTAATATCACGATAATAAAAATCTCGAAGGTTATGCGTAGCTTTTACATAAGTTGGGCGAATATACCTGTTTTCTGGATTAGTAGTAGTAAATGCGATACAGGATTTATCTAATGTTTCAAGAGGTCGCAAATTATGCGATGTAAAAATTAACTGCCCCTTCCCTTTATTTGAAATAATACTCATTAATTCACCTAATAAATATTCAAATACTCCTGAATCAAGTTCATCTATAGCTACAGTAAAAGAGTATCTGTTATAGACATTGATCAATAGTTGTAATATGCAGAATATCTTTTTAATTCCGTCCGACTCATAACAAAGAGGAATAGGCTTACTATTCTTATCAGACAACAATTGCACCCTGTATGATATTTGATTTTTAGGAGATATCTCTTTATCTATAATTCTAATGGATATTTTCAGTCCAGGTATTATCTCTTTTAGTACAATATTCATGCTTTCAATCAACTGTTCAGCCAATTCATATGCGTCAGAAGGAATCAATCCATTACCATTTATTGGAATTACAATATTACCATTTACTTTTGAAGTACCCTTCTTATAATTAAATGGTAGTGGAAGAATATCCATATTTAACATTGAAGCATCTTTAGTGTCAAAAATAAACAACCTAAAATTCCCATAGTAAATTAAACTTTCATAAGTTTCAATGAATCTTAACGCTGTTTTCTCTATTGAATTGGCGTCTTTTTCATTAGCTTTTCTTCTAATTGAATTAATAAGCTCTCTTGAAAAAATAAAAGAGCGTGAAGATAGTTCAGTAATTTTTTTCTTTGGAATCAAATTATTGATTTCCCTCTTATCTCTTCCAAGCAGCAGATCACATTTTGTAGCTGGTTTAAACAAGGAATCAGAAGAGTCTGTATCAATATACGGATTCAGTTTTTCAATTACTTTTCCATTTGATTTAATTTGAAGAGACAAACGTTCCCAAATTACAGCTGGTCGATACTCCTCTGCTTGCACTGATTCGCTATAATTATCTTCTTGAAAATCCTCAATTTTTCCAATACATACTGTATATTCAATTCTTGTGATCTCATCATTATCACCTTTTATTGTAAATGTATAAGTTAAAATTGAGTTTTCTGCACCAACTCTAATATAATCAGCAAACTTCCGATCTATTACTTTGCCACAAAAAAGAGTTTTTAACAGTGACATAGCATCTATCAAAGCAGTTTTACCAGAGCCATTCTGTCCATAAAGACCGATTATTTCAGCAGTATTGCTCTTTTTCCCTAATAAAAAAGACAACTCTCCGTATTTTACATTTTTAAAGTCTTGAATCTTGATTGTTTCAAGTCTAACATTATTTATCTTAATTGACATAATCAGCATCTCCTATAAGTTTTAATCATGCTCGTTATTACTCATAATTATTATACTTATTATGATGATTATACCATCAATCGTGATAATTGTCAACAGCAACTTCAAAAATGATATAAAATATTCCATAATTAAGATACGCGTGCGGTATTTGCATCATGAAAACAACAATTAATTTCTTTATGTCGTTAGATTCTTCGTGAATAGCTGCAGACTAATAATCATATCATTGATAGAAGCGATATACAACATAATCCTACGTGATAAAAATGTTCACAAGCAATAATTAAGATTCATTTTGTACTATTATTTGCAAAATATGAAACAATAGTTCTCAATTCATACCACAAATACCATCCTGCTATACCTTGTAACATACATCGAAATTGTCGGAGGGACTGACAGATAATTCTTAATGTTACAATATGGCTGCGCATAAAAATAAATATTTAATTAACGTTCGCTATATTTTCACATAGTCCATAATTGGTATAGGTGGTTTATCTTTTTCTCAACTTTCCATAGCATGAAATTATTATTGGTAACAGTGGTATTATTTATAAATAACATCTTATGTCGTCAATATCTCCGATACCGTCAGCATTGTCGGCATTTAATTTGCTTATGTTTCGTTTTCATCTTCGAGATACGAAATTATAGCATCACACAGTTTCTTCTTTAAATCATACATTCTTTTTCGAGGTCTCATACAGAGATTCGGTCTCATTCCATTACACCGCTCATACCACTGATGGCATAAGTGGTATGATTTTTCCTATTAAAATAATTCATACTGACTTGTTTAAGTGCAGAAATTCCTTATAACTCTGATGTAAAATATATAGTATTATTTATTAAACACAGAAAAAGTATTGAAGTCTTTATCCTTTTTTGATATAATATAGTAAAAAATACTTGTTCAACGTTTATAGTTAAAGGAGGAACCAAAATGGAGAATGGCACAGTGGCTTTTGAAGAAAACTATATATTCAGAGCTAATAGATCAATCACTTCAAATTCTGACATTGCGCTTACAGAATTCGTTGCAAACGCTTGGGATGCTGGAGCTCACAATGTGAGCATTACTATTCCAGATAAAGAAAATGAAGAAATAGCTATCGAAGATGATGGCATTGGAATGAGCGATGCAGAATTTCATGAAAGATGGATGACATTAAATTATAATAGGCAAAAAAGGCAAGGGGCAAAAGTTGTCTTTCCTAATGGTGTAGAAAAGTCTGTTAGAATTGCTTATGGTCGTAACGGAGTTGGCAGGCACGGTATGCTTTGTTTCGCTAACAACTATACCGTTGAAACCTGGAAAGATGGCTGCTGTAATATATATGATATTTCAATATCTCATGGGAGTTCTCCTTTTAAAATCGTAAATCATAAAACTGAAAATAAACAAGGACACGGCACAAGAATATATACTTTTGTAAGCCGACATTTGCCTGATGCTGCAGTAATGACGGATGTTCTCTCAGCCCGTTTCCTATATGATCCCTGTTTTTCTGTAAAAATTAACGATAAATATATTGATTTATCTCAACATAAAGGCATTATTTATCAAAAGGATTTTACATGTAATACTAATGTTACGTTCTCTATGATTGTAATTGATTCAGAAAAAACTGCAGCAAAATCGCAACAACACGGCGTGGCATTTTGGGTGTCTGGACGACTTGTTGGACATCCATCTTGGTCATATAGCAAAGTTACTTTTCTTGATGGAAGATTAAAAGCAGCTAAACGCTATACAATAATTGTCAAAACTAATGATCTCATTGATGATGTTTTACCGGATTGGAGCGGTTTTATTGAATCTCCAAATATGATAAGTGTTTATAAATGTGTCAAGCAAGAGGTTGATACATTTATAAAACTAGTAATGGCCGAACATCTAAATGAAATTCGTATTGATGCAATAAAAAATGCAAGTGACGAATTAGGGTCACTTACAATAAGTGGCAAAAGAAATGTCTCTGCTTTTATCGAAAAAGTAACCGAAGATAATCCTGTTATTAATCCTGATTATCTACATACTGCCATTGAAGCGCTTGTATCAATTGAAAAAGCTAAAAGAGGCGAAGAACTACTAAGTCAACTCGGACAAATGTCACCGGATCAAATCGATAAGCTTTCAGAAATTCTAAGTAATTGGAATGTTGATGATATTGCTACTATAATAAGCGAAATTGATAAGAGAATCCTTGTCATTGAAGCTATGCAAAGAATATATAATGACAAAAACACAGAAGAGTTACATACTCTTCATCCATTAGTACTCAATTCTCGATGGCTATTTGGCGCACAGTTTGACTCTCCAATGTTTGTATCAAATTCAGCTTTGTCAACTGTAGTTAGCTCGTTATTCACTGATTCTGATTATGACATGGAAGAAATAAACAATCCTAAACGTAGGCCGGATATAGTATGCTTAAAGAATTATTCATTAAAGGCGGTTTGTACAGAAAGAATAGACCATAATTCTGGTGAAATAATGAAGCCAGATCAGATATTGATAGTTGAAGTCAAAAGAGGAGGATTTGAGATTACTGATAAAGAAGTTAATCAAATTGAATATTATGTTCGCCAAATCAGAAAATCTTCGGTTCTTCATAGTTCAGCTACTATTGATGCGTTTGTCGTGGGAGCTAAACTTGGTGATATAGATCCAGAGAAAGAAACATCAAGTGGAAGAATACACGCAGTTACATATGGTCATTTAGTCGATACAGCGAGCGGAAAGCTTTTCAGATTAAGAGAACGCTTACAAGAACACTATAACTCTTTAGGACAAGAAAGCATTGTTGAACAAGCACTAAATGTAGATAGACAGCTTAAAATCAGTATAACAGTATAAACATAAAAAACACTAATGCTATTGTTGCATTAGTGTTTTTTATGTTGTGTCCGTCATTATATAACTTGACTAACAATCATTAATTGACATAATTTAGCACTGATATCAATAACATTTTTAAGGATTTCGGTGATAATTCCAGATGGCGTCAACGGTAAAGGGGAAACTATACAAGCAAAACATTTAAATAAAACAGTATTTGCGCTTTAAGGTTGAAAACGGAAACACAATATGCTATAATTAAACATATAAAAGCATTGTTAAACTGTCGAAATTCAACATATTATTTCTTGAATGTTAAAAACAGTTTACTTTTTTTACAGAAGATGTGGGGGCGTAATATGATTAATGAGTATCAGGCTAAGTATTATTCAACGTTGTTAACACAAAAGTCTATAGGCGGCAGTATTGATTGTATTGCTCAATCGCTTTTAAATGCAGCAGTAGATATAAATCCTCATCAAGTTGAAGCAGCTTTATTCGCATTTAAATCCCCCTTATCAAAAGGTATAATACTGGCTGATGAAGTAGGTCTCGGAAAAACGATAGAAGCAGGCTTAGTTATATGTCAGTATTGGGCAACTGGAAAAAGAAAAATAATTATTGTATGTCCTGCCTCTCTTCGGAAACAGTGGAGCTATGAACTTACTGAGAAATTTGGAATAGACAATGAAATAATTGATACAAAAAACTACAATGAATATATTAGGAGAGGATATTTGCCATTTTCAAGTAGAAAGGTTATAATTTGTTCTTATAACTTTGCCTCAAAGAAAAAAGAAGATATTTCTGCAACAGGTTTCGATTTAGCTGTTTTAGATGAAGCACACAAGCTTAGAAATGTATATAAAAAAAACAGCAAACTTCCTCACAATATAAGAGATGCATTCTCTGATACAAAAAAAATACTCCTTACCGCAACCCCTTTTCAGAATTCTTTAATGGAATTATATGGGTTATCAACAGTTATTGATGATAATATATTTGGTGATAGCAGATCTTTTCGAGCAGAATACGTAAATGAAGAAAACTATACAGATTTGCAGCTTCGTCTTTCCCCCTACTACAAAAGAACACTTAGGAAAGATGTTACTGAATATATCAAATACACTAAGCGACTTTCCATCACTCAAGAATTTACAGCGAATGATAATGAGCATGAACTATATGAGCAAATTTCAGAGTTTCTAAGATCTGATAATATATATACAGTTCCAAATAGTCAAAAAATGTTGACAACCATGATTATCAGAAAAATACTTGCTTCTTCAACATTCGCATTAATCGGAACATTAAACACTATTAAAAATCGATTAAATACTTTATTAGCTGAAAACAGTTATTTTGAAATTTCTTTGAGTGAATTCTTTTCAGAAGAAGAAATAGAGGATATCACCGAAGAAATACTTGAAAACAATGACGAAACTTCATTCAATGATAATAAAGATAATGGAAATAATAAAATAGATATTGATAGATTAAAAAAAGAGATAGAGCAAATCGAACGGTTTATAGAGATGGCTAAAGCTATATCTCATGATACCAAAGCAGAAGCATTAATAAAAGCATTGTCAAGCGCTTTTTTACAATTAAATTCTTTAGGAGCCAATCAAAAAGCTCTTATTTTTACTGAATCCACAAGAACTCAAACATACTTAAAGGAATTTCTTGAAAAAAACGGGTATAATGGTAAAGTTGTATTATTCAACGGTTCCAACAATGATGCTGAATCAAATACTATATATGAAAAATGGATAACGTCTAATCAAACTACTGGTAGAATAAGTGGTATTAAAGCAGCAGATAAGCGTATGGCTATTGTAGATTACTTTAATAGTTCAGCTGAGATTATGATTGCAACAGAAGCAGCTGCTGAAGGCTTAAATCTTCAATTTTGTTCATTAGTAGTCAACTACGATTTACCATGGAATCCTCAGCGTATTGAACAACGTATAGGACGTTGTCATAGATATGGTCAAAAAAGCGACGTTGTTGTTGTGAACTTTATAAATACACGTAATTACGCAGACAAAAGAGTATACGATCTGCTTGATAGTAAATTTCACTTATTTAATGATGTATTCGGTGCCTCTGATGAAGTATTGGGACAAGCTGATAGTATAGATTTTGAAAGAAGGATATGGGAAATATATCAGGAGTGCCGTACAGAAGAAGAAATCAATTCTGCATTTGAGCAATTACAAAACGATATGCAGGATCAAATAGATCAATGTCTCTCTGATGTCAAGAAAAAAGTACAGAATACTTTTGATATAGAAGTTCAAGAGCATTTAAGACTAGCCAAAGAAGAAACCGGCGCTTTCTTAAACAGATATGAGTATATTTTTTGGGAACTTACAAAGTTTATTTTACAGGATTTTGCTGAATTCAACGATAGCGATTACTCATTTAAGTTAAATAAAACTATTGCAGGTTGCCCAGCACATACATATGCTCTTTTTTCTAAGCAAGCATTAGGAGAACAATACCGATTATCTCATCCCCTTGCACAGTATGTAATTAACACAGCACTTAATCTTGAACTAAAAAAAGGACATATAGATTTTCAAAAAAATGCTGATGGTATCAATGTTAGCGTTCCTGAAAGCTTATATGGCAAAAGTGGTTACCTTGTTCTATCTGCTCTTGATGTATCTGCTTTTGATGATGAACAACATAGCCTTTTCACCGCATTCACCCAAGACGGAATATATCTCACACAAGAAGAATGCGAGAAAATGTTTTTGCTAAAAGGTATTGTGCGTGAATTCAATTCTGAATTACCGGAGACTATATCCAAAAAATTAAAAGCTAATACAGAGCAGCATATTAAACACAAACTCAGTGAAATAGATACAAGAAATCTTCAATATTTCCATGATGAAGAAGAACGCATTTTCCGCTGGGAAAAAGACCTTGTAAACAGCCTTGAACATGAGTTAGATAACGTAAAACGTCAGATACGTGAAGCAGAAAGGCAATCACGTATAGCGCCCAATATGCAGGAAAAGCTCGAACTCACAAAAAAGATTGATGAGCTTGAACGTCTTAAAAGACGTAAGCGTAATGAACTTGCTGACAGAGAAGACGAAATAAGTGAAAAGCGCAGAAAAATGATAGCAGAACTAGATTCACGAATGATAAGACAGGTATCTTCAAAAGAAATATTTGTAGTTGAATGGTCAATAAAATAATTACAGGGAGTGCATAACAGATGTCGAAAAAAAGAGACGATTTTATAAAGTTGATGAAAGGTATATTTGAGCTTGACAAGTCAGATCTTGATTTTGGAATATACCGTATAATGAATATCCGTAAAGCAGAAATCGAGAGTTTTCTGTCTGACGGTATAAATGAAAAAATAGAAAAAATTCTTGCTCCTTTCGCAAAGAATGATACAGATGATATAAAGAAACAGATTGCTGAAATCGAAAAACAAGCAGGCGATTTTGGGATTACTGATATCTCATCATCTCCAATGGCCGAGAAATATAATAATCTTAAAGCACAATTAGCTGGTGGAGTTGATCTTGCTGAACTTGAATCAGACGTATACTCACATTTATTTAATTTCTTCAATCGCTACTATGATGAAGGTGATTTTATTTCCAAACGCAGATACAAGGAAGGTGTATACGCTATTCCATATGAGGGAGAGGAAGTAAAACTTTACTGGGCAAATCAGGATCAGTATTACATAAAAACAAGCGAAAACTTTAAGGATTATACTTTCATTGTTGATGGCTATTCAATACACTTCCGTATCGTAGACGCAACTACAGAGCAAAACAATAACAAGGAAAGCGATGATAAGAAACGCAAGTTCATGCTCTATACCGAAAATGAAGAATTGCCCGAAATAAAAACATTTGAATTCAACGATGAAAAGAAGGAATTTATTATTCGTTTCATCTATGACATTCCGGAGGATAAAAAAGTTAAATATGAAGAGCTGAACTATGCTACAATAAAGGAATATGTTTTCAAGAATAGTTTACCATTCTGGCAAGCTCTCCTTGCTCCTATCAAGCACGAAAAAGAAAAGGAATATGATCTTCTCAAGAGACACCTGAATGCTTATGTTGCCAAAAATACTTTCGATTATTTCATTCACAAAGATTTAAAAGGTTTCCTTTATCGTGAACTTGATTTTTATATCAAAAATGAGATAATGCACCTTGATGATCTTGATACTTCCGATGAAAAGCGTGTTGAGACTTATCTTGCAAAAGTCAGAACTGTAAAGCGAATTGGCAAAATAATCATCGACTTCCTCGCACAGATAGAGAATTTCCAGAAGAAACTGTGGCTGAAAAAGAAATTCATCATAGAGACTAATTGGTGCATTACGCTGGATAATATTGATGAATCATTCTATCCTGAGATTGCTGCGAATAAATCACAGATACAGGAATGGATAGATATGTATGCTGTTGACGAGATTGAAACTGACCTTACTACTGTAGGATTCACAAATCCTCCTACTATAGAATTCTTAAAACAGAATCAGCATCTTATTGTAGACACTAAGCATTTTGACACTGTTTTTAAGGAAAAGCTAATTGCTTCTATCGATGATATTGATAAGCATACTGATGGATTGATAATAAATGGAGATAATTATCATTCTCTTTCAATTCTGAAAGAAAAATACGCAAAAACTATCGATACAATCTATATCGATCCTCCATATAATACTGATGCAAGCAAAATATTATATAAGAACAATTATGAACACTCATCATGGCTTTGCTTAATGAAAGATAGAATAGTATTAGGAAAGTCATTATTAAAAGATGATGGACTTCAATCTGTAGCTATTGATGAATATGAATTAAAGGAATTATATGGTTTACTTCAAGAAACATTTGGACGACTCCGTTGTGCAGGTATAGTTGCAATAAGAAGTAATCCTTCTGGACGACCAACAGATGGTGGATTTGCACTTTCACACGAATATGCATTAGTTTTCAAAAATAGTGAAAATGCTATAGTAGATAAAGTAGAACGAACAGAAGAACAAAACAAGCGATATGATAAAAATGATGAACAAGGACCATACGAACAGAGAAATTTCAGAAGAGAAGGATCAAATTCAGATAGGATGGATGGTATAAGACAGTGGTATCCTATCTATGTTAATAAGACTTCTTTAAAACTAAGAGTACCTAAAATGATATGGAACAATGATACTGAATTATGGAATATTTTAGAAGAACCTACATCTGATGAAGAAGTTGTATATCCAGTAAATGATGATGGTGTTGAAAAGAATTGGCGTTGGGCATGGGAAAACGTGATAAAAGACTATAGTCAGTTTTATGCTATAAAACAAAAAAGTGGAATACAGGTGTATTATAAATTTCGTCCAAATAAAACTGGTATTTCTCCGCTGACTTTTTGGGAAGATAAGCGTTATTCCGCAACTGAAAATGGCACAAAACTATTAAAGAAAATATTACCTAATAATCCATTTAGTTATCCTAAATCTATATATGCTGTTGAAGATATGTTAAGAATAACAGGAATGAAAAGTAAATCTTCAATAGTTATTGATTTCTTTGCAGGTTCAGGAACTACTGGTCATGCAGTTCTTAATCTAAATCGTAGCGATAACGGAAATAGAAAATATATCCTTGTAGAGATGGGTGAATATTTCTATAGTGTTACATGCCCTCGAATGAAAAAAATAATTTACTGTACTGATTGGAAAGATGGTAAGCCTCAAAATCGTACCACAGGAGTATCACATATTATGAAGTATATGACACTTGAAAGCTACGAAGATGCCCTTACCAACATCAGCCTCAGCAATGAAA
Source organism: Ruminococcus sp. (assembly GCA_017525915.1). Lineage (GTDB taxonomy): Bacteria > Bacillota > Clostridia > Oscillospirales > Ruminococcaceae > Ruminococcus. The sequence goes on from JAFXSC010000001.1 coordinate 22,870, forward strand.
AGCACAAGATGTCAACGCTCTTCGGAGATGAGTACATGATCAACTATATGCTTGATATTGAAGCTGAGGGAAGCCTTCTTAACATGGATGCATTTACTTCTCCTTTTGAGTATAAGCTGAAAGTAACAGAGAACAACGAAACCAAGGAGAAAAACATTGACGTTGTTGAGACATTCAATTATCTCATAGGTCTTACTGTCAAGAGTATAAGTGCAACTGCATACTTCAATGCTAAACCGGATCCGTATGGAGAATATGAAGGCGCAGTACGCCTTGAAAAAGATGATTATGGTACATATGGATTCAAACAGATTGAAGGCTCTTCTCCCGATGGCAGACGTGTGCTTGTTATATGGCGTACTATTTCAGAAAACCTTGTAGAGAGCAATGCTGCACTTGATGCCTATTTTGCTAAACATCGAATCAATCCACAGGATAGAGAATACGATATTATTTACGTAAACGGTGATAATAACCTCCAGAATTTACAGTCTGATGATGAGACATGGAAGGTTCAGATGACTGAAATTGAATTTAAAAAGAGAATGTTTGAGGAGGAATAGACGTGTCTTTATTAAGTAATATTGAAAAAAAAATAATCTATCGTCTATTCGATATTCAGTCAGGATATGTTTTTTTCCATTTATCAGACAAACGTCAATACAACAAAAATGATACAAGGGATATTATCCTTGATGCGTGTAATATCAATATATACTCAGATCCAGAATATAGTTCACTTTCGCAACAAAAATGCATAGAAAAAATATTCGAGACTGATGATTCACATCTAATTGCAGCTCTTTTAAAAGGATTATGCGATTTTTTCTGTTTTAAATTCGGCAATATGTACTGGGACAATGAGGATCAAGCAGATTACAATGCGGTTCAGCAAATCATTAAAAGATTAGCTCAAACAGAACATATTGATTTGCCTGAGGTTAAACAGTATGATAACATAGAAATGCTAACTCAGGATATAGAGCGGAATATTCAAAATGGTACTCCGCAACTAGCTCTTGATAGACTCCATACTTTTTCAAGTATTTATCTACGTGAGAAATGCAAAAAGCACAATTTAGCAACATCAGATGAAAAAGGCAATAATTATTCTATTGATGGATTGGCTGGAAAACTTAAAAAGTATTATCTTGATAATTCTTACTGCAAGTCTCAATTTAGCGCTCAAGCTGTTAAAACTATGATTAGTTTATTTGCAAATTATAATGATATCCGCAATGATCACAGCTTCGCACATGAAAATGATATCCTTGCTAAAGATGAAGCTGAATTTGCTGTTAAAACCATGTTAGCAACCCTTCAGTTTATAGATAAACTTGAATCAACGATAGATACACTTCCGTTTTGATAAGTAGGTGAAAAAATGGCAAAGAAAAAACAAGAAATAGTTAGGTTTAATGACAGGTTACTGCTATTCAGATTCTTTCTAAATAGATTTGGCAAGGATACTTTGAAAGGCCTTGCCAAAGACTTAAACGATATAGAATACGAAGGATATGATGAAAATCAGAATACATGGTTCTATGTATATCTGAAACGTTACTGTAAAGATACAGGAATAAGTGCAGATTTTCTTAGAATGTATGACGAGAACATTTGCCGTCATTTGCAGCATATAAACGAAAAAAGAGAAGACAAGGTAATATTGAAGTATTTCCAGTACATTTCACTACTTTTTACTGAAATGTACCTCGATAATTATTTCTTCAATACCGATCAATTTATAAACGATCTCAACGAATATATTGACAAAATAGATGCTGAATCACTTGGTATGAACCATTTTAGTCACTATTCAAGGGATAATATGAATAAACTTGCTTATATGTGTGCCACAGGAAGCGGTAAGACTCTTATTATGCATATAAATATACTGCAATACCTTCATTACATGAAACGTGCCAAAAGGCGTAACAGTAGTATAGATATCAATAAGATTATAGTTCTTGCTCCGAATGAAGGACTTTCTAATCAACATTTAGAGGAATTAACTCTTTCCTCCATATCTGCAAAACTATTTTCAAAAGACATAATAGGTATGGCAGCAGAAAAAAACGATGTTCTTATAATTGATATCAATAAACTGAAAGAAGAAAATGGTGTTAAAACAGTTTCTATAGACAGCTTTGAACAGAACAATCTCGTTCTCGTAGATGAGGGACATAGAGGACTTACTGGTGATGTATGGTATGATTATCGTACCCGTCTTTCTGCAGATGGTTTTTCTTTTGAATATTCAGCTACTTTTCGGCAGGCTCTGCAATCACAAAAATCAAGTGATAAAAAAGCTAAAGAAGAATTGATAGATGAATATGGTAAGGCTATAATCATGGACTACTCCTATAAGTATTTCTATGAAGACGGATATGGAAAGGATTATAGAATATATAACCTTAAGGATAACTTCCATTCGGATCAACAGTTGCTGTACTTAACAGGTTGCCTTATGTCTTTCTACCAACAAATCAAGCTCTACACTGTATATAAAAAAGAATATACCCCTTTCAGAATAGAGAAACCCTTACTTGTATTTGTCGGAAACAGGGTTACAGCTAAAATATCTGATGCAGAATTAACAGATGTTGAAGAGATATTAGCATTTATCGACACTTTCGTTATGAATAAGAATAATTCATCAATTAATCATATTGAAATGCTAATTACAGGTAACACTGGTCTTAATGATGCTGCAGGAAATGAGCTATTTTATAATGATTTTACGGCGTTAGAAAATGCAATTGGAATTCAAACAGCAGAGGAAATATACTACGATGTAATTAGAACTGTATTTAACGTTGAAACGACACCTGATATTCCAAGGCTACATATAGTTGATATGAAGCAAGTAGACGGTGAAATAGGGCTCAAAATTGGTGAAATGAATCCTTATTTCGGTGTTATATCTGTTGGTGATACATCCACACTGATAAAAAAATGCAATTCTGATCACTTAATAACAGACACTGAGGAATTCGCATCAGAATCAATGTTTAGAACTATAAACAACAAGGATTCAAATATTAATATCTTAATAGGTTCAAGAAAATTCTCAGAAGGTTGGAATAGCTGGCGTGTATCTACTATGGGACTTATTAACTTTGCTAAAGGCGAAGGATCTCAAGCCATACAGCTCTTTGGAAGAGGTGTTAGACTTAGAGGCTATGATGGCTGTCTTAAAAGAAGCCATGAAGCCACTATCAGTATACAGATACCAAAACATTTGTGGGTACTGGAAACATTAACTATTTTTGGCGTTAAGGCTCAGTATATGGAAGACTTCAAAAAATATCTTGAAATGGAAGATGTACCTGCTAATGAAACCACTTATGAATTTATTCTTCCCATAAAAAGCAGATACGACATGGTAAAGGGTAGAGGACTGCAAGTAATTCAATTGCCAGAACGCATCAGAAATAATTATAAGCGATTATCAAAAAGAATTATTCTTTCAGTTCCCGATGATGATTTCATAGGTTATTTAAGCAAAAACAGAATTGTCGTAGATTGTTGTTCAAAAGTTCAAACTATAGAATCTGGTGTTAGTTTACATATTGAGTCAACAACAAAAGAAAGAGTAATCGACAATAATTATCTTAGTTTTTTAAACTATCAGCGAATTTATGAAGAATTACAACAATATAAGAATGAAAAAAAGTATTACAACATTATAATAAATAAATATGAGTTTAAGAAAATCTTGTCTGTTACAGGATGGTACGGACTAATAATACCCGAAAAGTACATGATTCTCGATTCAATAGAAGCTATTGAGAATATTACTGATTATGCAATAATGATACTCAAAGTGTATCTTGATAAATTTTATACTTTCAATAAGGCTAAATGGGAAGCTCCTTTTCTCGAATACCATGAGCTAAGTTCAAATAATAACAATATTGACTTAGAGTATAAAATCAAGTATACAAGCAATTACTCTGATGACTCTAATGCTGAACAAATACGCTTGTTTATTGATGATATAGTTACAATGATAGAAAAAAAAGGTTATATTGAAGGCTATGAAATGTCAATGAACAAAGATATAATATTAGCATTTGACTTTAGGAAACACTTGTATACTCCTTTAATAAAAGTTCTGCCAGGTCCATTAAAGATTCAAGTTAGTCCTGTTCCACTTAATGATGGAGAAAAGCTATTTGTTGATAAACTTCATGACTACTTTGAAGAAAATGCAGCATATTTTCAAGAAAAAGAAATATATCTCCTGCGTAATAAAAGCAAGGTTGGAATGGGATTCTTTGAGGCAGGAAATTTCTATCCGGATTTTGTCTTATGGATTAAAGAGGAAAATATTCAGAGAATCAGTTTTATTGATCCTAAAGGCCTATTAAGGGTAAGTCCTCATGATCCGAAACTCAGTTTTTACATAAAAATAAAAGAATTGCAACAACGGCTTGCAAATACAGCTAAAGAAGGCACTGTGATTTTGAATTCATTTATTATGTCATCAACACATTCACTACAATTAGGAGAATTCCTTAATATGAATAAACTTGAACGTGAGCAGAAACATATTCTTTCACTTGATAATGATGATTGTATTAAAAGAATGATAGAAATGATTGAAGATGATTCGTCACAAATTGTTTCTGAGTAAAACATCTGAGAATTCCCCTATACTTACACAAGTATAGGGGAATAGTTCTTTATACCGACGGTTTCTCAAATAATGCTTCATCAAGCTTGTCAGCAGCTTCCTTTTCAACTTTTTTCAATACATGACTGTAAATGTCCATCGTAACCTGATAGCTTGAATGTCCTAATCGTTCCTGAGCCACTTTAGGTGAAATACCTAAAGATAGCATAATTGTGGCATTGATGTGGCGCAGATCATGGAACCGCAGATGTTTTAAACCCTGAGCTTCAAGGAAACGGCGGAACTTTTGTGTAAATGAATCACTTTTGTATGGAGAACCATCTTTCTGACATATAATATAGTCATTATCATTAGCTTTTCTTTCTGTCTTGGTATCCCTTAGCAGAGTAAGAAGCGTAGCAGGTATCTGTATAGACCTCTTACCACTTTGAGTCTTTGGAGCTTTCGTGATTCTCTCGTTATTCACAGTAACAAGGTTCTCTTCAACAGAGAGATAGCCATTTTCAAAGTCAATATGTTTCCATTTCAGAGCAAGCAATTCACCACGGCGCAGTCCTATACATATCTCTATCATAAGCGGCAGATACATACTTGTACCTTTAGCACAGTCAAGCATATGCTCAACTTCTTCTATACTGTATACATCAGGATGAAATCTTTCCAGCTTCGGCATAGTAACGTTATCGCATGGATTCTTAGGTATAAGCTCTAACATTACCGCCTTCTTCATAGCTGCCGACAGGTTAAGGAATATATTCTTTATAGTTTTAGGTGCCATTGGTTTACCAGTGAGTGGAGACTTCTTCTGTAAAGAGAATATCCACTTCTGAACATCAATGTTCTTAACCTGCTGCAAATACATATCACCAAATACCGGAATAATATAGTTCTCAGTCTGGACAACATAATGCTGAACAGTAGTAGGAGAAAGCTGATCTTTAATATACAGTTCAATCCATTGATGAATAAAATCCTTAACAGTGATCTTGCTATCCTTAGTAAATGTGCGGTTTTCAAGCTCATTAATGAAGTTACGCATAGCTTTCTCAGCTTCCTTCTTACTTCCTTTAACCGTCCTGTAAAACCTCTTACGTTTTCCTGTAGAGAACCCCGCTTCTTCCTCAGCAACTATCTGATAGGTAGTAATACCTGACTTTGATTCTCTTTTTCTTAAATGTGCTGTAAATGGCATAATATAGCCTCCTTTTTGCAATTTTATAACATAATGTTCGGCGTGCCATTATAAAAAAATTCGGGAACAAAATTTACTGTTCCCGAATCATTTTTTCATCAATATTCCTCAGCTAAAAGCATCGTAGAGATATGCTTATCCTCGTCCTCATAGTAATCGTCGATAACATAGATTTTGGCAGTTATCGGTCTTTCGACGACTGTAAGAATGTAGGTCTTATCATACTCAGGCTCCTCGGAATAGTGATGTATCACCTGCATACCGTTTTCGATTTTCATGTCAAAAACCTGGAAATAGTCCTTCGGAGCAGGCATATTTGCGATAGTCTCCCAGATGAACAATTGCAGTTCGATAGGTACGCTTTCGTGTACACCTCTGGTCATATACTTATCCCCTTCAAACATCACAGACACCTCTCTTCTATAGCAGCCTTTGCATCGTCACTATAAGGTATGTATATATCCTCACTGTAGCCGTCGGAAGCCGCCCATACTGTATGAATCCATATTGCATTATCAAGTAATATTTCTTCAAAGAATTCAAGATTCTTATCGTTAAAGTAATCATATTCACTCTCAGAAAGAAGTCTTACAGAAAACACATCACTAAAATCACCAAGACCATATTCGTTGATAATATTAGTAACTTTCTCTGTAAGATACTCTTTAAGAGATGTCGATATTTCGACGTTTTTAAGTGCATCCAATGAATCTATCCTGACCATTTTACCTCCTCCTTTTAAACAGTGTGAGAATATCCATTGCACATGAAACGCCTCTTAGAAACAGATCAATTGCAGCATTCATATAGTTCTCGCCCTCCCATTATAGTATTCAAGTGCTATAGCAACTCCTCCGACAACAAGTGTCACAATAAGTCCTGCAACAAAGTATTCCATAATTTTTCCTCCTTTATTTTAACGCTGATACAGCGTTTTGATCTCTTCCATAGCCTGTTCAAACAGGTCATGATCCATTAACATTTCTTCGACTTCATCACTGCTGTAACCGAACTCAAAGAGTAATTCAACATCCTCTCTATCGACCCCATAACACCCGCAGATCATGAGAAGATCATTCTCATACTCCTCGTCAGTTTTTTCTAAACCGTACCACTCATACCAGTCCGTAAGTCGGTAATTATTGAAGCTGTAATGACGCTCGACTTCTTCAAACGTAATTACAGAAATTCTTCCGTCACTATCAATACGAACTATATCACCTGTGTTGATTTTTACATTTTCACATTCTGCTGAGAATCTCGCTGACTTCATAGCATTTTTGAGAATATCCGCAGTAGACGCATAGATATAGAGTCCATACTCAGGAAAATGCAGAAGTGTTATAGGATTACTTCCCCTAACGAGAAAGAGGGTATTATCGTCCCTCAGAACAGTAAAAACAAAGCTACCATACACAGTCTCAGCCATAGTCCTTATACTGTTTCCGTCCACGATATTCTGCTGCTCAATCAGCTGAACTGCAACATAGCTATCGGTCTCGACCTCAGTATTAGGAAGTTGCTTTTCACTCTTTAACTCCCTGTCGTTGTAAATTATACCATTGTGTGCAAGAGCGAAATTGTGGCTATCTGTTGAGCCTACAAATGGGTGATTGTTGTAGTTGAACTTTTCATTTCCCTGCGTTGTAAGGCGGTTGTGACCTATCAGCGCAGTAGTTTCTTTCGGAAAATACAAGTGAACTTTATGTGCAGGTTTAGCCTTTTTGAATGTAATAATTTTACCATTGTTGATGTAACTAATACCTGTTGCATCAGTACCACGAATCTCAGCAGCTATTGAAATTTCACGCAACAATTTCGTCAGGACTTTGTGCGGAATTTTCTTACCATAATTAAGGAATCCGTATATAGCACACATATCACTCAGCCTCCTTTCCGATAACTTCAAATGAATCAGCATCAGGACAAATGCCGAGACTTCTTCCGTTGTCCCATTTCATGTGCAGAGTTCCCACATCGTCAACGTAAGCAACTGTTCCGGTCATACCATTTTCGATTGGAGAATAAGGATCGTCCATGTGAATAAGTCGAATTCTTGTACCGGCAGGGTAAGCCTTCTTGTAGTATTCAGCCTTGTTCATCATACATCCTCCTCAACATTGACTTCATCATTGATATATAGGCGGCGCTCTTTAAGGTACTGTATCAACTCTGGATACTGAATATTGCTGACTAATTCCGACCATGAGAGTGATTCAAGCTCACTTTGGGACATAGAAAGAGCCACATCACAGATCGTATCAACGAACTGCAATGTGGCTATGAATGTGTTATATTTTAGTGTGCCTCTGAACAGGCGAAATTCGATCGTGCTGTAGTTGCAAAGATTTACTGCACTGTATCTGCCGTGATCGCTGCACTTGGCTTTCTTCAAAATTTCCTTGCCTGTTTTTTCGTAACCGTAACGAGCGCTCCAACGGTTCATGTTGTAGGTGCTGCGGCGAGAAAAACGAAACACCTCATTCCAATGCTTTTCTATCAGGAACAGTATCTTTCCGATGACTTCTTCCTGCTCAGACTGATTATCTCCAAAAGCGTTCCTGTTAACATGGATATGCAGACCGCAGGTAGATGTCTGGTGTGAACGATAACCCATTTTGATAGCTTCATGCAGAACAGACTCCCAATCCATATCGTTCATATGATAGTTAAGATTCATCGGGTGGCTAACGATTTCAAAGCCGTCATCTATACTGCCGTCAGACTTGATGTAGATGTGTGCATGACGAGCATTGCCGACCTCTTTAAGAGTGCTTGCATTATCATCATCTTTACCGCCGCAGTCTACTTCAAGCTCAACACCGAGATAACGCTTGCCGTCACCGTAGAAAACAGGCTCAGGCTTATATGAATATTCCTCGATCTCGTCATTAAAATCATCGTAGCAGCTATCACAGTAGGGATAATCGCCTCGCCAATTGACATTGTTGTCGTGAATGATACGATTACAACACTCACAGCGATGATAGTAGTCATTGTAGCAGGTCTCACAAAGGGTAATGTTATCGTCCTGTACCGAATCGTTGATCCAAATAGTCTCACCGCAGTGGTCACAGGTGGTACAATGCTCGTCAACACAGTCCTGACATAGAAACTGATCGTCTACCCATGTACCGTCCTCCTCTTTGATCTCTCGTCCGCAAATGTCACAGACTCTTGTGTTTTCTTCCATTTCAATTACCTCCAAAAACAAAAAATTCCGATAAGGCTGGAAATAGACCTTATCGGAATTATAATACATATTTGATTTTTGGAGTAGATACAGACGGTGCAGAAAACTGCTACTGCCTCTATCTGATTTTCTGAGAAGCCAAAGAAAAAACAAAGAGAATAATCAGAATTTTTCCTTGAGGAATTCTATTGCTTCTTCACATCCTTGATCTGCGGCTTGTTTAAAGTAACTCTTTGATTTTTTTCTGTTAGCTTCTACACCATAGCCATAGTAGAAGCAAAAACCTAAATTATACTGTGCTGGTGAGTATCCTTGATCTGCTGCTTTATGAAACCAAAAAGCTGCATTTCCTAAATGTTCTTCAACAACTTCTCCTTTCAAATACAAGAGTCCTAAATCATTTTGTGCTTCAGGGTATCCCTTTTCAGCATCTGATTTTGCCGACTAAAATATCCTTTTATTAGCTTCACTTTTAGTTATTAATCCTTCTTCATACAGTTGTTTTGATATTTCTTGAGCAGCTTCAGATGTTCTATCTCCACGGCAAACATTCAACAAATATAGCAGACCGTTTTCGATTGTAAATTCCATATAAATCATATCTATATAGTGCTTTTCAAACATATCTGCACATTGTTCTAACATAGGATAAAATGTTGGATTTTCCTTCTTAACCACATCGAGAGAAATTATTTTGCATTCTTCTGCAGAAGCATCATTTCCTTGTGCATTATAAGCGATTTGACCATCCAATGCTTTTTCACCAGTAATAGGACTTCGAGAGAAAAGAAGTCCTGTTCCGCTTTTATCATTCAAATTACCGAAAACCATTTCCTGAACAATAACAGCTACTCCCCATGAAAATGGAATATCATTATCTCTTCTGAAAGCATTAGCTTCCGGATTATCCCATGAACAATATGCAGCTTCAATTATTTCAAAAAGTTGTTCTTTAGGAGATTGTGGAAATTCACTATTTGAATAATCTTTATATATTTTTTTATACTGCTTTACAAGTTCATTTAAAGCTTCAACATTTAGATTTGACTCTTCTTTTACATTGTATCGCTTCATTAATTTATTCAAGGCATTTGTAAAATAGCTCTTATCTATTCCTTTGACATTAACTCCATATGAGGTGATCAATCGTCTGTAACAATCCAACGCCCAGCGAGCCTTTTCCGGATTTTTTGAAAAACTCTCTACAATTTCATCGTTAAAACCAACATTCAGAACTGCCTCCATTAAACTGGGAATCGAACCTCTGCAGCTTGTTCTGACTGAAAGGAAAAGAGGATTTGTCTTGTCTCCAAATTTCTTTCCCCTGTTTATTTCAAATTGTTTTAGTATTTCACTAATATCAGTTCGTATTTCTTTAGTAAAATGTCCTTCGTCATAATAATCTATGCAGGCTTCTGTGTTTATAATGAATCCAAAAGGTAAAGGAATACCCATGTCGCATATTCTCACACAAGCTCTGCCTTTTGTTCCTATTGCTCCAACATCTTCACTATCAATGTCTGTGAACATATGAGCATAACGAGGCGTATAATTATCGTCTATATCATCATTAACTGTATCTGTGTTTTCACAGTAAGAAGAATTTGCATCAGTTAGTTCAGGTTCGCTTTCATTCATCCCTATCTGTAACGTACTAATTTCAACAATGCTGTTCTGCTTATTCTCGATGAAGCTTTCGGAAATATCTATGTAAGAAAACTCTGCGCTGTCGTCAAGTTCAAATTTTTCAAGAACTCTGTTTATGATAGTTTCTTTCTTTTTTGACATTTTCTCCATTTTAGGGAGGAAATGGTATGCTTCTATCATCTCCGCAAAAAGGTTAGCAGGGAAGTTCTCACGGAAATTGCAAAGTTCAAGATAGACTGTGCCGACTTTATCTTCTGGAAGGGAAAGTATCTCGTCAAGATAAGCGCTGACGGAAATACTGTCCTCGGAAATTATTCCTCGTTTTGTAAGCTCTCCTCGCAATATATCAAGCTTTCGTTCATCTTCCAAAGTACGCTTATCAAGCTGTGAAAGAACGCAGCAAAGACCATACAGCTTGCTTTCATCGCTGTAACGTCCGAGCCTTATTTCTTCTATAAGCATATGGAAGTTGTCAACGCTTTCTATTTTTTCATTAAGAGCTGTTACAAATTTGCCGAGCGACTGTAATGTTTCTTGCTGTATCTGCTGAATTTCAGCTATCTGAGCCTTCATTACAAGCTGTTCGTTATAAGCCTCGTTCACCTGTGCGTATATCTGATTCATACGGTTTCCAAGACTGCAAATTACCTGCTGATCGATACAGTTCATCTGATAGCACTGCGCTACTGCCTGAGAAACATATGATACTACTTTATCTTGGTTTTTCTGAATCTCTGCTTTTGTAGCCTTGTTCTTACCGGAAACAGTTAATACCATACGCTTGAACCAGCCCTGCTTTTCCATAGCTTCAACACGGCTGTTGGTATCGTTCTGCAAATTAGTTATACCTTGAACAAGCGTTGTCATTTGTCCCATTATAGTTGTAAGCTGTGCAGGTGACTGCTGCACTAAAAATCTTATATCATCTCCGCTGATGACTGATGTTGGCATTATTATATCCCCTTTCAGATCTTGCCTAACAGTTTGTCAAGGTCGTTTACAAGCTGTTTGTTTTCAGTATTTTTCTGTTCGATATATGCGTTAGCTCTCATATGAGTATTTGCAAGTTCATTATGTTCAAGAGCAAGCTGTTCGTGGACTTGAAGCTGCGTTGTATACTCTTCAACAAAAGAACCGAACTGATCGGCAGACGTTTGAAGAGCGCTTACAAGATCGTCATTCATTTGCATCAGATCCTGATAGTATTTAGCTTCTCCAAGTATTTCTCTGTATTCTCCACGACCAAAAGCAGGTGCAACTATCTTGTTTATTGCCGCACCTAAAACGATAGAGACAGGTATAGTCACCGGAGCACCAGCAAGACCGGCGGTACTTAAAACAGCCGTAACCGGTATCATCAGACCTGCTGTAACTCCACCTGTTATTGCTCCGTCACCACCTGCCTTAGCTATCTCTTTTATGTAGTCTTTACCGCTTATTCTGCCTTCTTTGTAATCCTTATAGCGAGCAATCGTTTCAACAGTAACAGTTATAGCTGCGCCTATTACTGCTCCTTTCGCCATTTCAACAGCTGCTCCCTTTGCAAGCTGTGCCGCCTGATACTTTTTGAAAGTTCCGTCCTGCATATGGTTCTGCATTTCCACAGCTTTCGCTTTGCTTATAGGATCGCTTGAAACTCCGTCAGGTGCGGTAATTTTATTTACAGAGCCGTCTATAAACTGCTCCTGACCATCTGGAACAAGAAGTTTTTGTCCTCTGTAATTTCCGTGATTTTTATAGCTGAGAGTAGCTTCCGGAGTATTGCCGTATTTCGCTTGGTATCGACCTGCCGCCCAGCCTTCGCCGTTTTTATATATGCCTAAGTCCATTGAGTTTTTGGCGTAACCGTGTTCCGGTATAAGAGCTTTTGCTCTGTAAGCACTTCCGGCAGCCTTAGCATTGAAATTAAATGTAAGCTCATGCCAGTTCTCAGCAATGAAGCCGTTAAGATTCGGATTTTGGCTTACTTCTCCGGCTTTAGTCAAAGCTCTTTTAAATATTTCATTTCCGACTTGCTGTTCTTTTACAAGATTAAGCGTTCCGCTAAAGAACTCTTTAACGTCATTGTTAGTTATAGGCATTTCAATTCCCCCTTGCAGAAAAAGTTATGTCATATGCTAAATAGTGTTTACCATATTATAACATACTGATTCATAAGTTGTCAATCACTATTTACCAATCACAGAGTTATTTAACTATACTTTTTCGTTAAGAATAGCTATACTTGTTTCAAGCCAGCGAGAATAAGTGTTTAAAGTATTATCTAAAAGAGCGGTGCCGTTAAATAGACCTATTACTTTTTGGACAGGATTGCCGCTATGCTTGATTCTCTTATCAAAATCGGGGTAAATATCCTGTCTTACAAGAAGGTGATTACCTGCACCCATATATACTGCCTTCCAATTGTCGGTTGACTTAGGCTTCTCAAAATCGAAGTCCTTGATAGGCGGAAAAGCTTTGATAACGTTTTCATAATCAAGACTTCCGTCTATATAGCTGCCTCTTCTTACTATGATTTCTCTATTTTCAAGGCTAACTATGGTTATAGAGCCGTTATCGCCCATTGCACCTGTTTCTGAAACAGCCACGAAATAGATGTCCTTATAGCTTATTGAAGCTGCATTTTTATCTGTTAACTGTTCTTTTTTTACGTTAAGCATAATTATCCTCCTTCTGGTAAATAGTGAACACCAATTCTATTCTAAATATAGCATATAATGGTATAAAAGTCAAACTGTATTTACCAATTTGAAAGGTCGTATGCTATGTTTAAACTTAAAGCGGAAAACGGCTTTAACAACATTACCGGAAAAAGGCTGACTCAGCTTCGCCATGAGAAAAATATATCCCAAAGACAGCTTGCTAAAATGATGCAGGTCGCAGGCTATGATGTAGATCATCACTTCATCCGCAGAATTGAAAACGGTGAAAGATTTGTTACTGATATAGAGCTTGTTGCATTGGCAAAGGTGCTGAATATCAGCATTATTGAACTCATAGACGATTCAATACCGATATCAGCACCTGATTGCGATTAATATTTATTCTTACTGTGATTATACTTTAATATCTCTTTATAGCATGAAGAACAGTAACCAAGATGTCGCTCCCATTTCAGCTTCTTGAATTGAACGATCCTGCCGCAGCTTTCACATTTACATTTACCGCTTTTGTCTTTCCATATCATTAAAAACAATCTTCCCACGGCTGTTCACTTTCAAGGTATTTCCTATATGAAGCTGCAAACCTTTTGAACTGTTCCTTTTCATATTCGTTACAATAGTAGAATGGCTCTAAGCTGCTAACATATATCTTTCCTGATATACTGGATTTATATAAGGATACTATCAATGGAGTTTTATTCATCCTTTTAAGCACTTTTTTCGGTTCATTTATGAAAGTTGAGTAGTCTGTATCAAAAGTATCAAAGAATTTCTGCAATTCATGTTCGCCTTCGGAAAAGATTCTGTTTATATAGTAATAAAAGGTTCTGACTTTTCCGCCATTAAAAACCTTGACCATTATTCTCAGTGTTTTATCTGTAGGTTCATTTCTGTCTTTGAAGCTCTCTATATTCATAACAAATCCCAAGTATTCGTTATCTGAGTAATTATCTTCTCCAATATACGGAAATGGGAAATACTTCTTGATGATCATTGGAACATTATCAACAGTCTCAGATACATTAACATTTTTGAGTTTTCTGTATAGTTCTTTTTCTGAAACGCCATCGCCAATACCGGAATAAAGCTCCAATCTGTTTTCATCTATCAAAAGAACACAAAATCTTCCAAGTGCTTCATCAAGATCAAGTTCATACTCATAATCACCGTATTCATTTTCTAATATTACAAACAAATCGAACGCATTGCAGAAATTCTGAAAATCTTTTCTGCCTTTCTCAAAAATATTTTTGAATTTCACATTGTAATCTTTAACTTCTCCATCCATATCAACGTATGTTCTTACGATTACAGTATTTTCATCTTCAATATCAATTTTGTATATAGCTCCCGAATATTCACCTTCGGAAACAATAACTGCATTTTTAGGTTCCATATTATTCCTCCTCATATGAACATATCACTTTTCTCACTGCTGAAAAGTTTTTCTGTATTCTCAGCAGTGAGATCATGAATCATTAAGCGTATATAATCATTTAAATAAAGTCCATGTCATCTAATTCAAACTCTTCGTCATCGTATTCTTCTTCATCTTGTTTTTCATGTATTATATCATAGTCCAAGTAATCATGTGCGTATTCAGGAAAATATTTCTCAAGTAAAGGTTTAGCTATGATTTCCCTATCAGTGTAGCTATTTGACATCTGACAAATAAAGTAAATATGAAATAATTCGCTTAACTCCTTAGGTATATCGTAATTAAGTTCTATTTCATAATCGCCGAAAGCCTCTTCAAATACAGTATTATTCTTTTCAATATCATTATACTCATCCTCCATAGCCCATTGGCTTGTTTCAAAATCGATTTCAAGCAAATCTTGTTCACTGGAATCATAATCTATTGATTTTAAAACAACCCATGTATATAGTCCAATCATGTCATTCAAATCATACGTATTTGCGTATTCAGGGAAATAATAATAATCACGTGGATCATCATAATCAATAAGCATTTGTGTAAGAAAGTAAAACACCTCCATTCCTGCTAAGCATTTTTCATTTTCATAACCATACATAGAGTAACAATTTCTACAATAAAAAATATCTTTACATAAGAGTTCAACCTCCCTATATTCATTTCCATTGTAAACAACGAATGTTATGATCAAGTTTACGATTGTTTGGTCTGAACTATTTTTTACTTCTTCGGTCCTCATACTTTTTACCATTGCAGGATATGGACAACCATACCTAAAGTCATTTGTTTTGTAATCATAAATGTTCTGCCAACTCATTATTTAACAGATCCCTTCTTTTTAATATTCAGCATCTCTGCTGTAATTACAGTATATCATACTGTATTTTAGTTCTGTAAAAACCACTTTGTTTATGCTAATAAGGCGATATAAGCCTAAAAATCGGAGGTTATTGTCATGAATGAATCAGATAAGCTTTATGAAGGTGCAGGCGACCTTACAACAGCCAGCCTTGATGAATTACTGTATGATGAGTATTCCTTTATTGATGATAACGATAATTATACAGAGGAATATCTGCTTGAATACAAATTCAAAAGCTTTTCAGAAGGCTTAACTGAATACATACGCTCTCATGGCTATTCGGGAGATATTGATTCCGTTGAAGATAAAACGGATTTTATAAAACAGAAATGCAAGGACAACAACATTACTCTTAATCCCTCAGTTGTAAAAACTTGGTTTATGGATAAACGTCCACGTTCAGGAGCAGAAAGCAGAACATTAGTCTACAAGCTATGCTTTGCACTGAATATGAATGCAAAAGAAACTGCTGATTTCTTTTATAAAGTCTATTTTGAATGTCCTTTTAATTTCAGAATTTCTGACGAAGCTGTAATTTATTATTGCCTTAACAACAACAAGGGCTATTCAGAAGCAGAATTACTTAAAGGGAAAGTAAAGAACATACTTGAAACTGCTAAACCTTCTGAATCTGAATATGACATGACAACTGCTATCGGAAAGGATATTAGCACTATACAAACAGACGACAGATTTCTCGATTATATATCTAAAAACAGTGCTGAATTTATTGCAGGTAATAAAACGGCGTATAAATACGCTTCAAAATTGATAACTGCTGTAACTGACCTTGCAAAAAAGAGATGTAAGAATAAAGAAGAACTAAAGCATCGCATAGGCAAAGATAATAACATTGATCTTTTCATATACGATCTATTCGGAGAGGACATTAACCAATATAAAAAGGAACAATCTTTTTCAAAAGCTTCTGAATTTCCGGAACTTATCAAATCAAACTTCCCACTAAAAATGCAGCTCTCAAAAGTCAGAAACAATGAGTCGGTATCATATGATACAATGCGGAAAGCTCTGATAGAGTTATTCTTTTACAGATATTTTGCAGAACTTTTTGAAGCAAACACTGACGAATATTTTTGTATATATGAAGATGATTTTCGAGGATATGTTGCTGAAACCAACGACCTGCTGTTTTCATGCGGCTATCCCCAATTGTATGTAAGAAATCCTTATGATTGGCTCTTTATGCACTGTGCCAATACACCTTACCCCTTAGAGGAATTTCAAAACGCAGTAAAGCGGTATTATCTGGATATTATATAAAGGAATTATTATCAAATTTCGACTGGTGATAAAAGTGATGTGTTTTTTTATAAAAAGATGCCCGATACTTGATGTATCGGGCGTAAGCGATCATTTCAGGAAGACATTTTTATAATAATCTCCGCTGTTAATGTGTATAGGTCTTGCTCCATTATTTTCATCTTCAAGAATGTTTTTGAAAAGCCTATGGAATATTGTACTGGACATATTACCATTGAAATGGTTCTGCCTGCAGTATTTTAAAAATGCGTTGTATACAACTGTGGTCTTTGTTTTAACCTTTGAAGTCTCATCATATACTTCAACACAGCTGTTGTAAAATGCCTTTACAACATTATGCTCATTTTTATAGTGTTCAAGTTCATCTGCACAAGCCTTTGAATATGTGAAGTTGAAATCATTCTCAAAGAGTCTCATCAGACCATCATATGCAAAATTGAATATTCCGGGAAGTTCCTTTTCAAGTTCTGCTTCAAGGTATACATCTTTATAAAGTATACCTTCTTCATCTTCTTTCTCCGGATCACGGTCACGGAAGCACTGATTAAACGGTATTATAAGAAGTCTTCTGTAGAAACCATCGCTGTAATCCTTGGTTTGTATCATGTCATTAGCAAGAAGGATAAATTTACTGTGTATCTCAGTAGTATATGACTTTGCATATTTTTCCTCTATTTCAGTAGAGTCTCCGCCAGTAAGACTTTTCAAGTCTGCTGTACTGTATAGTTTCTCTGTTTTTGTCTCAGAAGAAATATTCAAAAGCTTTCTGTCGAGGTTCTGTTTTGAGAATCGTCCGCCACTCAGACTATCAAGAGCGATAGCAGAAACATTTTTTTCTCCGATCATTTTTTTGATGATATTTGAAAGAAGTGATTTGCCATTTGAACCTTTTCCAAGGAAAATAACAAGCTTTTGCATTATATCCTCATAATAGAGACAAGCTCCCATTATTTCCTGTATAAGGTCTATCCTTGATCTATCTTCCTCAAATATTTCATTCAGAAATCTTTTGAATTTAGGAGCTTCTGCATTTTCATCAAAGTCATATGGCAGCTGTACAAGGCTGAATATTTCAGAATCAGGCTCATAGAATGTATTTTCATCTACATCCAGTATTCCGTTGGTAAAATGAAGAAGTCCGGGTTTCATTCCGTTATTCTCGGAATAATCAAGCTTTCTGTAAAAATACGGAAGATAATCGCTTTCATAGCTTTTCTTCCATATTGTTGGAGATGCTTCCTCTATGATATAGAAGAATATTTTTGTGTACTGAGCCTCTTCAAGCTGAACATAACGTTTTTCAGAGAAATTATAAAAGTATATCCTCTCGTTACAGTTGACTGCACATAGCCTCGTCATTGCATATCTTATGAATACTGCGTGATTGAATTTGAGCCTATTATTATCGTTTACGAAGCCTCGCTGTGTAAGCATCTTTTCTTCGTAAGCACCAGTATCAAGCTCCTTTTTCCATTTACGGTTACTTATGTCCTTTTTAATAAAGTCGGTTTCTTTAAAACGTTCCATGTTTTTTCCTCCTATTAGATATTTGCGTTTCCGCTAAATATATCTTACCACATGATCTATAAGAACTGTAAAAACGACTTTCAAAGTCATTTTTACAGAACCACATCATGATATGATACATTTCTCGTGGAGGTGGATATCATGAATGTATTTTCAAAAGCTGAGGATATTATAGAAATTATTAAAGCCGAGAAACTGACTTTATTGCAGTTTTTAGACAAATACTGTACAGTATTTAAAGATATTCCAAGAGGTTCGCTAATAGCTCCGGAATACAGATACAGAGATTCTTACAGCGAAAAAGCATTTGTATTTCTTATAGGCAGTTATGTCTATTATTCATTATATCAGAAACCTGTAACATGGCTTGAACGATACAGATTTGCTGAGTTCAGCGATTATAGTGTTTTTTTCAAGAAGACTATATGTACCGATACTTCAAGACGTATTGGAAGATTAGATGAACTTCAAAAAATAATCACGGAGATTAGTGTTGAAAAAAACACATCACTTTTATCACTAAAAGGAGAAATGGAATGAGACTTCCAATTCAGAATGATTCATGTATATTACTTCATGAAATAGGAACCGATAAACAGTATGAATTCAGAATATTAAATACTATCGGTGAAGGCGCAAGCTGTATCGTTTATACAGCTGTATACAAAGATAATGACGGAAATGAGTTTATTGTAAGATTGAAGGAGTTTTACCCCACTGCGCTAAATATAGAACGTAACAGTGACAATTCACTAAATGTAGATAATGCAGATTTTCAAAAACACTTACAACATTTTTCTGAGGGATACAAAAAGCAGCTTGATTTCAGAAAAATACCAGATAATACGAACAGTATCAGCAACATTCAAGGTATCTTTGAAGGCAACAACACAAGATATATTGCAATGAGTTGTCAGAACGGCATAAGCATTGATGAAGCTGAACTTTCACTGTATGATATTATCAGAGTGCTGAAAGCTGTAACAATGCAGATAGATAATTTTCATAAAAACGGATATCTGTATCTTGATCTGAAACCTGCAAATGTCATTTTATATCCCGAAACTCCCGAACTTGTAATGCTGTTTGATTTTGACAGTGCAGTCAGAATTGAAGATGTATCTAAACTTAAAATCACTTTCACTAAAAAATGGGCAGCACCTGAAATATATATGCAAAAGCGAAAAGAAATAGGTGTATGCTCTGATATTTATACGATAGGCGCATTATTGATGTATATGCTTTTCAAGAGATGTCCTGACATGGAGGATAACAGAAGATCAAGCAATTGGGATAAAGAATTCTCCGAGAGCATCATAGCAGATGAAAGTCCTGAAATAAAAAGAATGATAACAGATATTTTCAGAAAGACATTATCAGTTTATATTCCGGGACGTTTCAAAAGCTGCACTGAATTACTTGACTATATTGAGCCTTTTATCCTTTCTTTTCAGAAGGAGAAACCATATCTTAAAACCTCTCTTCCTCTTGGCAACAACTATTTCTGCGGACGTGACAGAGAACTCAACGATATACATGAACTGCTTCAAAATGAAAACTTCATTGTTCTTCACGGCATAGGCGGTATCGGTAAATCAGAACTTGCAAAGCATTTTGCGCTCAAATATTCCAACGAATATGATGCTGTTATTTTTGTACGTTATGTTGATAGTATAATTGCAACTGTAACCAATGACCGCAGCTTTCCTGTTGTTAATCTTAGTCGTGGTGATGATGAAAGTGATGAAGATTATTTCAAAAGAAAAATAGGGATATTGCAGAAGATATGTACTCCAAGACATCTTATAATTCTTGATAATTTTGACACAGATGAATGTGCCGATCTCGACGAACTCACTTCCTTGAACTGCAAATTTCTTGTTACGTCAAGAGTTGATTTTGAAGATATTTTCCCACAGTACGAAATCGGTGTTTTTGACGAATTTGAGAACTTACAGCAATTATTCTATCATTACAGCAAGTGTGAAAATGCTGAATATTCAGATAATATTATTATAGCTCTCGACGGTCATACAATGGCGGTAGAGCTTGTTTCAAAGCAGATCTCTGTTAATGAAATGTCTCCAAAGGATATGTATGAAAAGCTTTGCGAAAACGGTATATATGCAGATGAAAACAAGGTCAAGAACTTCAAGGACGGCTCTATAAAGAGCAAGTCTGCATATTCGCACATTGAAGTATTATTCAGCATCTTTGGACTGAGTGAGAAAGAAAAGCAGATACTAAGATACATTTCATTAATAGGCACAACTCCTATGTATGTCGAGTATTTCAACTATATCTGTGAACCCGATGAAGATGAAATGGTCAGCTTTGAAAGGCTTGTAAAAAGCGGCTGGATACAGACTGCTTCCGACGGCGAAAATAGTATTATAACTCCGCACACTCTTATCGTTGATGTTCTTTGCAAACAATTGAAGCCTGACTGTGAACATTGCGGTAAAATGGTTTATAACGCTGCAGCTGCCGCCTATAATATTGATCTTAATGATGATGCTGATTCCCGAAAAGCTGATATATATTGGATCGATCATATGGCTCATACAATAAGCGGTTATGATGAAGAACTTGCCTATTTCTACGAACAGATGATATATCCTGTTTACATGGGAGAGAATATGTATTCAAAGGCTTTATGGGCAGTTGACCGTGAACTTGAAATATTACAAGAGATAGGTACTAATGAAGAACGTCTATATAATGCAGTAATGTTCGGCAGAGCAATATCCAAGCTACTTCATAACGATACAGAGTTTGCCAGATTTGATAATATGCTTCGTGAATTAGACATTGACAGCAAAAGTCAGATTATTCTTTTTGAAGAGAAAATGAAAGACTATATCAATGAGCATAATTATAAAGGTGCTTTTAATGCTGCGGAACAGATATTAGAAATTGCCAAAGCCGAGAATAATGACCTTTTACTTGCATCTGCTTATGCTGATATGTATTTCATTGACTCAACAATGAATGAAGGAAAGGACGGCAAAAAATACTCCGAACAATGCACAGCACACATTGAAAAATACATTTCTCAGCATTCTTCTGTTCTGAAAGGTAGTACAGATGAAGCTGCCGATTTGCTCGCTGATATAGCCTTTATTTACTTTGAGATCGAGGATTATTCAAAGGCTCTTGAATACTACCTGCAATATGAAGCTGTCTTAACTGAATTGCAGAACGAGGCGAAAAAAATGTCAGCAGACAGCCGTATCGCTGATTGTTACAGTCATTTAAACAATTTTGAGAAGTCCGCTGAGTATTATGATAAAGCTCTTGAATATGCAATTCATAGTTATGGCGACGAACACTCTGTAACAGCCGATATATCAGCTGAATATTCAAACGCTATTATCTTGGAGTTTAACAGAACGAATAATAAAGAGCTTCTTTATAAGCCTGAAGAAATGCTTCAAAAAGCAATAGATATTTTACGCAGTGAAGAATTGTGCGATGATTTCAGAATCAATGACCTGATGCTCATATATTCAACCGTTCTTTCTCAGCTTGATATGTTTGAAGAAAGCTTTAGTTATTCGCAGAAAGCTCTCGAATTCTTCAAGAACTTTTACGGAGAACTTGATCCCCGAATGGCTCGTATTTACCTTGCTATAGGCGATAACTATCAACGTGCTAAAAACAGAGAAGACGCAGAAAATTATTATAGACTTGCTATAAGTTCATACAAAGAAACCGATCTTGATACGACTGATCTTAAAGATGCTGTAGAAACAGCGCTGAACAAAATATAGAAATGGCACATCACCTATATCACTATGATACAGGCGATGTGCTTTTTACGTTATCAGCTCTTAATGTTTTTTATGTGGAATTCATACCTTGCACTTCCATCGCTTCTGATAAATCTGACTTTATCCAATGATACTGTAAAATCTCTTCCGACCAATTTACCAATATCCGTTACTGAGTTTACACAGAACATTTTTCTTGCAGTATTGTACATTAGTGTACCTTCATAAGTTCCATTAGTATCATTGAAACAGTAATCAAATTTAAGATATACCAATGATAAGGAATCATCGAGCCTGCATTCAACAAGCCTGCCAACAAATTCGGATTTTCCGCTTTCACATATCTTGTTAAGTAAATGTGGACTTACTCTTGAATAATCGAGATACTCCTCATTCAAACCAACAAGCGTATTCAATTCATTACATGAATTATCGCTATAGTATTCTTTTTCCTTGATATAGCTGATCATCATTTCATTCTTGTGATCGTCCTGATTTGTCAATTCCTTTATGTTAGATACGCCCTTCTCATTGATACAGTTTTTGAAAATGCGATTGAGATGAAGATTATCACACCTGAGAGTTATGAACTCATCGAAGCCAAGATAATATACAAGCTCCGTGAATTCATCATATGGATTTACCTCAACAAGCTCTGCATCATCAGAGAATACCTCTACATTCAGAATAGATGTGTAATTGTTAGTTGCCATAGTTATCAAACTCCTTTAGTTTTATTTGTAGTTCATCTGACTACGATATCATTATATCATGCGATAATGTTTATTTGTAAAAATGACTTTTAGTTTCCTTCGTCCAGAAGAAAACATTATAAAGGTGGCGTGAGTGGTATGTTTTAGAGAAAACTTTTTTCAATTTTCAAAATGGTTACTGCTGTAATTCTTTAAAAGTATATAACAAAAAACTCTATCGGCAATTCTATGTCGATAGAGGCTATTTTAAATCCATAAATCTTTCTGAATTAATGTCTGTTTACCATTACGCTTATTCAAAGTTATTTTCCCTTAGAAGTGTTCACGTTCTAAGGATAGGTGCTGAAAATTAGCAATTCCCTAAATGCCCCGAAAAGTCTACTATAAAAGGATTTCAAAAAGTTCATCACCTTTATCACAACTCAAAACAAAAAATCTTTTCATAAAATCATGCCACTCACGCCACCGCATAGAATTTCCGTCGTCAACGTCGTCGTCAAGAAGAATCCTTGCACACAAGTCGATATTTCGCAGAGAAAAAGAAAGAAGCATATCACAAATGCACCTAAATTTGGTGACTGTGATATGCTTCATTAATTCTTATTCAAGTTTGTTAACCGAGGTAAACAAGAGATTTCGTCTATATATCGAAAGTTAAGCTGATTCTTTAACTTGAGTTACTCCTAAACATAAGGAACCTTCGGGTTCTGCCCCCAAAAACTCCCTGACGACAGCAAAAAAATCTTGGCATTCTGTTCTTTTCACGGAAAATAGCCAAATATCCAAGTTGAACCTGACGACTTGCCGTCGACGTACAGCAACAGAACTATAGTTGCCGACGGATTCGCCGACGAACAACCGCCAATGCGAACCTAAAGATTTCCGTGTGACCAAATGTGTGATTTTTGTCGATATATAAATAAATAACCCCAATGCTCTAGCAAGCATTGGGGTGTTTTCTGGTTGCGGCGGCTGGATTTGAACCAACGACCTTCGGGTTATGAGCCCGACGAGCTACCTAGCTGCTCCACACCGCGTCAATTATCCATGTGACTATATT
The DNA here is from genome assembly GCA_017525915.1 of Ruminococcus sp. Classification (GTDB taxonomy): domain Bacteria; phylum Bacillota; class Clostridia; order Oscillospirales; family Ruminococcaceae; genus Ruminococcus. Next base: position 46,858 of record JAFXSC010000001.1, read on the forward strand.
ATTATATCACGTGCCTGGTACAATGTCAACACTTTATATATATTTTTTTATTTTAACTTTATATCCAGTTCGTTTTTCGTCCACACACTTCCGCTTACACTTGCATTGAAACATTCTTAAAAGTAATATCCTGACTTTCCCTTATAACATTATCATTATTACACAATTGCACTGAGCAATGACTGAAAAAGGTGGTCATTCAAGCATTGACTGAATCTGTGTGGCAGACGATAATGGCGACAGATACTACTTTTAAGATTACGCGTTACTCTGGTAATTCACTAAACGATAAACCCAAAGAGCTATCCGATTCTAACTTAAATCAGATAGCTCTTATCTTTTCAGACAAATAATTTTTACTGTTGCCGATAGTCGAGAATTGTTGCCAAATCGTTGCCATTCAGCGTATCTATGTAACGAAAAGCACAGTATTACGCTGTTTGCAAACGATTCTGTATCATTCCCACTCCACAGTTCCCGGAGGCTTTGAGGTTATATCATACACAACTCGGTTAACGTGCTCGACCTCATTGCAGAGACGGTTTGACACTCTTGCCAGAACGTCATACGGTATCCTTGCCCAGTCTGCGGTCATAAAGTCATCGGTCGTAACTGCGCGTATAGCGATGAGGTGGTCATATGTACGGTGATCGCCCATAACACCAACTGTACGAACATCCGGGAGTACAGCAAAGAACTGCTTCAGCTCGTTCTCGATACCGCTCTTTCTTATCTCATCACGGAAAACTGCGTCCGCTTCCTGCAATATCTTTATCTTCTCCTCAGTTATCTCGCCGATGATGCGGACACCAAGTCCCGGTCCCGGGAAAGGCTGTCTCCAGACGAGTTCATGCGGTATGCCAAGCTTTTCGCCCACAGCTCTGACTTCGTCCTTAAAAAGATCTCCGAGAGGCTCTATCACACCTTCAAACTGTATATCTGACGGCATTTCGACCATGTTGTGGTGGGTCTTTATAACAGCAGTGCTTCCCTGCCCTGCCTTATTTCCCTTTCCGGACTCAATGCGGTCCGGATAGATAGTACCCTGTGCGAAGAAGCCGTCAGCTCCCTGCTCGCGTATCTTGTTCCAGAAAACGTTATAGAACTCAGTACCTATTATCTTACGCTTCTTTTCGGGGTCTGTAACGCCCTTCAGCGCCGCGAGGAACTTGTCCTTGCAGTTCACGCGGACGAAATTCATATCAAACAGCTTTGTGAAGGTCTCCTCAACAAAATCTCCCTCGTCCTTACGCATAAGTCCCTGATCGACGAACACACAGGTGAGCTGTCTGCCGACTGCACGGCTGAGAAGTCCTGCTGCAACAGATGAATCAACACCGCCGGAAAGTCCGAGTATGACCTTCTTGTCGCCGATGCGCTCACGGAGCTTTGCAACAGTGGTCTCGATGAAGTCGTCCATTACCCAGTCACCGGTGAATCCGCACACATCATAGAGGAAATTATGGAGTATAAGCTTTCCGAACTGGCTGTGAGTTACCTCCGGGTGGAACTGCACTGCGTAGAGCTTTCTTTCAGGACATTCAAACGCCGCGCAGGGACAGTCCTCCGAGATCGCCTTTACGTCAAAGCCCTCCGGAAGTCCGCTTACGAAGTCGGTATGGCTCATCCAGACGATATTCTTCTCCGGAACACCTTTGAAGAGTTTTCCGCCGGTCTGTGTTATCTCGATCTTGCCGTATTCGCTCTTTGTACAGCTCTCGACCGTGCCGCCGAGGGTATAAGCCATGAGCTGACAGCCATAGCATATTCCGAGGGTAGGTATGCCGAGATCGAAATACTCCTTGGCAATATGCGGCGAAGTCTCGTCGTACACGCTGTTAGGTCCGCCTGTGAAGATGATACCCATAGGGTCGAGTGCCTTGATCTCCTCGAGAGGGGTGTCAAATCTCTTGATCTCGCAGTAAACGCCGCATTCACGCACTCTGCGGGCGATGAGCTGGTTATACTGTCCGCCGAAATCAAGAACGATACAGAGCTGATTTGCCATATTAGCCTCCTGTTCACGGCAGTGCCGCCGCATTTAATATTACTATTCTATTATGCCACTTTTCGGCAGCATTGTCAAGTAGAAAAGGCAAGCCTTTACAGCCTGCCTTTTGTTATTACTTAACGCGGGTATATGTTTCAGTTCCCTCTTTATCAGTAACTTTGAGTGTATCACCGTCTATCTCTACCTTTGAAGGCTCATCGCCCTCATCGTCAAGGCTGGTCGTGAGAGTTCCTTCTTCTTCATTGTACTCATAGGTGCCTTCAGCGGAGTATACAGTTACAGTCCTGTCAGCGCTTTCAAATCTGAACAGGTAATTTCCTGCTTCGCTGTCAAACGTATCGCTCCTGTATTCGCCGTACACCGTGCTCGTATCAGCATCGCCAGTGCGTTCAAATATTAACGCGCCGGCGTTGATGTTGATTGTCTTACCGTCGTAGGTATACTCCATTTTTGTCCCAGCCCAGTTGATACTGTCGTCCTTGACCTGTATAACGTCAGAATAATCGCCTTCAACCGTCAAAGTCATCTTGTTGTCAGACCTGAACTCGACAACGGCACTCAGCGCTGTTCCCTCATCGTCTTCCATTATCCCTTTAAGGGTATCCTCGTTCGCGCTCCACTTTCCAACGATACCCTCGGACTTGTCGTCGTCCTTGCTGCTTCCGCAGGAAACGAATGTGCATGACAGCATCATTGCTGCCGCGAGAATTGATATTGCTTTTTTCATATGTTTTTCCTCCTTAATATATGAACAGCGTTTGCTGTTACTTAACACGAGTGAATACAGAGTCTCCGTCGTCGTCAGTTATAGTGAGCTTATTGCCTTCGATCTTTACCTTTGCAGGTGCGTCGCCGTCATCAAGGCTGGAAGTGAGAGTGCCTTCCTTCTCGTCATACTCATAAGTACCGCTCTGAGAATAATTTGCAGTGGTCTTGTCAGCACTCACAAAATTAAACTTATAATCTGCACCGCCAGTGTTAAAAGCGTCGCTCGTATACTCGCCATATACCGTGCTTTCATCAGCATCACCGGTACGGACGAACGATGCCAGACCACTGATATCAATGGTCTTTCCGTCGTAGGTATAGGGTATCTCGTTTCCGCTCCATGTGATAGTACTGTCCTTCAGCTGGATAACGCTTGAAAAATCGTACTCTGCTGTCATTATCATTTTATTGTCCGCTGTGAATTCAACTATGGTAGAATTGATGACCCAGCCTTCATCTTCGCTGCCGTCAAACATATCCTTCATGGTTTCCTCTGTCGGCTCCCACTTGCCTACTATGCCCTCGGACTTGTCGTCGTCCTTGCTGCTTCCGCAGGAAACGAATGTGCAGGACAGCATCATAGCTGCCGCAAAGATCGCGATCGTCTTTTTCATAAAAAAACCTCCGTTGTTATTCTGTCTTATTGTGAAGCGCGGTTAAGAATGCTTACCGCTCCGTCTTTGTCGGTGATTTTAAGGGTGTCGCCGTCAAGCTCTACCGTTGACTCATCAGAATCACTGCCCTGTTTCAGCACCTTTTCTTGTGGGTCGTAGGTGTACTCTATCTCGGTCTCTTCGACTGCGTAGGATACGCCTTCCGCCGGAAATCCGATGCGCGCGGCGTTGTTTTCTCCGAAGAAATTTTTGAGGAAGTCCCCGGTGTATTCGCCGAACGGTGAGTCCGGGTCGGGGTCTCCGATACGGAAAAAATCAAGCTTGCCGACACTGAGCGTCTTTCCGTCGTAGGTATACTCAGTCTCCTGACCGCCGACTTTGCACTTGCCGCCCTGCAAGCTGATATAGTTGGTAAAGTTGTATTCAAGGGTCATGACGTATTTTCCGTCATCACGGAACTCCATGCTGATGCTGTTGAAATACGATATCTCCTCCGGGGAAAGTCCCATGAGAGTATAGCTTCCCCTGTCAACTACCCATTTTCCGATTATCGAATCACTGCTGCTGTCACTGCTTTTGCTTCCGCATGAGACAAACGCGCACGGAACAGCGACCAGTGCCGCGAGTATAGCTGCCGTTATTTTCATTTTCATAACAGTCCTCCTGATGATAAGGAACAGAACTGTTCCAGTTTAAATCTAAAGCGTAGCATTATGGTATGATTGCCCGATCGCAGGGAGCAGATCTCTGAACTGCATATCTGCAAGGGCTTTTGCATTAATTATATCACAAAACCGCTGAAAATCAAGGAATACGGCGCATTTCGCCTATTTGCACAATTATTCCCGACACACAGCACGTTTTTTGGGAATGCGCTTCCGGTGTATTTCCCGGTCTATTGCCAAAAATCACTAAAAATTCCGCTTTCCGTACAAAAATGCTGATAAAATCGCAGAAATTCACAAACAGCCCGAAAATCCTTGCATTACAGCCGTGATTATGCTATAATGGATAGCGGTTTTGCGTTTTCTTATATTATAGTATAAGCGCTACTATTTCAGTGGAGGTATTATTATGTCAGCAGCACAGATATTTGCCGTTATCATTTTCACGGCAATGTTCGTAATGATCGTTCTCGATAAGATCGAACGCCATTACGTCACCCTCGGAAGCGGCGTACTCACTCTCGGAGTCGTTTTCGGCATCTGCATGAGAAAGGGTTCCGCGATATGGGACACCCTCGCGCTCGAAGGCTTCACCAAAAAGGAATTCTGGTATCAGGTAACGGAGAGCGAAAGCAAGGGCATCAACTGGGCGACTATCGTCTTCATCGCAGGTATGATGGTCATGGTCGAAGGCATGGCGAAAGCCGGCTTCTTCCGGTGGCTCTGCATGAAGATAGCATTCATCGTTAAATGCCGCACTATCCCCGTTTTCATCACCTTCATGATAATGTCGGCGGTGCTCTCAATGTTCATCGACAGTATCACTGTTATCATGTTCCTTGCGGCGGTAACGGTCGAGCTTGCACAGCTCCTTAAATTCAATCCCGTACCGATGATACTCTCGGAGATATTCTGCGCCAACCTCGGCGGAAGCGCTACGATGTGCGGTGACCCGCCCAACATCATCGTAGGTACTTCAATGGGCTTCTCGTTCTTCGACTTCCTTACGAACACCGGTGTCTGCGCCGGCATATGCCTCGCTGTATCAGTACTTTTCCTGTATTTTGCTTTCAGGAAGGAGCTTGCCTCCGCAGAGGGCGAAAAGATAGATATGTCCAAGCTCCCGAAGCCCTCTGAGGCTATCACTGACAAGAAGAGCTTCATCATCAGCAGCATAATTTTCGGCTGTGCGGTAATACTCCTTGTTACCCACTCGATGACCCACCTCACAGTTGCGACTATCGGTCTTTCAATTGCGGTTATCACACTTCTCACTTCAGCAAAGGACGCTCCCGAGCTTCTTAAAAAGGTCGATTACAAGACCCTCCTTTTCTTCATCGGTCTGTTCATTGTAGTCGGCGGACTTGAAGAGACAGGCATTCTTGAACTTATTGCGAAGTTCATCAAGAATATCAGCGGCGGAAACGCTATGCTCATGGTAGCTATTATACTCTGGGTTTCAGCAATAGCAAGCGCTTTCGTTGACAATATCCCCTTCGCCGCAACTATGGTCCCCGTTATCGAGAGCCTCGCGGCTACCACGGACGTCAGCCGCAACACCCTTGCATGGACACTTTCCCTCGGTACCGATATCGGAGGAAGCGCTACTCCTATCGGTGCTTCCGCTAACGTTGTAGGTACTTCCGTTGCCGCTAAGAACGGCTATCCGATAAGCTGGGGAAGATACTGCAGGAAGATCGCTCCCGCAACAGTTCTCGTACTTGCGATATCCACAGGATATCTGTTCCTGAGATATCTCTGATAAAACAGGCAGTGTTTATTTCCGTATGACTTAAAAGGAGGAAAAATCATGTCACAGTTCATTATTTCAGTCGGCAGAGAATTCGGCAGCGGCGGCAGAGTTATCGCTGAAGCCCTCGCCGAGAGATTCAATATCCCGATATACGACAGACACCTCATCACCGATATCGCCGAGAAGACCGGTCTTACTCCCGAGGAGATAGAAAAGTACAACGAAAACCCCAAGCACAGGATAGTTTCACGCTCGGTTAGAGGTTTCAGCAACTCCATCGAGGACAATATCGCCGAGATGCAGTTCAATATCATCGACCAGAAGGCTCAGAGCGGCGAATCATTCGTAGTTGTCGGCAGATGCTCCGAGACCAAGCTCCGCAAGTACCCGGCGCTCATATCGCTCTTCGTGCTCGGTGATATGTCCGAGAAGATAAAGCGCGTTATGGAGGTTTACAGCCTTTCCGAGGATGAAGCAAAGAAGCTCATCGAAAAGAAGGACAAGAAGAGAAAGCGCTATCACAACTACCACTGCTCCGGTCACTGGGGCGATTCCCGTCTCTATGACCTCAGCATCAACAGCAGCCGTCTCGGCATCGAAGGCACTGTTGACTGCCTTGAAGCCTATATAAAGGCAAGACTCGGCGCTGACGCTAAATGAATAGCGAATATATAAGAAAGCCGCACTATAAGGGAAATGCTTATAGTGCGGCTCTTTTCTTTGACAGCTGGTAATTTTTACCGGTGATTACTTTGCTCCCATGCGGCAATAATAGGTATATATCCTATGGCTTGCCGCAGCCACAAGCGGCATGGGAGTAGTATGGCTTACAACAAGGTCGTTATATCCGGCATCAACACCTCCGAACTGACCGTTCTGCGAGAGGATGAGAAGATTGCACTCCTCCGCGAGATACGCGCTACCGGCAGCAAAGAAGCACGCGACAAGCTAATCCGCGGAAATCTGCGTCTCGTTCTCAGCGTTATCCAGAAATTCACCGGCAGAGGTGAGGACGTCGATGATCTTTTTCAGATAGGTGTCGTCGGACTGATAAAGGCGATCAACAACTTTGACCTCACCAAGGAGGTGCGCTTCTCGACATACTGCGTGCCGATGATAAGCGGTGAGCTACGCAGACATCTCCGCGATTGCAGCCATGTCAAAGTCAGCCGCTCCATGCGTGACCTTGCCTACAAGTCAATACAGGCCAAGGAACGCCTTACCTCAGATCTCGGCAGAGAGCCGCGCATCGAGGAGATAGCGGAAGCGGTCGGCGAAAAGCGCTCCGATGTGGTCATCGCCCTCGAAAGTATAAGCGACCCGGTCTCGCTCTATGACCCGGTCTACTCCGATACCGAGGACGCGGTCTATGTCATCGACCAGATAAGCGACCGCAATGACGTTGAAAGCTGCATGGACGAGATAACCATACGCGACGCTATCAAGGCGCTCGGCGAACGCGAAAGGAATATCCTCAGTCTGCGGTTCATCAAGGGACATACTCAGGTGGAGGTCGCAAAAGAGATCGGTATTTCGCAGGCGCAGGTCTCACGGCTTGAAAAGAGTGCCATCAGCCGCATAAAGTCCAGTATTTAGCGCATTTCTGCAAATCCGAAGCACCGCATCACTCATCTTCCTTTCATATTTCTGATCTCCCGCCGATAAATTTTCACCCGCTCCCTCTTGACTTTCTTCCGGATATGTAATACAATATAAGTACAAGGATATAAACCTACGGCGATTATTAAGGAGTGTGCATACCAATGGGTAAAGTAAAGGAGTTCTTTGGCAGCCTCAAAAGGTCAACAAAGATCACCCTCATCTCATGCGTCAGCTTCGTGCTGATGACCTTCCTCATCCTCTGCTTCTTCATCATGTCCCCCATTACGCCTTCCGACAAGGCAGGACATACCTACGGCAGAGAAAGCATCTCGACTGACACGACTGATTCTACCATTACAACTTCGGCAGCCGGTGTTGACATTTCCTCCGATACTACCGGAAAGTCAACCACTACCGTTACAACAACTCACAAGGATTATGTTATAACTATCACTACCGGAACAAGCAGAGCAGATGACTACTACACCGACGGCAGGATCAATACAGGCGAATTCACAGGTCCTTACAACGTTGATCCCTTCCAGGCTACATCGGAGCAGTCAACGCAGAGCTATACCAACGGCTACGAGCCTGTGACAGAGTATACTACCGGCGGTCAGGAGCCTTACACAGGAGAAGATCCGACTGAGCCCTATACCGGTGAGATCACGACTCAGGAGCCTACGCAGGCACCTACCGAGATCGTCACCCAGGCTCCGCCCCAGACACAGCCCCCTGTCATTGAACCTACTACCGGCGGCGAGGTAAGCGTCTGGTAATTCCGGACAAGCTGCTTTTTCGCAGCATTCCCACAAAAAAAGAGCGGTGTTCAGAACACCGCTTTTTTTATCATATCAAGCTCTTTAAGAGAGATGCAGTTCGGGGGGAATCCTCCGTTTTTCATCATCGAGAGCATTTCGTCTATCTCAGCCCAGCCGACCTCAGATACCTCAGAAGCCTGAAGTACAAGGCTGTCCTCGTCAATGTCCTCGCGGCAGAGATATACCGCGCTGAGCTCGTTGTCGTTGATATCATCGTACCTTACAACGTTATTTATGAGCCCTATCAGCTCAAGTCTCTCGCCGGGAATGTCTATACCAAGCTCCTCTTTGAGCTCCCTTACGGCAGCATGGCGGAACTCTCCGCCCTGAGACACATGACCTGCTGCGGAAACATCATACTTTCCGGGATTTACGTCCTTTTCAGCGGCACGCTTCTGGAGAAGCACGAATATTCCCATATCACGCCGCTTTATCAGCCAGATATGCACGGTCGGGTGAAGGTCGCCGTCCCTGTGAACGAGGGAGCGCGGCTTTGCAGTCCTTGTCAGGCGCGAATGGCTGTCGATGAGGTTCAGGAACTCGTCCTCGCGTATGACGCACGATGAGTTCTCTCCGCTGTTATCACGGAAAGCTCCGGCTATCTCGTCAACAGTGCTGTTGACGGCCTTCTCGTCGGATATATAAAGCCTGTACTCATGCGGTGTGCTTCGGGAGGAAAGCTCAGCACAAAGGCTCTCCCCGTCCTTAATGCCCGGAACACCGAGCTTGGCCGCGACCTCACTGTAAAGCTCCTCGCTGTTCTGGAGCCTGTTAAGATATATTTCAGAAACTTCCATATTTTCCCTCCGGCTGAAAATCATTGCCTTGAACATTATATACCTTTGAAAAGGAAATGTCAATACTTGTCGTAATATTCCGCATGGCAGCAGGAGCGGACATTATCAGCCCGGACATATTTAGATACGCAATCATTCACTATTCTCTGAAAATACGGTGAAACCATGAAAACAAAACTCTTCCCCCCTGTACTGCTCTGGTGTGCAGTCATCGCAGCATCGACGCTGCTGATATGCTCGAAATCCTCGCCGCTCTACCCTCTCAACGACTGGGTGGACGCCAACACCTACCTTACCGTCGGAAGGGGTATGCTACGCGGCAAAGTCCCCTACCGCGACCTCTACGAGCAGAAGGGTCCCCTGCTCTATATGCTCCACGCCGCCGCGGCGCTGATATCAGGGAAGTCCTTCTTCGGCGTGTTCCTTATCGAGACTGCCGCCTGCACCGCATTCCTCTATGAAGCCTGTCTGCTCATGGAAAATAGCTGCGGCAGATACGCCCTGTGGCTTATGCCCGTGCTATCCGGAGCGATATACGCCTCTGATTCCTTCTGTCACGGCGACAGCGCGGAGGAACTCTGCCTGCCGCTGACCCTCGGTGCTTACCTCATCGGTCACGGAGCCGTACACGGCAGACGCGCTCTATCGGGCAGGGAATGGTTCATTCTCGGCGTTCTCGGCGGCGCTGTTCTGTGGATAAAATTCTCGTTCCTCGGAATTTTCGCGGCAGCAGCTATCGCCGGCATCATCGCCGCTGTAAAGAACGGAAGAGCTGGACTGCTTCCCGGCGAAATATCGTTCTGTGTGCTCGGTGCAGCAGCGGCAAGTCTTCCGGTTATGCTGTACTTTGCCGCAAACGGTGCCGTAAGTGAACTTTTCTCGGTGTACTTCTACGACAACCTTTTCCGCTACGGCGGCGGCAGCAGCGTTCTCCTCCGGAACATCGGAAACGGGCTGTACTTCTGCCTGCTGTTCATGCTCATTCCTGCCGTCCTGATATGCGCCGGGACAGTTTTGGTGCCGCTCCGCGAAGGCAAAGCGTCAGCCGCCTATTTCCTCGGCTCGGCAGCTCTGATGATACTGACGGCTTTCGGAGGACACCTCAGCTATCAGTATTACCCTCTCGCAATGGCTGTGTTCGTTCCGCAGGCTCTCGGTACGGCTGCCGGAACGTTCCTTCCGGAACTGAGCGGCAAGGATTTTCCGCGCCGCGCTTACGCTGCGATATGCGCTGCCGGAACAGTTCTCTGTGCGTTCTGGTGCTTACTGACGAGCAGGAACGTCTACCTCATGAAATATGACCGTGATGAGCTTCCGCAGTACATCTTTGCCGATGTCATTGAGGAAAACGGCGGTGGAAGCCTCCTCAACTACGGTTTCATAGACGGCGGCTTCTACCTTGCTGCAGGTCAGGTGCCGGAGTTCCGCTACTTCTGTCTGAACAACATGGCTGTTCCGGAAATGGCTGCCGCGCAGGACTGGTACATATCCTCCGGAAGGGCAGATTTCGCGGTGGTACGCAGTTTAAAGCCGCAGCCGGAAGTTCTTCTCCCCGGATACAGCATCATCGCCGAAGCGGAAATGTGTTATTATGACAAAAAATTTTATTACTTTTTGTTCAAATGCAATGAAATTGATAAAAATATTATTTCAGCTATTGAATAAAATAACAATTTGTGATATAATGTATATGGAGAATGATGCCGGAGTGGATTTTCTGAACCGTTGCTCCAATAACGCCTGAAGGCAGAAAGAGGTGTTTCATGACCCCTAAAGAAGAATTTATCTCGGTCTATACTGAGAATATCAAACGGGGAGGAGCTGATAAACTGCTTGATTATCTCAAAAAAAGCGATTTCTTCACCGCTCCGAGCAGTACCCGTTTCCACGGAGCTTACGAATGCGGTCTTGTACAGCACAGTCTCAACGTTTACTACTGCCTGAAGGACTACCTCTCGCGCCCACGCACCAAGGAGCTCTACGGAATGGACTACTCCGAGGAGACAATTGCCATCGTCGCGCTGCTCCACGACGTCTGCAAGGTCAATTTCTACGGTGTGGACTACCGCAACAAAAAGAACGACGAGACCGGCGTATGGGAAAAGGTGCCGTACTATACGGTTAACGACACTCTCCCCTACGGACACGGCGAAAAATCCGTATACATACTCTCAGGATTTTTCTACGGCGACAACAGGCTCTCGCGCGATGAGGCTTTTGCGATACGCTATCATATGGGCTTTTCATACGGAAGTACCGATGAGAGAGGTACTATCGGAAAGGCTCTCGAAGAGTACCCGCTCGCCCTTGCTCTCAATGTTGCCGATATGGAGGCATCCTACTACCTCGAGGGAAGCAATAAGTAAGCACAGGACCGTGCTCAGGGGATAGAGCGCGGATGATACATACTTTTTAAAGGAGAATTGATATATGAATTGGTATGACAACGCCATAATCTACCACATCTACCCGCTCGGCTTCTGCGGAGCACCCAAATTCAATGACGGAGGCGATGTGGTCTACCGTCTCGACAAGGTGCTCGACTGGATACCGCATTTCAAGGAGATGAATGTTGACGCCGTTTACTTCGGACCCGTTTTCGAGTCTGTCGAGCACGGCTACGATACCATTGACTACAAGACCATTGACCGTCGTCTCGGCGACAACAATTCCTTCCGCTTCATCTGCGACAAGTTCCACGAAAACGGCATCAGGGTCATCCTTGACGGCGTTTTCAACCATGTAGGAAGGAAATTTCCCCAGTTCGTCGATATTCAGGAGAAGGGTCAGGGGTCGGGCTACTGCGACTGGTTCCAGAACCTCAACTTCGGCGGTCAGAGTCCCTGCGGCGACCCATTCTGGTATGAAGGCTGGAACGGCCACTATAACCTCGTAAAACTCAATCTCCGCAATGTCGGCGTCTGTGACCACATCATCGACGCTATCAACTACTGGATAGAGTCCTTTGGCATCGACGGCATCCGCTTTGACGCTGCCGACTGCATCGACTTCGACTTCTTCAAGAGGATAAGAAGCTTCTGCAAGGGCAAAAAGCGCGATTTCTGGCTCATGGGCGAGATAATCCACGGCGACTACAACCGCTGGGCAAACCCTGAGATGCTCGACAGCGTTACCAACTATGAATGCTACAAGGGCCTCTATTCCTCCCACAATGACAAGAACTATTTCGAGATCGACTACTCAATAAACCGCCAGTCCGGCATGAACGGCGGTATTTACAGGAATATCGACCTCTATAACTTCGTTGACAACCACGATGTGAACCGCCTTGCGAGCACCCTCGTAAATCAGGCTCACCTTCCCCTCGTCTATACCCTCATGTACTCGATGCCCGGTATCCCTTCGATCTACTACGGCAGCGAATACGGCATTCAGGGCCGCAAGGAGAACAATTCTGACGATAACCTCCGTCCCTGTCTCCACCTTGCGGATATGGAGCGCGAGAACATCGAGCTCTACAAGCACATCGTCAAGCTCGGACGCATCTATCGCGCTTACCCTGCCCTCAGAACAGGCAGCTATGAGCGTATCCAGATCACAAACCAGCAGCTCCTTTTCAAGAAGTGCCTCGGCGATCAGGTGGTCTACGTTGCGCTCAACCTTGCCGATTATCCGTATGATGTGAACTTCGGTACTCACCTCGGAGCTCTCGTTGACGTTATCAGCGCTGCTAAGATACCCGTTGAGAACGGCAACGTTCATCTGACGCTCCAGCCCTTCTCGTCAATGATAATCGTTGCTGACGATATCGTCAACATCGATCCCGAGAACGCGGTAGGTCCGCAGATAGCCGAGGAAAAGGAGACCGAGATAGTCTGCGGTGCAAAATACCGTCACTTCAAGGGCGGTGAGTATGAGCTCATAGACGTTGCGCGTCACAGCGAGACCAACGAGGAGCTCGTCATCTACCGTTCGCTCCACGACGGTCAGGTATGGGCAAGACCCAAGACCATGTTCACCGGAAAAGCCGGAGATGTAAGAAGATTCACCAAAATCGACTAAAAACCAGAGCCGCACGGGAAGTGCGGCTCTTTCCTTCTGCGGAAACAACAGAAATAAAAAAATTTCCCTCCAAGATATTGACTTATCACTACGAAAAGAGTATAATTATTATTGTATGGCAATACTAATCAATTTCATATAATATATGGAGGTTTTTTCAAATGAGCAGAATTTATAACTTCAGCGCAGGCCCCGCCGTTCTTCCCGAGGAAGTCCTCAAGGAGTGTGCAGAGGAAATGATGGATTACAAGGGCTGTGGAATGTCCGTTATGGAAATGTCCCACCGTTCAAAGGTCTATGATGATATCATCAAGGAGGCTGAACAGGATCTCCGCGACCTTATGAACATCCCTGACAACTACAAGGTAATCTTCGTTCAGGGCGGCGCTTCCCTCGTTTTCGCAGAAGTTCCCATGAACCTTATGAAGAAGGGCAAGGCTGCTTACATAATCACTGGTCAGTGGGCCAAGAAGGCTGCTCAGGAGGCTGAGAAGTACGGCGAAGTCGTAAGAGTCGCTTCTTCCGCCGATAAGACCTTCTCCTATATCCCCGATTGCTCCGACCTCGATATCCCCGAGGACGTTGACTATGTTTACATCTGCGAGAACAATACCATCTACGGTACAAAGTTCTGGGAACTCCCCAACACAAAGGGTCACGAGCTCGTTGCTGACGTAAGCTCATGCTTCCTCTCTGAGCCCGTTGACGTTACCAAGTACGGCGTTATCTACGGCGGCGTTCAGAAGAACGTTGGTCCTTCCGGCGTTCAGATCATCATCGTTCGTGAAGACCTCATCGCTGACGGTCCCGCACTCAAGATCACTCCTACAATGTGCGACTGGAAGATCCAGGCTGAGAACGAGTCCCTCTACAATACTCCCCCCTGCTACGGCATCTATGTATGCGGCAAGGTATTCAAGTGGATCAAGAAAATGGGCGGTCTCGAGGCTATGAAGGCTCACAACGAGAAGAAGGCCAAGATCCTCTACGATTTCCTCGACAGCAGCAAGATGTTCAAGGGCACCGTTGAGAAGAAGGACCGTTCACTCATGAACGTTCCCTTCATCACAGGCAATGAGGAGCTCGACAAGAAGTTTGTTGCTGAGTCCAAGAAGGCTGGTCTTGAGAATCTCAAGGGTCACAGAACTGTCGGCGGTATGCGCGCTTCCATCTACAACGCTATGCCTATCGAGGGCGTTGAGAAGCTCGTTGCTTTCATGAAGAAGTTCGAGGAAGAAAACTCCTGATAATTCATAATTAAGAATGCATAATGCATAATTATGGTGTCGCCTTCGGCTCGGATTAATATGTGAGCGGAAGCGAACAGCTTAAATTATGAATTATGAATTAAAAATAATTGGAAAGAGGTTTACTGAAATGTACAAGATTCAGACACTTAACAAGATATCCTCTATCGGTACAGATATCTTCGATAAGAGCAAATACTCCATCTCTGATACACCTGAGAATCCCGATGCTATCATGGTACGTTCTGCCAAGATGCACGACATGGCTTTCGGCGACAAGCTCATCGCTATCGCTCGTGCAGGTGCCGGCGTAAACAATATCCCTGTTGAGCGCTGCGCTCAGGAAGGTATCTGCGTATTCAACACTCCCGGTGCTAACTCTAATGCAGTTAAGGAGCTCGCTATCTGCGCTCTCCTCCTCGCTTCAAGAAAGATCGTTGAGGCTGCTGCATGGGCTGCTTCACTCAAGGGCACTCCCGACGCTCCCAAGACTGTTGAAGGCGGAAAGTCCAAGTTCGCCGGTCCTGAGATTGCAGGCAAGACCCTCGGTATCATCGGCCTCGGCGCTATCGGCGGTAAGATCGCCAACGCTGCTGAGTCCCTCGGCATGAAGGTTATCGGCTACGATCCCTTCCTCTCAGTTGCCGCTGCTCTCCACCTTGAGCCTTCTGTAAAGATCGTTTCCGATATCAACGATATTTACAAGAACAGTGACTATATCACGATCCATATGCCCTACACTCCTCAGACAAAGAATACTATCGATGCTGAGCAGATCGCTATGATGAAGGACGGCGTTCGTCTCATCAACCTCGCAAGAGGCGAGCTCATCAACAGTGAAGCAGTTGTCAAGGCTATCGCTGACGGCAAGGTAGCCAAGTACGTTACTGACTTTGCTGACGACATCGTTCTCGGCGTTGACGATGTTATCGTTCTCCCCCACCTCGGCGCTTCTACTCCCGAGAGCGAGGACAACTGTGCAGTTATGGCTGCTCAGGAGCTCGTTGACTACATCGAGAACGGTAATATCAGAAACAGCGTAAATCTCCCGAATGCTTCAATGGAGGCTCAGGGCACAAAGATCTGCGTTATCCACAAGAACGTTCCTACAACTATCGCTTCTATCACTACTGTTGTCGGCAACGAGGGTATCAATATCGAGAACATGGTAAATGCAAGCAAGAAGGATTTTGCTTACACTATGCTTGATGTTATCGGTGAGATCCCTGCTTCCGTTGAGGGCAAGATCAATGCTGTTGACGGCGTTATCCGCGTAAGAATAATCAACAAGTAATTCACAATAAAAAAGCCTGACCGCTTCGGTCAGGCTTTTTTGCAGCAGAAAGGGACGCACATGGCGTCCCTTTTGTTATTCTTCCTCGTTCTCGTACTTCTTCTGGAACTCTGCAAAGACTTCCTCGAGAAGATCATCGTCGTCAACAGAGACAAAATCGACCATTTCCGGGTCATCTGCCATCAGCATCTCAAGTATCACGACCTCGTCGTCCTCGTCCTCAAAGGGAAGAAGGACTGCAAAGGAACGCTCCTTATACTCTATGACATCGAGCATCTCGAAGGATACGTCGTTTCCGTCATCGTCAGTGAGGGTAATGTAGTCAGCGTTCTCCTCGTCGTCAAATTCTTCCATTTCTTTTTCATTCATATCGCTCATAGCGTTACCTCCAAATAAAGTATGCCTTATTGTAACATAAATCCGCGCCAAAGTCAAGGATTTTCCGTGATTGTTCAGGTATTGCATTTGCCGAACAAATCTGTTATAATAATAATGATTGATTTTTTGCGAAAGGCGATATGCTATGGATATTAAAGCAACGATTACTGCACTGTGTGCGGCATCCGGCGCCTCCGGGGACGAGTCCACCGCTGCCGGAACTGCCCTCTCTATGCTGAAAGAATACTGTCCGGACGCTGAGATTGTTTCCGGAAACGTTATAGGTACCTTCGGCTCACGCCGCGAGGGACTTCCCACCCTCGTCCTCGATGCCCACATCGACCAGATCGGCATGATAGTCACCCACATCACTGACGAGGGCTTCATAAAGGTCGGCAACATCGGCGGCATCGACCGCCGTCTGCTCCCTGCACAGCCCGTTATTATCCACGGAAAGCACGATATCCTGGGCGTTGTCTGCTCTGTTCCTCCGCACCTCATCAGCGGTGAGAACGGCGTTATGGAGTGGGGCGATGTTTCGATAGATGCAGGTATGACCAGGGACGAGCTTGAAGAAATCGTCTCTCAGGGCGACAGCATCACCTTTGATGTTAAGCTCCGTGAGCTTGCCGGCGGACGCATTGCCGGCGGCGCTCTCGATGACCGCTGCGGAGTTGCGGCTATTCTCCGCACTCTGGAACTTCTGAAAGGCCAGCAGACCGCTTACAATATAACAGTGAACTTCTCAACTCAGGAGGAGCTTGGCGAGCGCGGTGCTAAAATAGGCGCTTTCAGGCTTGCTCCGGACTTTGCCATTGCCGTTGACGTAAGCTTTGCCTATGCTGTCGGCGAGAACGAGCAGAAATGCGGCAAGCTCGGCAAGGGCGCTATGATCGGCATTTCCCCCAGCCTCGACCGAGGTCTTTCCATGGGACTTATACGCGCCGCTGAAAAAGCTGCGCTCCCCTATCAGCGTGAGGTCATGGAGGGACTTACCTCTACCAACGCCGACCGCTATTCCGTTTCAAGAGAGGGCGCAAGGGTCTGCACAGTTTCTATTCCTCTGCGAAATATGCACACACCTGCCGAGGTCATCGACCTCAGTGATGTTGAGCTCACAGCACAGCTCATCGCTGAATTTGCAAAGGAGGGTGAATGATGAAGGAGCTTTTGAAGGAATTATGCCTCATCGACGGAGTTTCGGGCGATGAAAAGGACGTCCGTGACCGTATCACAGCCCTGATTGACGGATACTGCGAATGGCGCATCGACCCGCTCGGCAGCCTTATATGCTTCAAAAAGGGCAGAAGATCACCGGAGAAAAAACTGATGATATGCGCCCATATGGACGAGGTCGGCTTCATAATCACATATATCCGCGCTGACGGCACTCTAAGCTTCGGTGAAGTCGGCGGTATTGACCCCTCCGTAATTATCGGCAGGCAGGTCACTGTCAGGAGCAGTATCACCGGCGAAAAGCTCTACGGAGTTGTCGGTGCTACCGCCGTTCACAACCTCTCCAAGGACGAGCGGGAGAAGGCTCCCAAAACGGACAGCCTCTACATCGACATCGGAGCTGAGGACAGGGAAGCCGCCGAAAAGCTCGTGGCACAGGGCGACTGTGCGTACTTCGTCTCCGACTTCACTGAGCTCGGAGAAAGGCGCATCAAGGCGAAGGCTATCGACGACCGCGCCGGCTGTGCAATGATGATTGAAATGATACGCGGAGAGATTGAGTATGACACCTGGTTCGTTTTCAACGTGCAGGAGGAGATAGGTCTGCGCGGTTCAACGGCGTCCGCTTTCGCCGTAGCTCCGGACTTTGCTATAGTTCTCGAATCGACCACTGCTGCCGATATCGAAGGCAGCTCCGGTGCGAAGCGCGTCTGCGAGCTCGGAAAAGGTCCGGTCGTTTCATTCATGGACAGAAGCACGATGTACGACAGGGAGCTCTACCGACTTGCCTTTGACATTGCCGCAGGAAACGGTATACCCTGCCAGACCAAATCCGTGGTCGCTGGCGGTAATGATGCCGGTGCTATCCACATCAGCGGAAAGGGCGTGCGTACCGTCGCGGTATCTCTGCCATGCAGATACCTCCATTCGCCCTCATGCGTGATAGAATACGCCGACATGGAAAATGCTCTTGCGCTTGTAAAAATACTTGCCGAAAGGATACACGGCTTATGATAAGACTTATCGAACACGAGCATGAACTCGACGCTGCTCTGCTGAACAAGACCCTCAACGGCAAGAAAATGCTTGCGTATATGCGTGCATACGGTCCTAATTATGAGTTCTGCCGCTTCTACAAAATCACCGGTGATTACGGCGGAGTAGGATATATGTTCATAATCAATTCCACGCTGATAATCTGCTCGGACGGCGGTCTTGAACCGAGTGAGGAACTCAACCTCTTCGTTAGCATGAACCTCCCCTTCCGTATTGAGGGTGACCAGAGCGTTCTTGAAGGGATAAAGATACCCGAGCGCTATCAGACGCTCAACCGCACCATTTTCGAGCTTATCCCCGATGATACGCCGCTCGAAAGCATTGAAGACCACGTTGAATTCAACCCCAAGCTCACTGACGTTTACAAGATACTCAGCGAGGGATTCCCGAATATAGCGGATTTCTCACTGTGGTACACCGATACATCGCACCGCTGCCGCCACGGTATCAGCCGTGTGTTCACATACCGGGATTCGACTACTGCTTCGGCAGTGTTCGATATCGGCAGCACTGTCCTCATCGGACAGGTCGCTACGAACATCGCAGCGCGCGGCAGAGGATATGCCCGCGAGTTCCTGAAATGGCTCGCAAAATTCTTCAACGGGCTCGGAAAAAGAGCTTACCTTCTCGCGCTCGACGTCCGCGTCAGCTTCTATCAGGAAATAGGCTTCAAGATAGTCGGCAAGGAAATAGTCCTCGAACGTATCGACGTTGTGAAGGACAATGTTTCCAAGGGCAGACTTGCAGACAAATGAATAGTAAGTAGAATAAGGGCAGCAATACAGGCAGCTCCCTGCAATGGACAGGCAATCAGTCCCGGGGAAAACTTCCAATCAAATGGGAACCCGAGGACGGGCTCCCCTACATTTTTTCTCAACTATAAAACTGAAAGGTATAGATATGAACAGTAAGATAAACGAGATATACAGCTTCGACCCGAAGCTTATTGAGCTTGCTCAGCAGGCTGAAAACAACTGCCGGGACGCTTTCGAGCGCATTTCAGCAGTCGCGGAATACAACGGTGCAAAGGTGCTCAAAGCCTTCACCGACAACAAGGTCAGCGAGCCCTGCTTCTACGGCTCGACCGGCTACGGCTACGGCGACGTCGGCAGAGAGGTCATTGACAAGGTATTCGCTCAGGCTCTCGGCACTGAGGACGCTCTCGTCCGCCACAACTTCGTATCCGGCACTCATGCGCTGTCAGTTGCGCTTTTCGGCGTTCTCCGAAAGGGCGACAAAATGGTCGCCATAACCGGCAAGCCCTACGATACCCTTGAAGAGGTCATCGGTCTCAGCGGAAACAAGGGTAACGGTTCGCTAATGGACTTCGGCGTTGAATACGGTCAGGTCGATCTCAACGAGGACGGTACTCCTAAACTCAACGAGATCACAGAAGCTGTAAAAGGTGCTAAAATTGCCTATATACAGCGTTCCAGAGGATATTCACTGCGTCCGGCGTTCACTGTGAACGACATCGGCGAGATGATAAAAGCCGCTAAAAAGGGCAATCCCGATATTATCATCATGGTGGACAACTGCTACGGCGAATTCATCGAGGAGCGCGAGCCCACTGCGGTCGGTGCTGACATCATCATCGGCTCGCTCATCAAGAACGCCGGCGGCGGTATCGCCCGTACAGGCGGATATATAGCCGGCCGTGCAGACCTCGTGGAGCTATGCTCCTACCGCCTTACCTGTGTCGGCATGGGCAAGGAAGTCGGCTGCACACTCGGCATGAACCGTGAGCTCCTGCTTGGACTTTTCTTTGCTCCGGACGTCGTTGCAAGTGCGGTAAAGACCTCCGCCTTCGCAAGTGAGCTGTTCACGATGCTCGGCTATGAATGCTCCCCACGCAAGGACGACCTTCGCGGCGATATCATTACGGCGATAAAGCTCGGCAGCGAAGAAGCTCTCTGCGCGTTCTGCCGCGGTATACAGAAGGGAGCGCCCGTTGATTCCTTCGTTACGCCCGAGCCCTGGGATATGCCCGGCTATTCGGACAAGGTCATCATGGCTGCCGGTGCCTTCACAGGCGGCGCTTCGATCGAGCTTTCCGCTGAC
This sequence comes from Ruminococcus sp., assembly GCA_017525915.1. Taxonomy (GTDB): domain Bacteria; phylum Bacillota; class Clostridia; order Oscillospirales; family Ruminococcaceae; genus Ruminococcus. Next base: position 67,124 of record JAFXSC010000001.1, read on the forward strand.
GCTCCCCTCCGTGAACCTTACGCGGTCTGGATGCAGGGCGGCATAACCTACACCTCCGGCAAGCTTGGTGTGATGCTTGCAGCTGAGGAGATGCTCGGTAAATAATCCAGCCGGGAGCAGTCAGCTCCCGGTTTTTTACAACTGGAAAAAGTGAATTTAAAAATAGATATACTGTTAATAAATTCTATATGATAACTTATTAATAAAAAATTAACGTTAATTTCATGTGAAATTCTGCTAAAAGTATACAAAGTTGTAGTTATGTTTACTTTTGTATATTGTCAAGCATATTGCTTTGCAATATAATATAGACAGTGACGAAGATATTGGTACTCAGTATCAAGTACCCTCCCCTCTCATGTGCTTGATACTGAGTATTAAAATCGCCACTGCAAAGAAATAGTTTTTGTCAATAATTAAAACTAACCCCTTTCATTTGTAATTTTTTCATGTTTTCTATTCTCAATAACTTCTTTTAACTTTATCTTGCAATGGTCCACAGTGCTAAACGGCTTTGCCGTTTGGATCACAGCAGCCTTCCCTCCTGGGAAGGAATTTTTTTGCACTGTGAAATTTGCGTGAAATATTAATAATTCGCTTGACAAGTTTAATAAGCCGTGCTATAATCTATGTAAAGGAGGCGGTGAAATATGAAGAAGAGCGTTTACAGCCTCGTCCTGATGGACGATGTTATCCGGGCTGTTGACCGCGAAGCCTACAAGCGCGGCACAAGCCGCTCGAACCTCATAAACCAGATACTCGCAGAGCATCTTTCCTGCGAGACCCCGGAAATGCGTATGCAGGACATATTCGGCTCGCTGTCAGGGCTTATCGACAGCTGCTTCAGTATCCAGCAGCAGCACTCGGCGTCGCTTATGACCCTCCGGGCCGCCCTCGAATACAAGTACCGTCCCACAATAAGCTATAAGGTCGAGCTTGACCGCTCGCCGGGTGAGTTCCTCGGTACGCTCAAGGTGCAGATACGGACACAGAACATTGCCCTTATCGACACCTTCTTCACCTATTTCTTATACCGCAGGAGGCTCGAAGCACGCTGCCTTGCCGCAAGAGGCTACAAGAACTATGACTCGTCTCTCGACGGCGGCGTATTCAAAAGAAGCCTGATAAATACCGGGCTTTCTCCTGAACAAACCGGCGAGGCGATAAGCCGCTACCTCAATAATCTCTACAATTCCATGCAGGTCTGTTTGTCCTCGAAGTGCATGGACGAGGTCGAACCGGCACTTGCAAAGGATTATAATGATATGCTGGACGAATATATCATTTAGCGGTCAGGTCACACGAATTTAAGTCACGAATGAACAGGAGGTCTATTTATGAATACTGAAAAATATACAAAGCAGACTATCGCTGCTATCGTAAAAGCTCAGAATATCGCCGTTATGAACTCAAATCAGCTCGTTGAACCGGTGCATATCTTTTCCGGACTTCTCGGACAGGAGAACGGTCTTATCCCTCAGCTTCTGAAAAAGATGAATATTGACACGGATATGCTTTCCGCTGAGACTGACCGGAAGATCGGTGCGCTGCCGAAGGTCACAGGCAGCGGCAGAAGCAATAATGTCGGCATTTCCGGTGAGACAGACCGTATGCTCCTCACGGCTGAGAAGCTCGCTGAGAACATGAAGGACGAATATGTCTCCGTTGAGCATATATTCCTTTCTCTCATTGCCTGCAAGGACAGAGACACTTCCGCTCTGCTGAAAACCTTCAATATCACGCAGGATGCCTTCCTGAGCGCACTAATGACCGTCCGCGGGAATACCAGAGTTACAAGTGAAAATCCGGAGGACACCTATGACGTCCTCACCAAATACGGTCAGGAGCTTGTGGGACTTGCAAAGCGCAACAAGCTCGACCCGGTCATCGGGCGTGACAGTGAGATAAGGAACGTTATCCGCATACTTTCCCGTAAGACCAAGAATAATCCTGTGCTCATCGGTGAGCCGGGTGTCGGAAAGACCGCCATTGCGGAGGGACTTGCCCTGCGTATCGTTGCAGGTGATGTTCCGGACAGCCTGAAGGACAGGAAAATATTCTCACTCGACCTCGGCGCACTCGTTGCAGGTGCAAAGTACCGCGGCGAATTCGAGGAAAGGCTCAAAGCCGTTCTCAACGAAATAAAGAACAGCAACGGTCAGATAATCCTTTTCATCGACGAGCTGCACACTATCGTCGGCGCTGGCAAGACTGACGGCGCTATGGACGCCGGCAACCTCCTCAAGCCTATGCTTGCAAGGGGCGAGCTGCACTGTATCGGCGCCACAACGCTCAATGAGTACCGCCAGTACATCGAGAAGGACCCTGCACTTGAAAGACGTTTCCAGCCCGTTCTCGTTGACGAGCCGACCGTTGAGGACACTATATCAATATTAAGAGGACTTAAAGAGCGCTATGAGGTATTCCACGGCGTAAAAATACAGGACAACGCCCTCATTTCGGCGGCTGTGCTCTCCAACAGGTACATCTCCGACCGTTTCCTGCCCGACAAGGCAATCGACCTTATTGATGAAGCGTGTGCAACTATAAGAACGGAAATGGACTCCATGCCTACCGAAATGGACGAGATATCGCGTAAGATAGTACAGCTTGAAATCGAAGAAGCCGCCCTCAAAAAAGAGAGCGACAGCATCTCGAAAGAGCATCTTGAAGAAATACAGCAGGAACTTTCAGAGCTGCACGACAAGTTCAATGCGATGAAGGCTAAGTGGGAGAACGAAAAGACCGATATATCTGCAGTCCAGAAGCTCCGCGAGGAGATAGAGAAGCTCGGAGGCGAAATAGACAAGGCTGAGCGTGAGTACGACCTCAACAAGGCGGCAGAGCTGAAATACGGCAGACTGCCCTCGCTCCAGAAACAGCTCGCAGAGCTCGAACACAAGGCTGAACAGGATATCGGCGGCGAAAGGCTCCTCCGTGACAAGGTAACGGAGGAGGAGGTCGCAAAGATAGTTTGCCGCTGGACAGGTATCCCCGTTGCAAAGCTCATGGAAGGTGAGAAAGAGAAGATACTCGGACTTGAAAATATCCTTCACGAGAGGGTGATAGGTCAGGACGAGGCTGTTACAAAGGTGAGCGAAGCTATTCTCCGTTCACGCGCAGGCATTCAGGACCCCGACCGTCCTATCGGTTCCTTCCTGTTCCTCGGACCTACCGGTGTCGGCAAGACCGAGCTCGCAAAGGCACTTTCCGCTTCGCTGTTCGATGACGAGAAAAATATTATCCGTATAGACATGAGCGAATACATGGAGAAGCACAGCGTGAGCCGTCTCATCGGAGCGCCTCCCGGATACGTCGGCTATGACGAGGGCGGTCAGCTCACCGAGGCAGTCCGCCGCAAGCCCTATTCCGTTGTCCTCTTTGACGAGGTGGAAAAGGCTCACCCGGACGTATTCAACGTTCTCCTGCAGGTCCTTGATGACGGACGTATAACCGATTCGCAGGGACGCACGGTCGATTTCAAGAATACCATAATCATACTCACCTCCAACCTTGGCTCGCACTATATCCTCGACGGCATCGACTCTGAGGGCAATATCACCGACGAGGCAAGGAAGAACGTTGACAGCCTGCTGAAGCAGCAGTTCCGTCCGGAATTCCTCAACCGTCTCGACGAGATAATCTTCTACAAGCCGCTCACAAAGAACGACATCATGAAGATAGTTGACCTCATGCTCGGCGACCTCCGCAAACGTCTCGACGACAAACATATAAAGCTCAATGTCACCCCGAAGGCTAAGGAACTGATAGTTGAGCAGGGCTACGATCCGAACTTCGGTGCGCGCCCGCTGAGAAGATTCATACAGAGCAGAGTTGAAACTCTCGTCGCAAGGAAGATCATAAAATGTGACCTCTCCGCCGGTGACACGATAGATATAGACGCTGACGAAAACGGTTCGCTCACGGCAGAATAAGCTCCGGTGCACTGAAATGCTTTCCGCAAGATTGTTATTCAATTGTGTATTAGTATAAAAATATAAGTCACAAAATGCCTGATTATTCCCGATGATACGCGGAAAATCAGCCCTCGTTATTGCTGTTTTCAATAAAAATCGTGCCTTAGATAGCTCAATATAGGTCGTTTTGTCATTTTTTCGCTATTTCCTTGACAAATCCGGACAAAGGGTATATAATTCAATTGTAAAATTTTATTTACGGAGGATACCAATATGACAAAGACTGAATTGATCAGCGCTGTTGCTGAAAAGACCGATTTCACAAAGAAGAACGCCGAGATCGCTGTAAATGCAATCATCTCTGCTATCACAGATTCACTTGCAAACGGTGAGAAGGTTGCTATCGTAGGCTTCGGCACTTTTGAAGTTCGTGACAGAAAGGAAAAGCAGGTCAAGAATCCCCAGACCGGCAAGATGATGACTGCTCCCGCTTCAAAGGCTCCCGCTTTCAAGGCTGGACAGGCTCTTAAGAGTGCAGTCAACAAGTAATTAAGGAGGTAATTATCATGGCTGAAAAGACAACCAAGGCTGTTGCTGAGGCAGTAGCTCCTGTTGCAGAGGCTCCTGCTGAGAAGAAGGCTGCTAAGAAGGCTGCTGCTCCCAAGAAGACAGCTGCTAAGAAGGCTCCCGCTGAGAAGAAGACTGCTGCTAAGAAGACAGTTGCTTCCGAGAACGTATTTGTTCAGTACATGGGCGCAGAGATCACTTCTGCTGACCTCATTGCTAAGGCTAAGGAAGCTTCAGGCGTTAAGTCTCCCAAGAGCGTAAACGTTTACGTTAAGCCCGAGGAGAACATGGTTTACTACGTTGTTGATAACAACGCAGGTGCTTTCCCGCTCGTTTGATCTGATAATAACGAAGACCGCCTCTTTTGAGGCGGTCTTTTTTTGTCACTATCCGTACGGCAGTGCTTTATTTCTCCAGCTCGTATGCGCCGGCAGGTCTTATAACATGGGTGCGGCAGCTTCCCGGTCCGAATATACGCTCCATTTCAGCAGTATAATCCTCAGTGAGATAGTTCGGCACGAATGCCTGCACCGTTCCGCCGAAACCTCCGCCATGCACGCGGACTGCACCGTTTTCGCCAAGGAACCTGCGGCTCATCATCAAGGCTATGGATACGCCCTGCCTTTCAGGTTCACGGCATGAATAGATGTTCTGCAAAAGCTCGCAGGAGGAACGTCCCGAGCCGTTCACATGATTGAAGAATTCAACAGTATCGCCGATGCTGAGCGCATCCGCTTCAAGCTCTGCGCGGAGATCATCACCAAAGAAATGCGCCGCGCGGAGTATCGCCCTGTCGCCGCATACTTTCCTCAACTCCGGCAGCTTTTCGTAGAACTCGCTTTCGGAACAGTCAGCAAGATGCTTCTTTCCGAGGGCCTTTGCAACGCTTTTCATCTCCGCAGTTATCGCGGAGTATTCCTCCGAAGCAGCCGCGTGATCCTCGCCTGTGTTGGTGATGCAGAGCGAATAGCCTGCGCGTGAGAAGTCGAAGCCTATCTTCCTTACCGCCGGTTCCTCCGGAACGCCGAAATCTATGAAAACAAAGCCGCCGACCGCGCTGACGGTCTGGTCCATAAGACCGCTCGCCTTTCCGTAATAGCTGCTCTCTGCGGCGTGAGCAATGCCTGCAAGCTCAAATGGGCTCGAAGCGCCGGCATTGAAGCAGCGGTCTATGATATAAGCTGTCAGCACCTCGAAGGCTGCCGATGAGGCAAGACCGCTTCCAGGGGCAATCTCTGATGTGATATACGCATCAAAGCCGCCGACCTCCACGCCTATATCCGTAAATCCGGCTGCAATGCCGCGGACAAGCGCAGCAGTTGTGTTTCTCTCATCGGGTCTCATGGCGGTGTCGCCCGGAACGATAGATATATCCGGAAAGCCAGACGATGTTATCCTGATGATATTCTCGTCATTCAGCGATACTATGGCTATCGCGTCAGTATCTACCGCCGCTGCGATAACTCTTCCGTGCTGGTGATCGGTGTGGTTGCCACCTATCTCAGTGCGTCCCGGTGCGGAAAACACCCTTATCTCGCCGCACTGCGGATATATTCTCGAAAAGTTTTCGGCGGCGCTGAGGTATCTCGCCCTGTGGCGCAGAACCGATCTGTCGGACGCGCCGTAAAGCATTTCAAACTTGTCATCAAAAGCACCTGATGTCACTGCATTTACAAATTCATTAAGGTTCATGATTTAACTTCCCTCCCTGTGTATTTGCTGCTTAAATTGCAGCTTTTCTGCTAAAATTAATAGTTGCGGTTAGTGCATATCAACGAATTTTTTAAGGCATAACGATAGCTGTTGACTTTATTTAATAAATCAGTTATACTTAATTTAAGATAATCTATGCTTAAACTACTTGATTTAAGCTGAAAGGAAGTACGTTATGTCAGATATAAGGATCATAGGTGAGTCCCTTTCAAATATCCCGTGGCAGGAAAAGCCCTCCGGCTGTACTGCACCGGTCTGGCGGTACAGCTCAAACCCGATAATCAACAGAAACCCTCTCCCGGACGTTGCGCGTATCTTCAACAGCGCGGTAATGCCTTATAACGGTGGATTTATCGGGGTGTTCCGCGGCGAAAGACGGGACGGCATACCGCATATCTACCTTGGAAGGAGCAGCGACGCCGTAAACTGGGAATTCGACCCTGAGCGCATACCCTTCACCAATTCGGAGGGCGAGCCCTTCATGCCGCTGTATGCCTATGATCCGCGCCTTGTGAAAATAGACGATACATACTACATCATGTGGTGTCAGGACTGCTACGGTCCGTCGATAGGCATTGCTGCAACGAAGGATTTCCGGACGTTCACGCGCCTTGAAAATCCCTTCCTCCCCTATAACCGGAATGCAGTGCTTTTCCCGAGGAAAATCGGCGGGAACTACATCATGCTCTCGCGTCCCTGCGACAACGGTCACACTGCGTTCGGAGATATCTTCCTCACCGAAAGCCCCGATATGGAATTCTGGGGGCACCACCGTCACGTCATGGGCAGGAGCAAAAAGTGGTGGGAAAGCCTTAAAATAGGTGCCGGAGCTGCCCCGATAGAGACTGACAAGGGCTGGCTGCTGTTCTATCACGGTGTCGTGAACACCTGCAACGGATATGTTTACAGCATCGGCGCGGCGATCCTCGATATCAACGAGCCATCTAAGGTCCTCCACAGGTGCGGCAATTATCTTCTTGCCCCGGAGGAATGGTACGAGGAGCGCGGATTCGTGCCGAATGTATGCTTTCCCTGTGCCGCACTTGCGGACGCTGAGACCGGCAGGATAGCGATATACTACGGCTGCGCGGACAGCTATGTCGGCATCGCCTTCACGACCGTTCAGGAGGTCTGGGACTATATCCTGAAATACGACAATACCACCGGCGAGGACACCGAGATCGGTATAAGATAAGCCTGAAAGGCGGCAGTCAGCGGAATGCTGCTGCCGCTTTTTTCGTTGTGCTTATAAGTCTATCATAGCGCATTTCGTGGAAAAAAGTGAGAATAATTTATTAATAAGCTGTACAGCAGACCGAATTTCGTGATAGTGTACAACGTTTGCGCTTATCATTTGTCACAGATGACTATACTGAGCCCCTGCGTACTTTCAACGGTAAACGGCTTGTCAGTGCCGGTAACGGTCACTTTCAGGGTGTCCCCCGACCGCTCGGCTCTTATTTCCGCGGCAGGCTCGCCGTCCGCATCATACACGGCAGCCTCAGCACAGGCACCTTCCCCGATGCCGCTGACAAGTATCCTCATACCGTCCGCATAGTCATACTCCACACGGTCATTGCAGCTTCCGAAAACGATGACGGAAGCAGGTGCAGCAAACAGCGGCAGTCCAAAATAGTCATATTTACGGGTATACCAGCGTCCTCCGGACAACTCCTCGCCGGTCTGGATATCGGTCCATATCCCATCACCCGGAAGGTAGAACTCACAGGTGCCGTCCTCACTGAAAACAGGCGCGACAAGCAGACTTTCCCCGAGCATATACTCAGTGTCAACGGTCAGCGCACTGCGGTCATAGCCGTAGTCAACAGCAAGCGCCCTCATCATCGGTACGCCTGTAATGTGAGTTTTCACGGCATTTGCGAAAAGGTACGGCATGAGCGAGCATTTCAGCCTTGAAAAATGTCGTGCGACCTCGCTGCTCTCCTCGTCAAACGCCCAAGGCACGCGGAATGTGCTGCTGCCGTGATAGCGCGAATGCGTGGACATCAGACCGAAAGCCGTCCAACGCTTGTAGAGGTCGGGCGTGGCTTTGTCCTCAAAGCCGGATATATCGTGGGAGAAGAAGCCGAAGCCTGACATACACAGCGATAGTCCGCCGCGCAGGGTCTCCCACATGGAATCATAGCTCGAGAAGCAGTCGCCGCCCCAGTGCACCGGGAACTGCTGACAGCCGGTGGTCGCGGAACGTGCGAAAACGCAGGCTTTTCCCCTGCCGAAGACCTCCTCAAGAGTGTCAAAGACCGTCCGGTTGTAGAGATAGGAATAGTAATTGTGCATCAGGAACGGGTCAGAACCGTCATGGTAAACGACATCGGTGGGTATTCTCTCGCCGAAATCCGTCTTTACTGCGTCAACTCCGATGGCGATAAGTCCGCGTATCTTTCCGGCGAACCAATCACGCGCTCCCGGACAGGTGAAGTCGATTATCGCAAGCCCCGGCTGCCACATATCGGTCTGAAAAACTGAACCGTCCCTGTTCATGATGAAATAGCCCTTCTCCATGAGTTCGCGGAATACAGGCGAATTCTGGCTGACGTATGGGTTCACCCAGACGCAGACGCGCAATCCCCTGCTTTTCAGTCGCTCTATCATGCCGGCAGGGTCTGGGAATTTCTCCCTGTCCCACTCAAATCCGCACCACTCGAACTGCTTCATCCAGAAACAGTCAAAGTGGAAAACGCTCAGAGGTATCCCGCGGTTTTCCATCTCTTCTATGAAGGAGAATACCGTTTTCTCGCTGTAATCGGTCGTAAACGAGGTCGAGAGCCACAGCCCGAAGGAATAGGCTGGCGGAAGCGCAGGCTTTCCCGTGAGATCAGTGTACCTGCTGATGACCTCCGCGATGCTGCTGCCGCCGAAAACGTAGTAGACAAGGCTTTCGCCCTGTACCGTGAATGCAGTCCGCGAGACGTTCTCGCTTGCGGTATCGAAGCTGACAAATCCTGTATTATCGACAAATATGCCGTAATTCCGCGAGGATACGAAAAACGGCACGGACTTGTAGCTCTGGGGGGTGCAGGTGCCGCCGTCACTGTTCCAGATGTCGGAGGTCTGACCGTTCTTGACGAAGGGAGTGAACTTCTCACCGAAGCCGTAGATGTATTCTCCGGGCGATATGCTGAGCATTTCGCGTATGTAGGTGTTTCCGCCGTTGTCAGTGTGCGAAAAGAAGCGCTCGGCAGAGACTTCGGCAGCCCTTGACCTGCGGTGCCATTCCTCCTCCGTGATGACGGATGTGGAGCGATTTCCTGAGCGTGTGAGGAGCTTGTCGCCGTACCAGTAGGAAACGTCCCAGCCGCAGCCGGGCAAGCCTGTCCTGACCTTTGTTTTGCCGGATATCAGCTCAAATCCGCCGTCCGTGTACCTTATGACCGGCTTGAAGTCAGCGTTCTCGGAGAGGGTGAACGAGGGTGACTTCTTAACAGCGCCGGAAAAGTGTTCTATGCTGACCCTGATGCAGTTTTCGAGGGTGGAGGTGAACCGTACCGTCAGCATAGGACCGCTCAGCGCCATGCCCCTGTTGGATATCCAGCGTACCGAGGCATGGAGCGTTATGGAACGTTCGTCCGTTTCGACGCCGCATATCTGCGTGGCGTGATCGACCTTGAAGCCGGGCCTGTCCAGCCAGTAGCCGTCTGAGAAATTCATAGCAGCACTCCTTTCAGATATCAAGTGTCCTGTGATAAAAACATTATACCAGAATCATACATGAAAATCAAGCCGTGCAGTTTGCGGTACAGAGCGAAGAGCGTCAGAAATTAGTGCATATTTGCAGAGGCAGGCACGGCTGATAAGGCACAAATTAACAGAACGTCCACCTGTTATTCATTGTGTCCACCTGCACAGCACAATATTGATATAAAGATAGCACGTTTGTTGATTGACGAACCACCGTAATTTGCGATAAAATATTAATAACAAAAATATATAAATAAGGGAGGAAATTTTGTATGAAGTGTAAGGCTTTAAAAGCCGCTCTGGCTTTTGCCTCATCTGCGGCTATGCTCTTTTCTTCAGTTTCAATACCGCCGTCAGAGACACTGACTGCTGTCGCTGCAACTACGGTGAACAACCCCGTTATCTGGTCGGACGTTCCCGATAATGACGTTATCCGCGTCGGCGACACTTACTACATGGTCAGCACGACTATGTATTTCAGCCCCGGTGCGCCTATCATGAAGTCTACCGACCTCGTGAACTGGCATATGTGCAATTACGTCTACGACAGACTCGCCGAAGGGGATGGCGAGAACCTCATCGGCGGCAAGCACGACTACGGTAAGGGCTCATGGGCTGCAAGTCTGCGCTATAACGAAAAGACCAAGAAATTCTACGTCTTCTTCGGAAGTTACAGCACAAACAAGTCCTATATCTATTCCACAGACGATATCGAGAACGGCGAATGGACAAAGTCCGAGATAAACGGTATGTACCACGACGCCTCTATCCTCTTTGACGACGACGGACGCAATTACCTCGTATACGGCGGCGGTGAGATCAAGATCAAGGAGCTCAATTCCGAAATGACCGGCTTCAAGCAGGGCGGAGTTGACAAGACACTGTTCAAGACCAACATTTCCGGCTATGTTTCGGGTGAGGGCTCGCATATCCAGAAGATCGGCGACTATTACTATATCTTCATAATCGCCTGGCCGTCTGGTCACGGACGTCTTGAACTCTGCTACCGCTCAAAAGAGCTCCTCGGCAACTACGAAAGCAAGACTGTTCTCGAATCCGGTGTAGGCTCTTACAGCAGCGGACTTGCACAGGGCGGTATCGTTGATACTCCCGACGGCAAATGGTACGGTATGCTGTTCCAGGATCACGGTGCAGTGGGACGTATCCCCTCGGTAGTTCCTGTTGAATTCGTTGACGGCTGGCCTATGATGGGCGTGAACGGCAAGGCTCCCGTTACGCTGAATATCGAGAACGACGGCTCCGGCTCGTCCCTCGCAGGCGATGACGATTTCACCTATACCTCCGATGATCTCGCCCTCGAATGGCAGTGGAACCACAATCCCGACAACAACGCGTGGTCTGTTACGGAGCGTGAGGGCTACCTCAGACTTCACAACAACCATATCGCAAACGATCTGCTCCACGCAAGGAATACCCTCACAATGCGTACTGAGGGTCCGGCTTGCAGCAGTATCATCAAGATGGACACAAAGGGCATGAAGTCCGGCGACTATGCAGGTCTCTCAGCCTTCCAGTTCAAATACGGAAATATCGGTGTCTACGTTGACGGCAGCGGCAATAAGAAGGTCTATATGGCTACCAACGGCGGTGACAGCATCGACAACAGCTCCAACAAGATACAGGCAGAGGCTCCGATGAGCGGCGATGAGGTTTACCTCAAGGTGGATTTCAAGTTCGCAACGGTCGGCTCAGACGGAAGCTCCTCTAACAATATCGACAAGGCGAATTTCTACTACTCCTTCGACGGAAACAGCTGGACAAAGCTCGGTACAGAGCTCAGCATGGACTATGACCTCAAGCTCTTTACCGGTTACAGGAGCGGTATTTACAGCTATCCTACAAAGTCCACAGGCGGCTACGTCGATATCGACTACTTCGACTACGACCGCACCGCATGGAACGGTTCCGACGGAAGCTATACCCTCGGCGGCAAGACTCCCAAGGTCTATGAGCCCGATGAGGACGGCTACTACTTCCATGACACCTTCGAGAGCGGCACTGACGGCTGGTCGGGACGCGGCTCCGCAAGCGTTGCTGCAAGCAAGAGCGCTGCCTATGCAGGTTCACAGAGCCTTCTCACGACCGACCGTGAGGCTTCGTGGAACGGTGCTACAAAGGCTCTCAGCAAGAATTACTTCAAGGCTGGCGAGAAGTACAGCTTCAGCGCAGACGTTATGTACGATACCGGTGCTGCCTCCCAGACCTTCTTCCTCACGCTCCAGTACAGAGGCAGTGACAATGAGGTATACTACCCGAAGATAGACACCAAGACCGTCAGCAAAGGCGAATGGGTACAGCTCAGCAATACTTCCTTCGAGATACCTGCCGGCGCTACTGAATTGCAGTTCTACGTTGAGACTGAGACAGGCAGCGGTAACTTCTACGTTGACGAAGCTATCGGTGCTCCCGAGGGAACTGTTGTTGCAGGTCCGAAGGGCACGAGCCATATCCGCGGCGACCTCACAGGCGATGAGAAGATAAACGTATTCGACGTTATGCTCGCAAGACGCGGCCTTGTCAAGGGCAGCTTCGAGAGCACTGTTGCAAAGAACAACGCCGATGTAGATCAGGACGGCGAATTCAACGTCAGCGACCTCATCCTCATCAACCAGTTCGTTCTCGGAAGAATAACCGAATTCCCTGTTGTTACACCTCCGACACCTGATTACACAATGGCTTCCTATACCGCAAAGGTAAAGGATCTTCAGGTCGAGAAGGAGCCCGATTCTTCCCATCAGACAAAGGGCGGTGTCACCTACGGCGAGATAAAGAGCGCTACCTACTGGTCATCAGTCTGCAACAGAGAGAAAAAGTACAACATCCTGTTGCCTCCCAACTATGACCCGAGCAAGAAGTATCCCGTACTCTACGTTATGCACGGCTACTATGAAAATCCCGACAGAATGATAATCAAGGGCAATGTCGAAAGCGGTATGCCCACAAAGCAGATCGTCGGCAACTGCATCGCTGACGGCTCTGCTAAGGAAATGATATGCGTATTCCCTGACGTATTCTCAAGTCCTACTCTCAAGGCTTGTACAGGTATGGACGAGACCAACAATCAGGCTTACGATAACTTCATCAACGACCTCACAAAGTGCCTCATGCCTGAGATAGAGGATAAGTACAGCATTCTCACAGGCAAGGAGAATACAGCCATCACAGGCTTCTCAATGGGCGGCAGAGAGGGACTCCTCATCGGTATGGCACGCTCCGACCTGTTCGGCTATGTCGGCGCTATATGCCCGGCTCCCGGCGTTACAGGCTCATTCAAGTGGGACTCCGACAACGAGCCCTACCTCCTCCTCATTACCGGAGGCGACAACGACAAGACCGTTTACGACAACCCCAAGAACTACCACGAGAACTTTGAGAAGAACGGCGTTCCGCACCTCTGGCAGTACGTTCACGGCGGCTATCACGGTGACAACTGTATCAACGCACATTTGTACAACTTCGTAAGGATGATATTCCATACAGATGAATGATATACCTCCTAATAAAGATAAGGGCGCATTGCTTAATGCAATGCACCCTTATTTTTGTGTATGTTTGTTTTTGCGTTCCTGTATGGTGAGGTCGGTCGAATTGAGATATTTCTCACGGTACTGCAAAGGTGTTTCTCCAAAAGTGGATTTGAACTGACGGTTGAAGTAGGACGGTGTACCGTAGCCCACAAGCGCCGCTATTTCGCTGACGGAAAGCTCCGGTGTCTTCAGGTAGTCCTTCGCCTTTTCCATACGGCTCGTTATCAGGTCCTTGGATATGCTCACACCAAACGTGTCGCTGTAAAGGTGCTGGAGACGTGAACGGCTGAGCGATATCTCCGCCGCCATATCATCTATCGACCATTCCTTCGCCGGCCAGCGGTATATGCTCTCGCGCAGCCACATCATCTTCTCGAAATACTTGCTCTCGTTCACCGAGCCTGCGCTCGAATAGTCGTCCATGCACTCGTTGAGCTTGTACAGCAGCAGCCGGAAATACAGATCGACCGACCTGCTGCGGTTGCGGTTCGCGGAATAGTGCTCATAGCAGATGTTCCTTATCAGGAGCGACACCTGCTTTATGTCGCTGAGTGGGATTATCCTGTTGAAAGGTATCCCGAGCTCGTGCATCAGCGCTTCTTCGTCCTTGTCGGGACCAAAGTGCATCCAGTCGTCAATATATTCCCCGTCATCGCCGCGGTAATACTCCGGATATTCCGGAGTGAAAATTATGAACGAATTAGCCGGAGCGTGCACCTCTTTCCCGTCTATGCGGAAAACGCTCCTGGTCTTTACTGCGAGGAGCAACCAGTCTCCTGCGCCCTCCGGACGATCGTTCACGAAAGAACTGTCGTGCTTGTGGTTATATCCCACATCGTCCATTCTCAAGGGTATCCCCTCCCCTTAAATTATATCACTTTATTACCGAAAACGCTTCTTTCAGCGTTGAAACCGGTATTATCTCTATATCATATCCGGCAGGATCAACAGCTCCTGCCGACTGCTTCGGGATAACGCATTTCCGGAAGCCCATTCTCTCAGCTTCGCGCACCCTCTGCGCTGCATGGGACACCGAACGTATCTCGCCCCCGAGGCCAATCTCGCCAAAGGCAATGAGTTCCTCGTCTATCTGCTTATCCATTATGCCCGAATAAAGAGCCATTGCGACCGGAAGATCGCCTGCCGGCTCATCAAGGCGGAAGCCGCCGACTATATTCAGGTACACATCGAGCGAGCCCATAAACACCCCGAGCCGCTTTTCAAGAACGGCTATGATTATGCTGAGCCTGTTGAAATCGAAGCCCGTAGCCATTCTGCGCGGCGCTGCATAGCTCGTCTTTGCTGCAAGTGCCTGTACCTCCGCAAGTATGGGACGGCTGCCCTCCATGACGCAGGCAACACACGTTCCCGAGACGTTGTGAGGTCTTCCCGAAAGGAGCATCTGCGAAGGATTTTCGACCTCGCGCAGGCCCTTGTCGAGCATCTCGAACACGCCTATCTCATTGGTTGAGCCGAAGCGGTTCTTCACCGCTCTGAGAAGGCGGTAGCTCTGGTGACGTTCGCCCTCGAAATACAGGACTGCGTCAACGATATGCTCCATGACCTTCGGTCCTGCGATAGCGCCGTCCTTGTTGACGTGACCCACGATTATAACTGGTATCTCAAGGTCCTTTGCTGTGTGCATGAAAAGGTTCGTGCACTCCCTCACCTGCGTGAGACTTCCGGGACTTGATGTTATGCGGCTGATGCTCATGGTCTGTATCGAGTCGATTATGGCTATATCCGGCACGCTCGAAGCGATAGTCCCGGCAACAGCCTCCGCATCTGTCGCGGTAAGTATATACAGATTCTCGGTGTCAACTCCAAGCCGCTGGGCACGGAGCTTTATCTGTCTCGCAGACTCCTCGCCGGACACATAGAGGACGGAATGCTCCTCGCCGAGATGCTGGCATATCTGCAAAAGTATCGTGCTCTTTCCGATGCCTGGTTCACCGCCGAGAAGGACGAGCGAGCCCTTTACAAGACCGCCGCCGAGCACTCTGTTGAGTTCCCCTACTCCGGTATCATAGCGCACATCACTGTCAGCGCCTATGCTTTCAAGCTCAAGGATATTCTCCGAAAGGTCGGGAGCGCTCCGGGCATTGCCTGTTCCCGGTGATGAAGGGCTTTCCGCAAGCTCCTCCTCGAAGCTGTTCCATGCGCCGCACGAGGGACATTTTCCGTTCCACTTCGAGCTCTCGTAGCCGCACTGGTTACAGGTATAGACAAATCTTGACTTAGCCATATCTACCTCTCAGCGGAAGGCATCCGCAAGGGTATCCTCGCGGAGGATATACTTTCTGCCGCACATGACCATATTGTCCGAAGGCGCGGTTCCGGAAGCAGTACCGTCGGCTGCATAGACCTCAGATACGCGCGATGTGAAATCGTAGCAGATATTGTTCTGGGGGTCGAAGGCAAGCCTGCCGTCCCTTGTGGGGATAGCAGCCGTCTGTGAAATAGTGAAGCCGTCAGTGCGGTAAACAGTGCAGACTGCGCCGTTATGGCCGCCCTCGGAGTATATCAGCTCCGGAACGTTGTCATGGTCGATATCGCACAGCTCATAGGCTGCATCAGCCGAACCGTCCGCAAGACGCTCAGTGAGCACGGAGGTGTAGAACTCCTTCTGCTGCTCGGTCAGCACAGCCCCCCAGCTCTCTGAATAATGCACAGCGTAGTTCAATGACTGGTCAGCAAAGGTGAATTTTCTTCCGATACGCAGCTCGGTATCGGAGGTAAATCCTGCGAGCACCCGCTCATATTCCGCGACCCTGACAGTCTCGTTGTCTATCTCATAGTTCATTCTTCCGCCGGAAGAAACTGCGCTCCTGTTGTTGTAGAACTTTTTCAGCGTGACAAGCTTGCCTTCCTTAACGGCAAAGAACTCTCTCAGCTCGAAATTCTTTCCGTTATACCAGAAGCTTATCGCCTTCTGTGCCGGGATAAAGCCGAACGTTCCCTTTGTTCCGGAAGTGCCGACAAGGACCGCCGAGCTGCCGGACATGGTGTAGATCTCGCAGGCCGCATCGTTCTCCGCAGATGGCGAGATCACGAGCTCCGGAGTGCCGTCGCCGTCAAGGTCATGAAGGTCGAACATCGAACCCGATGTACCCGGGACGTACTTATCCGAGCTCCTGAAACTGTTGAGTTTTTCTTCATATGCCTGCTGCCAGCTGAATACAACGCTCTCCGGCGAAACAGCCGAGGTGGTGGGCTGGACTTCAGAAACGGTCTTTGTTCCGCTGCTGCAGGCAGTCAGAACAGCAGCAGCTGCAGCCGCGCTTATAACCATAGAAAGCTTCAATTCCATTCCTCCAATCATTTATACCTTATAATTTTACCACTTTTCATGCGGCATGTCAATCAGAAATTCGTATTTTTCAGCCATTTTCTCAGCTCTGCCGCAAATCATTGACTTTTGCGGACGAGTAGTGTAAAATAGTATTGAAGGAGTGATGATATGCTCAGACTTGATTCATCAATGTTCAGGGAATCTGCAAAGTCCCACGCTTCAAAGAAGCTTTCCAATCTCATACTCTCATTTATAGCAGTATTCCTTGTGATATACCTCGCTGAGGCTATAATACCGGCAATAATTTCGTCAAAGCCGCTCAATGAAGCCCTCACCGAGATGGGCTACTACGATAAGGACAAAAATCTCAGCTTTAAACAATCAATGAAGATATCAGAGGAGATCTCAGTAAAGCCGCACGTCATGATACCCTACCTTTTCTGCACGGTCTTCGGCACGCTGATAAGCATTGGCTACTGCCATTATTTCGAGCTCCGCAAGGTCAGCTCGATGGGCGTGAGAAAGCGCCGTGCAGGGCTGCATTACGCCTCCGGTCTGATTATCGGTATCCTCATGATGGCGCTGATAGTCCTCCTCTCCGCCGTTACCGGCACGGTCTCCGTCAAAACCGCAGATGACGTCAATATCGGGCTCATAACGCTGTACCTTCTCGGCTTCCTCGTGCAGGGAATGAGCGAGGAATTCATCTTCCGCGGCTACTTCATGACAACTCTCGGAGCCAACCACAGTCCCTATCTCGCAATAGGCATAAGCTCAGCCGCATTCAGCTTATTTCACGCCGCAAATCCCGGAATATCACCGATAGCTCTGCTCAACCTCTTCCTTTTCGGTGTATTCGCCGCTGTATATATGATCCACACCAATAATATCTGGGGCGTATGCGCTATCCACTCCATGTGGAATTTCTCGCAGGGCAACCTGTTCGGTATAAGCGTCAGCGGAAGCGGAAACATCGAATCGCTGCTCGTCACCTCCTCCAAAAGCTCCAACAGCCTTCTCACAGGCGGGAAATTCGGCATTGAAGGCAGCGCCTTTACGACCGTCATCCTCGCTGCGGCAATAGCCGCCGTGCTTATCCTCCAGAAGCGCAGAGAGGCACAGCAGTCAGGAACTGCCGCTCCCACTGCCGGAAAATAAAGCATTATGTTACAAAAATGACCGGTTTCGTAATAAAAATATTACAGAAATAATACAAATTCAGACGAAATCGTAATATCGCTCTCCAAACGGTTGACTTTTTCCGGGAATGCTGTTACAATAATTAGGGTATCTCCGAAATGATGCGGATATGCCAATATTATGATAAAGGAGGAGCTGCTTTGGGAGAAACTAAGATATGCTACAAGTGCATGAGAAAGCTTGAGCAGGGGCAGACCGTCTGTCCGTCATGCGGCTACAACGAGAATACTCCCTCCGATCCGATGTATATTGCTCCGGGGACCGTTCTCCGCGACAGATACCTCATCGGCGTGCTTCTTGAATATAACGGCGAGGGAGCTACCTACGCCGGATACGATATTTCCACTGAATGCAGGGTGCTCATCAGGGAGTATATGCCTATCAACCTCTGCACAAGAGTCAAGGATAAGCCTACTATAAGCGTGAACTATAACAATCTCGCAAAATACAAGGCTTTCATGACTGAGTTCACCGAGCTCAACAAATCGCTCGCAAGGCTCCGCAACGACTCAAATATCAACCCCGTTCTCGATATGTTCGCAGAGAACAATACCACATATACCGTTTTTGAGAATATCGAAGGCGTCAAGATGCTCGACTACCTCAAGGAGAACGCAGGCGAGCTCAGCTGGGAACAGGTATCCCGCCTTTTCCCGCCGCTTTTCACTACTATCGGAAGGCTCCATAACGCCGGTATTATCCACCGCGCTATCAGTCCCGAGACCGTGTACATCACCGCCAAGGGCGAGCTCAGGCTCTCCGGCTTCTGCATCTCACCGGTAAGAACTGCCGATGCAGGGCTTGAATACGAGCTCTTCAAAGGCTATGCAGCTCCGGAGCAATACTCCGCAAGCACTGACAGCCGTCAGGGCTCATGGACCGATGTTTACGGCATCTGTGCGCTCATCTACCGCGCACTGACCGGCTGTATGCCCTCCGACTCAACGAGCCGTCAGGGTCACGATGACCTCTGCGAACCTGCTATGCTCAATTCAAGGATACCCCACAACGTATCCAAGGTCATCATGGACGGTATGAACCTCAACGTCCGCGACCGTATACAGACAATAACTGAACTCGTTACAAGGCTGTTCGAGCAGCCTGCCGAGGAAAGGCCTGCGCCTCCCCCGGTGCGTCAGGCGATAAGAGGTGCTGTATCTTCCGACACCCACCACTATCAGCAGGGCAGTATGCGCGACCAGTACCGTCAGCCAGTGCCTCAGCCGCCAGTTTACCGTCAGGAGCCTCAGCCGCAGTACCCCGAACCTCCGCGCAGAAATGCAGGCTACTATGAGGAGGAGGACTATCGCTACGAAAAGGTCAACACCGTTGACAAGCTGAAAGTCCCGGTAATAATCGCCGTTCTTCTTCTGGCGATACTCATGATTATAATCGTAGTTATCTACAACATTCTCCACGATCCCTCAAAGGACGAGAATACCGTCGGAAACAAGACTACTACCACCGCTTCCGACAACGTTGTCTCAGGCACTACCGAGGCTACGAGCGATGACGTTTCCGAGGCACAGGATACGGAAGTTCCCGACCTCGTTGACAAGTTCTATGAGCCTCAGAAGGAAAAGTGGAAGGACTACGTCACACTTGAACCCGTATACGAATACAACAACGACCACCCCGACAGCGGCATGATACTCTCTCAGGAGCCCGAAGCCGGTACTATGATCAAGAAGGGCGGCATTGTCAAGGTAAGAGTAAGCAAGGGGCCCGAATCCGCAGTTATACCGGATTATTCAGGCTGCACGGTTGCACAGTTCAAGAGCAAGCTCGAGGAAGCCGGAATTTCAAGCTTCAACTATCAGTTCATCGAGTATAAGGCTTCTTACGGAGTTCCTGATACTATCGTTGAATTGCAGGTCGATGCCAAGAGAGTTGCTCCCGGAACGTTCTTCAGCAACAAGGAAGGCAAGAAGCTCACAGTCTACTACATCTCAGCAGATGCCCAGATACAGACCACTACGCAGCCTCAGGAGACTACTACTCAGCCTGTCGTGACCACTACGCAGGAGCAGACCGAGCCTCCCACACAGGAGATCAGAACCCTTCCTCCCGAGACGCAGCCCCAGACACAGCCTCAGATAACCACAAGCGAATACGGCTGGTAAAAAACACAGGGGACGGCTTTATGCCGTCCCTTTTTTGTACAGATACAGCAAAGCCGCCTGCAATTGCAGACGGCTTTTCAGTTTTTACTTTTCGCCGGTTCTTTCCTTGATCACATCGTTGAAGGATTGAAGATCCTCAGCGCTTCCGCTCGCATTGGTATATTCCTTGGACGTATTCATCATATTGTCCGAAAGAGACTTGATCTTGTCAACAAGCGTTTGGGCATCATTGAGAATAGTTGTAGTGCTGACCGACCTTGAACTGAGAGCGTAGTTTTTGTAATCGGCTGAAAGGCTGTATGCTGCATTAAGAACGGCGCTGTTGTCGAACAGCTTTATATCGTCAAGATAATTCTCGCAGTCAAGCATTTTTGAATATGAGGTAACAGCGCTCGACTTGAATGCCGATATAGCCTCCGAAGCGCTCTTGGTAGCGGAGTTAAGGCTTTTAAGGTCATTGACATAACCGTTCGTTGTATTTGTTACACCTTTGAGATAGTCGGCATACTTAGAAGCAAGAGTTTTATAATCTATCTCGGAGTCGCATATCTTGTCGGTTTTCTTAATAAGCTCAATAACATTTTTAAGGTCATTGAAGCTCTTCTTTACGTCAGATGTTGTGCTGTATTTGAGGTCAAGCGCCTTGATAGCATCATTTACCTCGGCGGCAGGCTTGTCCACTAACTCCGCCTTGGATTCGTTCAGTGCATCGAGTTTTGCGGTGTCAACATCTTCCTTGTCACCGTCAGATAGGTCATCGTAGAGCTGCTGAGCCGATTTGAGCACGTCCGCAGCATCAGCGGAGTAGGTGTCCGGAAGCTCGTCGATAGCGCTCTGAGCGGCTTTAGCTTCATCGGAAAGGCTCTTTCCTGAGCTTCCGCAGCCAACGGCAGTGAAAGCCATGAGCAGCGCACAAACTGCTGAAATGAATCGTTTTTTCATACAAATTCCCCTAACTTTTACAAATTTGGACAAAAGTCCTTAGCGAAAGTTTAGCAAAATCATAGGTACGGAGTGTGACGGTATTGTGAAAGTTTGGTGAAATGTTTACTAGAAGTGTATTATTTAGTATTCAGCTCCGTTCGGCGAATGCCGGACACAATAATTACGCATTATACAAAGTCAGGACTTGACAAATTCTGAACAAAGTGATATACTTAATGTATCTTCAGGGCAGGGTGAGATCCCCTACCGGCAGTAAAGCCTGCGAGCCGCTTTGCGGTTGATCCGGTGCGATCCCGGAGCCGACGGTCATAGTCCGGATGTGAGAAGATGTACTTTCGCATAATGAAACCTTTGCCCCGAACTCCGGGGCTTTTTGTATTTCCGGAGGAAACATGACACACGAAGATTACATGAGGAAAGCCCTCGAACTCGCCGTTAAGGGCATGGGCTTCACCTCCCCTAACCCTATGGTCGGCGCGGTCATTGTCCGTGACGGAGCTGTCATCGGTCAGGGCTGGCACAAAAAATACGGCTCGCTGCACGCTGAACGCGACGCCTTCGCCTTCTGTGACGAAAACGGTATCGACTGTACCGGCGCGGATATGTACGTCACGCTCGAGCCCTGCTGCCACCATGGCAAGCAGCCTCCCTGCACCGAAGCCGTGATATCCCATGGTATAAAGCGAGTCTTCATCGGCTCTGCCGACCCGAACCCACTCGTTGCCGGAAAGGGCGTACAGCAATTGCGCGATGCCGGTATCGAGGTCACGGAGAACATTCTCCGCGGGGAATGTGATGCGATAAACGAGATATTCTTCCGCTATATCACGACAAAGCGCCCCTTTGTAACTATGAAATACGCGATGACTATGGACGGCAAGATCGCCTGCCGGACCGGTGAATCCAAATGGATAACCGGTGAAGCTGCCCGTGAGAATGTTCAGCGCGAAAGACTGCGGCATTCAGCGATAATGGCAGGTATCGGCACCGTTCTTGCGGACGATCCTTTGCTCACCTGCCGGCTCGAAGGAGGACGTGATCCCGTAAGGATAATCTGTGACAGCTCGCTGCGTATCCCAATGGAGAGCAATATAGTCCGGACCGCCGGCAAAGTTTCCACCGTTATCGCCACAGTTTCAGCTGATGCGGAAAGAATATCCGCGCTTGAAAAGTCCGGCTGCAAGGTCATCGTCACCGCTGAAAAGGACGGCAGAGTTGACCTCTGCGACCTCATGCGAATACTCGGTGAGGATATGAAGATCGACAGTATACTGCTGGAGGGCGGTGCTTTCCTCAACTGGTCGGCGCTCCGTGCAGGCATCGTAAACAAGGTGCAGGCATACATCGCCCCGAAAATATTCGGCGGCGAAGCTGCAAAGTCTCCGGTCGACGGTCCGGGCGTCCCCTCCCCCAGTGATGCCTTCATGCTGGAGGACAACAATATAGTCCGGTTTGGCAATGATATCATGATCGAAAGCAGGGTGAGATATGTTCACGGGAATAGTTGAGGAGGTCGGCACAGTCCGCTCATTACAGAAGGGCAGCACCTCCTCATTCATCGAAATACAGGCAAAAACAGTTCTTGAAGGGACAAAGCTTGGCGACAGCATAGCCGTGAACGGCGTGTGCCTTACGGTCACTTCACTGACCGCGGACAGCTTCCGTGCAGACGTCATGAACGAAACGCTCAGCCGCTCGTCACTGGGTACTCTCAGGAGCGGCAGTCCCGTTGACCTCGAACGCGCAATGGCTGCGGACGGGCGCTTCGGCGGGCATATCGTTTCCGGTCACATCGACGGAATTGGTACAATTACTGACATAAAAAAGGACGGCATCGCTCACTGGTACACCGTCTCAGCGCCGCCGGAAATCATGCGGTATATCGTGAAAAAGGGCTCAGTCGCCATTGACGGCATAAGCCTGACCGTTGCGCGGGTCACAGACAGGGATTTCAGCGTTTCGATAATCCCACACACAGCCGCGCAGACCGTGCTTTCCGCCAAAAAGCCCGGCGATACGGTCAATCTTGAAAACGACATCATCGGCAAGTACGTCGAAAAGCTCATGAAGCCGGCGGAGGAAACTGAGTCCGGCGGCATTACTATGGAATTCCTCGCAAGGAACGGATTTTAATGAACGGATTTTAAGGAGTAATTATGAAAAGAACTACTGCAATTCTCGCGGCAGCGCTCATGCTGACTGCGTTTACAGGCTGCGGAAAGGACGCTGCTTCGGACAGCAGCGATACCACAAAGCCTGCAACGACCGAGACTGTCACAGAGACTGACGCCGAGCCTTCGTCTGAGCCGGTGTCCGAAACAAATGATTTTGACTTTGAGAGAGCCGTAAATGATACCTATATCTGCGGTCAGAAGCTCACCTACCCGATAAAATGGAGCGAATTCAGCGGCGACTTCACAGTTGTCTCCGAAGGTTCATTTTCAGATGCCGAACGCAATAAAATTTCCTGCTTCGTCAACTACAAGGGTCAGGAGATAGGCACATTCATCTTCACCGGCACGGCCACCGTTGAAGGCATAACTCCCGATACGGAGATAAGACTTATTGACGTCAGGGTAAATCCAGAAATAACCGATGTTCCGGTGTATTCGTTCAGGGGGCTGGAATTCCACGGCAAAAAGGACGATGTAACAAAGCTGCTCGGCGAGCCCGACAGCATCGGTCCGAACGACAGCGCCTACACATATAACAAAGTGAACGGAGACACAAAGCAGATCTACCGTTTCAGCTTCGGCACGCTCGGCGAGGACGATTTTGATGGGATATACATTATTTATTAACGGCAGAAGCCTTATCTGGCTGGAGATAATGTCCGGGCTTGATCAATATATAATCAGGAGGTAAACAATGTCTGAGAATTTCAGATACAACACCATTGAGGAGGCCTGCGAGGCTCTCCGGAACGGCGAGATAATCCTCGTCACCGACGATGAGGACCGCGAAAACGAGGGCGATATGATATGCGCTGCCGAATTCGCAACGACCGAAAACGTCAACTTCATGGCGGCTCACGCAAAGGGTCTTATCTGTATGCCGATGAGCATTGAGCTCTGCCGCAAACTTCACCTTCCGCAGATGGTGGACTACAACACCGACAACCACTGCACCGCCTTCACAGTATCTATCGACCATGTTGACACAACTACCGGTATCTCCGCGGAGGAACGAGGCTACACTGCACGGAAATGCGTTGACGGTAATGCCAAGCCGGAGGACTTCCGCCGTCCGGGGCATATGTTCCCGCTTACCGCCAAGAAGAACGGCGTCCTTGAACGCGAGGGGCATACCGAAGCTACCGTTGACCTCATGCGGCTCGCCGGTCTGAAGGAATGCGGTCTGTGCTGCGAGATAATGCGCGACGACGGTACCATGATGCGTGCTGCCGAATTGCAGGGAAAGGCTAAGGAATGGGGAATGAAGTTCATCACCATTCAGGCGCTCAAGGAGTACCGCAAGTGCCGCGATGACCTCGTGGAGCGCGTTGCAAATACCAAGCTCCCAACCAAATACGGCGAATTCAGAGCTATCGGCTACGTCAACAAGCTCAACGGCGAGCACCATGTCGCACTCGTCAAGGGCGATATCGGCGACGGGCAGGATATACTCTGCCGCGTACACTCGGAGTGCCTTACCGGAGATGCCTTCGGCTCGCTGAAATGCGACTGCGGACAGCAGTTCGCGGCGGCTATGACCGCTATCGAGAAGGAGGGACGCGGCGTGCTCCTGTATATGCGTCAGGAGGGACGCGGCATCGGGCTCATCAACAAGCTCCGCGCCTACGAATTGCAGGATCAGGGCATGGATACCCTTGAAGCCAACCTCGCGCTGGGATTTCCCGGCGATATGAGGGAATACTATATCGGCGCACAGATACTCCGCGACCTCGGCTGCAAGACCCTCCGCCTTCTGACCAACAATCCCGAAAAGGTCTACGGTCTCAGCGGCTTCGGACTGGAAATAAAGGAGCGTATCCCGATACAGATGGACGCTACCGCCTACGACCTGTTCTATCTTAAAACAAAACGCGATAAAATGGGTCATATACTTGATTATTGAGGTGATAATATGGGTGACATAGGTGATATTCTGGTCATTGCAGCCCTAAGCGCTCTCTGCGTTGTTTCGCTGTTCATAGCGATAAGGTGGCTGATCTACTTCGTGAATGAGAAGGAAAAGGCGTATATCGGCTCGATGTCTACGCTGATTTGCTGTGCGATATCCGTAACAGTGTTTACGATACTGTTCTTCGTAAACCGTGAGATTAAATGGATATACGGACTGACCGCACTTTTCGAACTCATATCCTTCCCGGCAAGCTGCTTCAATATACTTACCCCCAATGGTATATGCAGGAACTTCGCCCTGAAAAGCAAATACGTTCCGAACACTGATATCAGCTACGAATACGGCGATAAGGACCTCGAAATGTATTTTCCCAGCAGCCCCAAGCCCGCAAAGTACCGTCTGAACATAAAAAGCCCCAAAACCGTGAAGATGCTTGCGGACTGGTATCCCAAGCATGATTATAAAAACCCGATATTACCCGACGAAAATGAAAACGAAGGAGAATAATAACTATGAAGACTTATGAAGGAAACCTTATCGCAAAGAGCGTCCGCATCGGCATCGTCGTTGCACGTTTCAATGAATTCATCACATCAAAGCTGCTCGGCGGCGCTGTTGATACTCTCAAGCGCCACGACGTTGACGAGAACTCTATCGACGTCGCATGGGTGCCCGGCGCTTTCGAAATACCGCTCATCGCATCAAAAATGGCTAAGTCCGGCAAGTACGACGCCATTATCTGTCTCGGCGCTATAATCAGGGGCAGCACCTCCCACTACGATCTCGTGTGCAATGAGGCTGCAAAGGGCATCGCTCAGACCTCCATGCAGACCGGTATCCCTGTAATGTTCGGAGTTATCACCACTGAGAACATCGAACAGGCTATCGAGCGTGCAGGCTCAAAGGCAGGCAACAAGGGCAGCGAGTGCGCTGAGGGTGCTATCGAGATGATAAACCTCATCAGAGAGATCGAGGACTGATGGCTTCACTTATATTCGACTACGACGGCACTGTGCATGAGTCCATGCTGACCTATGCGCCGGCTTTCCGGGACACTATGAAATGGCTCTCAGACAGCGGATACGTTGAGGACAGAGATTATACCGATCCGGAGATAAGCCGCTGGCTCGGCTTCAATTCCACCGATATGTGGCAGCAGTTCCACCCGGAGCTTGCGCCTGAGATACGCGAAAAGGCAAGAGCTATGCTCGGTGAGAACATGGCTCGTCGCGTTGAAAACGGCGAGGGCGCTCTGTTCAGCGGTATGGAGGACGTTCTCGGTGAGCTGAAAGCGCAGGGACATACACTTATTTTCCTGAGCAACTGCCGCATACAGTATATGGAACGTCACCGCAGAGTCTTCGCACTCGACCGTTTCTTCGACTTCTTCTACTGCTGCGAGGAGTACGATTTTCTCCCGAAGCACCAGATATTCCGGCTGTTCTCGCCTCTCCACGATGCTCCGTTCATAGTCATAGGTGACCGTTTTCACGATATCGAGACTGCCTCCGAGAACGGTCTTGCTTCGATAGGCTGCGCCTATGGCTACGGAAGCATGAAGGAGCTCGTGAACGCGGATATCATCGTATCAAAGCCACAAGAGATACCTTCGGCTGTTTCAGCCCTGACATCAGAAAGGAACTGAAATGAAAACAAATAAGTTGATCGCGCTGCTTCTGGCTGCTGCTATGCCGCTCAGCCTTTTATCCTGCTCGGACACCGACTCATATGACAGCGACAGCCGCGCAGAGACTTCCTCTGCGTCTTCAACTGAGTCCGTGACCGGAAAAAGCAAATCTGACATCGACATCGATTCCCTGAGCATAAGCTATACGCCGTTTGATCTTGACGATTACCGTCCGCACGTTATTCAGATGCTTGAGGATATCAAACAGCCCGGCAACCGTGATAAGGTCGCCGAGGACATTGAAACGATCCTTCAGGACTGGAAGCTCATGTCCGACGCGAATACGCGCATAGGGCTGAACTATTACCTCGATTTCCACAACGAAGACCTCGAGGCTGAATACGACAAGACCTCAGAGGACATCTATATTTTCAGCTACCTGATGTACCTTGCTTTTACCAGATGCAGCGAAAAGGATGAGTATAAGGACCTTGCCGAGAAGTACGTCACCGATGATATCCTCGATACGTTCTCCTCTGCCTCAATGACACCCAAGCGCGTTGAGGGCTATGCAAAAGTAGACTATGAGCTCTCAGATGAAAGGCTAGACGAATACTACGACATTTACGATGACGATGACATGGACGAGGACGAGAAGGAGCTGAAATGCGCTGAGATCTACCTCGATATCCTTTCCGAATACGACTATGACGAGTTCTATGAGAAATATGGCAGGGACTTCTCCCCCGAACACGCCCGTGAGCTTGCAGATGTTGTCATTGACGAACTTCTTCCGGCTTACAAATACCTCAGCACTTCATTTGCAAAGATGGACGGGGCTTACGACCTTTACTACTCCCCTCCCGAGTTCAATGATCCGTTCGGTATCATCAGGAAATATGCCCCGAGTCTCTCCTCGGACATATCAGAATACGCTGATAAGATAGTTGATGACGAACTGTTCTGCGTAGCCAACGATGAGGACGCTTACCCCGGCTCGTTCACCACAAGTCTCCATCTCACCGACGATTCGTTCATATTCATCAACGACCCCAAAGGCGAACGTACTCTCAGCACCGCGATACACGAATTCGGTCACTTCTACTCTGCCTATAAGAGCGGTGTTGAACCGTTCAACGGTGCTTTCTGCGTTGATGTTGCGGAAATACAGTCGCAGGGCTTCGAGTTTCTCTTCATGCAGTTCTATGACAAAATCTACGGTGATCTCGCTGAGCCTATGAAGGTCTATACGACTATGGATATGCTTGATTCAATCGCCGGAGGTTTTATTGTCGGAAAGTTCGAGAGCGTCATTCTCGAAAGGCGTGACGAGCTCACTCCGCAGGACGTTGTGGATATCTGGCACGATATCGCAGACGACGAAGTGAATTACAGCTTCTATTACTTCAACCATATCTTTGAAAATCCGGGCTATTACATCAGCTACGGCACTTCCGCTCTCGCTGCGTTCGATATCTGGAAGGACTGCCTTACCGCTCCGGACAAGGCACTGAAAAAGTATGAGAAGATTGCCAAAATATCGCCCTATTCCCACGATACCTACTTCTGCGATACCCTTGATAAATGCGGCTTCAGCGACGTCCTCACCAAGACCTATGTCAAAAACCTCGCTAAGGATATCCGCAAATACGCAGACAATCTGGAATAACAAAAAGGAAGCCTTGACGGCTTCCTTTTTTATTAGCTGTAAAACGTATTTATTCCGTTCTCAGGGCAACTACGGGGTCTTTCTTTGCGGCAACTCTTGACGGGATAAGTCCTGCTATGAATGTGAGGAACATACTTATGCCGATGAGTATTATTGCTGCGACCACAGGAACGTGTGCACGGAGAGTATCAAGATTTGTTACGCTGTGGATCACCATATTTATCGGGATAGTCAGGAGTACCGACACGCCGATGCCTATGAGACCTGCACACAGTCCGACAAGCAGTGTTTCAGCATTGAATACCGTTGAAACATCGTGCTTTGAAGCGCCTATCGCACGGAGTATACCTATCTCGCGTGTACGCTCAAGAACTGAGATATAGGTGATAATGCCTATCATGATGGACGATACCACGAGAGATATGCCTACGAATGCGATGAGCAGGTAGGATATACCTGTAATGATATTTGTAACAGATGACATGAGGAGCTTTACGAAGTCGGTGTAGTGAATGATATCGGCTTCGTCATCGCAGGAATCGTTGTACTTCTCGATCTCATCTGCGATATCGTCCTTATCAGAGAATGACTTGGCATAGATCCTTATCTTTGAAGGATCCTCCGGGTCTGCATATCCGAGCTTGAAAATTACGTCATCATAAGTGAGGTCGGATATCTCCTCGGGGATATAGGTGTCGAAAATGCTGATATATACCTCATCGGTGATATTCATACTGCCGAGCTTATCAGAAAGCTCATTGTCGGTATACTGTGCAAGCTCTCCCGCCTTGTCTGCAGCGTACTTGAACGGGAGGATATTGCGGAGAATATCGGGCGCAAGCTGATTGAACTGTTCATCGCTGAGTCCCTCGAGTGCCTTTACAACAGCCTCGGACTCCTTGGCGCCTGCACCGCCGTGAACTGCAAGATCCTTCATATCGCTGAAAAGCTTCTTACGGTTCTCGGGCTTCATAGCCTCTTTCACCATGTCGTCAAGCTCCTTCTCAGAGGGCTTGCTGAGCACAAACTTTGCAATGTCTGCTCTTGAAGCAGTTTCGAGAGTGTCGATGTATTCCTTCGCTGAGGCTATCTTCTCTGCATCTGTGGGACCTACATAATCATCTGTGCGGAACTTCTTGCCGTTGATGAGGTCATTCTCGTGGTCGTTTACCTGATCCATGACTATATCGCTCGAAGCTGTTATCTCGATTATGCGGTCTGTAAGAGCCTTGGTATAGCCGATATAGCCGTTTATCATCTTGACCTTGGTATCGGGATTGGGTCTGATGAAACCTACTATTTTGAGCTTTATTCCGATGTTGTCGTTATTGAAGAGGAGTTCAAGTCCGGACTGACTTCTGGAAAGGTCGGTATAGCCGCCTCTGCCGTTTGAGGAACGCTCATAGAATTCACAGGGAAGTATGAGCTTGTAATCCTTGTTCATTATATCCGAGAAACTCCACTTGGTAACGCCGTAATCCTTTATCTCCTCGCCCCTCATGGCTGCCTTGATTATATCGCCGAAGCCGTCTGCGGATTTAAGACCGAGGGTATAGGTTATCATGTCAGGGATCTCGTTGTTCTCGTCGAGGACTACGACTGCCTCGTCGTAATTCTTCGGCCATGAGCCCTTAACAAGGTCGTACTGCTCATAGATAAGCGGATTGAGGTCTTTGCCGTCATCTGAAGGAAGGAGCTCTTCCCAGACATCTACGTTCCACATGGACATCATGCTGCTGGAGTGCGATGACATGAGGGAATTCTCGCTCATATAATCCTCCATGCCCATTGCCTTTGCATAGATCTCATTGAGGTCTGACTTTACGATAATGCCGTTCTCGTCCTTGCTGAACACTGTCATCTGCACGTCATATCCGTATGAAACAGCGTTGGACTTCTCCTTGATGACAGCATTTGAATCAACGAATTTCTTGAACTTAGCCATATTGTTTATCTGCTTTGCGGAGGAGTTCATGTTGTTGAACATATCATACATCTCCGTGCCGGCATAGACAGTCTCCGGAGAATCTGAAGGATCGTGCTCAACAGGGTCAGTACCGCCGAACATGGTCTTGAAAAGTTCTGAGGTATCGGTAGATTCGCGGTTTATCGTTATCGGGTAGGACGAAAGCGTCTCCTCCTGAACGTGGTCGATATACTCGTTGATACCGGTTGAGAGCGAAAGTATCAGCGCGATGCCGATAATACCTATCGAACCGGCAAATGCTGTCAGGAGAGTTCTTCCCTTCTTCGTCATGAGGTTGTTGAGCGAGAGGGACACCGCAGTCAGGAACGACATGGACACTCTCTTTTTCTTTCCCTTCACCGGCTCATCAGCCTTTTCGGGAGTGAACGGGTCACTGTCTCCTGTGAGCTGACCGTCCTTTATTCTTACGATACGGGTAGCGTACTGCTCGGCAAGCTCGGGATTGTGAGTTACCATGATAACGAGCTTATCCTTGGCTATCTCCTTCAGGAGCTCCATGACCTGAATACTGGTCTCACTGTCGAGAGCTCCGGTAGGCTCGTCGGCAAGGAGTATATCCGGATTGTTTATGAGCGCTCTTGCAATAGCTACACGCTGCATCTGTCCGCCGGACATCTGGTTCGGCTTCTTATGGAGCTGGTCGCCAAGGCCGACCTTCTCGAGAGCTTCCTTTGCCCTCTTCCTGCGCTCGGACTTTGATACGCCGGATATGGTCAGCGCAAGCTCAACGTTGGAAAGCACGGTCTGGTGGGGGATGAGATTATAGCTCTGGAATATAAATCCTATCGAGTGGTTGCGGTATGCGTCCCAGTCTCTGTCCTTATATTTTTTAGTCGATACACCGTTGATTATGAGATCGCCGGAGGTATAGTGGTCAAGTCCGCCGATGATGTTGAGAAGCGTGGTCTTACCGCAGCCCGAATGACCGAGTATAGCCACAAATTCGTTTTCGCGGAAGGTGATCTCAACGCCGTTGAGAGCTCTTACCTTTGTGTCTCCGCTGCCATAGTCCTTAACTATGTTTTTAAGCTGTAACAATAAATTCACCCTTTCTAATAGTTAAAAATAGACATAATGATTATAGCATATTGACGAATATATGTCAATGGCTTTGTTGAATATTCACAGGTGTTTCACATATTATTCACAAAAGCAAAGGGCATTCTTTCAACAGAATGCCCTGACTTTGTTTATTACTTCATGTTGTACTTCCTGAGAAGGTTCTCAATCTTCTCGTGGGGATCGATTATTTTGCTGATTGATACATCGTGATTGATAGCTTCAATGAAGTAGGCTATATACTTGGATACGTCAACCTCGTGGAACCACGGTCTTGCGAGGAGCTCCGGAGTTCTGTATGTGAGGTTTGTACCGAATACGCCGTCGATTATGCCGTCCTCATAGGCCTTGTCGAACTTGTCAAGACCGTTGGTGAAGATAGCGTATGTAGCGTAAGCGAATATCCTTCCTGCCTTCTTCTCCTTGAGAGCATATGCGAGGTCGAGCATAGACTCGCCGGAGGAAATGATATCGTCGGATACGAATATATCCTTGCCCTCAACGGGATTGCCGAGGTATTCGTGTGCAACGATGGGATTTCTGCCGTTGACGATCGTGGAATAGTCTCTCCTCTTGTAGAACATACCCATTTCAACGCCGAGGACTGAAGCATAGTACATATTCCTGTTGAGTGCGCCCTCATCAGGGCTTACTACCATGAACTTCTCCTTGCTGAAATTGATGTCCTTTACATCCTTGAGCATTGCCTTGAGAACCTGATATGTAGGCATAACGTTGTCAAAGCCCATGAGCGGCACTGCATTCTGGACTCTCGGGTCGTGAGCATCGAAGCAGACGATATTGGATACACCCATTGCTTCAAGCTCCTGCAGAGCGCAGGCGCAGTCGAGGGATTCGCGGTAGCTTCTTCTGTGCTGGCGTCCGCCGTAGAGGATAGGCATGATAACTGTTATCCTGTGGGCCTTGCCGCTCGCAGCCTGAATGATACGCTTTAAATCCTGGAAATGGTCATCAGGAGACATAGCGTTCTTCATTCCGAAATAATCGTACTTTATATTATAGTTGCCGACATCAACGATTATGAACAGATCCTTGCCGCGGACAGTGGACTTTATAAGTCCCTTTCCGTCGCCGGAGGAAAATCTCGGGCACTCGCTCTCGAGGAGGAAGGAATCAACGCTCACGCCGCCCTTTCCTGCCCAGTCAACGAGGTAATCGTTGATCTTTCCGCCGAGCTCAGTAACGCTGTTCATTGCAATAATGCCGATAGGTGCAACATTGGTCTCGCTGCCGAATAAAATTTCACTTGAAGCTGTCATAGAATCATCTCGCACACATCCCGCGTGTGCGATACTCCTTTCAGAAATATTATTGATAAGCCTTACGCCATTGGTATCACTTGCAGAAATTGTTGATATACGACTCGATATCATCGGCAATTATCTGCCTTGCGACCTCTGCATGATCCACCTCATTGACGGCAGTGGTCTTGTTCTCGAGCTCTTTGTATACAGTAAAGAAATGTGTCATCTCGTCGAAAACGTGCTTGGGGAGCTGCTCGATATCCATATACATATTGTAATTAGGGTCATCAAACGGTATAGCAATGATCTTGTCATCGCGGTGACCGTTGTCGAGCATTCTGATAACGCCGATCGGGTAGCATCTTACGAGCGTCATGGGATTGAGCGTTTCAGAACAGAGCACGAGCACGTCGAGCGGATCGTTGTCATCGGAGTAGGTCCTGGGGATAAGTCCGTAGTTTGCAGGATAATGAGTGGAGGTATGGAGGATCCTGTCCATTTTAATAAGTCCGGTATCCTTGTCCAGCTCATACTTGATCTTGCTGCCCTTTCCGATTTCGATAACTGCATAGAAATCATCGGGGTTAATGCGTTTCGGGCTGATGTTATGCCAGATGTTCATATATTACCTCCTCTGTATTCCGAAGAATTATCGGGAAATCCGCCGCAGGGCAGAGTTACTCCCTACTAATAAGTATACCATTTTTTTGAGATTTGTCAATAACGCTCCGGAATTTCGGCGATATGATATAAAATATCGAAAATTGTCGTCATTTTTTCAACTTATGAGCACCGCCGCGGAAACACGTCTCGCTTCTCGACAGTGAGTATTATCCATTTGGTATACTACCGGAGGGATAATAGAGTTTACAAAAAATTAATAATTGAAAGTGAAAATGTGCGGAATAGCCATTGATTTTTCTGAGAAAATGCTGTATAATATACATATCTACTCATAATGATAGCTCCGGAAGGTATCGGCGCTCAGTTCACGCGGACAGAAATTATATCATTTTGTATAATTTCGCTGTATTTTACGCAGATCAGATCTGAGTGCAATGTCTTTGTGTCCGTTCCTTCCGCTGCAACTGTCGCCGCGATCCGTGCGGCTATGCGAAATGAGGTGCATTTTTAATATGAACGGCTACAAAGTTGCTCTGATAATCGAAGAAATGGATCAGAGCTACCAGACCGCCATACTCAACGGCATCGCTTCCTCCGCTGCTGAATTCTCACTGAACATCTCGGTGTTCGTATCCTTCAGCGGTACTATAAACAGCGACCACGAAAAGGGCGAGTTCAACATCTTCAACCTGCCTGATTTCAGAGATTTCGACGGTGCTATACTTCTCACCAATACCCTTGACCAGCAGTCCGTCGTGAACGAGATACTCGGACGCATCAAAGATGCAGGTATCCCGGCAGTCAGCATCGACAACGACATTCCCTACCTCTACCACGTCGGCATCGACAACAAATCGGCTATGCGCCACATAACCGAACACCTTATCAATGTTCACGGTTACAGGAGGTTCGGCTATATATCCGGTCCCGAAAGCAACCCGGAGAGTGCTGACAGACTTGCCTCTTTTCTCGAAGTCCTCAAAGAGCACGATATCCCGATCTCCGATGACTACATTTTCTACGGAAACTTCCGTGCTCCGTCCGGCAGAGCCGCCGTCGAGCATTTCCTCTCGCTTGAATACGGTCTTCCCGAGGTCATAATCTCCGCGAACGACGTTATGGCTGTCTCCGCGATAAACTGCCTTACCGAGAAGTACATAAGTGTGCCGGAGGATATCGCTGTCACCGGCTTCGACAACACTTACAGCACTCACAACTACCAGGTAGAGCTCACTTCCGTTGACCGTCCGCTCGCGCTCTCCGGCAGGATAGCCTGCAAGATGCTCGCAAATCACTTCAACAAGGTCGATCAGGACCGCAGCGTTATCCTGAATATGTCCCCGCGCTTCACCGAGAGCTGCGGATGCTCGCACAACACCCAGCGCGACCTGCTCGGCTTCAAGGAGCTCAATTACCGCAATTACCTTAGATTTGAGAAGTCCCAGAACTTCATGTCCCAGCTCAATAAGCTCTCTGTCGATCTTCTCAGCACCGATTCCTTCGAGCAGTACATAGAGATACTGAAGGAATTTACCAAGTCAATTGACCCGGAGGAGTATTATTTCTGTCTCTGCGACAATCTGCTCTCCGATGTCAATATCGAGAGCCCGATATCCGGTGGGACCTACGATATCGGCGATACTTCGCAGTATACGGACGAGCTGATCGTCCCGATCGCATATGTCAGGGGCGAATTCATCGAGGTAGACACTGTAAAGCGCCGCGATATAATCCCCTCCGTTTCCGATAACGGCAAGTCCGGCAAGCTTTTCTACCATATCCCCCTGCATTTCGGCAAGCGCTGCTTCGGCTACATGGTCGTATACAATTCGTCACTGCCGCTGCACAACTCCATGTTCGAGACCTTCTGCATAACGCTCAGCAATTCCATTGAGAATATCCGCAAGCTCATTACGCTTGAATCGGCTCTCGCACACCTCGGAAAGCTCTACGCGCACGATACCTTCTCAGGTATATACAACCGCAACGGCTTCGTGCAGGCAACTGACAGCGTTTACCGTGACTGCGTTCATAATCATCGCGACGTCATGCTGATGTTCATTGACCTCGACGGTCTGAAAAAGATCAACGATACCTACGGTCACAACATCGGGGACAACGCGATCTGCAGCATTGCAAAGGTTCTTGTGAAGTCCTGCGTGAACGGCGAGATATACTGCCGCTTCGGAGGCGATGAGTTCATTGTTTTCGCCGCCGATTATACGGAATCCGATGCAAAACGGCTGACTGAAACTATTGAGAAAAACATCGCAATGGTCAACGAAAGCGGCGCTAATCCGTTCACCCTCAGTGCAAGCACAGGCTATGTTATCGCAAAGCCGCAGGAGGGCGAGGATATCTTCAATTTCGTTACCGATGCAGATAATGTAATGTATATCCAGAAGCGCAAGAAAAAGCTCTCAAAATACCTCAAAGGATAAAACAAAGCCGCATACATAAGTATGCGGCTCATTTTTATTTACGGGCTGTTATCATAAAACGGTGAATATGACCGGATATCTTCCCTTCCCTATCAAGGATATCCTGCGCCGTGCAGAGTCTCGAAAAATCGCGCTCGACCGAAAATCCGGGAAACTCCCACTCAATGACCCTTGCGAACCACACAAGCGCTCCCACGTCGTAAAACTCTATCGGCTTGAAGCACTCTCCGCTGTCTGTTATCTCAAATCCTGCCGCTTTGAACCTTCCAAGCTCACGTTCAAGCCTGAAGCCCTCAAATGCCGGAACGAAGTTCTCGCACAGCAGCTCCGAAAGTTCACGGTCATTCTCACAGCCTACCTGCTGAGTCACAAAGATTCCGCCGTCCTTCAGGACGCGCCGGACCTCACTCACATCATATGAGCCGTGGCGGTTTATCACAATATCAAAGCTCGAGTCGAGGTAAGGAAGCGCTCCGCCAGACGATGCTTCGCGGAAATCAATGCCAAGAGGAAGAAGCTCCTTCCTGCAAAGCTTCACATTAGGCGGATAAGCTTCCGTTGCAGCAGTCATATCATACGGGTGTCCGAGGGAACGGAGAAACTCTCCGCCGCCGGTCTCCATATCAAGAAGCCTTTTGCCGCTGTCAAGGTGACTGATGACTATTTCGCGGTAATCCCACGGGAGGTCATCGTCAGCCGTCATGAAGCGTCCGTCAATATGCGAGAACTCCCAGCCAAGCATGACCGCAGCCTTTTCCTCAGCAAGCCATTTTTTCTTCAGTTCATTCCTGTCCATGATGTTTGCTCACAGTGAAAGCACAACATTTTTGCCGCTCGGACGGTACTGCTCGAACGCAACTCCGCACTTGCTGAAAAGCAGACAGGAAGCCTTTGTGCTGTCAGTTTCGGCGTACTTGTTATCGTAGTAGACAACGCGCTTGATTCCGGACTGTATTATCGCCTTCGCGCATTCATTGCACGGAAAAAGCGTAACATAAACGGTACAGCCGCTCAGATTGCCGATATTGCTGTTGAGTATAGCGTTCAGCTCGGCATGGCATACAAAGGGATATTTCGTATCGAGCGGAGAATCCGCAGAGCGTTCCCACGGCATCTCATCATCGCTGCAACCGGTAGGCATACCGTTATACCCTACGGCAACTATCTTGTTGTCGCGGTTTACGATACAAGCACCGACCTGTGTATTTGAGTCCTTGCTGCGCTGTGCCGAAAACATGGCTATGCCCATGAAGTATTCGTCCCAGCTTATGTAGTCAGTTCTTTTCATTGCTGCACCTCTTATCATGATAATATGCAAAAGCCCTGCTGTAAAACAACAGGGCTTCTGAGTAAAGCCTAAAGTTCAGATACACTGCCGTCTGTGAAAGCAGACTTCCGGTATATAAAAAATCAGCGAGCCTGCGAGCGGCTTCATAGAAGCGCCCGGCAGCTCGCCGGTGGCGTGC
Source organism: Ruminococcus sp. (assembly GCA_017525915.1). GTDB lineage: Bacteria > Bacillota > Clostridia > Oscillospirales > Ruminococcaceae > Ruminococcus. The sequence continues at coordinate 104,352 of JAFXSC010000001.1, forward strand.
CTGGAGGGATTCGAACCCCCGACCTACTGGTTCGTAGCCAGTCACTCTATCCAGCTGAGCTACAAGCACACGTCTTTACGACCTATTTATTATATCACGTCCGGTATGCAAAGTCAACTCCAATTCTCAAAAATCGTCACCTTGCACAATATCGCGCATCAAATTTAGTGCTTTCAGCTAAATTCGTAAAAAGCTTCCAAAAGTCTTGACACCCTTCCTTCTTTCTGGTATAATAATTCTGTTATGAGACATTAGCTCAGTCGGTAGAGCATACGCCTTTTAAGCGTAGGGTCGAGGGTTCAAATCCCTCATGTCTCACCATATGATATGACTAAACCTTTCTGAGCCCGCACGTTCAGAAAGGTTTTTCATTTACAAGCTGTTGTTGCCTATATATTGGCAATTACGGCTTTTCTTTTTATCTGAAAAAATTGGTTATGATACGACTAAAAATCTGAATTCTGTAAATAAAAATCGAAGTGTTCTGCACTTTTTTCATTTATTATAATATTCTTCTTCGTATTCATCAGGCGATTTATAGTGATTGGCTGAATGTAGGCGCTCGGAATTATAGAAGTTGATATAATTCTCAATTATCCTGTAAAGCTCCGCCTCACTGTTTATTTTCCTTCGGTACAGTTCCTCCTGCTTTAACGAAGAAAAGAAGGACTCTGCGACCGCATTATCATGAGGAGTGCCGGAACGTGAAAACGAATGAACTACTTCATTCTCTTTCAGATAGTTTTCAAACGTTTTTGAACAGAAATTGCTGCCATTATCCGTGTGAAAGATCAGACCGGGTGACGGCTTTCTTGATGTGATTGCTCTTTTCATAGTTGTCTTCACAAGCTGAGTGCTGTTGTGTTTGCTGATGTGGTATGCTACAACTTTGCGAGAAAACAGGTCAATTATCGCGCATATATAGTAATAATAATCGCCATAATTGAAAACAGTTACGTCACTCACCCACACTTTATTTGGTGAATCGGCTTTGAATTGCTGTTTAAGGATATTCTTCTTTCGCTTTTCCTTAATATATTCCTTCTTTGAATTTGTTCGCACACTCTTCAAGCCTAACTCATTCATAAGCTCCCTTACCATTTCTTCGCTTACATTAACATCCTGCTTTCGCAGCAGTGCTGTTATCTTCTTGGAACCATAGATTTGGTTGTTTTCTTCAAAGAGTTTCTGTATATGAACTTTCAGTTCCTCACAGCGCTGATTATACCAGTTATTTTCGCCTTTGCTGCGTTTGATATGGTTAAGAAATGTACCTCGGTCCACCTCCATAGTCTCGCATAGCAGGTGGTTATTGTATTTCCCATACAGTTTTTCCATTGCGGACAGCTTCTCTTTAAGCGGCGCACTTACTGTACAATCAACCGTTTTGAGGATCTCGATCATCTTCTGCTGACGCTCTGCCAGCTTTCTCAGCTCAGTCACCTCATTGGCAATACTATTGCGCTTTTCATTGTATTGCCTTATCCATGAGTAAATAGTACTTGTGGATATTTTCATGGCTCCTGCTATCTGCTTGACTTTTTCACCATCAAGATAGCGTTTAATGGCTTTTTTCTTTTTGTACTCTGAATACTTCTTCATTATTACTATTCCTTTTTTGAATTTGCCTGCTCATGGCACCCTGAGCGGACATAGTAATAATTATAGTATATTTTACCTAAATACTCAAAAAATTATACAGTCATCAATGCAGCTGATTTCATATCTTCAATCATTTCTTTGATCAATAGCTCTTGATATGCTGGACGCTTTACAGATTTGATCTCATCTGCAGTTTGTACAAGAAGCGGCATACGTATATTGTTTAATCTTTTTAATCTCTGTTCGCTTATCTCATCCTCTGATTTCTCGATTCTTATGTAATCTTGGTAACTCATACGCCAGATATGAAATAGTTCATTGTTTTCATATCTTTGAAAAAGTTTATCAGCAATTTGGAGCCCTTCAGGATCAAAATCTCCAGCATAAAACACATCACAGCCGTTTTGAATAAGCATATCTATCAGTTTCAATCCTGCTGTTTTTAATTGTCCTGAGGTGCACATCAAAGATGATCTGCATTCTTTAGCAACATCAACCAATGCAGAGAAAACCATTTGATTTTCAACTATATATACTCTTTTATTATCAGAATCGGCATATTCTATCCCATTAAGGTTAGACGATGAGATTAGGCAGATATCTCCTAAGTCAGCAAACGCATTAAAAGCTGGATGCTCCCTTCTATCACCATATAATAGCCTTATGCCAATAGCGACAGCTGCGCATGATATTGAATCAGGTTCAATTGAGTATTCAGCATATACTGCTTTGATCTCTTCTGCATTCTTATATTCCTTTATATCAGCGAGATACGCAAGGGCGTGTATCAAGAGTTTTCCGGCGACAGTATTACTGTCAAAATAGTGAGAGTTCCCTGTAATGTTCGCACTTAATACAGCAAGTTGTATCGGCTCGTAATAATACTCAATTCTTGAATCAACAGCCTTACAAATATTATCAAGCATATTGCGAGCATTCAAATCTGAATACTCGAATTCTCTAATGACTATTATATATCCATATTTGCATTCATTGGGCATAGCTTTTAACCATTTTTCAGACGATGAACCAATATGAGCACAGATAATAGAATTAAAGAATTCTTTTTTGACCTGCTCTTTCATAAGCTTTTTATCTATATTTGTAACAATAACAGTATTAAAATACGCTTCAAGAACATTCTTTAATTCGGATTTTTTATACCTTGAACCTTTTATTCCACGTTCAAAATCGGCAACTTTAAATCTTAAAAAAGGCGGATCGAACGCACTCTTTGGATTAATTATAGAATTCGCAGCTTCACATTCATTTATGGATGCATTATTGATAGTAACTGTACCTTTAACTTCGCCATACTTCTCGAACTTTTTAAGTAGCTCCTTCATTATTCTATCAAAGCTTTTATCTGCCTTGAAGAATGCAGCCAGTTTTTCTGAATCAGACAAATCTTACCACCTAATTTCTATCGTCAAAAGTTTTCTTTTTTCCGTTCCATTCATACAGAATAACAGTTACCATATCACTATCCTTTTCATGACAAAGCTCGGCTATTTCAAGAGCAGGAACCGTTTCATAGCAACCCCATAAAGCCTGAGAATTAATAATATAGCCAAATCCAAGTTTCTCAAGCAATCCGAACATTTCGCTTATATTACTTTCATCAACTCCGGCAAAAGCTTCGTCCAATGCTATTATCATAGGAGCTGTATCCTTAGCTTTTTTGTATTGAGCTGCAACAGCTGCAAATAATGGAATATACAAAGACATCGCACGTTCTCCGCCGCTGAATGTATTAAAACGGCTATTTGTCAATTCGCGTGATTTAGTATCACCTTTTCCCTTATAATGCATTTTGAATTCAAACCAATTTCTATAGTCCATAACATTCTTAACAAGCTCGGTGTAATTGATTTCCACACCTGCTTCCTCAGCAGAAAGCCGCGCGTTTTCAATTTTGCTTCTGAAATGCTCTGACATACGCTTGGAATCCTCAATACTGATAAGGTTTTTATCCTTACTGAGTAGCTTATTCAGCTCATCAAACTTCAGTTCGTTTTCTCCAATGTCCTTTCTTGGCATCCAACTAAGTGAAAACGTCAAGTCCATTGATGTATTGATCTCTTGCATAAGCTCCGACATTTCACTTATCCATTTTCTGCTCATATCAATTCTGCGATATAGTTTTTTACTGATCGTATTGAGAAGAATGTTCTTGAACATATCCTCCTCTTCCTGCCTGATAAGCATTTTATCATGCTCAATTGTTTCTTTAAGCTCTTTTTCAAAAGTATATGGATCAACATGAACGCCGCTCCATGTCAGCTCTATTACATGTCTTGTTCTATTGTCATTTGAATCGGAATCAGTAAAGATCATTTTGCATATTGGCCTGTAATCTGAAATAGACGTTCCACTATGCTGCCGGAAAACGTTTTGAAGTTTATCAGAGATTTCTGCCATGCTTTTCTTTTTTGCTTCATCAGATATCAGTTTTAAAGACTTTTCAGCATATTCCTTATCAGAAATACTACTATGTTCAAAGACAAATCCTTGATCAAGTTCTTCTTTGAAATTATTATAGAGTTTGGTTTCATCAACAATTAGGTTTTCAAGCTTTGTTTTTAAATCCGTTTTAGCTTCGTTATAGCGCTCAAGATTTGTCTTGCAATGAATAATATTTTCCTTATACTTTTCAATATTGTCTTTTAACTCATCTAAAGCGTTATTGATCTCCTGAACGCGTTTTGAGCGGTCTATATTTTCAGGAGCATTCAAGAACTCATTGCAAAGCCTGATAGTATCGTTATGTTCATGGATACTATGCTGTATTTTCTTTAAATCGAGATCAACTCCATCTTTTTCAAATTCTTTATCTTCAATAATTTCTTCAATTGATCTCAGGTGCAAATTTTTGCTGTCGATCTTATTCAGAATATCTATTATACCAAACAAAACATCATAGAAGTCATTTACTATTTCAATCATGCTGATATAAAAGTCTATAGTCTTTTCATACTGAGGAAATTCACTGCACAATCCGTTTACTTCTGCTGATGAGGCATTAAATAAATTATCGATCGTTCTAAACTTTTCATCAGCGGTATTATAATTCATTTCAGCATTATCAAGCTTGGAACGAGCATTCAATAGCATATCAAGAAGTGAATTCAAATCTTCTAAAGACGGCAGCGATGTGTATTCTTCATTAAGCTTTTCAAGGCGACTGCTGGAAGCAATATATTCGGCTTCCTTAGAAATAAAATCAATTTCTGCCTCATTGACTCTTTTTATCAGTTCGTCGATCTGTTGCTGTCTATATTTCTTTCTGCTTTCCGAACCTATAAATCTTGCATCGCCATTACAGATACTGTGACCAGCTAAAATACCATTTTGATAAAAGCCGTTTGTATCAACTGATACGCATGAATGAAATCTTGAAATAATTTCTTTCACTTCCTGAACCAATTCATCTGGTGCAGTTATCTTAAAAAAGTGATCATCATATTCCTGGATCTCAGAAGGAACAGAAATATAACTATCAGAAAGCTCCCCAATAAGATCGATTGACTTATCTTTATGTCTCTCGGAAATAATAAGAGCATCAAGAAGTCCCAATTCATACAGTTCAGTTTCAATTACAGCTCTTTCCGCTGAACTGACCTCATCATTGAAATCAATACATTCATAAAATGCTCTGAACAGGATCCCGTTTTCTGCAAGAACTTCCCTTGAGCGCTGACGTTCCGGAATTCTTTCGGGAACAGGTTCTGCTGCATTTTTCAGATCTTCAAGTTCTTTTGATAATTCATCATACTTCTTTTTAGCTTCTGATCTGCTGTGCTCCGCCTGCAATTGCCGATCTTTCAGTTTTACAAAAAGAGAAGCTTTTAAATTTGACAATAAGGCGTTGATACTTTGTCCTGAACCTCGTCCTTCATAAGAAGCTATTGATTTCTCGATTTTTTCAAGCAAAGATTCATCAATGGTATATTCCTTATTACTGTGCGAAACGTAATAATACGCCTCAATGACCCTATCCTTTTCATCATCGAACTCATTTTGTATATTAATAAAATCGTTTTTTGCATTATGCAGTTTTTCTTCGCATATGCCGAGAGTTTCCGCAGCCGTTTCACGCTCATTTCTTCTTGTGTCAAGTTCTCTTAGCTTGTCCAGAATTTTATTCAATCTCTTTATTAGTTCACTTTTTTCCTTTCGGCATTGATCGCCTCGGCTTTGTATCTTCTGCTCTTTTATATCTCCGAAGTACTGCTCATACAGTGGGAATGAATAAGCCTCATAGTCGTTGTATTCTTTAATTTTAACAGATTTATCATAATGCAACCCGGAAATATCGTCAGACACTTCATCATATTCATTTCGCAGTTTTCTCAGTTTATCATTAATTCTATCAAAGCTATCCTTTTTCAGCTTTTGATTATCTTTAGCTTCATTAAGCTGTTTTTTTGCGTTTTCAAGCCTTTCAAGATGTTCGTTCAAATCTCGAATATCCAGACCGCTTTTTTCACGTTCAAGATCTTTTATATTAGTTTCATCTTGTTCCTTAAAACATTCGGATCGTTGTTTCTCTTCTTCATTGTCAGATATCTTTGCCTGTATCTCTTCAAGCTTGCCGCTGCAAACTTGAACTTCATTTGATTTATCAAGATACATTTCAGCTTTTCTGCATAATACATATCGATTGTATTTATCATATTCTTCAGATATGTAATGAATTTCAGAAAGTGCATTCTCAGCATCTTCTATCCTATTGTGTGTTTCCTCTATTTTGTTCATCGCATCCGCCATTGGCCTCAGATCATCATCTGAAAGGGTCTGGAGCGATTCGTTCAAGATACTATAGAGCTGGGCGGGTTTGAGATTATCTTTTGAAAGCTTTGATGAACGCGTTTTTATAAGAATATTTGTAAGCTGATCATAATCACTAATTCGTTCCTTTTTAATACCGAATATTTCCTCGGCGACCATTTCTTTGTACTCTGAATGTTCAACAAATCTATTAGTATTTCCAAGCTGCTTTTTTAGCGTCAAAGCGTTATGTGGAATGTTTTTTCCACCAGCTTCTCGATATAATGGGAAATCAAAGCCAACTCTTCTCCCGTCTTTGAGACAAAATCCCCACATTTTCATTTGATTGCCTTTTTTAGCATTTAGCCCTATTCCAATAGTACGGTATTTTTTGCTTTCAGGCTTAACAAATTCAAGATAAAGGTATGCGGTGCTCTCTTCTTTTCCGTTTTCAGGATCACCAAGCAAATACCAACTCATCTTTCTGTCTTTTCCGCCAAAAGGATCAAGTCTTGACGGTTGCCCGTTTCCATCGAGAATATACGGAATAAAACTTTGAGTCGTAATGGATTTGCCTGAAGCATTTGCACCTCTTAGAAGTATCTTTCCATCTTTGAGCGGAAATACATCATCATCATAGAGCCAGAAATTAACAAATCCAAGCCTGTTCATTTGCCATCTTTCCATTATTCCGCCTCCTTATTATCATCCGATAAACTGAAATCATTTGGGAAATGCCCTGATGTTTTAAATGCGCCATCACAAATACGGAATTCTTCACCATTGGCTTCGAGCATCATCCACTCACTCATATATGATTTGACCAAAAGAATTAGTTTTTCATCGGTCAATTCACGAAATTCCTTACTCAGTCCATTGTAATACTTATTTCTGCATTTGATTATGAAACTGTCAAATACTTCTTTGGGAATATAAATCTTGTTGTCATCAGATCTGAGTTCCGGAGCTAACAATTCATTTTTTATGTCGCTGCATAAGAGTGCAGTAAAGCCGGAGAGCATTTTTTCAGACGGATGTATTTTTCCAAACGTATTTTCTTCGTTAAGCATATAAAATGCTGATCCATTATGGATATCAAGTCTGCCTTCCAAGAGCTTATCAAGTCGATTAGAAATAGTGTTACGCTGATTTTTTATATAAATTCCATCAGGATCGTCTTTAGTTTCCCAGTACATAGCTGGTTTTAATAATAATCTTCTGTATACTCGGCTTGTCCTTGTATATCCTTTGTCATTCACAGAATACACTTCATTATTCTCTTCAAAATCAGTATATCTTGTAAAAGAGGATATGTCTCGATCATGATGAATCGAGAAGAATGCGGAAAGTCCGGTATTCTCATATAGTATCTCTTTGTTCCTGTCATTTTCAACGTGTTCCAGAGAGCCTTCTGATATTCTCACAAGATTCATTTCTTGAGCAAATCTTAACATACGCACGAGAGATTTTCTATCAGTGAAACGTGTAAAATTCATATCTATGACATCATTTATTATTTTCTCAATATTTTCAATCAATTCAGTTAACAGAAACTGTTCACCATCAAATTTATCGTCAAGATATATCAGTAATGCACATAATAAACAATAATCATTTATACTTTCAAAACATTCGATCCCCATGGATGCATCTGCTTCAGCAGGCAGCTTTTCAAGCTTGATCACTCTATTGTTGATTATAAGTTTCCAACCGGCATAATCACTTATAAAGCGTTTCATGGAATTATCGATAGAACGTTTTATTCTGAAATAATCCGTTGGATTTTCTTCTCTGACTACCCAGAAGTTATCAAGTAATTCGACAAATTCATTCATTATTCTTATCCTCAAATTCAAAAGTGTAATCCGGAGTTACAAGATCACCATCAGTGAAATGGAGTGTAATTGTACCGTTTCCTTTATACAAAAGATACTTTCGGCCGAACTCGGTCATACCTATGTGCATTTTATTCTGGTTTGCGAATGCTATCCATTTAAGCATTATTATTCTTAGCTGTTCCGGTAAAACACTATCAGAAATATCTGCAAAGCATATTCTATTGTCTTTTATTAATCCTTCTATCAATTGCTGCTCACGCTCAATTTTGGCAATTCTTTCAGCCCTTTTAGTTGATTTGTCCAATGCCCTGTTTTCAAAACCTTCAGTTCTGACTTTTGGTTTATAAGATCTCGTACGAGGCTTGATTTCAAAAATCTGAGGCAAAAGATCAATTGCATTCTCAAATATACTATCAGTACTTCTATGAGAGTTGAATTTATAATGATGTGCAGACATAGCCCCAAATAAGTGTGATGAAAGGCAATGTGCTTCATTTATATCCGAGCAATTCGCAAATATACGCATAAACTTGTTGTAATCCTGTTTCCTGCTAACTCCTGAATTTTGCAGCTGCATAAGCATTACGGCATTGTTAATTATCTTTCTTATTATTTCATTAGTATAGTCCATTGCTATATTACATTTCGACTCATTACCGTTTTCTGATACAAACCAATGATATAATGCATGCCATTGATTATATATCTTCTGTTCTATGTCATATTCATCTGCAGATTCTGTTGTAGTCCTTGGAACGTCAAGCTCACATATCACTATTGTATTTATTAGATCTTCTTTTATTGTTGAATCAATTCGCAATAGCACATTCTCTATTTTTCCAGAGTTTTGCTGCAGAACATGAATAAAATCACGAAGATACTCAATAAATTTATCTTTATGAAGAATAAAATCAAGTGAACTGATTAATTTTTGACCGTTCACGGAAGCAAAAGAATGTATATAGTCGGAAAAATTCTGATCCAGCCTTCTAAAATCTTCTTGAAGGTTTCTCCACCATTCGCTAACCTCTTTTGCATTATTGCTTTTAATTATTCTTTCAATTTTTAATAGTGAGTCATAGATTCTATCAAGTAAAGAGGTAGATATTGTATTGTTTTCAGAGAATAAATTTTCGAGCTCGATTGTCATTCTTTCGATTTTTACAGATCGTTCTGTAAGTGAATATTTATAGATCTTATTCTTATATTCTTCAATTGTGCTGACTCTCTTCGGGTCTTGCATAGGAGTTACATTGCCCCATGATGTTAGCTGAGACATAGCTGATTTAACTATTTCGATTTTTATTTCACCTAAATCCGGATATTCTAATAATTTTGAATAAATCTCTTCGGTACTCAGCTGAGAATTAAATAATTCCTTTTCATTGTATAAAACTCTCATTATAACACGATATAGTTTGGCATTTTGTGCAGTAAGATAGGAGGCTTCATTAATTAATTCCATTTTTGATAAATCCATTTTCATATACAGACCTCCTGCAGCCATTATTTTCCACTATTATACCATAATATCACAAACATTTCAACATTAAATAAGAATATATGTGTTATTTATTTGCGAAACTTAAAATAGCAAAATAGAGCAAATAATAAATGTCATCAATTTAGTCATGCCCAGACAGTAAAAATCCGCCTGTATTTCGCTGGAACGACGAAATACAGGCGTTTTTGTTTTGCTGGATTTGCAGTTTGAACTGTGCGTGTGACGATTTAACTGCATTTTGTCACATGAAATCCCAGTAAAATCACACGGAATTTAAACCATATGAGCGGTATCATGTTCTAAATCTAAAAGCATTTCCTTTAGTAAGTATAGGAAATGCTTTTTTATTTATCCTTTACATCTCCGGGAAATCATGGTATAATATCATTTGTCAGACTAAAAGAGATTATTTGGAGGTACTATGATAACAGTAAGCAACGTGAGCGTACAGTTCGGCGGAACTACGCTTTTCAAGAACGTAAACCTTAAATTCACAAACGGCAACTGCTACGGCGTCATCGGCGCAAACGGTGCAGGCAAGTCCACCTTTCTCCGCGTCCTCTGCGGAGAGCTCGAACCTGCTTCCGGCGAGGTCGTGATGCCCAAGGAGGAACGTCTCAGCGTCCTCAAACAGGATCACTTCGCCTATGACCAGTACACCGTCCTCGACACCGTTATCATGGGCAATGAACGGCTCTACCAGATAATGCAGGAAAAGGACGCTCTCTACGCAAAGGAGGATTTCTCCGAGGAGGACGGCGTTAAGGCTTCCGAGCTCGAAGGGGAATTTGCCGAGCTCAACGGCTGGGAAGCTGAATCCGATGCTTCCAAGCTCATACAGGGTCTCGGTCTGCCCGAGGATATCCTCTATCAGGAGATGTCCGGTCTCTCCGGCAACGACAAGGTAAAGGTGCTCCTCGCACAGGCGCTTTTCGGCAATCCCGATATCATTCTCCTCGACGAGCCTACAAACCACCTCGATATCGACGCGGTGAAGTGGCTGGAGGAATTTCTCTCGGAATACTTCGGTACGGTAATTGTCGTTTCCCACGACCGTCACTTCCTCAACAACGTCTGCACCCACATCGTCGATATCGACTACAACAAAATAAAGATGTACGTCGGAAACTACGAATTCTGGTACGAATCAAGCGCTCTTATCCAGCGCATGATAAAGCAGCAGAACAAGAAGAACGAGGAAAAGATAAAGGAACTCAAAGAGTTCATCGCGCGTTTCTCGGCGAACAAGTCCAAGTCCAATCAGGCTACTTCACGCCGCAAGCTCATTGAAAAGCTCACCGTTGAGGAGCTTCCGGCTTCGAGCAGACGCTACCCGTTCATAGGCTTTGATATGGACAGAGAGCTCGGCAAGGACGTTTTGCAGGTCGAAGGCATCAGCAAGACCGTTGACGGCGTTAAGCTCCTCAACAACGTCAGCTTTACCCTCGGACGCACTGACAAGGTCGCTTTCATAGGCGAGAGCGAACAGGCTATAACCATGCTTTTCAAGATACTCATGGAAGAAGAACAGCCGGACGAGGGCAGCTTCAAGTGGGGCGTTTCCGTAACTACATCGTATATGCCGGTCGATAACGGTCCGTTCTTCAACGGCTGTGAGCTCTCCATACTCGACTGGATAAGGCAGTATTCCGTCAAGGACGAGACCGAGACTTATCTCCGCGGCTTCCTCGGACGTATGCTGTTCTCCGGCGACGATGTGTACAAACCGGTGAACGTTCTCTCCGGCGGTGAAAAGGTTAGATGTATGTTCTCACGCATGATGCTTTTCGGCTCCAACGTCCTCCTGCTCGACCGTCCTACCAATCACCTCGACCTCGAGAGCATTACTGCCGTGAACAATTCGCTTATCAATTTCAAGGGCGTAGTCCTTCTCTCCTCCCACGACCACGAGATACTCCAGACCACCGCAAACCGCATAATCGAGATTACTCCCGACGGCTGCATCGACCGTCAGGGCACTTATGAGGAGTATATCGAATTCAGAAAGCAGCAGTCCTGAATTTCAGCAAAGCCAAGCTCCCTGATGTGATTAATCAGAAAAATTTTCAGTATTCCCGGAGAATTTCTTGACAAATTCTATAAAATATGTTAAAATATAGCAAATACAAGCTGCCAGACTGCGGCAATGGAGGGATAAGGAATGAATACTGAATTTCAACAGGAGAGCATGAAGACCAGAAGAATCAACAGAGCTGTCGCTATTTCTGCCGAGCTATTTCTCAAGCACGGAATCGACAGCATTAAAATGACCGATATCGCTGATGAGAGCGGCGTCGGCGTTGCTACGCTCTACCGCTATTTCAGTACCAAGACCGGTATCGCTATCGCTGCAATGACTCACCTTTGGAACGAACTGAACAATATGTTCGCAGGCGTTTTCGAGTCAAAGGTATTCCTCGCACAGAGCGGTCTGAAACAGCTTTCGGACATGATGAGAATGTACATCGTCCTCTACGACGCGCATAAGGACTTCATGAAGCTCCTCGGCGAGTTCGACCTCTTGATGATAAAGGAGAAAGTTCCAAAGTCCAAACTGCAGGAATATGACCAGTCGATAATCAACTTCTACCGCGTTTACGACGGCGCAGTACAGCGCGGCATCGCTGACGGAAGTCTCCGCGAGGACGTCGATTACAGACTGCTCTACCTTACCTACTGCCACGCTATGATGGAGCTCACAAAGAAGTTCCTGCGCGGTGAGATACTCCCGAGCGACAGCTTCTCCGAAGCCTCAAAGGAGCTCGGAATGTTCGTCGATATCGCCGTCGAGTACGTCCGCAAGAGATAAGCACAAAGCCTATAAAGATAAAACCAATGCACTTCTGTCATAACTATGGCAGAAGTGCATTCTGCTTATAAAATGGTGAAAATAGTATCATTAGCGGGTGGGCGAGGGCGCCCGCCCCTACTTTTTTACTATGCTGCGCAGACGCTTTTGTAGTGGGTGCCGCCCTCGGCACCCTGAAATGGATCTTCCACAGACTTGCGGCTGCTAAAAAAGGTATCGGCCGAAGGTCGATACCTTTATTGTTTATTTACTGTTATTTATTCTCTTATCGCCGCCGGGCTTAGTTTCTTATCTGCTTGGCAACGAGACTTTCGCCGCAGTAGATCTCGCGGAGCTTGGGCTTTTCGATCTTTCCGGTGGGATTTCTCGGAACGTCTGCGAATATGAGCTTATGGGGTCTCTTATATCTCGGGAGCTTCTGGCAGAACGCATTGATATCGTCCTCGGTGCAGGTCATGCCTTCCTTTACGGAAATGATCGCGGCAGCAATCTCGCCCAGACGCTTGTCCGGAAGTCCGATGACTGCGACGTCCTTAATTGCGGGATGTGCACGAAGGAAGTCCTCTATCTGAACGGGGTAAAGGTTCTCGCCGCCGCTGATGATAACGTCCTTTTTGCGGTCAACGAGATAGATGAAACCATCCTCGTCCTCCTGAGCCATATCTCCGGTGAGCAGCCAGCCGTCCTTCAGCGTCTCTGATGTCGCCTTTTCATCGCGGTAGTAGCAGGTCATGAGACCGGGTCCCTTTACGCAGAGCTCGCCGACCTCGCCGCGCTTGACGGTATTGAAGTTCTCGTCGGTTATCTTTACCTCCCAGCCGAAGCCAGCCTTGCCGATAGCGCCGACCTTGTGGATATTCTCCACTCCGAGGTGTACGCAGCCGGGTCCTATGGACTCGCTAAGGCCGTAGTTGGTATCGTACTGATGATTCGGGAATATCTTCTTCCAACGTGCTATGAGCGACGGAGGAACAGGCTGTGCGCCGATGTGCATAAGTCTCCACTGGCTGAGCTCATACTGGCTGAGGTCGATGTCTCCCCTGTCGATAGCATCGAGGATATCCTGTGCCCACGGAACGAGCAGCCATACGATAGTGCAGCCCTCCGCGGAAACGGTCTCGAGGATAGTCTTGGGCTTGATGCCCTTGAGGAGAACAGCCTTGCTTCCGGAATAGAGGCTGCCGAACCAGTGCATCTTCGCGCCTGTGTGATAGAGCGGAGGAATGCAGAGGAATATATCGTCACGGGTCTGACCGTGGTGGTTCTGCTCGACCTTTGCGGAGTGCATAAGGCTCTCATGGTTGTGAAGGATAGCCTTCGGGAAGCCGGTCGTGCCTGACGAGAAATAAATAGCGGCATTGTCCTGATCTGTGAGCTTTACGTCAGGTGCAGCGCTCGCGCAGTTTGCAACAAGGCTGTCGTAATGCTCAGCAAATGAAGGACATCCCTCTCCAACATAGAAAAGCAGGCGGTTGCGGCTTATCTCATCAGCGATCTCCTCAACTCTGCCGATGAACTCGGGTCCGAACATGAGGATATCTACCTCTGCGAGGTCAAGGCAATACTTTATTTCATCTGAGGTATAGCGGTAATTAAGCGGAACGGCAAGTGCACCGGTCTTCAGCACGCCGAAGTATATAGGCAGCCATTCGAGGCAGTTCATCAGGAGGATACCCACCTTGTCGCCCTTCTTCACACCTCTCTCGAGGAGGAGGTTTGCAAAGCGGTTAGCCTTTTCGTCGAACACCTTCCAGGTGATCTCGCGTCTGTAATGGCAGACCGGGTCGGGCTCGATGAGCTCATAGTCCTTCCATGTTATCCTTCTGACTTCTGATATTTCAGGATTTACCTCTACGAGAGCGACATCGCTGCCGTAGAGCTTAGCGTTTCTTTCAAGCAGTTCTGTAATTGGCATTGTCAAAGTTCCTTTCTCGCCGGCGGCGGAATAACTGTCTATATTTTAACACAAAAAAGCGAAAAAGTAAAGCATTTTCCGGCGTATTATTGTACAAATAACCTATTATTATTTCGGCGCTTTGCACAAAAAGCGTCCGGAAGCTAACTTGCTTCCGGACGCTTATCCTATGTTCAGTCCTGAACCTTTTCACCGCATTTTTCGCAGTATATCTCATCGTCATCAACAGGATCGCCGCATTTCGGACAGACCTTCTCCGCTGCATCTGCCGGCATTGCCTCTGCTTCTGCGGCGGCAGGCTCCTCCGGCTTATTATCGTTGAAGCCCTCAATTATCGGAGCTTCGGGTCTCTCGACCTTTGCACCGCACTTGTCACAGAATTTCTGGTTCTTTCCGAGTGCTGCACCGCAGCCGGCACAGTGAGGCTTATCCTCAAGCGAAGCAAGAAGCTGCCTGAACTTTTCGAGCCTTTCGCTGCTGTTCCTGATAGTGTCGATATTCTCGGCGTATTCCTCACCAGGCTCGGGATTGAGCTCGACAAAGCGCTTTCCTATCTCGCAGTAGGCGTCCTTTATCTCCTTTTCGAGAGAAGCGATCTCACGCTTTACCTTTGACTTCTCGGCTATTTTTTTCGAGCCCTCGGACACGCTCTTAGCGCCCTTCTCGAACGAATTGCCGACCTTTTCTGCCAGTCCCTTGACTGATTCCATAAATCCCATTTCTATGACCTCCTTCATTACTCACAGCCGCATCAACGGCAGCGTTCCTTTTGAATACATTTTATCACATTTCTTTCCTGACGTCAAGCGCAGTGCGATACCGCAATTATCCACTGTTCATTATCAACTATTCCTTATTTGTTATACCCGCAACTGCTTACCTGTCGCCGTGGACTATCCTATCCGTGCGGTGCTTGCCGAGAGCGTTGAGTGCCCTGAGAGCAGCCTCGGAGAAATCGCTGCAAACCGAAGAATACAGCGTCATTATCGGATCACCGGCTGTGAGCTTGTCTCCGGTGGTACAGCTCATCACAAGTCCGGCTGACATATCTATCGCATCATCGCGTGCAAATCTTCCTGCACCGAGAAGCAGTGATACCATTCCAAGCTCCTCACAGTTCACTGAGGTTATCTCGATATCGTAGGGAGCCTTGATGACATAGCTGCATCTTGCCTGCGGCAGCAGCGAAGGATCATCACATACCCTCGGATCGCCGCCCTGAAGCTCTATCGTTCTGCGGAATACATCAAGTGCGCGTCCGGAGTCTATCGCCTCCACCGCCATAGCACGGCATTCCTCATGGCTGCCCTTTCCGGCAAGCCCGAGCATATCAGCGGTAAGGTCCATGCACATTTCATAAAGCGAGCCCTTGTTTTCGCCGTGCAGCACCTCAAGAGCCTCCGCGACTTCAAGCGCATTGCCAACGTTCCTGCCGAGCGGGACGTTCATATCCGTTACGTCAGCCTTGCACTTCTTTCCGGCTGCTCTACCTATTTTTTCCATAAGGTCGGCAAGCTTCTGAGCTTCACTGCGCTCCTTCATAAAGGCGCCCGTGCCGTATTTCACATCGAGCAGCAGGCAGTCAGCTTCAACTGCAAGTTTCTTGCTCATGATGCTCGCGCAGATGAGCGGAATACTCTCCACCGTTCCGGAGGCGCTTCTGAGAGAATACATCTTCTTGTCGGCAGGACAAAGCTCCTCGCTCTGTGCAACTACCGAAAAGCCTGTCTCCCTTACGACGCTCTCGAACTCCTTGATACTGAGGTCTGTGCGGAAGCCGGGAATGCTCTCGAGCTTGTCGATAGTACCTCCTGTATGGCCAAGGCCGCGTCCGGACATTTTTGCCACGTTCACGCCGCAGGCAGCCGCAGCCGGTCCGATTATCATACTGGTCTTGTCGCCTACGCCGCCTGTGCTGTGCTTGTCTACCGTAAGGGGTATATCAAGCCTTATCGTATCTCCGCTGTCACGCATTGCATAGGTTAGTGCAAGTGTCTCCTCCTCTGTAAGACCGTTCAGACAGACAGCCATGAGCCATGCCGACATCTGATAATCAGGGATTATATCGGCGGTATAGCTCCTTACGAGCCATGATATCTCCTCATATGATAGAGTCTGTGAGCGTTTGGTCTTATTGATAATATCAATAGCGTTCATATTCCACCTCCTGCGAACAGTTATTTTCAGGCCGGGAAATCGCAATAACTTCCCAATTAAATTTTACCATAATAGACAGAAAAGTCAAGCGTTTTTGAAAAAAATTCACACAATTTTAAGTATTACAAGGAATATGACAAAAGGTACACCCAGTACCGCACTGCCAAAAACATTGATTGTGTTGAGCGGCAGCCATGTATTGAAACTGCCGCCGTACCTGTTGAGTACAAACAGCGCTGCAAGTCCCGTGAGCGAGCCGAAAAGTAAGGCTCTCAGCCTCCTTCCGCGGCGGATATAGTAGAGCAGCATTATCAGGACCGCCGCCGCACATACCCCTGCAAATATGATATCAGTTTCCATTTCCCACCTCAGAAAAGTATGTATCCGAGAGCAAGGACGAGCCTTTTGTCACCGCCTTCACGCAGAAGCAGAAGAAGCAGTGCCGCTATCAGGAGCTTGTCACCGTCAAGTCCTCCGGCAAGCTCCGAGAGTATCGCGGCAGGTGAAGCAGCTGACGGCTTTGAGGTCTGACCGCCGGAAGGTATGTCAGCCGGACTTCCGCCCTGTGAATAATGGGAAGCGCAGTTCTTTACGCCAGACTCGCTTTCACTTTCCTGTCTGCCCCGTCCGTTTGTCCGGCGACTGTAAAGCTCCGGCATCGCACTCCCCTCCGATCACAGTATATCGTTCAGCAAGCCGCTCTCCTTCGCAATGTTCCACACTGCTATGAGCTTCAGCAGCTTTACCGCCTTATCCACCTTTTTCTGCCGTTCGGCGCTCAGATGCGGTCTCAGTGCAAGGAGCAGCTCGGCGTTGCGGTCGCTCTGCGAGAAAGCCCCCATAAGTCCGCTCAGCTTCATTATCGTCCCGATATCGGGAGCGGAGCTCTCCCCGGAGCCTTCATCCTCTCCGCCGCCCTCAGACATGAGCATCTGCGCCAGCTCGGCAAGCTGCTTCGCGCTCTCCTCATCGGACAGGAGCTCGCCGAGCTTTCCCATAATATCGTCCAATTCTCCGCCCCCGCTCAAAGCTCTATTTTTCGCCGGAAAGCTTCTTGTAAAGTGCCTTCGCCTGCGGTGTGCTCATCATCTTCTCAACGAGGCCCGGATTGTTTACCGCCTGACGGAATTTTGCTGCATCGCTGCTGTTCATCGCAGAGAGCGCACTGTCGAACTTCCCAGCTTCAAGCTCACTGCGGAGTTTCTCCGGCGGCATACCTAACTTCTTGCTGACAACTCCGAGCAGTCCGTTGAGTTTCTTCGGATCAATATTATTCTTATTCATAACTGCCTCCACAAATTCATAATATTTTTGTGTTCAAAAGTCTTGATTTTTTGTGCATTTTGTGTTATAATATCATTAACAAATCTGACAGGAGCATTATTATGCGTATAATCGTTATCTCAGATTCACATGGCAATTTTCAGAACCTCGAAAAGGTCATTATGAAAAATACAGACGCGCAGTGGATATTCCATCTCGGCGACGGCGAGCTCGAACTCGACCGCTTCGTCATCGCTCACCCTATCCTTGCGCCCAAGATCATTCATGTCGCCGGTAACTGCGACTACGACAGCCTCAGTCCCGAGATCTTCACCCTCCCTGCGATCGAGCATAAGATCTTCGCTGCCCACGGTCATAAGTACGGCGTTGCAGGCTCTCTCGACAGGATAAAGAAAGCTGCTTTGGAAAACGGCTGCGATATCATTCTTTACGGACATACCCACGAGCGCTTCATGACTTATGAGGACGGTCTCTGGATAATGAATCCCGGCAGCATCGCTATCCCCCGTGACGGTCAGAACCCTTCCTTCGGCAATATCGACATCTCGGAGTACGGCGTTCTCATGAATATCGCCGACGTCTGAACCGCTTCGATATATTATATTCCCGTGCGCCGGAAATGTTCACGCCTGTAAATATTAAATAACAGAACAGCAAATAAAAATGGTATCGCCTGCGGCGATGATGTTCAAATCATCGGCCAAAAGCGATACCATATTTTTATTTCAGCGACGGTGCATAAACATCCGCAGAGCAAGTATTTCTTAGCGCCGCACTTCAAACAAGTCCGCTGAACGTAAAGTCTGCCTCGGCTTCCCTTACTCTCCAGCCCTGCGGCACTCCGCAGACGGGACAGTTCTTAGGCGGTTCGCTGCCCGTATGGATATGGCCGCAGTTAAGGCATATCCAGCGTTCCTCCGTGCTTTCGGAGCGCAGGAGCATTCCCGAAGACATAAGCCCGGCATAGTACGCAAAACGCTTCCTGTGGGTCTCCTCAATCTGTCCGATCATTGCAAACCTGTCCGCTATGTCAGTAAAGCCTTCCTCCCTTGCGATACGCGCAAAATCGGGATAAACTATATCTGCCTCGGAACGCTCGCCATTTGCTGCCGCTTCAAGGAGCTGCTGTATGTCTGCCGGAAACTCAGAAGGGAAACCTGCCGTAATATCAGTATTCTCCCCCGCTGCACCGGCAATGAATCCCGAAAACACCTTCGCGTGCTGTCTCTCCTGCTCTGCCGTGAACCGGAAAAGTCTTGCTATCGCTGCATAGTTCTGCTTCTGCGCCTCGTCTGCCGCAAGGAGATACCTTGTCTGTGCCATGCTTTCGCCTGCAAAAGCCCTCATGAGATTGTTCAATGTCTGACTTTGTTCAAGCTGTTCGCTCATTTAACTCACCTCAACGCTATTATCCTCCTGAAAATCAATAATATTCATTGCATTTCCACAATTTATTTATGAACTCCGACGAAATTACGTTTTTCCCTTGAAATCGGTATTCTTTAGTAGTATAATTGTTATCGCGCGTTTGCGCTGATATTCCAATGAATTGAGGTTTTTTGAATATGGACTCAAAAGCATTCAAGCCCAGCGAGGAAAAACTGAAACCGAAACTTATTTCGGTAATGAAGAATTACTCCCGTGAGCAGTTCATCAAGGACGTTATTTCCGGTATCATTGTCGCTATCATTGCTCTGCCGCTTTCTATCGCCCTTGCTATCGCTTCGGGCGTAGGTCCCGAGCAGGGTCTCTACACCGCCATAGTTGCTGGCTTTATCGTATCCCTCCTCGGAGGAAGCCGTGTGCAGATCGCAGGTCCTACCGCGGCATTTGCTACGATAGTTGCCGGCATCGTTGCCTCGGAGGGCATGGACGGACTTGTTGTAGCCACGATAATGGCAGGTGTTCTCATGATAATCATGGGCCTTTGCCGCTTCGGAGTCCTCATAAAATATATCCCAGGTACTATTACGTCCGGCTTTACGTTCGGCATCGCCGTGACCATTCTCATCGGTCAGATAAAGGACTTCTTCGGGCTTAAATTCAAAAACTCGCCCGTTGAGACGGTCGATAAGGTCGAGGAGATAGCCAAGTGCATCGACACATTCAGCCTTCCTGCAATGCTTATCGGCTGTCTTTCACTTGCGATACTCATTCTCTGGCCGAAAAAGCTCGAAAAGATACCTGCTTCGCTCATTGCTGTCATCGCCTGCTCACTCATCGTGAAATTCGCTGACGTGGACGTCAATACTATCGGCGACCAGTTCCCCGGTATTTCCTCGGCACCTCCGAAGTTTTCAGCACCGGATTTCAGCTTCTCCAAGATGAAGGCTCTCGTGCCGAACGCCTTTACTATCGCAGTGCTCGCAGCAATTGAATCGCTTCTCTCCTGCGTTGTCTCCGACGGTATGATAGGCTCGAAGCACCGTTCAAACATGGAGCTCGTTGCTCAGGGTGCTGCCAATATCGGTTCCTCACTGTTCGGGGGCATCCCTGCGACCGGCGCTATCGCCCGTACAGCCGCAAATGTCAAGAACGGCGGCAGAACGCCTATCGCCGGCATCGTTCACTCAATAGTTGTACTTATTATCCTCGTCTCACTCATGCCATACGCAAAGCTCATACCTATGCCGACCATCGCTGCGATACTCTTTATCGTTGCGTATAATATGTGCGGCTGGAAGAACATCTTATACACTGTAAAAACTGCTCCCAAGAGCGATGTCATGGTGCTTTTCGTAACGCTCATATTCACGGTTGTATTCGACCTTGTTGTAGCCATCGGCGTGGGTCTCGTACTCGCAGCGCTCCTCTTTATGAAGCGTATGGCTGACGTTACCGAAGCTCATAACTGGGTGGATATCGATGATGAGGATACCGACCCTGACAACATCTCACTCAAGAAGATACCTGCAAACACCCGTGTCTACGAGATAAACGGTCCTATGTTCTTCGCAGCATCGGATAAGTACAGATATGTCCTCGATGATAAGAAGAAGTTCGACATACTCTGTATCCGTATGAGAAACGTTCCAGCGATAGACGCGACCGGCGTCGAGGCACTCAACAACATCGTCAAGCGCTGCGAAAAGCGCGGTATCAAGGTCATTTTCTCCCACGTCAACGAGCAGCCTATGAAGGCTATGACCAAAGCAGGCTTCACTGAACGCGTGGGCAAGGAGAATTTCTGCGACCATATCGACACCGCACTTCTCCGTGCCGCTGAACTCGAAAAACAGATTGCCGCTTCAAGAGCATGACCCTCTCAGCGGAATAAACTAAGGACATAAATAAAAACCGGAAGTCATAAAGACTTCCGGTTTTTCGTTATAGATCAATTCTCACAGTTCAGTGGAAAGGCCGAGCTTGAACTTCTGTATTCTGAGTGCGTCCTTATTGGTAACGCCGCTTTCGCCGTCAACATCGGCATTGACTTCGCCCTTGTCAGAGAGCTTATACTTATCAGGATTGCCTATGGACTGCATTATGAGTACGGCATCTGCCATATTCACTACGTCGTCACAGTTTGCGTCGCCCTTCATATATCCGGGATCGGGAGTAGGTCCGGGCGCAGTCGTAGACGTAGTCGTTGTGGTAGATGTGGTAGTCGTTACTGTTGTTGTAGTGCCGGTAGTGATCGAGTGACCGCCGGAATAATAATCCGTGAGGGTTATACCGTGTTTGCCTATCGGGATAGTATGGTCGAGGCTGATGAACTTGCCTTCTTCAGTCTGCCAGAGTGCAGGCTTGATGAATTCGTACTTCACATCGTCCCATTTCTGGAAGTTATCGTACATAAGTCCGCCGGTATCGGAGGAATTCTCGTTGAAGCACCAGAAAGTATGGTGGATGCGCTTCTTTATCATATAGTCGCGGAGAACGGTCATCCAATGTCTGTTTGCACCGGACGGGTCGTGCTCATCATCGGTCCAGCCGCCCCATTCGCCCATAAGAAGCGGAGAGATCTTCTCCTCCACGAGATATGCCCAGGTATCGTACCAGTATTCTTTCAGCATTGACTCTTCATCGAATTTGTAGCTTGTGAAGTTCGGTTTTTTACCTTCAAGGTGGAACCATGTCTGTTCCCATACCATAGGACCGTAGTCATGGGGTGAGTATACAAGCTGGCTCTGATACTGTCCGAGGTCTACCGGATAATCTCTTGCACCGCGGAAGTTGCCTCCCCACCATGCACCATAATACGGCTCATAGTCAGGGTCGCCGTAGTGAGCATAGTCAGTGGAGGGAGAATCCCAGTCGAAGCCCTTGTCGAACTTCGGGTATACCTCGATACCCTCGACCATTATCAGGAGGTTGGGGTTCTGGTCAAGGCACGCCTTGGCACCCTTTTCAGCGGCGTAACGCCAGTTGTTCGAGTCCTTGGAGCCGTCCCACTTAGCGAAGCTGCCCTCGTCCTTTTTACCGTGCGGCTCGTTCTTGAGGTCGATAGCGATAACGGTGTCGTCGTCCTTGTAATAGTCCGCGAACCACGAAAGAGCGTCGAGCCAGTCCTTCTCGGAATATGTGCTGTCGTACCAGAGCGGGAAATTGTGACCAGCGGAATTGGTGGTAGCACAGTGAACGTCCATCATGATCTTGATGCCCTTCTCACGACACCATTTTACAACAATATTCCAGATATCGAAGCTGTACATGGGAGTACCGCCCTCAACGCCCTCAACGGTCAGCTCGGGGTTTTTGTACTCATTGAGCTTGATTATCGGGTCAGGCTCGCCGTTCTTCCACTGGAGAAGTATCTGGGTAGACATGGGGACGCGTAAGAGATTAAAGCCGTGGTCGGCAATGAGATCGAGGCAGTGGTTCACGTTGGCAGACCAAGCGCCGTCAAATACCTGCGAGCCGACATTATAGCCGAACCAGTTCACGCCGGTGAGCCAGACGGGGTTGCCGTTTATATCAACGATCTCAGCGTTTTCATTTACATGGAGCCAGTCATCATGGTACTCATCAGGTGCAGCCGAAGCAGTCGGAGCGTCGGTCGTAAAGCTTCCGCTCAAAGGTAAAATGGTCATCACCGCAACTGCGGCAGCGAGACCTTTTTTCAGAAATCCAGCCATTGTTTTCCCTCTCTCATAAATAAAAATAATTTCCGTTTCTGAGGGCATTGCCCTCCTGTCATAACTATTATAGCGGTAAATCAGCGATTTGTCAATATACCGCGGCTAATTCCTTCTGTATCTGGTGGGTGTGACCCCCACTATCTTCTTGAACTGGCGCATGAAGTGCTCCTCGTTCTCATATCCGCACATTGCTGCGACCTGCGAGACCGTGCAGTTCGTTTCGGAGAGTATTTCCTTCGCCTTTTCGATTTTTCCGTTTATCACGTCAGTTATGCACGATACCCCGAAGAATTCGCGGTAGATATGCTGAAAATACGACCTCGACATATTTACATCGGCCGCCATTGTGTCAACGTTCCATTTCTGCTGCGGATTGCGGTATATCTTCGCTCTCAGGTCGATCAGCGATGAGTAGTGAGGATCACTCGCAAGCTGTGGCACATCGCGCACAGTGCCGGAATCATAGAGCTTTATCAGCAGGGTACGCAGAAGGCTGTCCATAATTTTAAGCCTGCGCGTCCGGAGCGAGTAGAATTCCTCTGCGATATTCCGCACGAGGCCTTCGATGAAATCAGCATCCGTGAAACGGAAAGGCTGACCGAGCGGCAGCTCAAGAGATTCTGCGAATTCGGCATCGCTCCCCGCCTCAAAGCTGATCCAGTCACAGACGAGAGCACCTTCCGCCGCGGAAACATCGCACTGCTGACCCTCGCCGAACAGTACAGCGGTCGCCTCCGGAAGAGAACTTTGCCCCGCCGGTGTCGCAAGGATCGCTCTGCTCCTGCAATAAAGGAAAAACAGCTCGCCTGCACCGGCGATGTGCCGCAAAGGTCTGCCGGTGTCCCGGATATCGAGACAGTTGATACTTCTGACGTTCATACGCTATCCTCCGCGATATACCGCCATTTCACGTTCTTCCAGTATTCGCCTGCATAGTCTATACCGACACGCGGCGCAGTTCTGACAGCCGGACGGAAGCCGTCGTCCTCGATACGGACAGCAGGATTTCCGCACAAAGGCTGAGCGTTGAAACTGCCGTCGATATGAAGATATTTCGTGAGCTTCGCAGGTCCGTCATGAACAGTTCCGGCACGGAAAAGAATGCCCTGCGGCTGCTCCTTTTCACCGGTTATAACGTTCATCAGCCAGTGCATACCGTAGCAAAGATAGACGTACATTATGCCGCTTTCACCAAAAAGAAGCTCGGTGCGCGGCGTTCTGCCCTTTGAAGCGTGGCAGCCGAGGTCCTCGGTGCCGCGGTAGACCTCGACCTCAGCTATGCGTTCGCGGAGCTCGGAGCCGTTGCCAAGTGTACGGACAATGATCTTCCCGACAAGCTCCGGTGCAACTTCAAGAGCATCACGGCGGTAGAATTCCGTCGGCAGTATAATACCCATAGTTATACCCTCAGTTTTTTCTCAAGCTCTGCGTCAGGAGTTACAAATGCGGTCTTATAGTTCGTGAAAATGACCTTGCCCGGCTTTGCACCGGCAGGCTTCTTGACGAATTTTGCAAGGCAGTAATCGACCGGCACCTGATTAGAACCCTTCCCGCGGCTGTTGAACGCAGCGATGACCGCGGCCTCCTCAATAGTTCTGTCGGGAGGAGCTGCACCGTCCGTGACGATTATGACATGAGAGCCGGTCAATCCCTGGGTATGCAGCCATATGTCCGATTTTTCGGCAAATTTCAAGGTCAGCTGGTCATTCTGGCGATTGTTTCTTCCGACGAGGACAGTATATCCGTCGCTCGTTTTGTACTCGATCGGCGGCAGAGCCTTAGGCGGTTTCGCCTTGCCTGAAGTTCCCCGGACATAGCCCTGCTGGCTGAGTTCCAGTCTGAGCTGAATAATATCATTCTCGGTCTCGGCACGGGTAAGCGCGTCAAAAACGCTGTCGATATACTGGAGTTCCTCCTCACCGCGCTCTATCTGAACAGTGAGTTTTTCCTCGGCAGTAGCCGCTTTCTTGTACTCACTGTAATAATGCTGAGCATTCTGGGAGGGCGTTTTCCTGACATCGAGAGCAATTGACACCTGCGGACAGTCCTCTTCGTAGAAATTCTCAACAATTGCCGTACTATCGCCTTTTTTCAGGCGGTAAAGGTTCGCCGAAAGCAAGTCCCCGTACAGCCTGTAACGGTCACGGTCAGCACAGGCGGCAAGTTCATCGCGCTGAGCCATAATTCGCCGCTGTATGCGCTCCGTCAGGTTGACAAGGAGCTTGAAAAGATCGTTGGCACGCTGCTTTGTCCGCAATGCACGGTCGCGCTCGGCGTAGAAATAGTCGAGCAGCTCCGACGCAGAAGGCAGTTCTTTCGTATACATGAGCGTGCCGAACTGTGAAAGGCGGATGAACGAGAAGTCTTTGAGCTGACCGTCGCGGTCACTGACAGTTGTGAAGCAGCAGGCGCTTTGTTCCAGCTGTTCCTTAGTTCTCTTGATAATGAACAGCAAACGGTCAAGCTGGTCCCCCGAAACAGTGTCTGCTTCAAGGTGAACACCGCGTCCTGCAAAATACGTCCATTCCCTCGCAAGAACCGGCGAAATTCCCTCAAATACGCGTATCAGAGCCTTTGAAAGCTCAACGCTGCCGCAAGCTCCCAGGGCAGCGGTTATCTCATCCGCCTCAGCTTCAAGAAAGTTGAGCCTGTCATCACGCGGCGGCAATGTATAGCGCATTCCCGGCAAAACAAGGCGCTCGCGCGACATATCCTCGTCAACGCGCTTGATGCTGTCGATGACCTTTCCGTCTGCGCCGATCACAACGAGATTTGAGCATCTTCCCATTATCTCACAGGCAAGCGTGACCGTTACGATATCGCCAAGCTCGTTCACGCACTCAAAATCAAGGTTAAGTATCCTCTCAAGGCCATCCTGGCGGATACCGATGAGTTTTCCGCTGCCGAGGCGCTTCCTGAGCAGCATACAGAACATGGGCGGAGTCTGCGGATTATCGACCGGCATGGCTGTGACATGAACTCTCGCACTGCCGGAATTTGCCGAAATATAGAGCTTACTGCTGCCTTGCCTTGTGCGTATCGCAATGATTATCTCCTCGCGTGAAGGCTGGTGGATCTTCTCGACCCTGCCGCCTATCAGCGGTTCAAGCTCTTTTTTTATTGCGTGAAGAAATGCGCCGTCAAGCGCCATAGTATCAATCCTTTACTAATCAATTATTGCGGTCTGGAATATGCCAGAAGCTCAAAATCTGCTGTTATCTCAAGCTCATCCAGGACCTTCAGCCGCTCCGACTGCTCTGCGCCTGTGCGGTAATAGTAAGGCGTCATTGCAAACAGGCTCATGATATCATCAGCACCTTGGAGTGTAGTCTTATATTTAAGATGGCGGCTGCCAAGGAACGTGAAGCCTTCAAGTTCGTACGGCTTGACCTCGTTCTTGTACGGATTATCGTACAGGATCTCCTTCATCTCCCACAGATGTTCCGTCGAAGGGATAGCTATTAGCATTTTCCCTCCCGAACGCAGCACGCGGGAAAACTCAGTGCCGCAGTAGGGGGCGAACATCGTCACGAGCATATCGCAGGAGGCATCAGCCACCGGCAGATGAAAGACACTGCCCGCAAAGTAATTCACAGACGGATCGCGTTTTGCCGCAAGTTCCACAGCAATTTTTGATATGTCACATCCGTAAATATTTTTGTCATTCAAAGTCCCTGCGACAGCCGTTGTGTAATAGCCCTCGCCGCAGCCGGCATCGAGCAGTATATCGCCGCTGAAACGCGCCTTGACCTCTTCA
Source organism: Ruminococcus sp. (assembly GCA_017525915.1). GTDB lineage: Bacteria > Bacillota > Clostridia > Oscillospirales > Ruminococcaceae > Ruminococcus. Next base: position 131,069 of record JAFXSC010000001.1, read on the forward strand.
CACAGAGCGTCACGCAGCGGAGAATAATAGCCTTTTTCGAGGAATTCACGCCTTGCGCGAACCATAAGCTTGTTATCGCCGTGAACGGTCTTTCCTATGTGCTTGGACAGCAATAGATTGACGTAACCGCTCCGGGCAATGTCAAAGCTGTGCCTGTTTTCGCATTTGTATGCGCTGTCGGCCCTTTCGAGCGGCTTCCCACAGACCGGACAAATGTATATCATCTTGTTCACCTCAGACGTATTTACAGGGGTCAAATGAACGCTCGGCAATCACTACATCAAGCTGCGGGAACTTCTCTTCAAGTACCCGGCGCAGTTCCGGAAGAACGATATTCTCGGTATGGAAGTGACCGCAGTCGAGCAATGCTAATCCACGGTTATACGCGCCTATCCAGACATCGTGCTTCACATCGCCGGTAACGAGCGCGTCGCAGCCCTTTTCCAGCGCAAGTCCAAGCATTGAACCGCCTGAACCCGAGCAGACTGCAATACGCGAAACTCGCTTAAAACAGCCCTTTGAAAGTCTGACATACTCGCAGCCGAAAATCTCCTTCGCAGCCTGTGCGAGCTTCTCAGGTATTACGGGTTCTTTCAGCGTAACGATCCAGCCAAGGGAATTGCCTCCGCCAAGCTCCTCGAACGGCTCAGCCTCACCTTCAAGCTCAAAGCGTTCCTGGAATTTTCGCAGTATTACGCCGTTTGTGCCGCCGGCAGCAATGTCCAGATTTGTGTGCATACATATCGCCGCAGTATCGGTATATATCAGCGAGTGGACGGGATTTTTCAGATCGACGCGTTTCAGCGGCTCAAAAATGACCGGGTGGTGGGAAATGACGAGATCCGCCAGCTTGCAGGATGCCTCGTTCACCACGCCGTTTGTTATATCCAGCGACAGTACCACAGTATCAGCCTCGCCGGACTGGTTCTCCACCAGCAGTCCGGAATTGTCCCATTTCTCCTGTGCGGCAAACGGATAAAGGCTGTCCAGATAGTCAAATATTTCGCTGATTTTCACAGAATCACAGCCATTTTTCATCTTGTACGCAAGCGCCGCATAATGAGTGGAATCCTCTGTCCTTCCGGCATTTTTCAGGTTTGCGGCGACCTTCTCGAGCCTTTCGGCTTCGCGTTCACGGTACTTTTTCCCGAGCTCGTCATCGTCCTCAAAGAAGCCGTAAAGAGCATCAAACTCCGTAAGGCAGCGGGAATCCGGGTTATACTCCGCAACCATCACAACGTACAGCCTGTCGCCGTCTTCCACGGCGTACTCCTCCGTTATGTTCATCTGGTACTCAAATAGCATCTTCCGAAGGTATTCCGGCTTTGTCATCGGCTGGAGTATCCAGCGGACATTTTCCGGGTCATAGCGGTCGATACTCACCGCACCGATAATGTCGGCAATGGTCTCGCCGCCCATTCCGGCTATCACGATATCCGTGACGCCTTCGAGCGGTACATTTTCCAGACCGTCAGACAGAACAAGACTCACCTTTTCGGATATTCCGTACTTCTCAACTGTTTTCCGCGCGGCTTCAAGCGGACCTTCCTTTACATCGGAAGCGATGACTTTGCCGCATCTTCCGCTGTTTATCAGCTCTGCGGCAAGGTAGGCATGGTCTGTGCCAACATCTGCTGCTATGCCTTTGCCGCTTACAAGCTCTGCAACTCTCGAAAGTCTCTTATCGAGCATGGTTCCTCCCTCATTGAACGGCGGAAAGCGTCAAACGACGGCATATCCGCATTTTCTTCTATAACACAAAGAGCGTGCCGCTCGCACAGCACGCTTGATACAGAACATAACAAAATGTCGCCGCACAGCCCTCTCAGGCTGTGCGGGACAAGTTCGTCAAGCTTCGTTCATCTTTGCGAAACATTCGCTGCAATAAACTGCTCTGCCTTCCTTAGGTTCAAAAGGAACCTTGGCTTCGCCGCCGCAGGATGCACATACAGCTGTGTACATTACACGCTCTGTCTTGCCAGCATTCTTTCTTGCGTCACGGCAAGCCTTGCATCTCTGGGGCTCGTTAACGAATCCCTTCTCAGCATAGAATTCCTGTTCTCCTGCAGAGAAGATGAATTCGTTTCCACATTCCTTGCAGACTAATGTCTTGTCTTCGTACATTTTCAAAACCTCGCTTAAAATATTTGGACCACGGTCGGGGTCTCACCGACATCTTTGCATAACAACGCTCTTGAATTAAGCTACACAGCCACATTGAAATTGTTATATATCGCACGCAGCTTTTTCCTTGCCCTCTGTACGGCGTTATCGACAGCTTTCTCCGATATTCCGAGCATAAGAGCAGCTCTGCGGTAGCTGACGCCCTGAATACACAGCTCGAGGGTACGCCTTTCAGCAGACGAAAGCTCACTTGTGATACCGTTTTTCATCTTGATCAGGAGCTCTTTATAGAGATAGGCAGTCTCGGGAGTATCCGCACCCGATGCTATCTCTTCACAGTTCACATCATCAAGACTTTCGCATATGCCGCGGTCGGCTCCGCTGCATACCGTTCTCATCCGGTTGACCACACAGACTTCGGAAAAAGTAGAAAACTTCGCGCCCTTTGCCGGATCATAGGCATAGATAGCCCGTAAAAGGCTGATAAGCCCCTCCTGACGAAGGTCATCGTACTCCGCTCCTTTTCCGGAGAGCATACGCGCCTTTATCATGACCTTTTCGGCATAACGCGAGATGAGTTCCGATGCCGCTTCCTTGCTTGATCTTGCAAGAACGGTAAGTTCCTCATCGGTCATATCCTGAATATCCACTTTTATAGTATCGACAAGTGTCATGGTTTCCACCACATTCCGATGATCTTTCAGCCGGCAGAGACAAAGGTACTGCTCGCAGTCCGGAAAACACCGGACTGCGGCAATACTCATAATTATCAGGATTCAGAGTTCTCCTTAGCAGCTTCTTCCTCTGCTGCCTTCAGAAGCTCTGCCATGTCAAAGTTGAAGCTTGTGCTCTTCTTTGCAGGCTGCTTCGGAGGCTGGGAAGCATTATTATTGTTGTTATTATTATTATTCTGCTGAGCGGGAGCCTGTGAAGCCGGCTTGTTGTATGAATTCATGTTATTTCCCGAGTTATAGGACTGGGAAGATGCTACGCTTGCAAACGGATCGCCAGCGCCAGGCTTTTTCTCGGGCACGGGTGCCTCGGGAGCTGTTGCCTTGGGAGCCTCAACAGGCTTGAATTCTGCTCTGGGAGCCTCATCCTTCTTGACTACCTTGCCAGCCTCGCCGTTGTCAACAGCCTTGCGAGCCTCGCCAACGATGAGCTGAGCCTCGCTCATACGGTCATTAGCCTGATTTGAGAGACGGCTGAGTACAGAAGTGATATCTGTGAACTTGGTATTTACGCTCTCGATCTCGTTGAGGAGCATCTTGCGGACTGTATCGGACATCTCGTTAACCTTGTCGGCGTGAGCATTAGCTTCCTCAACAGTGCGCTTAGCCTGAGCATTTGCCTGATCTATTGTAGCCTTAGCCTGAGCATTTGCCTCATCAACGGCAGTCTTAGCCTGAGCGTTAGCCTTTTCAACAGTATCCTTAGCCTTCTCGTTTGCTTCCTTGATGCAGGTCTCGGCAGTTGTATTAGCGTTGTTTATAGTAGTTTCAGCTTCGAGGTTAGCTTCCTTAACGATAGTGTCAGCCTTCTCATTAGCTTCCTTTGTAACCTTTTCAGCGTTCTCGTTAGCTTCCTTAGTTACCTTATCAGCATTTCTCTGAGCCTCGATGGTGATCTTTCCGGCTGTCTTCTGAGCCTCGGTAAAGAGTGCGCCCATATCGAACGAGGACGGGATCATGCTGCCGCCGCTCTCCTTGAGATCAGCGATCTCGTCATTGAGCTTGGAGATCTCAGCATCCTTCTTAGCGAGTTCGGACTCATTGTCCTTAGCGATCTGGCTGAGCTTGTTCTCCTTCTCAGCAAGTTCTCTTGTCTTTGCAGCAAGTTCTGCGCTGATCTTGGAAATTTCCTGCTTTGCCTTGGAGAGTTCTTCGCTGTTAGCAGCGCCGCCCTGTGCAGGAGCACCGCCCTGTGCGTTTGCAGCCGGAGCCTGAGCAGCGGAAGCAGCCTTCTCCTCAGCAGTCTTGAGCTTAGCTCTGAGACTGTCGATCTCGCGCTTTGCAGCTTCGAGAGCAGCAGCGGTCTGAGCGTTTGCCTGAGCATTGCCCTGTGCATTTGCAGTGGGAGCCTGAGCAGCCTTCTCCTCGGCAGCCTTGAGCTTGGTTCTGAGGGTATCTATCTCGCGCTTAGCAGCCTCGAGAGCAGCAGCGGTCTGAGCATTGCCCTGTGCACCGCCCTGAGCGGCACCGGCGCCGCCGGATTTGAGCTGAGCGATGATCTTATTGCTCTCATCAAGCTTCTTCTGGAGTTCTTCGTTCTCCTTCTTGGCAGCTCTGAGCGCATTGTTGGAGGCGTTGAGCTTTTCCTGAAGGTTATCTACCTGATTGCGTGCTTTTATCAGTTCCTGCGAGTCAGCTGCGGATGCAGAGCCTTCTCCTTTGGCCTTTTTAAGGTCTTCTTCGAGGGAAATGATCTTGGAGTTGAGCTCATCGAGGTAAGTCATAACGTCTTCCTTGACGAAGCCTCCGACTCTGGCGGTTCGTAATACGGTTGGTTCTTCCATTGTGTACACTCCTATCCCCGCAGCGGGCTGCGGCAAATATAAATTCAAGGAATAAAATTGCCTTTCATTAATTATATCATAATCAATATAATAATTCAACTATTAATATGTAGAAAATTTTCGTTCATTTTAGTGCATTTTACTAATTGACAAAGTAAATTATACGGTTAGTAAAAGATAAGGCTGCCCGACGAGGGGCAGCCTTGTTCTCAATTCATCTTTTTATTGAGATAATCATTCCATTCGGTCTCCCAGTCTTTTTCGTCGATCTTTCCGTCGCCGTTGTTGTCGCCGACTACTCCGTCGGAGGTATCTTCTTTACTCTTTTTATTACTACGAGATTTATCTAACGCTTTAACGTACTTATCATCAATCGTCAGATCTCGTAATTCAATTATGTCTCCCATAAGGTATTCTTCATCTATTTTTTTCTCATCTTCATTTAAAGGATAATAGCCTTTTTTTATAAGGATTTCTGATACATTGTATTTTTTTATCGCTTCTTCATATGTTATTCCTCTTCTTTGACAAATCTGCGTCCAAATGGATTTCGCCAATTTCACACTGTTTTCATCAATTCCATACTCTCCACTGACAGGACCTTCTTTATTGTATGCTATATTTATCCTAAAATCAAAAATCTTTCCAGTTTTTGCGTCTGTTTTTATACTTGCAATTATCGGATACGTTTGGTCAAAAGAAATATCTGCAAAACTATTATGCTCACCTAAATCATACCCATATATTTCAAAAGCACTATCAGAACTGTCTCTCGAAACATTATTTCCGCTTTCACTTAAAAAATATTCTTCATAATTATACCCTGAAGGAAGCAAATCATCAAATTGAGTTCCGATTATTGATTCGCCATCAATATATCTATTAAAAATATTTTCAAAATCACTGTATATTTCTTCAGCCGAACGAGCAGAAATATCTTCAGTTGTCATTTCTTTTTTGTTTTCACTGTCACTTTCTTTTTTGCCGCACCCAACAAACATAGTGCAGCAAAGCACTGCCGCCATGAAAACGCCCAAAGCTTTTCTCATAATAATATCCTCCTATAAAAACAGCGGACACGAAGTCCGCTGCTGTTAATTCTTTAGTTGCCGAGCATCTTGAAGATGTCGTCGAGATCATAGTCCTGATTGGAGGTAGTTGCTCTGTTCATACCACCCAAATTATTCATACCGCCCATGTTGTTCATACCGCCGAGACCGTTGTTTCCGCCGCCAAGGCCGAGACCATCGATAAGCGGATTGTCGATCTGGATAACACTGTCAGCAGGTGCAGCAGCACCAAGATCGTTAGACTGTGACTGCTGACCGTCTATATCATAGCCGGCAGCAATAACTGTAATAGTCATCTCATCCTGCATATCTTCCTTGAATGCAGTACCGAAGATGAACTCAACATCGCTTGCAGCCTGATCTGTGATGAGCTTTGTAGCTGCATCGACATCGGAGGAAAGAATATCCTCGGACATTGTGATGTTGATAAGGAGACGTCTTGCGCCTGCGATAGAAGTCTCGAGAAGCGGGCTGGAAATAACAGCATTTGCTGCTTCCTTTGCCTTGTCCTTGCCGGAACCGTGACCGATAGCCATGTGAGCAAGGCCTGCGTTCTTCATGATAGTCGAAACATCGGCGAAATCGAGGTTTATGTAGCCTTCTTCAACTATAAGGTCGGAAATACTCTTGACACCGGTCTTGAGTATATCATCGGAAAGTGCGAAAGACTGCATCATTGTAAGGGGCTTGTCAAGTCCGTCGAGAAGTCTCTCGTTAGGGATAACGATGAGGGAGTCAACGTACTTTCTGAGCTCTGCGATACCTCTTTCAGCCTGAGCCATTTTCTGCTCTCTCTCAAAGAGGAAGGGCTTTGTGACAACTGCAACTGTGAGTATATCCATTTCCTTAGCGATCTTAGCAACTACGGGAGCAGCGCCGGTACCTGTACCGCCGCCCATACCGGCAGTGATGAAGACCATATCAGCACCCTTGAGGTGTGTCTCGATCTCATCTCTGTTCTCCTCGGCACTCTTCTGGCCAACCTCAGGCTTGTTGCCTGCGCCTCTGCCCTTGGTGAGCTTTGTACCGATCGGTATCCTTGTAGTAGCCTTGGACTTGTTAAGAGCCTTTGCATCTGTGTTGATAGCGATATATTCTATATTATTCACGCCGGAGTCCACCATGCAGTTAACGGCATTTCCGCCGCCGCCGCCTACACCGATGACTTTTATATTTACATCGGGCTCCAGAGCTTCCTCATAATTGAAATCTGACATTTTTAACTCCTCCTGTTTATTTATCCGTATTTTCAAAAACTTAAATTCAATCCTATAAATACACTCTATATTTTAGCATAATATCCGTGCTTTTTCAAGAGCGAATTTGATTTTTTTAAATTTCAGCGCATTTGACAATTACAGCAATGTCTGCGCCGCCATTTTGTACATTTTTCGCAATTTCTTCTATCAGTAATACTGTCCGTAGTCCTCGGCGTAGCCGCCGTCATATCCATTGTCGTTGTAATCGTTGCCGTAATCATAACCGGCGTCATTGTTATAAACATTCGGATCATAGCCGTTTCCGCCGTAGTTGTAATCATTGCCGCTGTTATAGTCGTTGCCGCCGTAACCGCCGTTGTTGTAATCTATTCCGCCGCTGTTTCCGGACTGCTGTCCGTCTCCGCTGTTATCATCACCGTTGTTGTTATTGTAATGTTCAAAAATAGCCTTCTGCTCGGGATTTTTCTCGCCCTCGACCACTCTGCCGTAGATATCCGTGGTCTGCTCGGCAGGCGAAGTCGTCATCTCCTGTGTGGCTGTCTCCTTATTAGGTCTGAAACCACATACATTCGTGCCTATCATCGTGAGATAGCCCTTCTTGCCCTTGACGCTCTCATCGCTCATCACGTTTTCCGCAAGCTTGAGCTTGTATTCGGTGTCGTTCCAGTTGCCCATGTGGAAGATAAGCCCGTTCTTGTATGTCACATTTATCGAGAACTCATCGCTCATGTCAACATAAGCTATCTGCTCATCGCTTTCACGTTCAAGACTCGTTATGAGCGCACTGAAAGCATCATTCTTGTGGGAATTCTTGGATTCGAGCGGCTTTCCCGGTGTGGAATACGCCGGTTCGAACCCGTAGATTATCGGCAGACCGTCGGTAACGAATCCGTTATCAGCGAGTATCTTGCCTTTTTTGCTGACAAGGAGCGTACCGCCGTCATAGCTGACATTGAACGCCGGCTCACAGCGCGTAACCGTTATCTCGAGCGACGAAGGAAAGTCCCTCTGAACATCGGCGCTCTCGACAAACAGGAGCTTGTCAAGTATCGCCTGTTCGCTCTTTTCCGGGTCGAGCCTGAGAAGATTGTCGCCCTCGCGTATGCCGGAGGCTTCAACTATCTCCTCCGCGGTATACATATCCGACTCTCCAGATACCCTTATCTCGCTTATATTGAAAAGAAACGTATAGCTTATCGTAATGCCGGCAGTTGCAACGAGCAGAAGCACTACAAAAGCGTAAACATTGAACTTGCGCCTGCGCCTTCTCATGCGCTTGCCACTGTTCTGCCTGTCAACATCGGTTTTTTCAACGTCCTTCATAAACTCTCCATCTCCCGGTCACACACGGCTTATCCTTCCGCCGAGTGCCGTGACCGCTTCCTCGATTTTTTCATAGCCCCTGTCAATATGAGAGATACGCGATATCTCACTCGTCCCCTCAGCAGCAAGTGCAGCGCATATCATTGCCGCACCTCCGCGCAGGTCAGTCGCCTCGGCAGGTGCGCCGTGAAGTCGGGGCACTCCCCTGACTATCGCAACTTTGCCGAGAACCTGTATATCTGCGCCCATTTTAATGAGCGCCTCAGTATGCCTGTAACGGCAGTCGAAGATATTCTCCTCAAACACGCTCGTTCCGTCTGCTGTGGCAAGTGCCGCCATGAGGACAGCCTGTGCATCGGTAGGGAATCCCGGGTGAGGCATGGTCCTTATCCTGTCCCTGACTGCCCGGAGCCTCGAACCGCTTCGGAGATATATCCTGTCCCCGGAGGTAAAAATGCTGCACCCTGTCTGTTCAAGGGCGCTCAGAAACGGCTCCATTTCTGCCGTACAAGCCCTGCTAAGTATCATTTCGCCGCCGGCAGCCGCAGTCATGCAAAGGTAGGTCGCACCGGCGATCCTGTCGGGCATAACGCTGTATTCGCAGCCGCAGAGCTTTTCCTTCCCCTTTATGGCGATCCGGCTCTCGCCGTCGCCGGAGATATCTGCTCCGCAGGCTCTCAGAAATCCGCAGAGATCACATATCTCAGGCTCTCTTGCGGCATTGTTCACAACAGTTTCGCCCTCTGCGGTAACAGCGCAGAGGATTATATTCTCAGTAGCTCCAACAGACGGGAACGCCAGCGAGAGCTTCGCTCCCTTTGCGCGTCCTCCCCTGCTGCGGCAGACTATGCTCCCACCCGTCTCTGTGATATCCACGCCCATCTTCCTCATTGCAGCAAGGTGCATATCTATCGGCCTCGGACCGAGCTCACATCCTCCCGGCACGCTCACCGTGCATTCGCCCGTTCTGCCGAGCATCGCTCCCATGAAAATTATCGAGGAACGCATCTCGCGCATCAGGTTCCCGGGAATGACTGTGCCGCTGACTGTCCGCGGGTCGATAACAGCCGTATTATCGGAGAATGTACACCGGCAGCCCACGCAGTTGAGTATCCGCGCAGCCGCATACACATCTGTAAGCTCGGGACAGTTGCGGATAACACATTCGTCCATGCACAGCAATGACGCTGCAAGTATAGGAAGTGAACTGTTTTTGCTTCCCTGAAGGGCAAGCTCGCCTTTAAGACGCCTTCCGCCCTCAATGATAAGTTTCTGCATATTACCACCTCACAGCCATTTGTGTATGATATGCTGTAAGGCAGTTTTGTGTGAAAGGGTTATTTCTCAGACTTTGACTTTGCGAAAAGCTTGTCTACGACCTCCATGATACGGTCGTTCGTATCGGCAACGCAGAGCTCCTTCGCACAGGCTGACATTGCCTCAGCCTTATCCGGTTCCTCATATAGCTTCTTTATCTCGGATATAAGGCGCTCCGGAGAAGCTTCCTTCTGCTCGATGACTATTGCCGCACCGGCTTTTCCGAGCACCATTGCATTATGGTACTGGTGATTGCCTGCAACTATCGGCGAGGGTATCAGTATCGAAGCCCTGCCTGCCGCTTCAAGCTCGGCAAGAGTTGAAGCTCCGCTGCGGCATATTACCAGATCGGCTGCCGCAAGACATACGTCCATGTCGTTTATGTACTCTGTTATACGCAGGCGGTCGGATTTAAGCGGAATGCCTGCATCCTTCATCGCCTGCGGGAAGGTGTCCTTGCCCATGCCGCCGTAGCCGTGGATATGGTTTATCTTCAGTCCCTCGCCAACGTGCCACTTTATGGCAGCCTCCATGGTCTCGTTTATACAGCCTGCACCGAGACTTCCACCGAACGAGAGAACAGTGAAGTCATCATTGAAGCCGAGCTTCTTCCTTGCCTCAGCCTTTGTCACGGAGTTTATGCTGCTGCGTACCGGAAGACCGGTAACGCTGTACTCGAACTTGCTCTTGTCCATGAAATCGAGAGCTTCGATAACGGTGAGCATAACGTGATCGACTTCCTTCGAGAGAAGTCTGTTGGTAACGCCCGGGTAGGCGTTCTGCTCATGTATTGCTGTCGGGATACCCATTTTTGCAGCCTTCCTGATAACAGGACCGGCAGCGTATCCGCCTGTTCCGATAGCGATATCCGGCTTGAATTCGCGGATTATCTGCTTTGCACGTCTGCCGGAGGTAGCAAGATACCTCAGCGCCTTGGCATTCCTTCCTATATTCTCAAGCGATATCTTCCTCTGGAAGCCCTCGACCCTGATAGTTTCGATCCTATACCCTGCCTTCGGGACGAGCTTCGCCTCCATATGGTTCGGGGTACCGGCAAAGAGTATCTCCGCATCGGGATATTTTGCCTTTATCATATCTGCAATGGCGATTCCGGGATTGATATGACCTCCCGTACCGCCGCAGGCTATAAGCACTCTCATAGAACTGCTCCTTTACGCATTTTTAGGCTCTGCCGTCTCCGCTGCCGGAGCACGCTTCCTGCGCCTTGCCGGCTTTTCGTCAGGATAGTATCTCTGCTGCGAGATGTTGAGCATTATGCCCATTTCCGCGAGCTGCATTATAAGTGCCGTGCCGCCGTAGCTGAAAAACGGCAGGCTGATACCGGTATTCGGTATCATATTGCTGACAACGGCGAGGTTCAGCACCGTCTGTATGCCTATCTGTGTGGTTATGCCGACCGCTATGAGCATACCGAAGCGGTCCTTGCACCTTACTGCTATGGAGTAGCCCTCCACAACAAGAAGGAAGAATACGAGTATTATCGCAAGTGCACCGACAAAGCCAAGTTCCTCACAGACTATCGGGAAAACGAAGTCGTTCTTGGTCTCGGGGAGGTACATATACTTCTGCCGGGAATTGCCTATGCCGAGCCCGAACATACCGCCCGAACCAATGGCGATTATGGAGTTCGCTGTCTGCCATGTATCGTCAAGGACATCCGCGAAGGGGTCTTTCCATGACTTGATACGGACGGCAACATAGCTGCCCTCGACATTTGCCTGCCATGTAATTATGATCACCGCAAGTGCAAGCGCTGTGCCCCCGAGGAGAAGGAACTGCCTTTTGTTCGCACCGCCGCAGAGTATCATTGATACTGCAATGGTAACTATAAGGATAAGTCCGGAAAGATGCGGCTCCTTATAGAGAAGCAGCGCGTAAACTCCCATCAGGACACTGTATTTGACGATACCGGTCTTGAAGGTATTCATCTTCCTGCCGTCACGTTCCATGCTGAATGCGAAGTATACGATTATCGCCAGCTTCGCGACCTCAGACGGCTGGAAGTTCAGCGGCCCGACGGTGAGCCAGCGCTTTGCGCCCATTGTACCGCCCTCATCGTTTCCTATCAGGAGTACAAGCACAAGCAGCACTGCTCCGAAGACGTAAAGGAGACCGGCAATGTTGAACTTTTTAAGCAGCGGGAGCTTGATGTTCTTCAGGTTGTGGTAGTCCATCTTCATGAAGAATATCATGACGAAAAATCCTATTACAGCCATTTTCGTCTGGTTCTTCGCATAGTAGAGACCGTCGCCGTCATGCTCGCTGTAAGCCCACGCATAGCTTGCCGAAGACATCATGACGATACCGACAACGAGGAGTATCATAACATACGCAAAGAACGAAAGGCTTATATCTCCGTTCCTGCCCTCTCCGACGAACGACTTCCACAGTCCCCCGGAACCGGAGCTCTTTGTTTTTTTCTTGGGTTGCGCCATTATTTCCTCCTTTGGAAGGGTCAGTATATCATTATGCCAGCAATGTAAGTGTTCCCAGAATGCCGGATATCATTCCGGTGAGCGAGAAGGTTATGACTATTTTGTATTCGCTGAATCCGCTCATCTCAAAGTGGTGGTGGATAGGAGTCATCTTGAATATTCGTCTGCCCTCGCCGTACTTCTTCTTGGTATACTTGAACCAGCTCACCTGAATAACTACGGAGAGCGCTTCAAGTATGTACACAAGTGATACGAGCAGCATCAGCAGATGGTTGTGGAGCACAAGTCCCACACCGGTAACGGCTGCACCGAGGAACATCGAGCCCGTGTCGCCCATAAAGCACTTTGCGGGATTGAGATTCCATACAAGAAATCCGAGACAGCCGCCAGCAAGCGCCATTGTGAACAGCGAGAGCTCGTTCTCGCGGAGTATCGAGCAGCAGACCGTGAATATGAGCATAGCCACGAATGTTACCGAGCCGCAGAGACCGTCAACGCCGTCCGTAAGATTTACCGCATTGGTAAGATATATGATAACGGGTATCATTATTATGTAGTAGAATATCCCGAGCGAGGGAGTTTTCACGAAGCCGAGGTCTATCCTTGTGGAGTCGTCTCCGAATTTGTAAAGTGCAAACAGGAAGCCCAGAGCTATAACGAGCTGAAAAGCCATTTTCTGCTTGGGTGAAAGTCCGTCGTTGTTCTTCCTTGCGACCTTGATGAAGTCGTCAACGAAGCCTATGCCACCGAAAAGCATCGAGAACGCAACAACGCTCATCATTCTGTAAAACGCATCGAGTTCAGCCTTGTCTGTCGTATCTACGCCGCCTATCAGCCTGTATACCCAGTAGCCTGCAACTGCCGTCAGCACGGAGGATATTATGAACATGAAGCCGCCCATTGTGGGTGTTCCCTGCTTCTTGGCGTGCCACTGAGGGCCGTCCTTGGTTTTTATCGGCTGACCGAATTTCAGCTTGTGAAGGAACGGTACAAGGAATATTCCCGATACCGCGGCAAGTGCGAACGAGACCAGTGATACTATTAGGTTTATTATCCAGAATGACATTTTTACGAACAACTCCCATTATTATTAGTCCAGAAGCTTCAGACCCTCTGCAACTACCTCGCGCTCATCAAAATGTATGCGCTTATTTCCGGCAAGAACCTGATAATCTTCATGTCCCTTGCCTGCAAGAACTATTATATCACCTTTTTCAGCAATTTTCAAGGCGTGATATATCGCCTCGCGCCTGTCCTCGACCACCTCATAGGGAACGCTGCTGCCTTCAAGCCCTGTGAGTATCTGCCTGATTATCTCTCCGGGCTCCTCGTTGCGTGGATTATCCGATGTTACGATGATGAGGTCTGCGTATTCCGCAGCAGCCGCAGCCATTTTCGGACGCTTTGCAGCATCGCGGTCACCGCCGCAACCGAACAGGCATATCAGCCTGTTTTCCGTGTATTCCTTAACGCTCCTGAGAATATTCTCAACAGCATCGGGAGTGTGTGCATAATCGCATATAACAGTGAAGTCCCTGCCGGTGGGTATGACCTCGCATCTGCCCTTGACGCCGCCGCATTCGCTCACCGCACTGATGATATCGTCGAGCGGTATGCCTGCTTTAAGGCAGGCGCCCATAGCGGCAGTGATGTTCGATACGTTGAACATACCGGGTATCCTCGTCTTTACGAAGTGGGACTTTCCCTCATAGCAGAACCAGAAGCTCGAGCCTGAGGCGCGTATCTTTATGCCGTCGGCATAGAAGCTTGCGTTCTCATGGGTGGAGAAAGAGAGCTTGTCGCAGCCTATCTCGCCGTAGAGCCTTCTGCCGTAGTCATCGTCGATATTGCATATAGCCGTATCACAGACATCAAAGAGCATCTTCTTTGCCTGATAGTAGTCCTCCATATCCTTATGGTAGTCAAGGTGATCCTGCGTAAGATTGGTGAAAAGCGCGATGCCGAACCATGAGGAGCCTATCCTGTTCTGAACGAGCCCGAAGGAGGACACCTCCATAACGACGTACTCGCAGCCCTCGCGTACCATGCGGTCGAGCAGAGCCATGAAGTCATAGGTCATAGGGGTCGTGTTCTCGGTATGAATTATCTCATCGCCTATCTCGTTCTGTATCGTGCCGATGAGACCGGTCTTATGCCCTGTACTCATAAGTATATGCTTGATTACGTTGGTAATAGTCGTCTTTCCGTTTGTTCCGGTGACGCCTATCATCTTTATCTTCCGCTCGGGGTGTCCGAACCATGCGGAACAGAGCTTTCCGTAGAGGCGGCGTGAATCATCTGTGAGTATCTGCCTGTCTCCGAGACCGAGGTCATGCTCGCAGACTACCGCTGCCGCGCCCTTTTCAAGCATCTCTGCTGCGGCTGTATGTCCGTCGAACTTTGCACCCTTGATGCAGATAAAAAGGCTCCCCTCCGTCACCTTGCGGGTGTCATCGGTCAATGATGTTATTTCAGTCTCACCGATAGCTGTAACTGCATTATTTTCAAGCAGATCTATAAGTTTCATCTTACCGCCTCCTGTATTATCATTCTTTAATCCGCAAAATCCACCGACGGCGTTTCAAACACGAGCTTCACGACCGTACCCTTCGGAACTCGCGTGCCGGGCGCGATATCCTGCGACTGCACCGTTGCTCCCGCAGCCGATGCAGAAGCTCCGCTCACAGCGAAGTTCACGCCGTACTCCTCAGCAAGGTAATTGACATTGCTGAGATCCATGTATGTGAACTGCGGCACTGTTGTTTCCTCGACCGGTATATTTTTCTCCGTGTAGAGGTATACGCAGCCGTTTTTGTTCATCGCCGTACCTGTTACCGGGTACTGTGCGACTACCTCGATGCCGTTTCCTATCTTCTTGTAATTTGTTATGCCGATAGTTTTAAGCGTCTCGACCGCGTCGTCGATTGAGCCTTCGAGGATCGGAACTCTTACGTCAAGCTCCTTCATTTCCTCATCAGTGTATTCCGGAAGGATATTCATAAGAGGAAGTATCTCCTCCATGATGGACTTAGCTGTCGGAACTGCTACCTTGCTTCCGTAATACTGAATGTTCTTGTCGGGGATATCCGCCATTACTATGAGCATATACTCAGGATCGTCCGCAGGAGTAAAGCACATATACGAAGCGCAGTATTCCTCCTTGGATTCGTCCTCCTGCTGGGTGGGATCGAGCACCTCGCCCTTTGCGGTTATCATCTTACGCTGTGCAGTACCGGACTTTCCGCCGATGGAATAGCCCTTTATGGCAACATTCGCGGTAGGATTGCCCGTAACTACGCCTTCAAGACATTTTGCAAGCTTCTTGGATGTGTCGTTCGATACGACCTGACGGCGAACTGTCCTTTCATTCTTGAGTACGACATTCCCCTCAGCGTCAACAATCTTCTCGACAACATACGGTTCAAGGAGATATCCGCCGTTAACTGATGCACAGCAGGCTGTTATCAGCTCGAGAGGGGTGACTGTCTCGCCCTGTCCGAATGCACCGTAGGCAAGGTTTACCTCATCTATGGTCTCGCTCGTGAAGGGGTCGCCTCTGCCCTCCGCAGGAAGGTCGATGCCGGTCTTTTCTCCAAGGCCGAAGGCGTCGCAGTAGTATACGAATTTATCGAAGCCGAGATCCTTGCCTATCTGAATGAATGCAGGGTTGCAGGAATTGAGCAGTGCTTCCTGGAAGGTCTGCATACCGTGCTGACCGCCGGTAGAAGCTACATGACAGTGTATAGGCCATGTCAGTCCGGGAATTGTAACGGAACCGCTGCACGCAAGGTAGCGCTTCTCGAAATCAACGAGGTTTTCCTCTATAGCAGCGGCGCTTGTGATTACCTTGAATACCGAGCCCGGCTCGATACGCTCGCTGATATTCTTGTTCCTCCACTGGAAGTCCCATTCTGCGTTCATGCGCTTGTTCTTCTCGTCAGGGTCCTTGATCTTTTCGATCTCGGCAGCAACAGACTTGTCTGAAATGACACGCGGCTCGTTGAGGTCGAAGGAAGGATACTGTGCCATTCCGTAGATAGCGCCGGTCTTGCAGTTCATGAGAATTGCACAGCCGCGGTTCTTGACATTGAAGTCGTTAACCATTTTCTCGAGATTCTTCTCGAGTATGTACTGTACATCGCTGTTTATCGTGAGATATATGTCATCTCCGTTTTTTGCGGCATAGGTCTTTGCATACTTGTAGGGGAGCTCGTTGCCGTTAGAGTCCTTTGCGGAGACCGTCTTTCCGTCGATACCGGAGAGATATTCGTCATACTTTGCCTCAATGCCGTAAAGACCTGTTCCGTCCGCATTGGTAAAGCCTATGACCGAAGCTGCAAGCTCACTCTGCGGGTAGTACCTTTTGGTATCCTCGGTAACGTAGAGTGCTATCATGTTCAGGTCATTGAAGTAAGATATGAGCTCGTCAGCGACCTGCTTTTCGACCTGTGTCTGGAGAACTACATACTGCGTATCCTTCTCCATTGCTTCAGTCACAACTGTCGGCTTGATGTTGAGCTTCTTGCAGAGGAGGTCTATGGTCTGGTTCCTGAATTCTTCAACGGAAGCCGGAAGAACGTTCTTCTCCTTGCCTTCCTCGTCATATTCAGGTACATAGTTTCCGCTCTGCTTATCGGAATTGCGCTTTGCTATCCTCTTTTCGAGATCCTTCATCTCATCGCGGAGACAGCTCGGGTCGAGAATGACCTTATATACGGTCGCACTCTTTGCGAGTGTCACGCCGTTGCAGTCGAAGATCGAACCGCGGTGCGCTGATATTGTTATCGAGCCGAAATGGCGGTCATTCGCCATCGCCTGATACTTTTTATTATTTAAAACTGAGATGCGGAAGAAGTTGACGGCAACACCTCCGAAAAGCACCATGAACACTGCCGTCATGACGAACTTCGCCCTGAATCTCATTGAATTTGTTGGATTATTATTAGCCATGCTTCCTCCTTGTCCGCACGAGCCCCGTAAAAATAGAATAAGGCAGGGTAAAAATGCTGCCCCGCCTCAAACACCGTTGTTCCGCCGGTGTCCTTCTTCTATGATACGACGAAGGATTTTTCGCTGTTCAAGCGTTGGACAGCCGTTCCGCGGGCGCCCCTGAGGACGTCCGCGAACCGCCTGGCCGGTATTCCGATCACCCGCTGTATCTCCGTGTTCTACTATACTTCGGCGTATATCTTTTTGCCGATAGTGATTGTGTTTTATGGGCAGCTTTCTATATTTATATTTGTACTACCCTCTGAAATATTCCACAAGACCGTCAAAGAAATTGCTTATCTTTGCTTTGAGGCTCTTATCCTTTTCTGGAATGCTTACCTCATCGTCCTGCTGTATCTTGATATACTTTATCTGTGAGGAATCTATCTTCCTCATATGCAGGACATTTTCGGCATAGTCCTCGACGTTCTTTGCCGAGACCTTGCTTTCGAGCTCAGACTGGAGCCTGACATTCTCCGCTTCGACGCGGCTGAGCTCCTGATTCATCTTCGCCACTCTGTTATAGGCGGTATTGCGCCTGTCAAGGGAATAAATTACCGTACCGAGCAGCAGGGCTGCCAGTGCGGAAACGACGATTATCGTCATTACTGAGCCGCTTCTCGCCTCAGTATCACGCCGCCTTATACGCGGCCTCGAGACCTCCTCAGTAGACTCCGGCGTTCTTCCGCTGCCGGGCTCGCCGCTCTCATCGGCAGGTGCATCGCCCTCGTAGATCTCGTCTTCGTAGTAATACCCGAAGTCTCTTTCAGGCATCATGGCTCTGCACTCCTTTCGATTATCCTGAGCTTTGCGCTTCTGCTTCTGGAGTTTCTCTCAAGTTCCTCCTCATTCGCTTCGATAGGTTTCCTGTTAACAAGTATGCCCTGCGGCTTTCTTCCGCATACGCACTGCGGGAAGTCCGGCGGACATATACAGCCTTTGCACCAGCCCGCAAATTTCTGTTTCACGAGTCTGTCTTCAAGTGAATGGAAGGTTATTACTGCAAGTCTTCCTCCCGGTTTAAGGCAGAAGAACGCATCTTCAAGCCCCTTTGACAGGTGGTCGAACTCACTGTTGACGGCTATGCGTATAGCCTGAAAGGTCTTCTTGCAGGGGTTCTTTTCACGTCTTGCCTTCTGCGGTACGCTCATGCGTACTATATCGGCAAGCTGCAAAGTTGTCCGTATAGGACTTTCCATCCTCGTTTTCACGATGTTCGAGGCTATCTTCCGCGAGAATTTCTCCTCTCCGTACTCGAATAATATCCTTGCAAGCTCCTGTTCCGAGCAGGTATTAACGACATCCGCCGCGCTCGTGCCCTCTTTGCTCATACGCATATCAAGGGGAGCGTCTGTGTGGTAGGAAAAGCCGCGGCTGCCTTCATCGAGCTGATATGACGAAACGCCGAGATCCATCAGTATCCCGTCGACCTTGTCTATGCCAAGGCTGTCGAGGACTCCGCGCATCTCAGAGTAATTGCTGTGTATGACCTGTGCATTGCCGTAGACCGAAAGCCTCTGCGAAGCAACTGCCACTGCATCGGGATCACGGTCGAGAGCTATGAGCCTGCCATTGCTACCCAGCCTTGAGGCTATCGCTGCTGAGTGTCCTGCACCTCCGGCAGTGCCGTCAACATAGATGCCGTCCGGGCGTATGTCAAGACCGCTGATGCACTCATCGAGCATGACCGGTATATGAGTAAATTCCATTGATACATCTCCTTACAGCGTATCACAGAACATATCCGTCAAGAGCAGCGTCTATCTCTTCCTGTGAAACAGCGCTGTTGAACTCGTCCCAGTTAGCCTTTGACCATATTTCAGCCTTGAATGAAGCGCCTATGACAACTACCTCATCGGTAATACCGGCATAAGCCATAAGGTTATCCTTGATGAATATCCTTCCCTGCCTGTCAGGGACCTGCTTATCGGTGGCGGGAATATAGAATCTTCTCGCCTGATCTCCTTTAACGCCCGGGATACCTTTGAGGGTAGCTTCAAATTTAGCGTATTCCTCAGGTGAATATACAGAGATGTATTTGCCGCCTTTTCCGGGAACGAGATAGAACTCGGGACCGAGTATATCGCGGAGCTTGCTTGGGAACGCCATTCTGCCCTTGTTATCGATACTCGGATAATAAGTACCGTACAATGGTTCTGCCATTACCGCCGCCTCGCTTTCCTTCGTTCTCTTCAGGCTTTCACCTCAGAGGTGGAAAAAATCACTTTTTTTCACCCTAAATCACCTATCATTATTTTACCACTTTGTAATCATCTAATCAATCGGCAAACCAACCAATGATATCGTAATTTTGCACGATAAATTAGCAATTCTATCCAAATGATAGGAGCGTAACGAAGGTCTGCAAAACAAACGTTTGCTGTTTAATTAATCATTTTCACCTCCCGGATGCCATTTTCATGCCAAAAAGGTGAATTTTTCCTAACCCATAAAATAAGTCTCCGGGGACGCCGCAGCTTTTTTTTGCTGCGTCCCGGAGACTTGCTGAGATCATTTTTCGTTTGATTCTTCGACTTGTTGTGCTGCTGTATCTGATCCTGTATCAGGCTCTGTGCCGTCTTCTGTGGTGCCTTCACCGCTCTGCTGGGTCTCGTCCTCAGGCTCACTGCCCGCGGACTCTGTGGGATCTTCGGTCTCAGTCTCGGTGGAAGGCTCGGTAGGACGCTCAACGGTCGGGACATCTTCCAGCTCGGAAGGCGGAGCAACATCTCCGTCCTTTGTAAGTATCGGAGTGGACTGCTCATCTTTTCCGTCACCGTCATAATCTGCATAATCCGTATATGTCAGGTTGAATTTGCAGGACTTGAATCCCATAGCAACTGAGAAAGCATAGCCCTGAACGTGAATCTGTCCGTCGATGCAGACATCATTGATATATCCGCTCGTGGGAGAATACGAAAGCTGTATCCAGTTGTGGGGATCATCTGAGAGTGTGATGTTGTACGCTGTCTCGATCCTGTTTCTCATGGTAGCCGCATCTACATATGTAACGCTTCCGTAATGCGGATCGTAGGCTGCATCGTAATCACCGGAAACCGTTCTGAGATAAGGAAGATCCTGACAGAATATCTCCGAGCAGTTGGAAGTGGTTCCGCCCGATGAAGCATAGAACATCGTTAGGCAGTAGTCATCATTATAATAGAGAGCTTCTCCGAGCACCTCACGGCAGGCGTCATAGACTATCTGCGGCGGATCGGGCTTCATTCGCATATCGTAGGAATCGTCATTGTTGTACTTCATGAAGGTGTATGCGGCAACAGCCTGTGCTTTCATAGCCTCATAAGCCATGCAGCCGCCCATTTCATGATATACGATGCCTGCGAGTATATCAAGCGTCTCGCCGGCAGGGATATGCTTTATCGTGAGAACTTCCTCATCGGTAAGTCCCGTATTCATGAGGTGAGTTCCCGGATAATAGTGGTAGAGTATGTCCTGATAGGTCCAGCCGGCATATTTCGCGTAGAAATTAGCACCGTTCTGGCTCATGCCGACGCCGTGTCCCCAGCCGTAGGACTGTATTGCAAACTGTCCTGGATTGCTCTCAACTATCTTCCCCTCCTGAGGTTCGGGGATATTGCTGAGTTCTCCGCCCGAGGAATACACCTCAACAGCGGTAGGGGTAGCGTTTTTGGATTTCTTTCCGAGTATGGGTGATGAATTCCTTATCCTCTTTCTCATGAGGAGTATCATCGCCTCCTGCTCATCGGAAAGGACAGCAGCCTCGCTGCTGCCGGCAGCTTCAAGTCCGTCACCGAGCTTGTACATATCGGGTGTTGTGAGCTCATAGCTAATCAGCGAAAGGCTTCCGT
Source organism: Ruminococcus sp. (assembly GCA_017525915.1). Taxonomy (GTDB): domain Bacteria; phylum Bacillota; class Clostridia; order Oscillospirales; family Ruminococcaceae; genus Ruminococcus. The sequence continues at coordinate 151,913 of JAFXSC010000001.1, forward strand.
CATATTCAGAAGTGTCAGCCTTGTCACGGGTCAGCACCTCTGCCGGCTGGAAGTTCTCCTCAGCAAGCTCCGTTGAAGGCTCTGTACCTTCAGTCGTCTCATCGCCTGCCATTGAGTTCACTCCGGCAGCCGAGAACGTCATGACGCACGCCATAGCGGCAGCCGCGGACTTTAACCATAGCTTTGTTTTCATACTTCACTCCTTGTGGATGTCAGCTCTGTTACTGTCCAGAGCTTTCTGTCTTTTCTGTTTCCGGCTGATGTGCCTTGATGTATTCATCGGTGTGCTTTACCGATGAGAGGTCGCCTGAGACCTCGCCGTCCCTCAGCCTTCTTGCAACGACTATGAACCTTGAATTGTCCTCGTTGGCATAGCAGGTAGAGAGAGTGAGCAGCTTGTCACCGTACTGTACGTCTATGCCTGTATTCACCATTGCATCGCGCCTGCATCTCGCAACATAGCTGTCGAAGGACTCCTTGTCATCAAGTTCCTCCATATTCCAGTATACGAAATCTGTCGAGGCATAGCTGCCGCTCGTTATGAGGAAGGCGAATATCACATAGTCGTAGTCTTTATAGTTCGAACTGAGCTCAATGAACGGGCTCTGCTCATAGAAGGAATAATCCTGACGGTATCTTCTCAGCGAACCGAACATCGAATTATCCATCATGTTGTGTCCGTAGATGATTATATTCTCGGACTGGTCGTCCTCGTCCCAGCCGAACCTGTCACGGTAGTCCATATACAGGGTGCCGGAGCGCTTATCGCTCGCATCAAGGTCATGGCTGAGGTAAAACCAGTTCGGCTTGTAAGCCTCCGCACCGTAGAACGGTGTACCTGCCTCAATACTTCCGGGGTCCTTGAGCACCGGATAATCGACCATTGTATCGCTGATGCGGATATAACCGCATATATCGGGATTCTGCCTGAGAAGAGCCTTTGCTCTTGCTGTAACGCCCGTATTATCAGGGGCATATTCATAGACATCTGACCAGTTTGCGGGGATCGCCTTCGGCTCGGTAGGCTCAGCCTTTGTTGCCGGAGCCTCCGTAACAGCACTGTAAGTCGGGTCGCTGCTGTCTTTCCTGTTAAGCGAGAATACGCTTATTCCAAGAGCAGCGGCAGCCGCACAGGCAGCACAGGCAGATGCTATCTTTGCTGTTTTGTTCATTTATTTCTCCTGAGAGTTATCAGCCGGACCGTAGGGCTTGAACTCTGCGTCCGGATCATAGGTAACGCGTGTTCCTTTGTAATCGTAGTATACGCTCGGCCACTTGATATTGGGGTTCGCAGTGCTGTTCTGCGTTCCTTCGTCAGGATCTTCGCCGTTTCTGACGAGCCTTGCGAGAACTATGAGCCTTCCCCTGTCGCCGAGCAGTGTATTGCAGGTGGAAAGCGTAAGGAGCTTGTCTCCGTACTTAACATCGACATCATTGAGCCTGATAGTCCTGCGTTTCGCTTCATTCACGAAGTCGTAAAACTCCTCCTCATCGTCGAAATCGAGGTCATTCCAGCAGTCAAATGCGGTATCTGTCTCATCCTCCGCATCGAGAATGAAGAATGCGAATATCTTGTACTGATACTGCTCGTAGTTTGAATTGAGCTGTATCACTGGGTGATCTCCGTAGTAGGAATCATTCCTCTGGTAGTATTTCAGGCATCCGAACATCTGGTCATCGCCCATATTATGACCGTATATCACCAGATTATCGGAGTTTTCAACGGCAAGGTGACCTTCGCTGTCCACCTCATCGAAGTGATTGCGGTAATCGAGGAACAGCTCTCCGGCACGGGATTCTCTGCCGCTGAGCTTTCTCTTGAGGTACTTGCTGTTGTCGTCGGACTGCATAACGGGATTGTCTATGGGAGTTCCCTCTATCCTTATAACTCCGACCACATCGCTGTTCTGGTCGAGCAGGTACTCGGCACCTTTCAGAAGGGTATACACCTTTCTGTTGTCGGGCTCTTCGGTAGCGGAATGGGTGGAAGGTTCCTCCTTCATATCATTCCAGTAGTTGCTCATGACCTTCTTGTTCTCGCGCTTGCTGCGCCAGAGGTCGAGATAATAGTCGCCGACGATATATCCGCATACTATTATAACTACTATCGCAGTGAGGAATACTACCTTCCTTATGCACTCGAATACGCTGTCGCCTCTCTGCGGAAAGAAGCCGAGAAGACGCTGTTTAAAGGTCTTTTTCTTCTTCTTTTTCTTCTTCCTGCTCTTGGGGGAAGGCTTGATGTCCTCCTCAGCGGGGACTGTTTCCTGCGGCATTTCCGCAGTTTCCGCCATATCAGCCTCAGCAGGAATATCTGCATAGTCCTCTGCGGCGTGGCTGGGATATTTAAAAGGCTTCTGCACTTCCTGCACATCAGCCAGAGGGCTTTCGTCCGGCAATTCCGGTGCATTCCGCTGCTCATCGAGCTCGCGCAGTATACTTTCAGCACCGGATACACGGTTCTGCTTAACTTGCTGAACACGCTTTGCTATACGCGCGGCGATCTCGTTCTCCCAGTCAGAAGCAGTGTTCTCAGCCGGAAGCTCGTCAGCGGCAGGTATTTCCTCTGCGGCAGGAGCATCTTGCAGCAGCTCTGCAACGACCTCCTCAGGCTTTTCTGACGCCTCACGCACAGACCGTCTTATAGCAGCTATGCGTTCCGCGCGTCTTTTAGCCTCCGCGTCGGTGAACTCGCCTAAATTATCGTTCATCTTACGGATTCTCCTCCGTCAGTAATTTTTCAAGTGTTTCAAATATATATGCTGCGGCGGCATATCTAATACCGCTGCGGCTGAGACCGGGCTGCCTGCACTGCTCCGGGAGCCTTGCAAAGCATTTACCCATGATATCAAATCCGATCCAGACTGTGCCGACAGGCTTGTCCGGAGTACCACCGGAAGGACCTGCGATACCGGTGACTGAAACGCATACATCAGCACCGCTTATCCTTTTCAGTCCCCTGACCATATCAAGCGCGACCTCCTCGCTGACAACGCCGTGAACAGCGATATCATCAAGAGGAACGCCGAGCGTACTGTTCTTTATCCTTTCGGAATAGGTACACATACCAAGCTCAAAAACGGCAGACGCGCCGGGCACGGAGGTGATGAGCTGTGAGAGCAGTCCTCCGGTGCAGCTTTCGGCAGTGGATATAGTCCGCCCCTTGCGCTCTAATAATTTTACAACATTTGTAACCGTTTTGTCAAGTTTTTCCGGTATACATTCAGAACTATAACCGCTCATCTATAATTCACCCCTATCGTTTTTGGAGGATATGCACAAGAAATATGTGTAATTTTTGTGAAAACGTTCAATAAGTCCGTTGTCAGCCTTCGTAGTTGAAGACCTTCAGTTCTGTTCCTTCAACAGCCTTCTGTATCAGCGGCTCAAAATCAAAGCTGCTCTGTGCCTTTTCGATGTCACTGAGCCTCGGACGCACCTTCGGGTGACGGGGAGTGAATACGGTGCAGCAGTCCTCATAGGGCAGCGTGGATATGTCAAACGTGTCTATTTTACGCGATATCTCTATTATCTCCGTCTTGTCCATGCCTATGCAGGGACGGAATACCGGTATCCTGCACACAGCATCCGTACAGGCGATAGCAGCCATAGTCTGACTTGCGACCTGTCCCACGCTCTCACCGGTTATGAGTGCAAGGCAGCCGTCCTTCTCCGCGATACGCTGGGCTATCTCCATCATGAGCCTTCTCATTATAATAGTAAAGAACTCCTCGGGACAGTTGTCCTTGATAGCCTCCTGCAATTCCGTGAAGGGAACGCAGTAGAACGCGATGCCGCCGCACCAGTCCGTAAGCTTCTGGCAGAGCTGCTCGACCTTGAGCTGTGCGCGGTCGGAGGTGTAGGGAGGGCTCACATAGTGGATAGCTGCGATGTGTATGCCTCTTTTCGCCATCATCCAGCCGGCGACCGGACTGTCAATGCCGCCGGAGAGAAGGAGCAGAGCCTTTCCGCTGCTTCCGACCGGCAGTCCGCCTGCGCCCTTGATATTCTCGGCGTGAACGTAGGCGTTGGTGTCGCGCACTTCAACAGTTACCGTGATCTCCGGATTGTTGACATCAACGGAGAGGTTCGGGAACTTATCGAGAAGTATCCCGCCGAGCTCCATACATATCTCAGGCGACTTCATCGGGAAAGACTTGTCCGAACGCTTGGCATTGACCTTGAAGGTGCGCGCACAGCTCAGTATATCGCTGAGATATTCGATGCTCTTTGCGGTGATGTCCGCGAAATCCTTCTCGCAGACGCAGGCACGGCACAAAGCTGCGATGCCGAAGATCTTGCCGACACGGTCAGTCACCTCGCTGAGGTCTATGCTGTCGTCCTGCGGCTCGATGTAGAGCGTGGACTGTGCGCTCGTGCAGACAAAGCTGCCGAGGGGCTTTATGCGGCGCTTGATGTTCTTGGTGAGCATATCCTCGAAGGTCTTCTTATTCAGACCCTTGAGCGCCATTTCTCCGTATTTTACAAGTACAACTTCTTTCATTATATATCCTCCGTTTTGAAAACTTATCCTCTTACCTTTTCGATGCCCTCGCGGATAGCTGCAGCGAACTCGTCAAGCTCTGCCTCTGTGGTCTCAGCGGTGATACTGATGCGCAGCGCTCCGTCCGCACGCTTGTCCCTTATGCCGAACTGTCCGAGAACTCCGCTCTGCTGTCCCTTTGAACACGCTGAACCGCTCGAAACGTAAATTCCTTTGCTTTCAAGAAAGTGCAGCATTATCTCGGAACGCCTGCCGATAACTGATACATTTATAATATACGGCGAGCCGTCCTCCGGAGAGTTCACCTCAACACAGTCAATATCCGCGAGGCTGCCAAGAAGCCGCTCTTTCAGTGACTTTGCTGCTTCATACCGTGCACTGAGTGTCGGGGCAAGTTTCTCCGCAGCCGCACCGAATGCCGCTATCAGCGGAACGCTCTCAGTGCCGGAACGTATGCCCTTTTCCTGCTTGCCGCCGGTAACTGTCGGAACTACCCTTATGCCTTTTTTTATGTATATCGCACCTACGCCCTTGACACCGTGTATCTTGTGGGCACTGAGCGACATGAGGTCAGCGCCGAGAACTTTGACCTTCACCGGCAGCTTCATGTAAGCCTGTACGCAGTCCGTATGCGTTATTATATGCGAAAAGCGGCGCTTTACAGCCGAAAACGTTTCCTTGACCGGAAGTATATATCCGGTCTCGTTGTTGACATACATCATGCTGATAAGGCAGGTGTTCTCGTCGCAGGCATTCACGAAGTCCGCTGCGTAAAACCTGCCGTCCTCACGCGGCGATACCCTCACTACCTCAAAGCCCTTGCCTTCAAGGTCAGCGGCAGTCTCCTCAACGGAGGCGTGTTCAACTGCGGAAATGACTATTTTCCGGCACTTTTTCCCATAAGCCGCAGTCACGCCCCTGAGTGCAAGGTTATTGCTCTCGGTCGCGCCGGATGTGAAATATATACAGCCGGCATCAGCGCCGACGGAATCAGCTATCATTTTCCTTGCGCCGTCAACAGCAAGCTGGGCGTCAAGACCTGCGCGGTGCAGGGACGAGGGGTTGCCGTAGTTCACGGTCATTGCCCTGACAGCCGCCTCAACAGCCTCCTCACAGGGCTTTGTAGTGGCGGCATTATCGAGATATACTGGCATATCTTCATACCTTTCTGTTATGATATTATGGCTCAAATAATAATTATACCACATATCACAAAAAATATCAACTCCCAGAACGGCATCCGTATGGATTTTTCGGCGGCAGGGCTTCCAGCTGAAAAAAGGTCTTGTATTTTCCGAAAGTATGTGCTATAATATTAATGTATATCCATGTGCATATCCGGAGGCAAAAATGTCAAGATTTCCTAATATACGCAGCCGTTCCGGCGAAAAGTACCACGCTGCTTTCCTGCTCGGCTTCGTTTGCCTGCTTTTCTCACTGATACCGGTAATGGCCGTCGAGAAGGGCTATTTCATCTACGGCGGCGACTACAACGCCCAGCAGATAAACTTCTACCACACCGCAAATACCGCAGTCCGCAGCGGTCAGATAGGCTGGCACTGGTTCACCGACCTCGGCACGGACTTCATGGCTTCCTACTCCTTCTACCTTTTCGGCAGCCCGTTCTTCTGGCTCTCGACCCTGCTCCCTGCCGGCGCTGTCACCTATGCCCTGCCGGTACTCCTTGCGGTAAAGCACGGTCTTGCTTCAATGACCGCATATGCCTATATACGGCGCTTCGTCCGCACCAAGGACGCAGCTCTCGCAGGCGGTCTGCTCTACGCATTCTCCGGTTTTCAGGTATACAACATCTTCTTCAACCACTTTCAGGACGTTACAGCCTTCTTTCCTCTGATGCTCATTGCAATGGAGGAGTCCGTCAACCGCGGCAGAAGGGGCGTTTTTGCCTTAACTGTGGCGTTCATGGCAATACTCAACTACTATTTCTTCGCAGGTCAGGCTGTTTTCCTCGTTCTGTACTACCTTTTCAGGCGCCGCAGTCCGGATTTCGATACCGACCTCGGAAAATTCGCAAGGCTCGCAATTGAAGCAGTCATCGGCACTATGATAGCAGCAGTCGTGCTGCTGCCCTCGGCTCTTGCCATACTCGGGAATGACCGTCTCAGCGAGAGGCTTTACGGTCAGGATATGCTCATCTATGACGACAGCACTATTATCCCCCGCGTTATTCAAGGCTTCTTCATGCCGCCCGACCCTCCTGCAAACCCGAATCTCTTTGAATCGGACTACGCAAAATGGGCTTCGATAGGCGGATATCTGCCCCTTTTCTCCATGACGGGCGTCATAGCCTTCATGAAGGGCAGGCGTTCCCACTGGGCATCAAAGCTGTCAGTGTGCCTTATAATATTCGCCTTTATCCCCTTCCTGAACAGCTCGTTTCAGGCTTTCAACGGCTATTACTACGCCCGCTGGTTCTATATGCCGGTACTGGTATTCTCGATGATGTCGGCACAGTCCCTCGACGACCACAATTCCGACCTCATGGGCGCCTGGAAGCTCAATGTCATCATTCTCGGTGTGTTCGCGCTGATAGGAACCCTTCCCACAAAGAGCAGCTCCGGCAAGCTCAGAATATTCCATATGCCTAAGGATCCGGGTTACTTCTGGATAACCGTCATAGTTGCAGGAGCGTGCCTCGCCGCGATGCTCGCGGTCATCCGCCGCAGAAGAGATGGCAGACCTTTCATGGAACTGACAGTCATGCTGACGCTTTTCGCCTCTGTCGGCTGCATTTACACGACTGTATTCTACGACGCCGTCACTGTTTCTGACGCAAAGACCTACATCAGCTGCGTCATTGAAGGAGCCGATGATATCGTCTATGAGCCTGTTTCGCAGGACAATTTCTTCCGTGCCGATATATCCGAGGACGACGACAATTACCCTATGTACTGGGGACTTCCCTGTATGCGTACTTTCCACAGCGTTGTCAGCACCTCGATAATGGACTTCTACTCAGAGCTTGGCATAGACCGCAGCGTTGCTTCACGCGCGGATATCACACACTACGCCCTCCGCGGACTTTTTTCCGTGAAATACTACTACCGCGACGTCTCCAAGGACCAGCGCAGTTACAGTGAGCTCGTTTCGTCGCCGTCCGTCATGCCGGAGAAGGACTCCAAGGGCAGGGACGACTACTCAAACGCCGATATCACTTCATTCCTGCCGGGTTTTGAATATATTGCCACAAACGGCAGCTTCGAGGTCTACGAAAACAAGCTGTTCATTCCTATGGGCTTCGCATACGACAGCTTCGTAACCGAAGGCAACGCTTCACAGCTCAAGGACAGCGAGCGTGAGCGGCTTCTCATGAGGTCGCTCGTACTCAGCGATAAACAGGCTGAGAAGTATTCGGACATTCTCACCGACAGCAGTGATGGCACTATCCCGGACAAGAAGGCTTATGAGGCTCTGTGCCGTGAAAAGCAGGGGCAGGCTTCAACATCTTTCACCTACGACGCAAAGGGCTTCGAGGCTGAGATACAGCTGGAAAAACCGGCGCTGGTATTCTTCAGCGTGCCTTACAGCGAAGGCTGGACCGCCGAGGTGAACGGCGAAAAAGCCGATGTCGAGCGCGTTTCCTACGGCTTTATGGCTGTCAGGGCCGATGCCGGAAGCAATACGATAATCTTCAGATACAGGACGCCCGGTCTTGCCGCCGGAGCGAAAATAAGCCTTGCCGGCATCCTTCTCCTTGCCGCTTATATCGCGGCAGGAAGGCTCTTCCCAAAGAAGGTCTGCAAAGCCCCCCACAAATACTGCTATGATTACAGCTCGTTCAGCGGGCAGAACTGATGAAAGGATGATATTATGCACTTACAGGAAAAAACAGTCTCCAGCGAGACTGTCTATAAGGGAAAGATATTTACGATAACCCATGATATCGCCGAGCTTGAAAACGGCGATACTGCGGTGCGCGACGTACTTCTCCACCACGGCGGAGTATGCGTGATACCGGTCACTGACAACAACGAGATATACCTCGTAAAGCAGTTCCGCTATCCGTTCAGGACGGTAACGCGCGAGGTGCCTGCCGGAAAGCTCGAAAAAGGTGAGGATCACGCTGAATGCGGCAGACGCGAGCTCCTTGAGGAGACAGGCTGCACCTGCTCCGAGTACATCTACCTCGGAGAGATGCTACCTACTCCGGCATATAATACCGAGATAACATATATGTACCTCGCACGGGGACTCAGCTTCTCAAAGCAGTCGCTCGACAAGGACGAATTCCTCGATGTAGAAAAAATACCGCTCTCGGAAGCGGTAAAGCTCGTTATGGACGGCACTCTCCGTGACGGAAAGACACAGATAGCCATACTCAAGGCGGCAAGGATGCTCGGGGTCTGAGGGATATAATAAAATACGACCTGCCGCATGACAGGTCGTAAGCAAAAGCGTCTCTTATTCAACGTCAGCAGCTTCAACATCTGTTGCTTCGGCTTCCTCAGCCTCTATAACTGCAAGCTGCTCCTGATATGCCTCGAGAATGCTCTCCTCAAATAGCTTTCTTGCAGAAGCCGAAATAGGGTGAACGATATCGCGGAATACGCCGTTTTCGTCCTTTCTGCTCGGCATAGCGACAAAAAGTCTGTCATCACCCTGAACGATCTTGATATCATGTACGGCAAGCATACCGTCAACCGTTACCGAAACAACACCCCTGAGCCTTCCTTCGGTCATGATCTTCCTGATCTTCACATCTGTGATCTCCATGTTTTCTAACCTCCTTTGTCGAAAAGTAGCGGCAATTTCAGGCTTACACAAAACAGACGGTGCGGCCCGAAATACCGGATAACATTATTATATATCATAATTGGTAAAAAAGCAAGCTATTTTTTAGCTATATGAAAAAATTATATAACTATATATCCCCTCTGAACTGAAAATTTATAATCTTATACGCACGCGGACTGTCCTACCGGCAGCTCATACGGCGCTATGATCCCTGTTTTCCGGGATCAGGAAAGGTGTTATTCTATGAACAGCAATATCTTGAACGGCAAAAAGCACATCCACTTCATCGGCATCGGCGGCTCGGGTATGTACCCCCTCGCCCAGATACTCCACTCGCAGGGCTTCTTCCTCACCGGCTCGGACAACAACGAGACCGAAACACTTGAAGCTGTACGGAAAATGGGCATTCCCGTATTCATCGGTCAGCGTGCCGAAAATATCGAGGGTGCCGACCTCATCGTACACACTGCCGCTATCATGGAGGATAATCCTGAGCTCATGGCGGCAAGAGCGAGCGGAGTTCCCGTTCTCGAACGCGCCGATATGCTGGGAATAATCACGAGCCGCTACGATAACGCGGTCTGCGTTTCCGGCACTCACGGCAAGACCACTGCTACTTCTATGATAACACAGATACTCTATACCGCCGGAGTTGACCTTTCGGCTTATATAGGCGGAAAGCTCCCCTGCATAGGCGGAAGCGGCATTGCCGGAAAGAGCGATATCCTCGTCTGCGAATCCTGTGAGTTCGAGGACCACTACCTCAAGCTCTCGCCGGATATTTCCGTTATCCTCAACGTTGATGCCGACCACCTCGACTACTTCGGAACGCTTGAAAACGTCATAGCCTCCTTCCGGAAATTTGCCGGAAACACTTCAAAGGTACTCGTTGTCAACGGCTCGGACCCCAATACAATGAAGGCTGTGGAGGGGCTTGACAAGAAGATAATCACCTTCGGCAGGGACAGTTCATGCGACTTCTATCCGGAGAATATCAGCCATGTGAACGGTCTGCTCACGACATTCGATGCCATGAAAAATGGCAAAAAGCTCGGCACTGTCACGCTTCACGTTGCCGGTATACACAATGTCCTCAACGCTCTGGCCGCGGTCGCAGTAAGTGACTGGCTCGGCGTGGACTTTGCCGCAGTTCAGAAGGGACTGGAGGAATTCCGCGGTGCAAAGCGCCGCTTTGAGAAGCTCGGCTTCGAGAAGGGAATTACAGTCGTTGATGACTACGCTCACCACCCGACTGAGCTCGAGGCTACACTCCGCGCTGCAATGGAGATGAACTTCAATCATGTCTGGGCAATATTCCAGCCCTTCACCTTCTCCCGCACCAAGATACTCCTTGACGATTTCGCAAGGGTATTGCAGATACCTGACAAAACAGTCCTCACCGATATCATGGGAAGCCGCGAGAAAAATACCTACGGCATATTCACACGACACCTTGCAGAGAAGATACCCGGCTGCATATGGTTCCCGCAGAACGAGGACGAGGAGTGGACGGACGAGCGCAAATACGCCAACTTCCGGCAGATATGCGACTATGTATGCGATAATGTGCAGGACGGCGATCTCGTTATTACTCTCGGCTGCGGAGATGCCTACAAGATAGCAAAAATGATACTGAATAAACTCTCGGAGGGATAATATGTCTACCAAGGATAAGAAAATTGAGGTATTCAACTATATAAAGCGCCGCCTGAACGAAGGTACTTCGCCTTCTGTGCGTGAAATAATGGACGCTATGGACTTCCGCTCGACCTCGACCGCGCACAGGTACATCGAAATGCTCGTAAATGACGGTCTGCTCGAAAAGACCGACAACCTAAACCGTACCCTGCGCCTTCCCAACAGCGCCACGGCTGCCGTGCCTGTACTCGGAACAGTTACCGCAGGTCAGCCTATCACCGCTATACAGGACATAACCGGATATATCGGCTTCGAGACCGAGAGTTGTGACCCCTCCGAGCTTTTCGCCCTGAAAATACGCGGCGAGAGCATGATAAACGCCGGTATCCTCGACGGGGACATCGTTATAGTAAGGAGCACGGAATACGCCGAGAACGGCGATATAGTCGTTGCCCTCGTTGACGGAGAGGAAGCAACCGTCAAGACCTTCTACAAGGAGAAAGGACACTACCGCTTGCAGCCGGAAAATGACACAATGGAGCCGCTCATCTTCGATGAGGTCGAGATACTTGGCAAGGTCATAGGTCTGAAAAGATATTATTAATTATTTTATCTTGAAAATATTTAAAAAACCCCTTCCATATTGCAGAAAAATGTAGTATAATGTAGAGTGGTACTTTTATGCGTTCGCGTGATAAGCCATTCTAAAAATACAAATAACTGAAAGGAAAGAAACAAAATGCTTAACGATGTGAAAGTTGTTATCTGCGGCAAGGAGTATAAGCTGAAGACATCTGAGTCGCCAAATTATGTCTATGCTCTCGCAAGAGCCCTCGAAGCAAAGATCAACGAGATAATGAACTCCGGCAGCGGTTCTTCACCCTATGCCGCTTCGATGATGGTCGCTCTCAGTCTCCTCGATGACCTCAACAAGGCAAACCAGCGCCTCGACAATATCCGCAACCAGACAAAGGAATATGTCGATGAAGCAGGCAGGACACGCATCGAGCGCGATTCCGCACAGAAGGAGATCGAGGTGCTCAAATCCAAGATAGTTCAGCTTGAGAATATGGTCAAGCTCCGTCAGTTAAAGGACAGCATCTGATGAAACGTCCGGAGATCCTCGCTCCGGCAGGCAGCATTGAAACTCTCCGTGCAGCCCTGCGCTCAGGCGCCGGCGCTGTCTATGCCGGCGGAAAGCGGTTTTCCGCAAGGAGCAGCGCTTCCAACTTCACCAATGATGAGCTTGCCGAAGCTGTCAAGCTTTGTCATCTTTACGGCGCAAAGTTTGATCTTGCCGTAAATACCGTCATCTCTGACAGTGAAGCTGAGGACTTCTGCAAATACATAAAATACGCCGCTTCTGTCGGCGTTGACGCATTTATTGTTCAGGACTGGGGCTGCGCGGAGCTGATACGCCGCTGTGTTCCCGATGCAGTCCTTCACGCCTCCACGCAGATGTCGGTGCATACCGCAGCCGGCGCTGAAATGCTCGGCGCACTGGGATACCAGAGGGTAGTTCCCGCCCGTGAGCTCGGCAGGGATACTATCGCAGAGATATGCAGGAAGGACATCGAGGTCGAAATATTCGTCCACGGCGCACTATGTATGTCCGTTTCGGGGCAGTGCTATATGTCGGCTTTCATGGGCTCGCGTTCAGCCAACCGCGGCTGCTGCGGACAAGCCTGCCGTCTCCCGTTTTCGGCTGCGGGAAACAAAGACCGCGCCTCACTCTCACTTAAAGACCTGTCGCTTCTTCCGCGCGCGGAGGAGATTTCCGCACTTGGCATTGATTCCCTGAAAATAGAGGGACGCATGAAGCGTCCGGAGTACGTTGCTTCAGCAGTTCACGAGCTTTCAGAAGCTCTTGACGGAGCGGCACCGGATATGGCTCTCCTGAGAGGGATATTTTCCCGCGGAGGCTTCACGGACGGCTATTTCACCGGAAAAAGGCAGGATATGTTCGGCGTCCGCGAGAAGGAGGACGTGACCGCGGCAAGAACGCTCATTCCTCAGATCCACGAGCTTTACCGCTATGAGCGCCCCGTGCATACCGTGGACTTCCGCGCTGTACTGCGTCCGGATGAGCCGCTGACTGTCACAGCACATTGCGGGGATATCTCCGTTACAGTTACCGGTGATGTTCCGGCTCAGGCTCAGAACCGTCCCACCGACTGTGAAGCTGTATGCAAGCAGCTCTCCAAGCTCGGCGACACCGTTTTCCGTGCAGACAGAATCTCTGCTGATATCAGCGGTGATCTGTTCGTGCCCGCCGGGAAGCTCAACGAGCTTCGCCGCGAGCTAACCGACAGACTTGCCGGACTTGTAATTAAACGAAATACGCCTGAATATACCATTACGGACTATGTTCCGGAGCTCGCGGCGGCTTCCCGGAGGGAAGCCCCGGCGGTGCTGCCGGTGAGAGCCTTCTGCCGGACCGCTGAACAGGCTTCAGCTGCCGCACCGGTATGCGAATATACAGCTGTTCCGCTTGATATTGCGGATAAGGTGCTCGCGGCAGGTGTTCCGGCTGAGCATATCCTTATAATACCGCCGCGCTTCATCGCGGACGAGAAGAAGCTGACTGCCGCTCTTGAACGTGCAGCCGCTTCCGGTATGAACAGGCTCGTCTGCTGTACCCCCGATCACATAGCTCTGGGGAAAAAGCTCGGCTTCCGGCTGCATGGCTTCTTTACGCTGAACGTCTACAATTCATTCAGCGCCGAACGTCTCCGCGATATCGGTCTGGAAGACTGCATAGTCTCGGTCGAGGCAACACTTCCGCAGATAGCGGCGATGCGGACAGAGCTTCCGCTCGGAGCTGTCACCTACGGCAGAGTTCCGCTCATGCTTACGCGGAACTGTCCCATAAAGAACGAAGTCGGCTGCAAGAACTGCACTGGCTCGCTCACAGACCGCACAGGAAGACGCTTTCCCGTCGCCTGCTCCGGTGAATACGTTGAGATACTCAACCCGGACTGCCTGCTCATGTCGGACAGGCTCGGAGAATTTCGCAATATTTCGTTCTCGGTGCTGCTCCTCAGCGACGAGGATGCTGCTCAGACGCTTTCCGCTGCTGCCGGCAGGAAAACTACCGGCAATATAACGCGCGGACTGTATTACAGAGGTATATGATATGAAGCTCACTTTCAAGAAACTCGATCCCCGAGCGATCATTCCTGCCCGTGCCACCCACGGCAGTGCCGGTCTTGACGTATGTGCCTGTCTCGATGAACCGATAGACATTATCCCCGGCGAGATCAGGGTGATCCCGACAGGTCTTGCGGCAGCCTGCGACTGCTCCGATGTCGCAATGCTGATATATCCGCGCTCGGGACTTTCTTCAAAATTCGGCATTACCCTCGCAAACTGCGTCGGTGTCATCGACAGCGACTACCGCGGAGAATGGTCGGTGCCGCTCATAAACAACGGCAGCACGGTGTTTACCGTAAGACACGGTATGCGTATCGCTCAGCTCATTCCCATGAGGATACTCCTCCCGGACATAGAGGTCAGTGAAGACCTCCCAGAAACAGAAAGAGGCGCCGGCGGCTTCGGCTCGTCAGGTGTCTGATATAGCCCCTATAAGACAGTATAGAACAAAATAACGCCTGTTAAGGCAGAAGGAGAACAAAAAATGAAAAAGACGCTCTACATGGTGCTGCTCATTATTGCAGCCTCGTTCCTCGGCGACCTTCTCGGCGGTGCCGCATACGGCTCGCTGAAATGGCTCGGCTACTCAAAGACCCTGAAGTTCGACCCCGGCACGTTCATTGACACTGATTCCTTCAAGCTTGCCTTCGGATTTTTCCTCAATTTCAACGTTTGTCAGGTGCTTCTCGTGCTCGTTGCGGTCTATGTATACTACAAGACTGCCCCGAAGCTTATCACAGGAAAATAATTAAGGAGCTTGAATAATGTTTACTAAAGATATTGGTATCGACCTCGGTACCGCTAATACCCTTGTATATATGAGAGGCAAGGGCATCATACTAAGAGAGCCTTCTGTTGTTGCGGTCAATACCCGCACGGACAAGTGCCGCTATGTCGGCAAGGAGGCTAAGGAGGTCATCGGACGCACTCCCGGCTCTATCGTTGCCGTCCGTCCCCTAAAGGACGGCGTTATCGCTGACTTCGACATCGCCACCACCATGCTTCAGGAGTTCATACGAAAGGCTCTCAGAGGCACTCTTTTCACAAAGGCAAATGTTATAATCTGCATTCCCTCCGGCGTTACTGCCGTTGAACGCCGCGCTGTACGCGAATCCTGCAAAAAGGCAGGTGCGAACAACGTTCTCATCGTCGAGGAGCCTATGGCTGCCGCTATCGGTGCAGGTCTTCCCACCAACTCCCCTGCCGGAAGCATGATCGTCGATATCGGCGGCGGTACGAGCGAGGTCGCTGTGATATCACTCGGCGGCATCGTTGCTGCACGTTCCGTAAGATGCGCCGGTGATGAGTTCGACAATGCTATTATTAACTATATCAAAAAGAAATATAACCTCCTCATCGGCGAAAGAACTGCCGAAAACGTCAAGCTCGAAATAGGCAACGCCTTCCCGAGCGAGAAAGAGGAATCCATGGAGATAAAGGGACGCAACCTCCTTAACGGTCTCCCCGAGAACGTTACTGTAAGCTCCGCCGAGATACGCGACGCCCTCGTTGAACCGCTCTCGCGCGTTATCGACGCCATAAAGTCCACCCTCGAACAAACTCCTCCGGAGCTCTCCGCCGATATCATCGACCACGGCATAACACTTGCCGGCGGCGGCGCTCTTCTCCGCGGTCTCGACAGGCTCATCAACCGCGAGACAGGTATGCCCGTCTATATCGCCGAATACCCGCTTGACTGCGTTGCAGAGGGTACAGGCAAGATACTCGAACACATCAACGATTATCAGGACGCTCTTACCGAGAACATAAAGTATTATTAAGGAGGAGCAGATGCGCGAATTTATCAAAAGCACCAGATTCAAGATACTGCTTGCTTTTCTCGCCTTCCTCGTGGGTATTATGATATATGCCGTTACAAAGGGCGGATACTCCCTTACCGGCGTTTCCTTCATAAATACCCTCTCAAAGCCCTTCCGAAAGGCTTCAAACAGCATCAGCATGAGCTTTGAGAAGAAGCTCGACAAGATGAAGAACGCCGACGAATACTACGACGAGAACCAGCGCCTTAAAGCTCAGCTCGGCGAGATGAACAAGAAACTCACCGACTATGAATCCATTAAGGCTGAACGCGATGAGCTCAGGAAGTTCGTCAGCATCAAGGAGGAGCACGAGGACTATATCCTCTCCGTTCCCTGCGATGTCATGGGCTTTGTTACGAACGACCCCTTCCGCTCCTTCACTATCGACAAGGGCAGGGCTGACGGCATCGAGCCGAACTGTCCGGTTGTAACAGCAGAGGGACTTGTCGGCATAACACTGGAGGTCTCCGAGCACGTTACCACCGTAAGGACGATACTCTCCCCCGACCTCTCGATAGCTGCGGTATGCTCGTCATCGAACGCAGATTCGGGAATTATCGAGGGCGGCGTAATTGCTGCCGAAAGCGCCAGAACAAGGCTTATCCACGTCAGTCCCAAGCACAAGCTCAAGGAGGGCGACCTCATGATAACCTCCGGTTCGAGCGGCGTTTTCCCGAAGGATTACCCAATCGGCACTATCAAGAGCATAGGCTACGACTCGAACGGTCTGTCGGTAACGGCGGTCATCGAGCCCTGCTGCGATATCACAAGACTCACCTCAGTTATTGTCATAACCGATTTCAGCGGCAAAAGGGAGGATGACTGATGAGACTGCGTACTCCCCGTGAAAAGCGTATACTCTACATCAAGACGGCGGTGCGCTGGTTTCTGTACTATCTGCTGATATTCTTCAGCTTCATATTCATGACCTCAGGTACATGGATGAAGCCGATACTGCTCGTCCCGATACCGCTTTTCATCTCAGTGAACAACAACCAGTATGCCTCGGTCTTCACCGGGGCAATATGCGGCTTCCTCATAGATATAAGCTGCGGCAAGCTCTTCGGCTATAATGCCGTTCTGCTGTCGTTCTTCTGCATAGCGACTTCGCTCGCCTTTGAGCTTTATCTGAAGAACAAGTTCGTGAACTGCATGATAATCGCAGCTGTTGTTTCGTTCATACAGTGCTGGCTCGATTACAAGTTCTATTTCCAGATGTGGAAGTATGACGACGTTGAACGCATATTCTGGAAGGTATCCATGAAAGTGTGGATGTACACCGTGATATCCTCGCTGTTCATATTCCTGATAATAAAGCTGATAAACCGCTTCCTCATGCCAAGAGCGCACCTTACGATAGAGGAAGCTATCGTCAACCGGAACCAGCAGCAATGACCGCTCTCTGTTTATCCGCTAACCACTGATCACAAATATATAGGAGGATTCTTTTGAAAGGTCTTACCGATAATATAAAATCCGTCATTGTTGTGCTTGTTGTCATAATGCTCGGCGTGCTGAGCGCACTCCGCCTTATGGAGATACAGGTCGTCGGTGACAAGGATATCAAGACCCCGGTACGTTACAGTGAGAACGCCCTGACCTATAAACGTCAGATCAAGGCTACCCGCGGCGGTATCGTGGATTACAGCGGAAACGTTATCGTCACGAACGATCCCCGCACCGACCTCGTTCTCCGCAAAGCAGAATTTCCCGAAGATCCCGGTGAAGGCAACAGGGCTATCCTCGGCATATGCAACGCCCTCAAGGAGCACGGCCGTGAGTACAAGGACAGCCTGCCGATAACCATGAACGCTCCCTACTCCTTTACCGGCAATGACTCGTCAGAGCTGATATCAGCACTCAAGCTCAACGTCTATGCCACTGCCGACAACTGTATCGACAAGCTCATCGCAGACTATCAGATAGATAACAGCTATACCCAGCAGGAAAAGCGTATCATAGCCGGTATGCGCTATGATATGCTCGTGAAGGACTTCGCCTACAACAACGACCTTCTCCTTGCAAAAGGCGTTGACCAGAAGACCGTTGTCGATATGAAGGAGCTCCGGAACGTATATCCCGGCATCGAGGCTGTCGAATCTGCGGACAGACGCATCGTCCGCGGCGATATCCTCCCCCATGAGATAGGCACGATAGGTCCTATCTACGCAGAAGAATATGACGGTCTGAAAGAACTCGGCTATGCCCTTAACGACACCGTCGGAAAGGGCGGCATCGAGGAGGCTATGGAGCGTACCCTCCGCGGTCAGAACGGCGAGGAGGAGATAACCGTTGACAACGGCGCTGTCGTAAATGTCCGCAATATAGTCGAGACACATTCCGGCGACACCGTCCGCCTTACCGTTGACGGTGCTTATCAGCTGAAACTCCAGAGCATACTCGAAAACTTCCTCACGAATTTCCAGTCGATAAATACCAACCCCAAGCTCACCAACGTCCGCTGCGGCGCTATTGCCGTTCTCGATGCAAAAACAGGTGCGGTAAAGGGGCTTGCGACTGCCCCGACCTACAATCTCAAGGACTATTCCGAGAATTATGAGTATTTCCTCAATGCAGAGGACTCTCCACTGCTCAACCGCTGCACATACGGTCTGTACCGTCCCGGTTCGACCTTCAAGACCGTTACGGCTACCGCTGGTCTGAACGAGGGCGCGGTTGACGGCAGCACGACCTTCACCTGTCTGGGCGAAATGGAGTACCACGGCTCAAATCCGAGCTGTACAGGTAAACACGGCGCTATCTCCGTAAGACGCGCCATCGAGGTATCGTGCAACATCTACTTCTATCAGCTCGCAGACCGCCTCGGTATCGACCTCATAACCAAGTACGCACAGCTCTACGGTCTCGGACAGCATACAGGCATCGAGACCGGTGACGCAGCCGGCTACCTCTGCAACCCCGAGACCTTCGCCGCGCACGGTATCCCGTGGTATATCGGATATGTACTTCAGGCTGCCATCGGCAACCAGGACGCAGGTATGACACCCCTTCAGATGGCGGTGCTCGCAAGCACTATCGGAAACCGCGGCGTGAGATATCAGCCGTACCTCGTTGACAGCCTCTATGACTACGCTACCGAAAAGCTCGTCTCCAAGACCGAACCGACCGTTGCCGAGACTATCCACGAGAACTACGACTACGTTTACGACCTCATTATCAACGGTATGATAGACGCTTCGCACAACGTACCGGCACAGTATTCGCTCTCCAACCTCGGATTTGACGTTGCGATAAAGACAGGTACTCCACAGACAGGTGTGAACCTCTGGGAGCAGAACTCCTTCTTCATCGGCTTCGCTCCTGCCGATGACCCTGAGATAGCCTTCGCAGGAGTTATCGAGGGCGGTGAATACTCGAAATATATGATACGCGATATCATACTCGCCTATCAGGAATGCTACGGTCTCAACGGCGTAAAGCCTACCGCAAAGCTCCCTGCCGAGGTAAGAAAGCCTCTCGATATGAGCAAGGTTACTACCACGACAAACGGCAGCGAAACGGTAACTACGACTACGACCACTGCCATTACGACCACCACCGTTCCCGTTGTTCAGCCCGAGGAAACTACTACCACCGTACCCTATGTTCCGGAGACACCTCAGACTACCACAACCCAGCCTGTCATGCCGACAGAACCAGTTACACTTCCTCCGGAGCAGACTCAGCCACCGACCCAGCCGCCGACCAAACCTCCCGGCGACCGTCCCGACCCCGGCGATGATACAATCTGGTAATATACGGACACATCTCAGAAAGCACTGCCTGTCGGCAGTGCTTTTTCAATCTGTAATTCATGAATAATTACCCGAAAGCTGTCAACAATAGGCTTGGAGGTGTTATTCGTGAAGAAAAGAAATATACCTGATGAGAATAACAAAAAGGCAACGCGAGGCTTTTATGCAGCCCTTGGAATAAGCGCGGTGATGATAGGCTCTGCCTGTTTTTTTGCTTACGGGCAGGACGGCGGCAAGGGAAAAGCTCTGCCCTCGGGCGATACCGTAGTGGACAAACGGGCTGACGGCATCCCTAAGACTACTTCTTACCGTTACACCGTGACCACGACGCCGAGAACTACGACCGCTGTCGTGACGACAGCTCCCGAGCGCGTTATGCAGCCCGTGATAACTGTGGAGATACCTGCCGCGGAGGTGGTCACAGATGTTCCGGAAACTGTTACCGAGAACAGCAGCCGCTCTGACAGGCTCGAAAATCCGCACAAGCCGCTCACCGATACCGGAAACATCCTCGCACCGTTCAGTGCCGGAGAGCTTATCAAGGACCCCACTACCGGCGCGTGGCAGACGCACAACGGCACCGATATCAAGGCGGAGGTCGGCGCGGAGGTCTACGCCGTTTCGACCGGCGAGATAATGAAGATAGAGAACGATGCACTCTGGGGAGTGACCGTCGTGCTCGACCACCACAACGGCTATATCACGAAATACTGCGGTCTCGGCACTGACCTCTCCGTGCAGGAGGGCGATACCGTTGCCGGCGGAACGCTGATAGGAGTGGTCGGCGGAACTGCCGATATCGAGAGCGCTCTCGAGCCGCATCTGCATATCGAGCTTACTCACAACGGAAGATACGTTGACCCGATGATGTATATCAAATAACAAAAAAGGGACTCAGTGAGTCCCTTTTGTACTTATTTCAGCCAGAATGCAGCCTTCTGGTAGGCAAGAGATTCCGCGGCGAGCTTGACGTTGAGCTCGGAGTTTACCGCGGCTATCTGCGCGTATTTTGCGGCAACTGCGGTGTTGTTCATGGTAGCCTCGGAAATATTTATCACCCTGTCGAGCTTTGCATTTGCCTGTGCCTGCTGGACTATCTGCGCGGACTGGAGCTTTATCATGCTGTCCATTTTCTGCTTGATAGCTTCGAGGTTAGCCTGCATGAGGGCTTCGGAGAGGGACTGATTCGAGGTCGAGAGGTAGTCGTAGAGGTAGTAAACGCCTTCGATATTGCGGAACTGCTGAGGAATGATATTTGCTGAGTAGGCTTTTTCAAGTGTTGCTTCAACATCTGCTTTTTCTTTTTCGATATCTGCTTTCAAAGTTCTAATCTGTGGTGTTTCTTTACCAAGTGTTTTATTATATTTTTCTAATTCAACATTACATTCATCAATTTTTCTATTGCTAAAATGAAGAGCTTCTTTCTTTTTATATTCTTCTCCTGCAATAAAGTTATTTGAATCACGAATATTCGCAGCTCCTGTGACTGCTATTATTACTCCTATAAAGCATACAATAAGCGCAAACATAGCAAATATTGGATTACTTGAATAAGCAATCAAGGCTATCACAAATCCTCCGATAGCCATAGCCAAAGAGGGAATGAGCGCTTTGTAACTCACTTTATTATAGTTTTTTGAGTTCAACCTCTTTATTTCTGATTCATTCCTATTGATTTCATCTTTAATTGAATTGTATTTTTTTCTGTTTTCTTTTTCGCGCTCAATAAGAATATTAAAGTTGTTATTAGATTCGTTAATGATCGTTTCCATAGTTCTGAGGTCACCGAGGTACGCAAGAAGCGTCTCCCTGTCTATCTCGTCCGATGCTGCCGCGACCGGAGCCGCAGGCTGAGGTGCCGCCTGAACAGGCGCGGCCGGCTCGGCTTTCTGCCCGACCATTGCCTTTATAGCGTCAAGGTCGTACTCCATTCCGCATTCCTGACAAACGCCGGTGCTGTCGGCGTTCATTCTTATCTTGCCGCCGCATATCTTACATACAAATCCTGCCATAAATATCACCCTTCCGATAAAAATAGCGCACCGGAAAAAGCCCTGTTCAGAGCCTTTCCGGTACGCCGGCAAACATATTCAGCTGTGCATTCTGCACTATTGGTTCTGGCAGAAGCCCCCCCCCGTTTACAAATTCAACATTTGTGCATACTGTACTAAAAACTGTCATAGGGAAGCTCCTTTCGTAAAATATTCATCATGAATATTTTACCACAAGAGCGCGGACTTGTCAAGCATCATTCGAGAAGGTCGAGGGAAAAATGCCTCGATTCGGTGTCGAAGTATTCCTCGATCTCAGCAACGTAGTAGCGGAAGCATATCTCACCGTTGAAGTACATAACATCGCCGCTCTCCGGAACACCGAGCTGTTCGAGCTGTGCATCGGTGAGAGTATTGAGGTATATCGCGTTGTCAACGATGATGTGGAACGCTCTGAGCTGCTGCTCGGTAAGGTCTCTGAGGTATATCCTCGTTCCCTCTGCAAAGCCCGTTATCTGGAGGAATTCCTTTGTCGGGCTCAGGACGTAATAGTTTCCGCCCTCGTCCTTTGCAAGATTGAACTCTGAAAGCTTGTCGTCAGGGATATCGGTGAGGAGGATATCGTTGAAGTCGGATTCCTTCTTTCCGAGAGCACGCTTCTGCTTTGAGGAGATGCCGTAAAGTGTGTAGTGGTCGGCATCGGTTATGCCGAGCTTTTCGAGCGCCTTGTCGGAAAGTCTCACAACGATATGCTCCGATCTTGCGTTGAGCTCAGCGGTTATCTCTGCCCTTGACTGGGTCTTCCATTCTATCTTGATTTCCTCGCTTGCCGGTCTTGTCAGGTCAACGACCCTCTCCATGTCCTTGAGTGTGAAGGTCGCAAAGAGAAACTCCTTGTCGGCGTAGTTCGGCTCAACGTATACAGACGTACTGCCGTTAAGCGGATCCTCGGTGATCGTATTTACGACCCTGTAACGGTATCTTCCGGAAGGTGATTCACCCTCAGCGACCACCTCGGTCTTGTCAGAAATAACGAAGAACGATGTGATAAGGAAGTAGCCGAGCGCTGCGAATACATAAAGCAGGAGAGTTACCGTACCGATCGCGGTCTTTATTCCCTCTCCGGCACCGGAAAGCAGAAGTATCAGCAGACCGGTGACGATTATCGGGATTATCATGCCCCATTCGCCGAAATACAGCAGGACGACCGGCAGCATCGCCGGCAGTATCAGAAAGCTAACTATCCTCGTTACTATCTGTTTTCTGGTGTAGAGCATGAGGACGAGTGAAATTATGGATATTGCAGTGATTATCAGGCATTGAGAAACCCTGCCGTGAATATGGATATCATAAAACAGTGAGAACCAGCAGAGAATGAATGCTCCGGCTGCGTAAAACACGCTAAGAAGGGAAAAAGCTCTCTTGGTCCACACATTTGCGAAAAACCTTCTCATTTGAACCTCCGATGTGATATGTAGCGGGCATAAGCCGTCACTTTATATTATAGCATTTCCGGAGTAAAGATACAAGATGTTTTCGCAAAATTATCGTCCAAAAAAGCCGGTAAAAACTCTTATCTTTCGGCAATTTATTACAATATTGCCTCCCGTTTATTTACAAATCATCAAATTGAGCGTATAATATAATGAACAGAATCAACATCCCCCCCTTCATGAAAGGAGAAGCTTTTGACCAGGCACATAGAGATATACCCGGTAAGGGTGATATTCATAATACTTACAATAGTCTGCATGGTCGTGATATTCATGTTCTCACGCGATAACGCAGGAAAATCTTCAAAAAAGAGCGGAAGGGTCACGGAAGCCGCCGTTGAGACCTTCGTCAGGGACTACGACAAGCTTCCTCCCGCAAAGCAGAACTCGATAAGGGACAAGGCGGAGCATATCATCCGTAAGCTCGCCCACTATTCGATATATATGTCCCTCGGTTTCTGTGCCTCTATGGCAGTCGGAAGGCGCAGGCTCAGAAGCCGGAAGAACGCTGGTGTACTGGCATTCTGCTTCCTCTATGCCTGCTCTGACGAAATACACCAGCACTTCGTTCCGGGACGCGCCTGTATGTTTACTGACGTCCTTATCGACACCGGCGGTGCTATTACGGGTATGGTGATCTCACTGGTACTACTTGCCCTCGCCGGCTTTATAAGAAGAAAACGGGGCGGTTCCGGCGGCAGTAAGCCTGCGGCAGCGGACGCTCCCCTTACATAACGATAATGACCGGAACGCCTTAGCGTCCCGGTCTTTTTCATGTCAGGCTATGCCTTATATCTTTCCGGTTATCACAAGCGTGCTGATGCCCGGCTGTACTGTCCATGCACCTGTTGCCGGATCCTGAGTGTATACTGCTGCCGGTACGCTTATCACGCCTTCGGCAGATGTGAACTCGCCGGTAGTCTGGTCGTAGGTGTACTCAGTACCCTCAGTCCATTCAGTACCGTTGAACTCGGCTGTAAGAGCTGAGAGCACAGGCGTGAAAACGTCGCTGAACACGATGTCGTCCGCGGCAGTTGTCGCTGTACTGCCTGTGTTCTGGATTATAAAGGTGTAGGTCACTGTGCCGTTTTCCTCGACAGTTGCAGGGCTCAGTGACTTGCTTATCGCAAGCACAGGCTCCTCGGAAGGTGTTGTCACCGCCGAAGCTGTAACGTCGGATATGCCGTTTCCGGATACGGTCACGGTATTGGTTATCGAAGCACCTTCGCCGTATGGCGCATACTCATTGGTGCGTACAGCGTACACTATCACAGCGTTTCCGCCGGCAGGTACGCTGATACCGGTGAATGTCAGCGCAGAAGCCGATGATACTGTGGGTGCAGGCTGCTCGATGCCGTTGACGTAATATCTTACAGTTCCTTCACTGTAAGTGAGCGGAACGACATTGACAGGCACATCGCCTGTTTCGTATGAGCCGAGGTCGTCGGTCAGTGTAAGACCGGTTACGTCAGCCTGACCGTTATTGGTGATATTGATAACGTAAACGTTCCCGCTTTCCGGAGCGTATGTCTGAATGACCGCGTCCTTAGTCACAGATAACGTACCGACTATCTCGCCGGCTGTGATATTTGAAGTGAGAACATTCCCGTTGAATGACAGAGTTGCCTGATTATAAAATGCTGCCATATTATCCCTCCTTTGATTTCAGGGAAGAATATTTTCCTCCCCCATAGCATTATATTCATGCCGCAGGAAAGCGTTACTTTATGTTATATTAATTAGTTTATTCATCGCTTGACAATCTGAATACAGTGTGGTACAATATAAATTGATATTTGGTTCGTTATAACTTCTGAAGGATGGGAGGTTCGATATGGCTTACTGTAAATACTGCGGCAAAAAGCTCTCCGACGGTGAAGTGTGCGACTGCCGCGGCTCCGCTTCCGCTAAAAAGAATCAGGCTGATGTTCAGCCGGAAAAAACAGGCATCAAAGGCTCTGCACCTGCAAGATTCATGGGCGATCATCTCCGTATAATCATCATTGTGGCTGCCGTTCTGCTCGTACTCATAATACTCATAGCCTATATTGTGAACCACACCGGTGCAAGAGGTGCGGCAAGGGAATACGCGAAGCTGCGCTTCAACAGCAGCGGCGGAAGCAGATACTACTCCATGACGCTTCCGGACGACCTTTACAAGTCACTTTCCGGTGACAAGCTCGACTCTATGGTAGATGAGTTCAACGATGAAAACAAGAGCACCAAGGACGATTACAAGATAAAGCTCAAAAAGGTGCAGCGCGTTTCAAAGCTCAAGGGCGATGCCCTCGACGGCGCGGAACTCTGCTTCAGGGACAATGCCGCCGTCTACGACCGCAAATACCAGAAGGAGAGTTACAGTGCCAAGAAAGGCTATGTCTACCGCATAACCTACAAGGTCAAGGACAAGCAGACAAAGAAAACTACTACCTACAAGAAGCAGATAGCAGTGGTCAAGTTCAAAGGTGAAGGCTGGAAGATAATCGACCCCGACCTCGGAAGCATGGATTCGATGAAGGAATATCTCAGCAGCTACGCAGAAAACAAGGGTAAGAAATAATAAAGAAAAGGGCGGAATCATCCGCCCTTTTATAGTACCCGAAGTACCATGAATAAGCTGACAGCATAAAAACTATTCTCCGTTTTGTGAATTGTCTTGACGTCAGGCAGAAATAGTGGTAAAATAATTATGATAACAGACGGCAAAGCCGCCGTCCGCGCTATAAAGGAGGTTCTACTATGGCATTTTGCAGATATTGCGGAAAACAGATCGAAGACGGTAAGGTCTGCGCGGACTGTGCCGCTAAGAATAATGAAGCACCAGCTGAAAACGTACAGCCCCAGTTTATCCCCGAAAACGTTCAGCCGCAGCCGACCGCTGAACTCGTTCCTCCGGCTGTCGCACCTCAGCCTATGGCAGCTGCATATCCCACTCAGCCAGCAGTAAAGCGTAATATCAACAAGGGTATCGTCGCTCTGCTCTCACTGTTCGGAGTATTCTCGGTATTCACTATCGTCATTCTGGCGGTATTCGGATGATGGCAGATACTATTCTTCGCCAGACCATAATAATGCTCATGCTTATTATGGTCGGCGTTTTTTGTTCAAAAGCAAAGCTCATAAGCAATGACACAAACAAGCAGCTTTCCGGCTTCGTATTGCAGGTCGTGAACCCTGCTATGATATTCATGTCCTATCAGACGGACTACCGTTCGGAGCTCGTCGAGGGACTTATACTCTCGTTCGCGTTCTCTGTGGGCGCATTCGTTGTGATGATAGCGGTCTCCTATCTCCTTATCCGCCGGAAAGATGGCAGAGATACCGAGATAGAGCGCTTTTCGGCTATATACTCAAACTGCGGCTTTATGGGCATACCGCTCGTAAGCTCGCTTTTCGGCATGGAGGGCGTATTCTACCTCACTGCCTTCATTACCGTTTTCAACATCTTCGTCTGGACACACGGCATCATCATGCTCTCCGGCGAAAAAGACATGAAAAAGGTCGTGAAAGTGTTCTATTCCCCTACCATGATAGCGATAGCTCTCGGACTTATCACGTTTTTCCTCAGACTCAGACTGCCTTCCGTACCTGCGAGGGCTGTGAACTACATCGCCGAGCTCAACACTCCTCTCGCGATGATAGTATCAGGTGTGACCATAGCAGGAACGAGTTTGGTAAGACTGCTGAAAAAGCCTTCGGTGTACTATGTATGCTTCCTGAGACTTCTGCTGATACCGGCAGTGATCTCAGCCCTGATAGCAATACCGGATGTAAATTACAAGGTCAGGATGACGGTAATCGTTGCAGCGGCTGCTCCTCCTGCGGCAATGTGTACTTTGCAGTGCATCAGATACGGAAAGAACTCACTTTATTCCTCTGAAATATTCGCATTCGGCACTATACTTTCAGTAATTTCACTGCCGCTTACAGTAAGGCTAGCGGAATATTTAACAAAATTGATAGGCCGACATTGTTAAAAATGCTGATTTTATCTTAAAATTGCTTTTAATGTTTGAAATTTATCAGAAATGTGTTATAATATATATGTGAAGTTAACAATGGGATAAGCATAAATGTGCAAGACGTATAATAATTTTTAAGAATAGGAGTGTATTTCATGGAAAAAAGAGGAATCAGCAAACTCGACCTCAAAAGACGTAACCGTATGCAGATACTTCGCGTCATAAGAGAATCCGGACCTATCTCAAGAGTAGATGTCGCGGGCGCACTCGAGATCACCAGAGCCGCCGTTACAATAATCACCAATGAAATGATCGAGGAAGGCGTCCTCGTAGAGATAGGCGAAGCACCGATCAATACCGAAAAGCTCCAGAAGGGCAGACGCAAGATACTTATTGACATAAACGTGAACAGCCGCTTTGCTCTCGGTGCAACAGTAGACGAAAAAGAGGTAAGCGTAGGTCTTACCAACCTCAACTCAGAGATACTTGACAAGTCGAGCATGGTCATCGACGAGCGTACTACAAGCAAGGATATCATCAACTACATCATCAAGGCCAGCAACGAGATGATCGACAACAGCTGCCTTACCAAGGACAAGATACTCGGTCTCGGCGTAGGCGTCGTTCCCTCTATGTGGGGCAAGCTGAAGATATTCTACAAGGACGGCGTTCTCGATTTCACCAACTTCATCGACAAGCTCTCCGGCGGTCTCAATTTCGATATCTGCTGCGGCAACGCTATCGGCCTTATGGCTCTTGCAAGCAACGATTTCCGCACACAGAACGGTTATCAGACCAATCAGGCATTCATTCACAACGGCAATCAGGTAAACCTTGCCATTATCAACAAGAACGAGCTTTCGAGCGACTATGTATCCTATACCTCGACTATCGAGAAGTATATCGTAAATCCCAACGGAAAGCAGTATGAGGGCTATCCCAACGGTTCCGTAAAGGCTGAGCTCTCGCGTACAGCTATGCTCAACGCTTTCTATGAGATATACTCCAAGGACAAGACACCTGTGCTCTATGAGCTCACAGAGGGTGACAAGTCCAAGATAGATACCGATAAGGTGTTCATGGCACTCATGCGCGGTGAAGAGCCCGTCAAGAACCTCGTTGATGATATCATCGCAAAGTATACCGTGCTCATCAATAACCTTGCGATAAGCCATTTTGCGAAGAAGATCGTTCTCCACAACTTCAAGCTCAACGACAAGCAGTTCGACTATGTAAAGCGCGAGATGATACGCCTTGTGAGCGAGGAGATCGCAGACAGGGTAGTTCTCAGCAAGCTCGACGGCAAGAACAACTTCCTCGGCGGCTGTGCCCTCGTTATCCAGGACAATTTCTATGTCCGCGGCGGTATGCAGTAATAAAATGTACATCAGGACCGCAGCTTTCCGGCAACGCCGGGAGCTGCGGTTTTTGTTATGAGACGATCAGCTGTTCTGAATACGTCAGGCGTTCCCTGCTATACTCTATGTACGATGCACTGCTTCGATTCGTCCGGCGAATGCCGGACACATTTATTATTCACTATTCATTCATTCTGCTCTTGACCTTTCTGTATAATTGTGGTATGATTATACATATGTAAACTATCAGCGAACTTTCCGCACTATAAGGAGATAAAATGCAGTTCAGAGAATTAAACCTTTCACAGGATATACTTACCGCCGTTGACGAGCTCGGCTTCACCGAAATGACCGAAATACAGGAGAAAAGCATTCCCCTCATGCTCGAAGGCAGAGACCTCGTCGGACGCTCCAACACCGGAACCGGCAAAACTGCCGCCTTCGGTCTCCCGGCAGTCGAGAGCATTACCGAAGCCGACCGTGACAAGGTCGCCGTGCTCATACTCTGTCCGACCCGCGAACTCGCCTTGCAGGCTTACGAAGAAATACGCAAATTCGCCAAGTACAAGCGCATCGTCAAGCCCTGCGCGGTCTACGGCGGTGCAAGCATGGAGAAGCAGATATTCCAGCTCAAACGCGGTGCGAACATCGTTATCGGCACTCCCGGACGCATCATGGATCATATGCGTAGACGCACGCTGAAACTCGCAAGTCTCCGCTGTGTTATCCTCGATGAAGCTGATGAGATGCTGAATATGGGCTTCCGCGAGGACATCGAGACCATACTCTCTGAAGCTCCTGCCGAGAGACAGACCGTGCTTTTCTCGGCAACCATGCCGGCTGCTATCATGGCTATAACCGAGAATTACCAGCGTGACCCGGTACATATCAAGATAAAGTCAGCTCAGAAGACTGTCGAGCTCATCGAGCAGTATTACTTTGAGGTTGCTATGGGCAGAAAGACCGATGCTCTGAGACTTCTCCTCACAGCATATGCACCTTCCTCGTCAATGGTCTTCTGCAATACAAGGGCTATGGTCGATCAGCTCACCGAGGAGCTCCAGAAATACGGCTTCCGCGCTGCCGGTCTCCACGGCGACATGAAGCAGGCTCAGCGCACTCAGGTGATGAACTCCTTCAAGAACAAAGCGACTGATATACTCGTTGCGACTGACGTTGCCGCAAGAGGGATCGACGTCAGCGGCATCGACTGCGTTTTCAACTATGACCTTCCACAGGACAACGAATACTACATACACCGTATCGGACGTACAGGACGCGCAGGCAGGGCAGGTACCGCCTATACCCTCATCAGCGGCAGGCGTCAGCTCCACGAGCTCCGCGATATCGCAAAATATATCAACGCTGAGATAACCGAGCTTCCGCTTCCCGACAGAGACGGCATAATCGCCGCAAGAAAGGAAGCTTGTGTCCGGGATATAGCCGCAATGGAGGCGGTACACAGCGCCTACGACGTCATCGACAGGCTCGCGGCGGCCGGCATCGACTGCCGTGAAGCTGCGGCAAGGCTCATTTCAAGGACTTTGCAGGCAGATATAGACTCGATACCCGAATTTGAGAAGCCGCGTCCCCTCAGAAGCCGCCGCGGAAGCTCCGCTAATACTGTCAAGGTCGATATCAACATTGGCAGGAACCGCCGTATCGCACCGAATTTCATACTCGGTGCGCTCGTTGACGCTACCGGTATGTCCGGCAAGGACTTCGGTAAGATAGATATTTTCGACGACCACACGACCGTTGAGATACCTGCCGCCGAAAGTGACTACATAATTGAAAGCACCAATCCCATGAAGATAAACGGTCAGCAGGTGACGGTCAAGCTCTGGGACGGCAGCTCGTCCAGAAAAACCGGAAAGGCATTTCAGAGCCGCCAGCGTCCGGCAGACAAGCCCTCGTTCGACCGCAAAAAGAAGGCTTACGGCAGCAGAGCGCGTTCCGAGGTCTTCTCCGACTATATTCCCGACCGCAAGAAACGTACAAAGAAAAGGCACTGAGAGGTGAACAGCAATGGCTAAAAGCAAAAATTCAAACAGGAAGAACGTACCGACGCCTTCAAAGAAGAATACAGGCAGCACCAGAACCACAAAAATGAGGATAATCATGCTCATTCTCGCACTCATCATGGCTCTCGGACTGCTTCTCCCCCTCTTCCTGTGATATCAGGATAAAGGAAAGCCCTGCGGCGATACCGCAGGGCTTATTTTATTCCTTATCCTTTCCGGAATGAGTCTTGCGGTACTGTCCCGGAGACATACCGTATATACTGCCGAACAGCTTCACGAAATATGAAGCGTTATGACCATAGCCAATGATAAGGGCGATATCCTTTACCGGGGTATCGGTGGTCCTCAACAGCTCGGAAGCCTTATTGAGACGGCTTGCGATTATATCCTTCGTCACGCTCGTTCCGAACGTCTCGCTGTAAATATGCTGGAAGCGCGAACGGCTCAGCGAAAGCTCCTTTGCCATATCGTCAACGGTGTAGTCACGGCTCGGCCAGCGGTAGATAGACTCCCGTATGTACAGCAGCTTCTCGGCATAGAGATTTTCCGCTGTACGCACGCTGCTGTTCCTGCTGAGCTTCTCGGACGCCTTATAGAGAAGTATCCGGAAATAATGATCGGACACCTTGTCCCTGTTGGCATTGGAAGAATAATGCTCAAAGCACATATTCCCCATTATCGCAGACAGACCGGAGGACTCCGAAAGCTGGAGCGGAACGTTGGTCTTTATCCCGAGCGAATGGATAAGGCTTATCTCGCTGTCGTCAGGCCAGAAGTGCATCCAGTCATCGAAGTATTCGGCACAGTCAGCACGGTAATACTGCTGTGTGCCGGGTGTGTATATCAGGAGGACGTTTCCGGGAAGACGAAACTCCCTTCCGCCGCAGCGGTATACCGCAGGCGATTTGATTATCAGCAGCAGCCAGTCCCCTACTCCGTTGGGACGGTCTACCACGAAGTCCTTTTCATGGCGGTGGTTGTAACCTATATCATCTATTTTCAAACTTTTCACTCCAGAACGTTGATATTTATATTTCTAATAATACCACGATTTCGCTCGTTTGTCAACATTAGCAGCACAAAAGTTATATAAATTCGGCACATTTTTTATTGACAATTTGCCTATCAAGATGTATAATGTTAACAGGATGTTATTATAGGTCACCATGCGCGGTTTGGGGATAAGCACTTTTTTATGCTTTTTCCGCGCAAGGAATCTATTGAGACAGCACATATGGTATAATGTGGTGTCCGGAAATATTAATGTAAGGGAGATTGATAGCATGACCATGAAAAAAACGGCGTCAGGACTGATCGCGGCTGCTCTCGGTCTGACCGCTATGACAGCGGCTTATCCGGCGAGTTTCCCCTCAACTCCGACGCTAAACGCCAGCGCGGCAGATGCTGCCGTGATCGACACTACAACCGAATATCAGACCATCAGGGGCTTCGGCGGCATTGATATGCAGGAATGGCAGAGTTACAGACTGTCAGATGCAGAGTGTGCGACAGCCTTCGGAAACGGCGACAACCAGCTCGGACTTACCGTCCTCCGTGTGTATGTTAATCCGGACAGCAGCAAGTGGAACCTTGCGCTTCCTGTTGCTCAGTACGCTTCAAAGGCTGGTGCGACCGTGTTCGCAACTCCGTGGGAGCCGCCGTCGAATCTGTGTGAATCCGGCGGAAGCAACGGAAAGCTCCACCTCAAAAAGGCTAACTACGGCGCTTACGCCAAGCATCTGAACGACTTTGGCACCTACATGAAGAGCAACGGAGTTGACCTCTACTCCATTTCAGTCCAGAACGAGCCGGACTACGCTAAGGAATGGACCTACTGGTCACCGGACGAAACCACCGACTTCATTGCCAACTACGGCGACCAGATCACAAGCACAAGGCTTATGTCGCCCGAGACCTTCCAGTACGGTGCATGGAGCACCACCGGAAGGGATTACTACAATAAGATACTGAGCAATTCAAAGGCTATGGCTAATACCGATGTCTTTGCCACCCACTTCTACGGCACTCCCAGAAACAAGATGGACTTCCCTGCCCTTGAAAACTGCGGCAAGGAGATCTGGATGACTGAGGTTTACGTTCCGAACTCTGATGCAAACTCCGCAAACAAATGGCCTGAGGCTCTCGATGTTGCAGAAAACATCCACAACGGTCTCGTTGTGGGCAACCTCAGCGTTTATACATGGTGGTACATAAAGAGAAGTTACGGCCTTATCTCACAGGACGGCTCCAACGGCTCCATCACCAAGCGCGGCTACATGATGGCTCAGTATTCAAAGTGGGTACGTCCCGGTGATATCCGTATCGACGTTACCGAGTCGCCCGCAAGCGATCTGTACATCTCAGCCTACAAGAACGAAAATCATCAGGTTACAGTAGTTGCCGTAAACAAGAGCAAGAGCGCGGTTAACCAGCAGTTCCAGCTCGGCAGCGGTGAAAAGATCACAAACGTCGACAGATACAGAACTACTTCCAGCGAGAATATCGCTCTCACAGAGAATATGGAGTTCGACGGAAGCTCATTCTGGTCACAGCTCCCGGCAGAGAGCGTTTCCACATTCGTTATCTCACTCGAAGGCAGCGGCACGACTCCCGGCACTCAGCTCGACGAAGACGGCTACTACTTCCACGATACATTCGACAGCACTGCCGGTTCATGGCAGGGCAGAGGCGCTGCTTCTGTTGAGCAGACAGCCAGCACTAACTTTGCAGGCACAGGCTCTCTCTCATGCACAGGCAGAACAGCTTCATGGAACGGCGCTTCAAAAAATCTCAGCACAAGGCCCTTCAAGGCCGGCGAGACCTTCAGCTTCAGCGTAAACGCCAAGTACGAAACAGGCGGCGAAACTGAGGACTTCAAGCTAACGCTCCAGTATGAGGACGCTTCCGGTACTGCAAAGTACAGCGACGTTGCCACAGGTACTGTGAGCGCAGGTCAGTGGATACAGCTCTCCAACGAGAACTATACTATCCCCGAAGGCGCTTCAAACCTCGTGCTCTACGTTGAGACAGTTGATTCACAGATTGACTTCTTCATCGACGAAGCGATAGGCGCTCCGGCAGGTACAAAGGTGACCGGCGCAGGCAAGCCTGTTGTCCGCACACTCAATATCGGTGACCTCAACTTCGACGGAAAGATCACTGTATTCGACCTTATCCTCGCACGCCGCGTCCTCACAAACGGCACAACAGACGCCCTCGTAAAGAAGGCTGCTGACGTTGACTCCAACGGTACTGTTGAAGTTGCTGATATCGTCAGCATCAGCGGATTCCTCCTCGGCAGGGTCAAGGAATTCCCCAAGCCCGAGATCGTATCTACAAAGTGGGACGACTATCAGGAGACTGAATCAGCCGACTGGATTAACTTCTACCAGAGCTCGATCTGCAATATGGGCAACGTTGACCGTCTTGCCAACAAGCTCGCAGCAGCAGAAAACGGTGAGGATCTCACTCTTGCTTACCTCGGCGGTTCTATCACTGAGGGCAAGAATTACAGCAACCCCTTCTCAAGCTATGTAAAATCAACTTTCGCCAAGGGCAAATTCACTGAGATCAACGCAGGTCTTTCAGGTACATCCTCAGTTGTAGGACTTGTCCGCGCTCAGAATGAGATACTCAATGCAAAGCCCGATATCGTTGTACTCGAATTCTCAGTAAACGACCACGAGGGCGAAACATACAAGAAGTCCTTCGAGAGCCTTGTCAAGAAGTGTCTCTCACAGGAAAACGAGCCCGCAGTGATCGTGCTCATCAACCGTTCAAAGGGCGGCTTCTCAAGTCAGACACAGATGGAAGCTATCGGCAAGAACTTCAAGGTTCCCGTTATCAGCATGAACAACGCCCTCACAAAGGCATTCAACAGCGGCTTCCTCAAGACTGACGACTACTTCACAGACGAGTATCACCCGCATGAGAACGGCGGTAAGCTCATCGCAAACTGTATGGCTTACTTCCTCCGTCAGGCTATGAAGTCCTCAAACAGGACCGGAAGCTACGAGATACCCACCTCAAAGGTATACGGCTATGAGTACGAGACCTGCGCTAATGCAGCGATCTCCGAGCTCTCCGGCTTCAATGCAGGCTCCTTCTCATCTACTACCGGCTACGGAAAGCTTCCTTACGGCTATGCTAACAGCAAGAACGGCAATACTCCCATGACCTTCAAGGTCAACGCAAAGGGATTTATTCTCGTATTCAAGGCTAACAGCACCGGCATGGGCAACGTTGTTGTCAATATCAACGGCAAGAAGGTTTCAACGATCAGCGGCAACAAGCAGTACACATGGGGCGGTCCCGATGCTGAACTCGCATACTATCAGGATACCGCAGGCGAACTTGACGTCTCTATCCAGATGGAAAATGCAGGCTCAGACTTCACTATCTGGGGCATAGGCATCATCAAGTAATACCAAAGCGGCAGTCATTATGACTGCCGCTTCTTTCATCTGCATATTGATATTTAAGGGGCGCACAGTGTGCGCCCTTGTTCGTTTAATGTTTCAGCTGAGGTCTGCAATTATCCTTTCAAGTACCGGAAGATCCTTCTCATAGGTCTTTTCCATGTCCTTCTTGCTGCAGTACAGCAGGTTTTTCGGCAGGCGCAGCGCGATATACATATCCTTAACGCTCTCCGGATCAATTCCAAGGCGCTCCGCAAAAGGTGTGCCTTCAAGCATGAAGCGGTGTCCCTTGACATGGGGATTTCCGGGGAACAGCTCCTCAAGGTCGCAGAAGATGTTCTCCTCGCTTCCTTCACATATCTCATCGAGCTTCTTGTCACCGAATACTATCACAGAATCGGCGGATTGCAGCTCTATCGTAAGCTTATTGTCCGAACCGTTCGCGTAGTTCGAGAGGTAGTCGTCAGAATAGCGGATATAGTATACCGATACGGAGACCTTTCCGTTTTTGTTGGAATCCTCGGCAAACTGCTTCAGATAGCCCTCAAGGTCGGCTTCAACTCCAACGGTATGATTATCAGCGATAAGCAGGAACACTGTATCGGGGTTAGGCTTTGTGAGGTAGTCATACGCCAGAAATCCGACGATACAGGAAATTATCACGCCTATTCCGAGCCACCATTTGTTATGGTAGAGAAAATTGCCTATCTTTTTGCGGAAGGTCAGCTTCAGCGGTTCCTCATGTTCCTCGTGGATAGTCTCGCTCTCCTCGATAATGCCCTGTTTCAGGCGCATGAGCTCTATTCTTTCCTCACGGATACGGCGGTCATAAGCCTCCTGCCTTTTTTTCTCGCGTATCGCAGCTTCCTTTTCAACAGCAGCCTGCTGTTCCTCATATTCCTTGCGGCGCTGCTGCATCATTTCGCGGTTTATCTGGAAAACGCTCTTGTTTACGTTTATTTTTCCGTCGTCATCATCGTCAGTTGCAGGAGCTGATGTATTTTCCTGCTCCGGAAGTTCTTCCTTGCCGGACTCCGGCTTATTGTTATTTTTATTTTTATCCTTCATTTCGATCTCCTGTAAAAAAACTGCTTTTTAATTATATCACCGCGGACGCCCCGTGTCAAGAGATACTGCGGATATTCCGCCGCATAACGGAAATACTAACACCGGAGGTGATGATATGCCGGATGAAGATATCAGGATATATGTCCCGTCAGGCAGGGAAAAAGCTCCTGAGCCAGCTGAGGAAACCGACGCGGTCAGGATATACCCGGACGCCTGAGAAGTTTTCCTATAACAGAGAATACAAGGAAAAAGAAGACGTTGACAATGACAATGCTCGCACCGGGTGCTGTATTGAACAGCAGCGACATCATCATGCCGGTAAGGAAGCTTGCGACCGATACCGCTCCCGATACGAGCACAACGCCCTTGAAGCTGCTGCATATCCTCATAGCAGTAAGGGTCGGGATAACGATAAGGCTCGATATGAGCAGCGCTCCCATCATCATCATGCCGAGGACTACGGTAACGGCTGTCAGCACCGCAAATACCATGTTGTATATGCCTGCGTTGACGCCGGTAGCACGCGCAAAATTCTCATCGAAGGTGACGGAGAATATGCGGTTGTAGAGGAAAATGAACGCGAGTATCACTATCACTGAGAGCACCACGCTGAGTATCACATCGCTCTTTGTCATGGCGAGAATGCTTCCGAACATATAATGGCTGACGTCGTTCGTCATGCCTGCCTTTGATGAAACGAGTATGCCGGCGGCAAGTGCTGTGGTGGAAAAGAGTGCTATCGCCGCATCTCCGTTTATCTTGCTGCTCTCACTGAGCCTTAGAAGAATGAACGCTGCGATAACTACCACCGGAAGTGCAACTTTCAGCGGTGCAAGGTTCATGACTGCCGCAACGGAAAGCGCTCCGTAACCTATGTGGGAAAGTCCGTCGCCTATCATTGAATAGCGCTTCAGAACAAGCGTTACTCCAAGGAGCGAGGAGCATATCGTAATGGCGATGCCGCCTATAAGCGCCGGAAGAAGTATCGCTCCGAAGAACTCCGGCGTGAACATAAGTCTTATATTCTCGTTCATTTTGTGCCTCCTATGAATTTACTGCTGATGTGCGAGCCGAGATATTCCTCCGGAGTGCCGAAGAAGCAGTGGTCCGAATTGCAAAGGCAGAGAATGCGGCTGGCGCAGTCCACCGAGCGCATCACATCGTGGGAAACCATTATCACGGTCATGCCGTCCTTCTTGTTGAGGTCGGTTATGAGGGTGTACATCTCCTCCTGTGCGGCAGGGTCAAGGCCGTTGAGCGGTTCATCGAGAAGAAGGAGTTTCTTTGCGGCGCACATTGCCCTTGCGAGGAACATTCTCTGCTGCTGACCGCCGGAAAGCTCACGGCAGCTCCGCTTTGCAAGGTCAGCGATACCGAGCCTTTCCATAGCCTGAGCGGCGATTTTTTTCTCAGCAGATGAATAAAAGGGGCGAAGTCCCCTGCGCCCGAGACAGCCGGACAGAACGACCTCCGAAACAGTTGCCGGAAACCCGTTGCTGATGTTGGTATACTGCGGCAGATAGCCGATATCCGTAGGTTTCAGCCCTTCTCCCATGATTATCTTTCCGCTGTCGAGGGGCTTTATTCCGAGCAGACATTTTACGAGAGTGCTCTTGCCGGAGCCGTTCTCGCCGAGTATGCACATTAGGTCCCCCTCGTTTAACTTGAACGAGAGCGAGCCGAGGACTTTTTTTCCGTCATAGCTTGCGGCGGCGTCCTTACATTCTATAATAGTCTTCAATTGAGTGCCTCCCTGAGATTTTCAAGATTTTGTTCCATAAGGTCGATGTAGGTAACGCCGTTCCGGAAATCCTCCCGCGATACGTTGTGGCAGGAGTGGAGCGGCAGCATTTTTGTGTTCGTCGCATCGCTGAGCTTCGATGCAAGGCGCTTGGTCGAGAATTCGAGGTAGAAAACAACGCCGGTATCGCCTTTTTTCAGCTTGTCAATGAGGAACGCCATAGTGTATACCGAAGGCTCCGATTCCGAGCTGCATCCGCTGAAAGCCGCGTAGTATTTCAGACCGTAGTCATGTGCGAGATAGCGGAACGGGAAGCGGTCGCCGACGATTATGGTGTTTCCGGAAGCATTCGCGGTCATGTCCGCAAATCTCCGGTCAAGGTCAGCGAGCCTTTCAGCGTAATCTCCGCCGTTTTTGCGATAGATGTCCGCATTCTCCGGAAAAGCTTCACAAAGTGCGTCGGTTATGCCCTCAACGCAGAGCTTGGCGTTGCGAGGAGAAGTCCAGATATGCTCATCGAACTCCTCGTCATCATCATGGTCGTGATCTTCATGCTCATGCTCATGTTCATCGTGGTCTTCTTCATCATCGTGGTCTTCATCATCGTGGTCTTCATCACCGTGGTCGTGGTGATGATGTCCCGTCGGGGAAGCGCCCTCGACTTCTTCCTCCTCAAGGGGATCTATGTAGTCAAAAAGGCGTATCACCGTGATATCAGAGGTATCGAGCGAGTCAAGTATCTTATCGACCCAGACTTCGCCCTCGCCGCCGATGTACACGAAAACGTCGCAGTTCTGTATCTTTGCGATGTCAAGTGGAACAGGCTCGTAGGAATGAGCCTCCGCACCGGCTTGCAGCAGCATGGTTATATCCGCTGAATCGCCGGTCACAGCCCTCACGAAGTCATAGGGCGGAAAGCTCGTCGTTACGACAGAAATCCCGTTGTGTTCAACAGGGGCAAGAACGCAACCGCTGAATATGACCGTGACAAGAAGCGATAGTCCCGTTATGAGACAGGTCAGTCTTTTCCTCATACGTCACCAGCCTCCGCACATTTTGAACATATCCCATAGAAAACGGTCTTTGAGGAATCCACCCAGAATCCGTGATGCTCATAGATGTGCTCGCTTATGCCGGTCAGGTGGGCACAGTCAATGTGTATGAGACGGTCACACTTCACGCATTTGAGGTGGAAGTGCTCATGGCATTCGCTGCTGCCGTCGATATACTGATAGCAGGCGCCGGTCTTGCCGTCAATGACGTATTTGCGGACTATCCCCTGCTCAACGAGCTTGTCGAGGCGGCGGTAGATAGTGGCAGTACCGAGCGGAGTACCTTCCTCCGCCATATAGGTGCTTATAGTCTGGACATTGGTATGCTTGTCCTTGTTGCTTATAAGATAGTCGAGGAGTTTTTCCTTTTGTTTGGTATTGTAACCGGAATTCCTGTTCATCATTGCCTCCAAATATGAAAACGATTTTCAATTTCGTATTATATCACTTCAATGCCCGCTTGTCAAGTCTTTTTTCGTTTTTGCAAGACAAAAAGCGATTGCTTGAAAAGAAAGATTGTCGTGCGGAGACAAGTCCGCACGACAGTTCATAAAACACTCACATTGTTATCAGGCACGTCCCAAGCATCAGCACGATCACCGTAAGGCTGCCAAACCGCCTGAAGCCCGGTATCATCTGCCGCAGAAGGTACGAAGCTGCCGCCGCCTGCACAGCTATCGCAAATACCGCATAGACAGTGAACAGTATCAGGAAAAGCGAATCTATCCTCTGGGAGGGAAAGGGCTGAGAGAGATGCGCCGCCGTCACCACCGGAAACTCTGCCGTCTGCATGATACCGCCGGCAACGAGTACGGATGTCAGTAGTACCGCCGCGGATACCGCCGACTTTGCGGAAAAGTATACCGCCGTGCTGCGGATATAGCTTTCCCTCTGCAAACCGAGC
The DNA here is from genome assembly GCA_017525915.1 of Ruminococcus sp. GTDB lineage: Bacteria > Bacillota > Clostridia > Oscillospirales > Ruminococcaceae > Ruminococcus. The sequence goes on from JAFXSC010000001.1 coordinate 191,549, forward strand.
ATCACCGCAAATGCCCCTATCCCTCCGCCTGCCTTCAGTCCCCGGACAAGCTCGCCGCCCATATCGCTCCATTCAAGCGAGAGCCTTCCCCACTCATGCGAGCTCGCTGCGCTGAAAGCCACAGCGGTAAGGCCGAGCGTTCCGGCAGCGGCAGCTATCACCGCTGATCTGCCAAGCGCCTTCACTCCCGATGAGGATATATAAAGGCATACAAGCCCGATAAGCCCTGTAACAAGGAGCTTTCCGGCAAGTCCTCCCGAATTCTCGAAGGGGATATATATGACCTCGGTAGTGCGCTGCTGCATACAGAACAGCCTTCCGCCCCAGAATATCAGCCAGACGAAAAGTACGAGCGCTGCGCCGCGGCAGAGCCTTCCACCCCTTCTGTAATGCAGAGCAAGCGGCATCGCGAGCAGTAACAGTACACCACTGCTCATCGCATAACCGGCAGCCGTCGCCGCGCTTATACTGCCCTCAGTACAGAACACTGCGAATATCTCGCCGATAAGTCCCATTGCACAGAGCTGTCCCGGAGTTATCCTATTCATGGTATTCCTCCACGGTAAATCCCCTGTTCTGCATTTCCTTCATACTGCTCCGGACAGCCGTATCGCCCATGCCCTTCACCCTGAACGGCGAAAGCGGTGCAGTATAGGGAAATCCGTAGTCCTCGGTCGCGCATATATTCACAAGCACCGCACAGGCAAGAAGACTTATCCCGAATAGTCCCATAAGACCTCCGGCAAACAGAAATGCAAACCGCAGCACGGTCATTTCCGGATTGAGCTCCGGCACTACAAGTCCTCCGAGCACGGCAAGTGCGGTCATGGTCAGCAGAGGAGTGCTTACAAGTCCGGAATTTACTGCCGCATCGCCTATTATCAGTCCGCTGATTATGCTCACGGCTCCGCCGGTAGGCTTCGGAAGCCTTACCCCTGCCTCCCTGATAGTCTCATACATGATGAGTACGAACAGGGATTCGGTCATTATAGAGAGCGGTGCGTTCCGCTCCGCCTCGACCAGAAGCATGAACAGTGTGCTGTTGAAAAGCTCCGGATGGTGCATGACTATCGCTGCATACAGTGCCGGAAGAAGTATCGCCATGATGAAGGCAATGTATTTCAGCCACCTCAGAAACGTCGCATAATAGGGCTTGAACGAATAGTCGTCAAGTGTCTGGAAGCTCTCGCAGAACAGCCTCGGTATTATCACTGCGAAGGGCACGCCGTCAACGAGTATCGCCACTCTCCCTTCGATAAGCTTGGAGCATAGGACGTCCGGACGCTCGGTCACACCTGTCGAGCTGAACAGCTCAAACCTCCCGTTTTCCACGAAGGGACGGATATATCCCGTGGTCAGGACTGCCTCGGAGGTCAGCCTGTCGAGTGAGGAACGTATCCTCCGCATGAGCTTCTCCGGCACTCTGTCCTTCATATAGCAAAGGCAGATATCGGTACGGCTCGCAGTTCCCTTCTGCATCATCTCCATGACGAGCTCGGGAGTTCTGAGCCTGCGGCGTATCTGCGACATGGAGGTCCTTATCGTCTCGGTGAAGCCCTCGTGCGCTCCCATTATATTCCCCTCGCCGGCAGGCTCCTGAACTCCGCGCGAAGCATAGCCCTGTACGCCGAATCCGAGAGCGGTGACTGCACCCTCCGCAAGCAGTACCGCAAAGCCGGAATGTACAAGGCGAAGGACAGTTTCAAGATCATCAGCCTTCGGACGATCAGTTGAAAGCAGGAGGTATCTGTCGATATATTGCAGGAGGGCGTCAGCGCTCTCCTGCGGCTCTATCGCGGTAACAGGCTCAAAAACAAGCTCTGTGATGAGCGAAGCAGAGATCATGCCCTCACAGCTTACCAGCGCACATTCTATGCCGCCTGCTATGAACCTGTTGATGAGAATATCCGACGAGCCTCCGGTCAGAAGCTTTATTCTTTCAAGATCAGCCTCGAGCGATGGCATAAGTGCATATTTCCCGTTCAATATCATCACCTCGGGATTATTATGCCCGGCTTAGGCGCTAATATCAGCCTGGATGCAGAAAAAAGCCGCAGTAAATAATGCGGCTTTGGGTACAATTATATTTTTATGCCTTTCTTTTTAAGGTAATCGACGAGAGTGGTCTTTTCGCTTCCGGATGCAGCGGCACAGTATACCAGTATCAGTGATGCGTCGGTAGCCTCTATCTTGCCGTTTCTGTTGACATCGCAGACAAACATAAGGTCATCGGAAGCGCTGCCGCCGTCAGCAAGATCGGCGCAGACCTTCAGTACCTTCGAGGCGTCAACAGCAGTGATCTTGCTGTTTTTATCAAGGTCGCCTATACGCTCCGGAGGCAGAGCAGAAGTGGTGGCAGTGGTAGTAGTTGTCGAAGGCTTCGTGGTGGTGGTCGAAGTTGCGGTATTTGTAGTAGTCTTCGTACCGGTCTTGGTGGTAACAGAAGTTGTTGTGCTTGAAGTGACCTTGGTCGTACCCGTACCGGTCGTCGTATCCGTATCAGAGACGGTCGATGTATCAGTGGCAGCCGTGGTCGTAGTCGTTGTAGTAGTTGTCACCGGCTTTTCGAGCACCTTTATTCCTCCGGGAACAAGTCCCTTTTCGATGATCTGCTTCTGCATGAGCTGTCCGTCTTTGGTGTCCTCATAATCGGTGAACATATCGGCCGACTTTTCGCTTTCTTCAAACGTTATCCAGACAGGATACTCCGTCTCCTTGTCGGGAAGCTTCGGAAGCTTCAGGCTCAGCGATGCGATGATGCCGTCCTTTCCCGTATCAGTCGGCGAAAAAGCCGTGAAGAACACTCCGTTTTCGAATCCGTGCTCCTCATACTGCATATTCCCGAGTGCTTTTCCGGCAGTTACTATCTGTCCCGAACCGTTCTTTATCGGATTGAGAGAGCTGTCCCAGTGGATATGGAAGCCAATGCAGGCATACTTTCCTTCAACTCCTGAAACCCTGATATTGACCTTGTGAATGAGTGAAGCCTGAGCCTCGCTGTATTCGAGAACCACACTGTCAACAGCCAACTTCGGACCGGTATACTCCTCCTGTGAAACGGCAGCCGGATCCTTGTCGGCATAAGCCGTATTGACCGCCGGCATACAGAAAAGTGTCATCAGACCGGCAGTTATAACTGCCGCTGCTTTCTTAAAAAACATAAAAACCTCCGTTGGTGGAGACCTGCGTCTTTCCGCACAGGGCTCACTTATTCTTCTTGCGGGCGCGTTTTCCCTTCATCAGCACTACTGCTGAGAGTACCGCAGCCTTTGCCGCATTCTTTGCGATGACCTTCTTGTCATACTTCGTGCGGACGTTCTTCGGCGCTTCGACCGCCTTGTCTATACTTCCCGAACCGGCGGTCTTCATTGAACCGAAGCCGAATGAAAAATTGCCGGTATTCTTTTCATATTCCATGCTGCTCCTCCTTTATGGGCTCTGCTATCAGGAATTTGATGTTCTTGCCCTCCTCGGTGAACATCTTCTCGTGCTCGGTGACGAAATTCTCATATGGACTCTCCGTGTGAAGGTCGCGCGTTGAGTATACTATTCTGTACCCTGCCTCTTTGAAATACTCGAACGACTCGTCGAAAAGCTCATCGTCGTCGGTCTTGAACCAGAGCTGTCCGCGGAGGAATTTTTTATAGTTCACGAGCTGACGGGTATGCGTGAGCCTGCGCTTCTTGTGCTTGCCCTTCGGCCACGGATTGCAGAAGTTGATGTAGATGCGGTCTGCACGGTCGTTCTCGTCCCATGCGAGCTCAAGGCGTTCGATATTCTGTATGGCGATGCGGACGTTCTCCGGAGCTTTCCCCTGCTCTGCATAAGCCGCTTCGAGTTTGCGCTTTGCAAGGACGAGCATCTCGTTCTTTATGTCCATTGCAATGAAATTTATCTCAGGGTGAGCCGGAGCTGCCTGCGAAATAAAGCCTCCCTTGCCGCAGCCGAGCTCAACGTAGAGAGGCTTGTCAGGTTCGGGGAAAAGGCTCGTCCAGTGTCCGATCTGCTCCTGTGGAGCCTTGACATAGAACGGACAGGCTTCGAGTTCTGGCTTTGCCCACGGTTTGTGTCTTATCCTCATAAATATCCTCCAAATTAATAATCACTGAAATCTATTATATCATATAAGCGAAGCGTTATGATATAATTGCCCGATTGCAGGGAGCAAATCTCCGATTTGCGTATCTGCAAGGGCTTTTGAATAATTATAATGAATGCTTTTGCATTCATTATATCATATTATTATGATAATTCCAATACTTTTTTTGAAATTGGCAGTAAAAAACCGTTCCCGAATGATACGGGAACGGTTCGGAGATACATTCAGTGTATCATTTCTCCGCAGTGCAGACAATATTTCGAGTCTGTGGCTGTGGGCTTTCCGCAGCTGGGACATTTTACCGTGTCGTTGTCCGTGCTGATGGGCGAAGGCTCAGGAGCCGGAGAACTGCTGAAAAGGGAACGGCTCACAGGCTGCTCGGCAGCGTTCCTGCGCTGTCTCTCGTTTATCTCGTAGACGTTCTCGCAAAGCTCGCCGAATGCGTAGGTAAGAAGCGTACTCAGCCAGCCGACAAGGAATCCCAGCGGCACTGAAAGTAATAAAAACGCCCCCTCCTCTGCCATAATAGGGAGCACAATTGCAATTCCTCCCCATATAACAAAAAACATCACCTTTGCAAGCACTTTCAGCTTCACTCCTGCATTTCTGAACATATACCTTACCTCCGTATGAAATATTTTTCCTTATTATACCACTCTCAGGCAGGCGATGTGTGAATAATATGTAAATTTTCCCCGGAATGCAGACAAAGAAGCACCGCTGCCGGTGTTCTTCCGGCAGCGGTGTCCCCATATATAAATATGTCCCCTGTTATCAAAAACTAAGACTTGTTATCAGAAGCCGAATCCGGGGCCCCCTGGCTGCTGCGATGAACTGCCCGAACCGAGAGCCTTTGCTGTGCCGCCGGAAACCTTTCCGGAGATGTATATTGCGGGCTGACCGAGAGTAGAGATGTTCTCTCCGCCCGTTACCTCTGCGCCCGAGTAGGCAACCACATTGGAGTCGCCGTATGCGTAGCTCATTCTTGAGCCGGACATACTTGTTGCAAGAACTGTGCCGTCACTTGTTGCGAATACCATCTGTGTTGACATATCGTAGCCGCTGCCGCCGTTCATGCCGAGACCGCCGAATGCGTAGCCGCCGTTGCGGGTAATGGTGTAGCCGCCGTCGCCGCAGTCGAACGAATCGCCGCCGTTGCCGAAATAGTAGCCGCCGTTGAAAACGATGTTGCCGTTGGAATCGAAGCCGTCAGCGTCCTGGAAAGAAGTGTTTACGGAAACGATACCGCCGTTGAGGTACATCTCACCGTATGTGCTGCTCATACCGCCGGGGAATCCGCCGCCGCCGGGACGTCCGCCCTGATTGAAGCCTGTATTGTTGTTGCCGCCGGAGGAATCTGCACCGCCTGCTGCATTGTAGCCGTCATCCTTTGAGATTATGTAGATGTTGCCGTTGTTCTGGTAGATGTAAACTGCTTCCATGCCCTCATAGCAGGCTGTAACATATACCTCAAGGCTCGTATAGTCAGTGCCGGCTGTCTTTCCTCCGATATAGAGTGCATTGTCGGAATGTACTGCGTCATCGCCTGATGTGAGCTTCAGCTTTCCCGCATTGAGGACTGCATCGCCGCCGCAGTGAAGACAGTCGTCCTTGGAGTTTACTGTGATGAGACCGCCGTTCACGGTAAGCGTGCCGCCGCTCTGACGGGTAGTTCCTGCTGCGTCATACAGACCAACGGACTTGATGCCCTTTGCGGAATCGTTGCCTGTGCCGGTAGTTGTGATATTGAGAGTGCCGCCGTTGATAACAACGTCCTGTTCGCCCTGAATGCCGTCACCGAAAGAGGTGATGTTCACAGTACCGCCGTTTACAGTTACAACGCCGTAGGACTTGTCAGTCGCAGTATCGGTAGCTGTGGACTTTATGCCGTCGCCGGTGGTCGTCTTGACCGTGAGGGTCAAACCGCTGTTGTCAGCAGCAGAGCCGTCAGCCTTTGTAGCGTCTCCGACAGTTACGCTGTCCTTGCCGCGGATACCGTCATCAACTGCGTTTACGTTGATAGTGCCGTTGAATATCTTTATATCGTTCTTGCAGACGATAGCATCGTCCTGATTGCCGTTTACTGTGAGAGTGCCGGCACCCTTGAACTTGATGTCGTCACGGGAGAAGACAGCGCCCTCAACGGTATTGGAGTTGCCGTCTGAATCTGTATAGGTCTGTGTGTGGGAAGTGCCGTCCGAAATAGTGTTGACGGTGTCCTTCTTTGCAACTATCTGCACCTCATCGCCGATAGATGCAACGTAAATGGGAGCGGTCGTTGTATTGGTCATATCAACGCCCACGAGGTCGAGCTCAACAACGCCGTCCGGATAGGCGGTCTTGTCAACGTCAACAACTATCTGTGTGCCTGTACCTGTGCCGCTTACTGCGAATACGCCCGGCTTTGTGATAGTTACTACGCCGTTGCTTGCAGAAGCTGTGTCAGCGGGAGCATTGGTCTGGATATCAGAACCGGAAAGGGTGATAGTAAGACCGTCACTTACAACAGGAGGAGTTACGACAGTTGATGAGCCTGCACCGGAGGGGTCAACGCTCTCGAATACAGAAACAAGACCAAGCTGGAACTGTTTCTGAGTGCCGTCTGTATGTGTAACAGCTGCGCCTGTGCCGAGGTTTGTGAAACCGCAGGACTTTGCGCCGTTCATAGAAGTCTCACTGATGAGGACGTACTTGTACTTCTTTGTGAATTCTACCTTGTTGTCTGCGCTTGAAGATATCGCATTTACCTTCTTCCACATACCGTCCTTCTCGTTTGTGGCATCGTCGATGCAGTTGAGGAGAGCTGTGGTCTGGGTCGTGCCTGAGAGAAGCTCAGTCTTAACCTGATAATCGGTAGCTGTTGCGTAAACATTGCCGCCCGTGATATTGACGCCGGTATCTGCTGTAAGTCCGCGGTCGCCGCCTGCAATGAGAGTACCGCCGCTGATGTCGATAGTCGTACCTGCCTGAACAGCGTCATTTCCTGCCTTTATGGAGGTATAGCCGCCTGTTACGGCAACGCTGCCCTTGCTGGACTTGATGCCGTCGCCCTCTGCGTCAATTGTGAGCTTGCCGTCCTTTACAGTAACGGAGGTCTTGCCCTTGACAGCGTCGGTCTTGTCTGTGGAGTTGAGTGTGGTAACGTTGATAACGCCGCCGTTGAACTTGATATCGTTGTTGCAGGAGATACCGGTCTGGGTATTGGCTGTGAGGTTGAGGATACCTGTGCCAAGCTCGCCGCCCTTGATAGTGATATCGTCCTTTGCCTCGATAACCGCATCGCCTGTTGCTGTGCCAGCTGCGTCAGCGTATACTGTATCGCCGTCCGAGATGCTGTTCTCTGTGCCGTCAACAAGATTTATCGAGGTATTCTCAGCGTTCGTTACGAGGATAGCCGGAGCGCTCTTGCCGGTAATGCTTGCGCCGTTGAGGAAGAGCTTTACTGTCTCGGCATCTGCTGTCTCGTCAGGGATATTGACCTCGATCTGACCGTCATCAAGTGTGCCGTCTATATAATAAGCGCCTGAGTGGCTGATAGTGACCTTCGAGCCGGAAACTGCCGTGCAGCCATTGTTGTCGCCTTCAACAGTGATCGAGCTGCCGCTGAGGTGGATATATACCGTATCGGTAACGGGGTCTTCATTGCCGCCCTTTACTGATTCGGGAAGGGTATTAATAAGTCCGAGCTTGTACTTCTGTATCGAGAGGGCGTCCCTGTTGGTCACACCGTCTCCCCTGTCGAATACATCGGCATTGTCCGCACCCTTATCCGTGAGCTGGTACTTGTCAGGGTTGCCTATACTCTGCATTATCAATACGGCATCAGCCATATTTACTTCGCCGTCACAGTTGGCATCGCCATAGGTGACAGTCGTATCGTCAGCCATTGCTGCCGGTGCAAAGGGAACTGAAGCTGCTGCGATCATGCAGGCTGAGGATATTCCTGCAAGGATCTTCTTGACGCTGTGTCTTTTCATTTCAATCAAACTCCTTAAATATATTCTTTCGGCTCTGTTTGCGAGCCCTTTCTTTACTATGGCTGTATTATACCAATCCTTTCTTAAAATAGTCTTAAAGTTTCCTTAAAATAACCATAAATTTCATCTGTCTGACCGTATCTTGCGGTATTTCTTCCATTTATTTGACAAACACTCACAATGATAGTATTATATATTATGTAAAATCATCAGCACTTTTCCGAACTATACTATTATATAGGATCACGGTCATTCTCTTAGTTTTTCAGGTTAAATATGATCTCCGGCGGTTTATAAGTGCTCCGCATTCTCAGCTGCTCATTCGGCTGCCGGAATAGTATCTGCCCAAAAGTTTTTTGAAAAAACCGTTTCTTTTAAGATTGTTTTAAGAATGCACCGTTATAATATACTCAAATGATACGAAAGGAGCGTAAAGCTATGGCAATAAATACATTTGCCCGCAAGGAGATAAAGTTCCTGCTCGATATGCACCAGTACGAAGAACTTATGAAAGTTATACGCGAGTATATGGACCCCGATGAGTATTGCAAAGGCGGCAAGGAATACGGGATCTACAATATATATTACGATACCCCAGACGACTATCTCATAAGAACTTCACTCTCAAAGCCTTACTATAAGGAAAAGATAAGGCTCCGCAGCTATTACTCCCCTGCTGCACCGGACGACAAGGTCTTCCTCGAGATAAAGAAGAAGATCGGCGGAATAGTTACAAAGCGCCGCGTTTCGATGACGCTTGCCGAATCCGAAAAATACTTCGCCGACCGCTCAAAGCCGGTTATTAAGAAGTATATCACTGAGCAGGTCTTCCGTGAGCTCGATGTCTTCCTCGACCACTACCCGGTGATACCCAAGCAGTACATCAGCTATCAGCGCGAGGCTTTCTTCGGCAAGGACAACCACGACTTCCGTCTCACCTTTGACAGGAAGATAACCGACCGCCGCTATGACCTCACCCTCAGCTCGGAGAGCTACGGCAACTACATCATCGGCGCGGACCAGAAACTTATGGAGGTCAAGGTCGGAGATGCGATACCGGACTGGCTCGTCCGCAAGCTCTCGGAGCTCGGCATCTTCAAGACCAGCTTTTCAAAATACGGCAGAGCATACCAGAACTATGTTGAAGACAGTATCAGGAACGAAAAGAAGATATATGTCTCAGGTATCTCAATGATAAACAATAATATTCTGCTTAACAGGAGTGTGTGATTTATGAGTAAACTTTTCCCTAACGGCTTCTTAGGAAACGTCCTTTCCGAATACAGCTCGGTTACTGCCAAGCATTTCTTCGTGTGCCTCTCATCGGCACTCATCATCGGCTTCCTCATCTCGGTGCTCTACCTTGTTTCCCACCGCAAGGAAGGCTATTCCGAGAGCTATGTAGTCACCATGACGATGCTCCCGGCTATCGTCTGCATAATCCTTCTGACGATCAATTCCCTCGCAGGCGCTCTCAGCGTTGCCGGTGCATTCAGCCTTGTAAGGTTCAGGAGCGTTGCCGGCGACCCTAAGGATATATCTTACATCTTCTTCTCAATGGCAGCCGGTGTTGCCTGCGGCGTAGGATATGTCGGCTTCGCATTCAGCTTCTTCATTATCCTCGGCATCGTGATGTTCGTATTCTCTGTCATCAACTTCGGTGCAAGCAAGCAGAGACACATGACCCTCAAGATAACCATTCCCGAGGATCTCGACTATCAGGGCGTTTTCGACCCCATTCTTGACAAGTATACTGCATTCCACAAGCTCAGAAGAGTAAAGACCACCAACTTCGGCACCCTCTTCGAGCTCATATACAGCGTTGACGTCAAGGACGACCTCGACCAGAAGAAGTTCATAGACGAGCTCCGCGCCCACAACGGCAATATGACTATCAACCTCGTATTCTTCAGATACGACGACAAGATATACGAGACTTGATCTCCTGCCGGACACAAACAACAAATTACAGGACAATTTTTACCCTCTCTTTAAAAATGGAAGTGTCAGACCGTCAGTGCAGACAAGGTCTGACTTTTCCATATCCAAAAATAAATACATAAGGAGAATTATTATGAAAGTAAAAAGGATAATTGCAGGGATCTCAGCACTCACACTCATGGCATCTGCCTTCTCATGCGGAAGCACAGGCAGCAGCACAGTAACGCCCGAAAACACTTCAGCTTCATCGGAAAACGCTCCGGCTTCGTCCGAGGCTCCAGGTGAGAACACAACGGAAAGCACCTCCTCCGATGAAAAGACAACTTCTTCCAAGGCAACCACCTCCAAGAGCGGCGAAGAAAAGACTACCGAGGCTTCAAAGACGACCGCCGGCGATAAAACCGTGACCACCACCAAGGCTTCAGGCGATACAGATACAAAGGTCACAACCACCAAAAAGGCTGATACCACGCAGGCTGCGACTACCGCTACGGCAGAGCTCCCCAACGATGATGAGCCTGACGAAAAGACCTATACCGCAGAGATATCTCTCGGCTCTGAAATAAAAGTTACCGGCGACAATGTGAAAGTTGACGGCTCTACGGTCAGGATAGATGCAGGCGGAAGCTACCTGTTCTCAGGAAAGCTCTCAGACGGTCAGATATACGTCAGCACAAAGACCGAGGACAAAGTAACTCTCGTCCTCAACGGCGTTGATATCGCCTGCGGCTACGGTCCGGCGATCATGATAGACGAAGCGAAGAAATGTACGGTCAAGGTCAAGGAGGGCTCTGTCAACAACCTCTCCGACAGCATGAAGGACAAGAAGAATGACGGCGTCATATTCTCCAACGATACCCTCAGGATAAAGGGCAACGGCACCCTCAATATCACCGCAAACAACGCTCACGGACTTTCCAGCGATGACGATATCATCATCACCAACGGCATTATCAACATCAACTCAAAGAAGACCGGCATCTCCGCAAATGACGATATAAGCATAAGCGGCGGCTGTATCAATATCACCAGTGGCACGAACGGCATAAAGTCCAAAGAGGCAGCTGTCAACATCTCCGGCGGAACTACCTGCATAAGCGGCGGCTCCAAGGAGGAGAAGTATTCGGTTTATGCTTACAAGGAATTCTGCTTCACAGGCGGATATCTCTATGCAGCAGGCAGTGACTCAAAGAACCTCACAGCGTCAGATTTCCCGTATGTTACCGCCGATCTCGGCTCAGTACCCGGCGGTACTCCCGTAAAGGTCACTGTCAACGGCAAGGAGGCTGTTTCGTTCACGCCTGCCAAAGATTACAGCGAGCTCCTGATACTCTCGCAGGACATCGCCTTCGGCAGCATAGTCGAGGTCTTCACAAACGGCAGCAGCAAGGGCAGCATTACCGTTTCAAGCGGTAACAACAAGCTCTCGTGACCGGCTGACAGACACTATTGAGAAAATCCCCTTTTCATAAGGGGATTTTTTGCATCCGACGGCGTTTTTTACATAAATGCTTGACACATAGCACGCTTTCAGTGTATAATCAACACATAAGATAAATAAGGAGGGATCCCCAATGTACATACCGGACAGTGAACGATACAATAAAATGATCTATAACAGAGTCGGCAGGAGCGGCTTGAAGCTGCCTGCGCTGTCACTCGGGCTCTGGCAGAATTTCGGCTTCGGCAGTTCATTCACGAACGCAGAGGAGATGTGCCGTACAGCTTTCGACCTTGGCATCAACCACTTCGACCTCGCAAACAACTACGGTTCGCCCTACAACGGCTCGGCAGAGGAAAACTTCGGCAGGATACTCGACAGGGGCCTTCGCCCTTACCGTGACGAGATATGTATTTCAACAAAGGCTGGCTATGAGATGTGGGACGGTCCCTACGGCTGCAAACACGGAAGCAGGAAATACCTCATCGCTTCCCTCGACCAGAGCCTCAGGCGCATGGGACTGGACTACGTTGACATATTCTACCACCATGTTTACGACCCCGAAGCTCCTGCGGAGGAGATAGCAGTTGCGCTCGACCACATCGTCCGTCAGGGAAAAGCTCTCTACGTCGGCGTTTCCAATTACAAAACCGCTCAGACGAAGGAGATACTGGCGATATTCCGTGAACTGCATACCCCATTCATAATAAACCAGCCCTCGTATTCCATGCTCAACCGCTGGGTCGAGGAGGACGGTCTTGACAAATTCTGTCTGGAAGAGGGCATCGGTCTCGCGGTATTCTCGCCGCTCTATCAGGGCTTCCTGACAGACAGGTACCTCACCGGCATTCCGGCTGATTCACGCGTGGCAAAGGGCAATACATGGATAGGCGGCGAGCTGAATGACGATATGCGCGAAAAGCTCCGCAGTCTCAATGAAATAGCGAAAAAGCGCGGACAGAAACTCTCGCAGATGGCTATTTCATGGCTTCTCAGCAACAAGGCAGTCGCGACCGTACTCGTCGGTGCGAGCCGTCCGCAGCAGATACTCGACAACGTTTCCGCCCTCAAGAACCTTGAGTTCACCGCCCATGAGCTTGAGGACATAAAAGCGGTGCTCGGCTGATACATACAACAAAATGACCGGCGGTCAAATTGACTGCCGGTCATTTCATATCTGAAAGGTGTGTTCATTCTTCGCCTCCGGCGGGTGTGTGTGACCGGAGGCGGATTCTTCAACGCTCCGGAGGTAAGGAGGGAGCGTAAATACGGATAGAAAGGATTGAATTGATCGTCTGTTGTTCTCTTTTCTGAGTATATTATATCCCATATCCGCACATAATGCAATAACAGCAGGTTATCAGCTCATATACAATTCGGGTAAGCTTCGTTTACTGAATCGTGCATTTAAGTTACACAATGCTGACAATTATGACAATACCGGAAATACGCACAGTTTTTCTGTAAGAAATTTCTTTGTACCTTTCAGAGTTTTCAGCATAGAATAATGTAAGCGGCAGAAAGGAAGCGCCGTCCGGAGTGGCTCTTGCCCGCGGATAGCTTCGGACTTCATGCGTATACCGGACGGCTGCTTTGATATAGATGACCGACAGCCTGCACCTTTTCTGTGCAGGCTGCCTTTGTTTCTGAACCTATCACCTGCTGCGAGCATATAATGGAATGTACCCTGTTCAGGCTGAACTGCCAGTCCCAGTCAGGGGGGATAATATGAAAAAATGCACTGTGGATATGCCTTCCTACACCTATGCTGTTAAAGCTGAAAGGCTGCTGAAGGCAAGAGGCTATCCGTGCGATATAAAGCGGAACAGCGGCACTGAAAAGGGCTGCGGCTTCTCGCTCGTCATACGCTCGGGCTGCCGCGAGGCTCTCATGACGCTCGACAGATATTCTATTCCGTACACGCTGAGCGGCGGAGGAGGATGAGGATGCTTATCAATTTTGACAACGCAGCCACGACCTTCCCGAAGCCGGAAAGCGTCCGGGCTGCCGCAAGAAACGCTGCCGAAAAGCTCGGCGGAAATTCCGGGCGCGGAGGTCATGCCCTTGCAATGAAAAGCTCCGCGGCTGTTTATTCGGCACGCGAGAGCATCGCGGAGATGTTCGGGGCTCAGCCGGAGAACACCGTCTTCACCCTCAACTGTACCCATGCACTGAATATGGCTATACAAGGCGTTATGCACGGCGGAGGGCATCTTATCATCAGCAGTATGGAGCACAATTCCGTCGCGCGTCCGGCAGCGGCTCTTGCCGCGGAGAAGCGCATATCGCTCTCGGTCGCAGAGGTATATCCGGACGACAGCCGCACTGTTGAAAGCTTCCGGAAGCTGATGCGTCCCGACACGAAAGCTGTTGTGTGTACTCTTGCGAGCAATGTCACCGGTCAGCTCCTTCCGTGGAAGGCGATCGCTGAGGTGTGTCGCGAACACGGGGTATGCTTTATCGCTGACGGTGCACAGGCTTGCGGAGTTACGGATGTCAGCCTGAGCGACGGGATAAATATACTCTGCACTGCCGGTCACAAGGGGCTTTACGGTCTGAGCGGCACCGGGCTCCTCATAAGCGACGGTAGTTTCAGCATATACCCGGTCATTCAGGGCGGCACCGGTACTGCTTCAAAGGACCTGCGTCAGCCGCTCCTGCTCCCGGAAGCCCTCGAAAGCGGCACGCTCAATATCCCCGGTATAATGTCGCTCAAAGCCGGCTGCGAATTCGTCCGCCGTACAGGCACAGATGCCATATTCAGGCATGAAAGCGCGGTGTGCAGCCGCTTTATCCGCGAGATAAGCGATATTCCTGGCATCAGGGTGCTGCGGAGCGAGGGGGCTTCCTATGTGCCGATAGTCTCCTTCACCGCGGAAGGCATTCCACCGGAGGAGCTTGCAGCAGAGCTCTCGGACGCCGGCTACTGTCTCAGGGCAGGCTTCCACTGCGCTGCCCTCGCACACAGCTCTCTCGGCACTGAAAACGGCACCGTAAGGTTTTCTCCTTCGGTATTCAGCCGCACTCAGGACGCGGTGTCACTTGCTGCTGTAATAAAACTAATCGTTAAAAATAAAAATAAGTAAAAAACTATTGAAATTATCTGAATTTGTGGTACAATAATATTATGAAGAACTGTGCAGTCAGCACTTTCTCCGGCGGGCGGACTGCCGCCCCTGCCGGAGCATAGAAAAAAACTGCCGCCGGACAACGGCGCAGACATACAGTGTAGAACTATCACGCTCCGCTAAGGAGCAAAGAAGGGAGTGACACTATGTCCTTCGGCGATATCAAGGACGCGTTCCTCAGTATCCTGAGCACGCTTGAACCCAAAGACGGTATTGACGTTGCGATCCTCGCTTACATAATCTATATCCTGCTCAAACTCATCCGCGAGACCCGCGCGGGACAGCTCGTCAAAGGTATCGTTATCCTCGTTGCAGGATATTTCATAAGCGAATTTTTCGAACTCAAGACCATTACCTATATCCTCAAACAGACCCTCGACATCGGTCTGATAGCCATGATAATCCTCTTCCAGCCGGAGCTGAGACGAGTTCTCGAAAAGGCAGGACGCACCAAATTCGGCGTCCGTTTCCTCGGCATCGGTCAGAACACGGACGAGCTCACTGAAATGTGGGAAGGACCTATCGAGGCTATATGCGATTCATGCGTTGAACTTTCGGCAACCCTCACCGGCGCTCTCATCGTCGTTGAACGCGACGTCCGCCTCGGTGAACAGATAGAGACCGGCACCGTCATCAATGCCACTCCGAGCAAGGAGCTTTTCGGCAATATCTTCTACCCCAAGACGCCTCTCCATGACGGAGCTGTCATAATGCGTGACGGCATAGTGCTCGCCGCCGCCTGCTTCCTCCCGAAGCCTCAGAAGGACGAACAGATCAACAAGCGTCTCGGTTCGCGCCACAGAGCTGCTATCGGTATGAGTGAAAACTCCGACGCGATCGTCATAGTCGTTTCCGAAGAGACCGGACAGATATCCGTTGCAATGAACGGTGTTCTCACAAGAGACTACACTCACGATAAACTGAAAAAGCTTCTCGAGGACGAGATCTACCGCCAGAACAGTGAGATCGCTATCCCCGGAAAGAAGCTGTTTTCCTCCCATTCGGAAAGGAGGAAGAAAGATTGAGCATCTTTACGAATTTCAAGAAAAAGCTGCTGAAAGGCGCACAGAATAACCTGTCGCTCGCGATATACTCGATAATCCTTGCGATACTGGTCTGGTTCGTGATATCCATGACCTTCTATCCGTCAGTTCCCAAGACTATCCAGAACGTCAAGCTGAAGATCGACATAAGCGGCACTGCGGCTGCCGAAAGCGGTCTGAGCGTAATCGACTGGGACGTTGATACGGTCGATGTCAAGATAAGGGGAAGCCGTACCCAGGTCGGAAATATGAACTCCGACAGCCTTATCGCCTACGTTGACGCCGACAATATCACCACGACAGGAAAGAAGACCCTTACCATAAAGATTAAGGGCAACAGCAATATCAGCTACGAGGTGGATTCCATCTCACCTTCGACCGTCAATGTCGTTTTCGACAAGTATGAGACGGCAGAGTTCCACATCTACCCGAAAACTCCGAATATCACTCTCGCCGAGGGCAAGACCATCGACTCCGAGGAGAGCGTCTGCGAGCCGGACGTACTGACGATAACCGGTCCCTCCGCACAGATCAACAAGATAGCAAAATGCTATGCGGTGTCCTCGAAGGCTGAGGAGCTCAGCGCTTCGTATACCGTTCCGAACGACTCGATAGAACTCTATGCAGAGGACGGCTCACTCCTCGATCAGGAAAACCTGACCTTCAACAAAACGAGCTTTCTCATCAAGGTGCCTGTGCTTACGCAGAAGAACGTGGATCTGAACGTGAATATAACCAATATTCCGGCAAAATTCGATACCAGCTGGCTTATGGACCGTATCACACTCTCCAAGGATTCTATCCTGATAGCCTCCGGCAGCACCCAGACCGACCTGCCGAGCAAGCTCGAGATAGGAAGCATCAAGCTCAGCGATATCATACTCGATTATTCTGCCACCTTCAATGTATCAAAGGTGCTTGAAAATGCAGGTCTGAAGAATATCAGCGGCATCGAAAACGTCACGGTGACATTCGACAGCTCCGGTCTTGCTTCACGCGAATTCAAGATCAGTCAGGAGAACATAAGCATCAGGAACAAGCCTTCGAGCGATTATGACTATACCGTTGTCTCTGACAGCGTTCGGATAACAGTCATAGGTCCTGAGGAGGTCCTCAGCGAGCTGACAGCCAGTGATTTCCTCGTTGAAGCTGACCTGCTCGGCAGCGATACGGCAGCTTCCAACGACAACATCGCCCAGTTCTCGAACGATGTTACTATTACCTGTCCCGATTTCAACAACGTATGGTCGATAACCAAGTCCAAGGTAATGATACAGAAGACCGCAAAGCAGCAGACCCACAGCGACAGCGAGTAACACTTGCAGGATGGCGCTGAGCGCAGGCGCGGCAAATATGATCTATTCAAGGCACTTTTGTCAGTGATCTGACAGAAGTGCCGTTTTTTACTGCCGCATTAATTTTCCCCTTTACAAATCCGCACCGATGTAGTATAATGGTATAGTAATAATTCTTTATGGAGGGATCATCATGTATATAACCTGTCTTGACCTTGAAGGAGTTCTCGTACCTGAGATATGGATCGCATTTTCGGAGGCGAGCGGTATCCCGGAGCTTAAAAGGACTACCCGCGATGAGCCGGACTACGACAAGCTCATGAGATGGCGTCTCGGCATACTCAAGGAACACGGTCTCGGCCTCAGGGAGATACAGGAGACTATCGAAAAGATCGACCCTATGCCCGGCGCAAAGGAATTTCTCGATGAGCTCCGCTCACTCTGCCAGGTAATAATAATCAGCGATACCTTTGCTGAGTTCGCTGCCCCACTTATGAAAAAGCTCGGTATGCCCACGATATTCTGCAATTCTCTTGAAGTGGCAGAAAGCGGCGAGATAACCGGATTCAAGATGCGCTGCGAACAGTCCAAGCTCACTACGGTAAAGGCTCTCCAGTCGATAGGCTTCGACACTATCGCAAGCGGTGACAGCTATAACGACCTCGCTATGATAAAAGCAAGCAAAGCCGGCTTCCTTTTCAGAAGCACTGAGCAGATCAAGGCTGATAACCCTGAACTTCCCGCATTCGAGAGCTATGATGAGCTTCTTGACGCTATCAAAAAGGCTATGGACTGATGCCGGAGGTCTGATATGGGACTGAAAATAACCAAGAGCATCAAGATCGGAAAATTTCTGAAGATCAACAAGAATAAGAAGAGTACGAGCGTTTCCCTCGGCGGAAAAGACGTAAAGCTCACTCTTAACGATAAGAAAAAGATAACGGCAAGCCTTCCGGGAACAGGCATCTCTTACGATACCACGCTGAAAGGCGATAAAAAGAAGAAGTAATGAAGCGTACATACAAGATATCCGCTTTCGTCACCGCACTAACACTGACATCCTGCACAGTCTCATGCGGCAGCAAGAGCAGCAGCTCCGAAATACAGGAAACCTCTGCTGCTGTGACCTCCGCGGAAACTACTCAGGAAACCACTCAGGAGACTGAGACACAGACCTCTGAACAGACGCAGACCACGACCGAAAAGCCTGCCGGAACTACTGCCGAACCGACGACTTCTGAAGCCCCCAAGCCGAAGGTAAGCGACTACATGACATTCTCCGGCACTCCGCAGCCTGCAATGTGGAAGGCGACCGACCCGAAGACCGGAAATGTGCTGTATATGCTCGGCACTGTCCATATCAAGCCCGAAGATGCTCCGGAGCTTCCGCAGTACGTCCTCGATGTGTACGACAGCTGCGACAGCATCGCGGTCGAGTATAATGTCGTTGAATTGCAGAGCGATATGAGCACCATGCAGTCCTTCGTGAAGGGCATGATGTACACGGACGGCACCACGGTAAAAGACCATATCTCCGGGGAATGCTACGAAAAGGCTGTTGACTTCCTGAGTGAGCACGGTATGTACAGTCAGCTCTATGATATGTTCATGCCCGGCTTCTGGGTAGACCTTGTCAGCAGCGTGACACTGCTGAATATCGCTGACGTATCAGACGAGGGCGTTGATGCATACTTCATAAAGCGATGCAGCAAGGACGGTAAGAAGGTCTTAAACATCGAGACGCTCGACGCTCAGATGAACGTTCTTGTTGCATATTCCGACCCGCTCGCAGAGTTCATGCTCTCAGATGCGGTCGATACTGCCGGTGAAACTGCGGCTGTTGCCGAATCCTACGCGCAGATATACGACTGCTGGGCTTCCGGGGAGATAGACGGTCTTGCTGACAGCTATCAGGATATGGAAAACGTTCCGGACGAGCTCATGGACGACTACAAAGACTACATCAAGGTGATACTCACCGACCGCAACAGCGTAATGGCTGACAGAGCGGCTGAATTCCTCAGTGAAGGTACAAACTGCTTCTTCATGGTCGGTGCGATGCACTTTTCCGGCAGCCGCGGAGTAGACGACCTTCTTGCTGAGAAGGGTTATACCGTTGAGCGCATACACTGACATATACTCCGGAAAGGAGAAAACAATATGAAAAGAATAATACCCGCCGTCATCATGGCTGCGATGCTGCTTACCGGATGCAGCGGCGGAAAGAACAGTGGAAGCTCGGATACTGCTTCCGATACCTCAGCTGCTTCGACAGAAGCTTCCACAACTGATACCACGGAGACTTCCACAGAGGATACCTCCGCTTCGACAACAAAATCCAAGACTACCGAAGCAAAGACTGAGGGGAAGACTGAGGCAAAAACGGAATCCGCTTCCGAAAACGCTACGGAGACCACGACTGAGAAGCAGAACGGTTACGACCCGGATATTGATGGTCCGCGCGTCAAGCCTACGGAAAACGTTCCCGAACCGACCACGGAGAAGAATACTGAGCCGGCAGAGCCCATTATTCCTGAGATAACTACACCTCCTAAGGAGGAACCGACAATAAGCATACCCGATTACACCGGCGGTACTATCGAACTGCCGGAAATACCGCTATAATATTACAGAAAGTGAGAATTTATATGAAGCTTGATCCGAGATTTCTAACACACGTTTCAAAGGGTGAACACATCACCGTTTCAACAAGCGGAACAAAATTCAACGGTCTTATAAGGAGCAATCCCACAGCAGCATTCATCGTTGAACTGCTGAAAAAGGACACAACTCACGCTGAGATCGTTGACAAGATGCTCGCGAAGTATGATGTTGACCGCGCTACTGCCGAAAAGGACTCCGCAGCGCTTATCAAGAAGCTCCGCGAGATAGGCGCTGTTATAGACTGAAACTATTGACAATTCCGATATATATGGTATAATAAGAAAGCAATGCACTTTGTGCAAATAATCATCCAACCGGAGGTATAATATGAAGATCGAGACAAAATGCCTGCACGCAGGCTACACACCCAAGAACACTGAACCAAGAGTTGTCCCCATCGTTCAGAGCACCACTTACGTTTATGACTCAACAGACGACGTTGCAGCAGTATTCGATGATCCCACCAAGAGCCTTATCTACTCACGCTTCGAGAACCCGACAGTTATGGCTGTTGAGGACAAGATAGCTGCTCTCGAAGGCGGTATCGGTGCTATGTGTACCTCCAGCGGTCAGGCTGCTTCGCTCCTTTCTCTCCTGAATATCCTCAAAGCCGGTGACAGCTTTATTTCCGCAGCTACTATCTACGGCGGTACTGTCAACCTCTTTGCTTATACACTCAAGAAGCTCGGCATCGAGTGCATCTTCGTGAATGCCGACGCTCCCGAGGAGGAGATAAGAGCTGCATTCAAGCCCAATACCAAGGCTGTTTTCGGCGAGACTCTCGCTAACCCTGCACTCGCAGTATTCGATATCGAAAAGTTCGCAAAGATCGCTCACGACAACGGTGTTCCGCTCATCATCGACAACACCTTCCCCACCCCGTTCCTTTGCAGACCGTTTGAGTTCGGTGCTGATATCATCGTTCACTCGACCACAAAGTACATGGACGGTCATGCTGTACAGGGCGGCGGCGTTATCGTTGATTCGGGCAATTTCGACTGGACAAACGGCAAGTTCCCGGAGTTCACCGAGCCCGATGAAAGCTATCACGGAACAATATATACCAAGGCTTACGGCAAGGCTGCATACATCATCAAGGCAAGAATGCAGCTCATGAGAGACTTCGGCTGCTACCCGTCCGCTCAGTCCGCATTCTACCTCAACCTTGGTCTGGAGACACTCACGATCCGTATGGAGCGCTACTGCCAGAACGCTATGACAGTTGCTCAGTACCTTGAAGCAAACGACAAGGTAGAGTCCGTGAACTACCCCGGACTTGCTTCAAACAAGTACCACGAGCTCGCAAAGAAGTACATGCCGAACGGCACTTCCGGCGTTATCTCCTTCGTTATCAAGGGCGGAAGAAATACTGCCGTAAAGTTCATGGATTCACTGAAGCTCGCATCAAACGAGGTACACGTTGCAGATATCCGCACCTGTGTTCTCCACCCCGCAAGCGCTACCCACCGTCAGCTCACTGACGAGCAGCTCGCCGCTGCAGGTATCAACGGAGGTCTTATCAGACTTTCAGTCGGACTTGAAAATATCGACGATATTCTTGATGATCTCAGGCAGGCATTTGCTGCTATATGATCGAACTGCCAGAAGGACGGTGTATGCCGTCCTTCTTTTTTGATTAATTAAATATAAAATATATTATCAGGTCTTTTCAAACGCTCTGATTTATGGTATAATGATTATAGAGTATTCATTATACCATAACGCTTCGCACTTATGGTATAACATATTTATCAGGGATATTATGTTCTCCGCAGATTATCATTCCGTGTGCGGAGAATCGACAACATCAGCTCGGCTCTGTGCCGGCAACTATTCATTTCTGGAGATTGTGTATGAGCAGTATTTCTTATGACGAAGCTAAAAAAGCTGCGCTGAAAAAGTATTTCAGCCGCATGAACGATATGCAGCAGGAGGCCGTTTTTACAGTGAACGGTCCTGTTCTCGTGCTCGCCGGTGCCGGAAGCGGTAAAACAACGGTCATTGTCAACCGCATCGCAAATATGATAAATTTCGGAAACGCCTACTGCGACGATCAGCGTTCCGGCAGCAGTGAGGATACAGCTTTCCTCTGCGACTATGCCGAGGGAAAAACGGACGATTTTGAAACACTCAGGGATATCGTCGCCGTTTCACCTGTTAAGCCGTGGAATATACTCGCCATAACTTTCACTAACAAGGCTGCCGGAGAGCTCCGCGAGAGACTTTCCGCCATGCTCGGTGAGGACGGCATGAACATCAATGCCTCGACGTTCCATTCCGCCTGCGTAAGGATACTCCGCAGCGAGATAGGTGCACTCGGCTACGGTCAGTCCTTCACGATATATGACTCCGACGACAGCCAGCGTCTCATAAAGAACATCATGGCTGAACTCGACATCTCCGAGAAGCAGCTCGCGCCGCGAGCAGTCCTCAGCGAGATAAGCTTCGCCAAGGACAAGATGATAAAGCCAGATGTAATGAAGGCAGAAGCCGGTACGGACTACCGAAAGAAGACCATTGCGCGTATCTACCGCCGCTATCAGGAAAGACTTGCCGCTGCGAACGCCGTTGACTTCGACGATATCCTCTGCCTTACAGTCGAGCTGTTCGAGCAGTTCCCGGAGGTGCTTGAAAAGTACCAGAACCGCTATAAATACATAATGGTGGACGAATACCAGGACACCAACCATGTCCAGTTCAGGCTCGTTTCACTTCTCTCAAAGGCTCACCGCAACCTCTGCGTTGTCGGCGATGACGACCAGAGCATTTATAAGTTCCGCGGCGCAAATATTGAGAATATCCTCGGCTTCGAGGACCAGTTCGAGGGCGCAAAGGTCATTCGCCTTGAACAGAACTACCGTTCAACTCAGACTATTCTCGATGCCGCAAACTCAGTAATATCCAACAATCAGGGCAGAAAGTCCAAGACGCTGTGGACAGCCGGCGACAAGGGCAGCAAGATTTACTGGTACAAGGCTGTCGATGAAAACGATGAGGCAAAATTCGTTGCCGATACCATACTCGAAAACTATAAGGCTTCCGGAAAATATTCCGACAACGCCGTGCTCTACCGCATGAACGCACAGTCGAACGTCATTGAGCGCACGCTTGTGAAGTGCGGCATTCCCTACAAGGTCTACGGCGGTATGCGCTTCTTCGACCGCAAGGAGATAAAGGACGTTACCTCCTACCTCGCATTCATCAACAATCCCGATGATATGCTCCGCTTCCGCAGGATAATCAACGAGCCCAAGCGAGGCATAGGCGATTCAACGCTCGCCCTTATCGAGGACATAAACCGCGACCTCAAGCTCTCACCGTTCGAGGTTCTCCGCACCTGCGAGGAGTACGCCCCCCTTGCAAAGAAGACCGGTCCGCTGAAATCCGCTTATGCCATGTTCGATTTTCTCGTTCAGCAGTCGGAAAAGCTGCCGCTCGATGAATTCTTCGATGTGCTACTCGACAAGACCGGCTACCTTGAATACCTGAAAACTCTTGAAAATCCCGATACCAAGATAGAAAACGTACAGGAACTCCGTTCCTCGATAGTTCAGTATATGAACGATTCCGCCGAGCCAACCCTCAGCGGCTTCCTCGAGGAGGTTGCACTCTACTCCGAAGCTGACCGTGACAATTCCACCGACGACCGCGTTACCCTCATGACGGTGCATTCCGCAAAGGGTCTGGAGTATGAGAACGTGTTCGTAATCGGTCTTGATGACGGCATCTTCCCGAGCTCGCGGAGCTTTGACAGCGAGGAGGATATGGAGGAGGAGCGCCGCCTTGCATATGTTGCCATTACCCGTGCAAAGAAGCGCCTGTATCTCGCGAATGCGAGCCAGCGTATGCTTTTCGGTCAGACCCAGCACAATATCACCTCGCGTTTCATGAGGGAGATAGGCAGCGAACTCGTAGAAAAGCACGACAATGCCGCTGCTATGAAGAAATTGCAGGCACAGTCCGCAGAGAAGACCGTCACAGCCGTTCATTCAGCTTCTCTCCAGCAGCAGCTTGCGAGAAACAAGGCGATCGCCGGCACTTCAAAATCTGCCGAGACATATAACGTCGGAGAAAGAGTTCTCCACAGCACTTTCGGCGAGGGCACGATACTCTCGGTACGCCAGATGTCGAATGACAGTATGCTCGAAGTTGCCTTCGACAAGGTCGGCACAAAGAAGATAATGGCTAATTATGCAAGGCTGAAAAAGGTCTGAGCAGGAGGATTTACCATGAGAAAAACTAAAATTGTCTGTACGATCGGCCCTGCTACCGACGACGAGAACATAATGCGCGAGATCATGCTCGCAGGCATGAACGTTGCACGTTTCAACTTCTCCCACGGTGATTACGAAACGCATGAAAAGCGCTTCCGCCAGATAGAAAGGCTCAGGAAGGAGCTTGACCTTCCGATAGCCACTCTCCTTGATACAAAGGGACCTGAGATACGTCTCGGAAAATTCGTTGACAACAAGCCCGTCGAGATTCACGACGGCGATACATACACCCTCACCACTGAGGACGTTCCCTGCACAGCAGAGGTCGGCAGCATAAGCTTCAAGAAGCTGCCGCGCGATGTCAGCATGGGAACGAGGATACTCATTAACGACGGTGTTATCGAGCTGCTTGCCGAAAAGGTCACAAAGACCGATATCGTATGCCGCGTTATCCACGGCGGTACACTCTCCAACAACAAGGGCATAAACGTTCCCGGCGTGAAGCTATCGATGCCGTACCTCAGCGAACAGGATATGGACGATCTCGAATTCGGCTCGAAAATGAGCTTTGATTTCATCGCGGCAAGTTTCGTCCGCTCTGCCGCAGATATCAATTACCTCAGAAAATTCACCCAGAGCCTCGGTTGGTTCGATGTCCGTATAATCGCAAAGATAGAGAACACCGACGGCGTTGAGAATATCGACGAGATACTTGAAGCGGCTGACGGTATCATGGTCGCCCGCGGAGATATGGGCGTTGAGATACCTTTCGAGCAGATACCGGCGATACAGAAAACTCTTATCCACAAGGGCTACAATGCCGGAAAGCAGGTCGTTACAGCGACACAGATGCTCGAATCCATGATAACAAATCCCCGTCCGACCCGTGCGGAGATAACCGATGTTGCAAACGCTATCTACGACGGCACGAGTGCTATCATGCTCTCCGGCGAGACCGCTGCCGGTGCTTATCCGGTAGAGACTGTCAAGACTATGGCTCTCATCGCAGAGACTACCGAGAACAATATCGACTACAAGGGAAGGTTCTCCAAGCGCAGCTCCAATCCGGACGGAAACGTTGCCGAGGCTATTGCCCACGCAACTGTTACCACCGCTCACGACCTTGACGCAAAGGCTGTAATAACTGTATCGCTCGGCGGTCAGACAGCCCGCCTTATATCGAAATACCGTCCGCTCTGCCCGATAATAAGCTGCACGATGAGCGAGGTGGTATGCCGCCAGATGAATATGAGCTGGGGCGTTATCCCCTTCATAATCGACGAAAAAACCAGCACAGACGAGCTCTTTGCCGCAGCTGTTGCAGCTGCCGAGGAGCACAGGCTCGTTGAGGACGGCGACCTCGTTGCAATTACCGCCGGAGTTCCGCTCGGCGTATCTGGTACCACAAACCTGATGAAGGTCGAGAGAATAGGAAAATAACAGGTCAGCAGACATTACAGGAGAGAATATTATGATGAATATTGCAGTTGCACAGTCCGGAGGTCCGACCTGTGCGATAAATGCCTCGCTCGTCGGAGTTTTCCGCGAAGCACTCAAGGAACAGTCGATCGACGCTATATTCGGTTCTATCAACGGCATCGAGGGCATGATCGAAAACCACCTCATCGATATGAAGTCGATGATCATGACCAACGAGGATATGGAACTTCTCAGACAGACCCCCTCTACCGTCCTCGGTTCATGCAGATACAAGCTCGCGGACTGGCATGAGGACGATTCGGTCTATCAGCAGATAGCAAATACACTCGTTCAGCGTCAGATAGGTGCGTTCTTCTACATTGGCGGTAACGATTCAATGGATACCGTCAACAAGCTTTCGGAATACTTTGCCGAGAAAGGACTCAGCATTAGGGTCATCGGCATTCCCAAGACCATTGACAACGACCTCTGCGTTACCGACCATACCCCCGGATTCGGCTCTGCCGCAAAGTACGTTGCCGCAACTCTTCGCGAGATTTCGCGTGACAGCACGGTATACAGCATTCCGTCCGTCACAGTCGTTGAAATAATGGGCCGCCATGCAGGCTGGCTCACCGCTTCTTCCGCAATTCTCCACGCTCTCGGCGAGACCGCTCCGCATCTTGTATATGTTCCGGAAGCTGAATTCTCACTCGAGAAGTTCCTCCGCGACGTCCGCAGGCAGATGACCAAGCACAAGGCCGTCATCATTGCGGTATCAGAGGGAATAGAAGTACCGGAAGGAGTGCAGTCCGGCGTTGTTGACAACTTCGGTCACAAGTACCTCTCCGGCATCGGCAAGTACCTTGAATCCGTTATCCGCAAGGAAATAGGCTGCAAGGTAAGGTCTATCGAGCTGAATGTCATGCAGCGCTGCTCGTCTCATATCTGCTCAAAGACAGATATCGAGGAAGCTGAAAGCATCGGCGCTGCCGGAGTACGCTGTGCTCTGAGCGGCGAGACCGGAAGAGTCATGGTGTTCCGCAGAGTGTGCGATATGCCGTACACTATCGTTATCGACCACGTTCCGGCTTCCGAGATCGCAAACTGCGAGAAGTTCCTTCCCAAGAGCTATATCAGCCCGGACGGCAATAATATCAGCGATTCCGCACTGTCATATTTCCTGCCCCTCATTCAGGGTGAGCCAAACCTCATCATGGAATGCGGTATTCCCAAACACTTCACATTGCAGGAATCTGTACTGAAATAACAAGACGCCCCTTACGGGGCGTTTTGTTTTGCCGGAACAGGTCAGGTTATTGTAGAATTTGCGGGTGGATGGGAGTGTCCGCCCTGCATTTTTTCTGACATCAAACATTATCGTTTTTCAGTGCGTCGATAGTGTTATCCTTTTTAATTCTGCTCATGGAGCACAGCATTGCTGCAAAGACGACTGCGAACACACTGAATACCGCGATGCCGACCGCCGCCCACGGAAGGCGGAAGCTGATAGCAAACGCATCGCATTCCACGCGATATATCCCATACGATACCAGTAACGAGACCGGCAGTCCGAAGATAAGCGCTCTCAGGCCGTACAGCAGGCATTCGTAGTTCATCATCTTGTTGATGCTTCTGCCGGACATTCCCACAGAGCGGAGCATAGCGAACTCCCTGCGGCGGAGGTTGACGTTCGTGGTTATGGTGTTGAAAACGTTTGCTGCCGAGATAAGGGATATCAGCACTATAAAGCCGTAAGAGAAGACCTTGACTATGAGAACGATGCTCTTTGCCGCCTCGACCTCCTCGGCGTTGTCCACGATATCGGATGTGTTCGCTCCCATCTCCTTCAGAAGGTATTTAAGCTCGTTGTAGCTGGTCTTGTGATCTGAGGACATTACCGCAAAACCGAGATACCTGCCGTAGTCCTTGCTTTCCGGCATGAGCTTCTCAGCCGCACTGTAAGGATATATCAGCACGAGCGCCTGCTCACAAACGGCATAATATGGCACAGAATCTATTACTTCGCCTATGTTCAGCGTCACAGTCTTTGTGACATCCTCTATCGGGATATCGGTGTAGTTATCACTGTCTTCAATATCACCGTTGAAGGCTCTGATAAAGCCATACATCTCATACCAGTATTCAACGCCTTCGGGAGGCTCGATGTAGCTTATAGTTCCGGCGGCTTCATTTCCGCTGAGAATATCGAGCTTTAAATACTTCTCTTCGATCCTGTCGTAGTATCTCTTGCGATCGCTCGCAATGGCGAGCGGATTATCGGGATCCATGAATTTTTCCTCGCTCAGACCGTTCTTTTCAAGAAGGCTCCTGAACTCGCTGTCATTTATGAATACTGCCGTGAACGGCACACTTCTTGTGCCTTCCTGCATGGAAGGGAACATTTCCGCCGTACTGTCAGTGAGATAAGAATCGTTTATCGTGATATTATCGCTGTAAGGAAGGAAATACGCCGCTTTTGTCACTTCCTTTGTATTCCTGACGATCTCAAGGAACTCGTCAGGAGTCTTTCCGCCCAAATCTTCCTTTAAGCAGCCGAAGCTGATATCGCAGCCGCTTCCGTCGTACTCATACTGAGCCGCTTCAACGAGGTACATAGTGAAAGATGCGGCAGAGATGAAGAGGACCACGCTCATGAAAAGGCTTGCTATGGTCGCACGGCGGCGGCTTTTGTTGCACTTGAAATGCTTTGTCGCAATGATGCCGGGCAGACCGAAAAGCTTTGCGGTGATGCGCGGAGTGCGTCTGAGACTGCGCGAATTCTTGATATCACTGCTCTGGCGGATAGAGTCGATAACGTTGAGCTTGGTT
This sequence comes from Ruminococcus sp., assembly GCA_017525915.1. GTDB lineage: Bacteria > Bacillota > Clostridia > Oscillospirales > Ruminococcaceae > Ruminococcus. The sequence goes on from JAFXSC010000001.1 coordinate 219,602, forward strand.
GCCCTTTCAGCCGGCCCCCATGCAGAAACAAGGATTATCGCAAGCGTCATAACGACCGCAAGCGCGATTGCCTTCACGGAGACACACAGAGTGATACTGAACGGAGTGTTCATGAGGTCTGCAAAGCTGCTGCCGATGACCTTGAAGGTCACTCCCATTCCCGCAATACCGAGAATAAGTCCGAGAGGTATCGCGACAGCACTTATAACGAACGCTTCGTATATTACCATTCTGCGGAGCTGCTTCTTTGTTGCACCGATGGACGAGAGCAGTCCGAACTGCTTCGTGCGTTCGGAAATTGATATCGAAAAAGCATTGTGTATGAGCTGATATGCTCCGAAGGCGATAAGACCTATGATAACGATGACCAGTATCAGTATGGCAGCAAGTGCGCCGCCGTTCATCGAAGCACCGTAGAGCATAAGAAGCTCATCGTTGACATCTCCGTCAAGCTGATTATCGCTGATGAAGTCATAAACGTCTGACGGATCCTTCATTCTGATACATATCATATACTCTTCGAATGTTTCGTCCGGATCAACACCTGAGAACATGGCAGCATAGTCGATATTATCCTCGTTGAGCACTCCGACTACCGTAAGTGTCCGCCTTTCCTGAATATCCGTGAGTTTGCCGTATTTTACAACGCTATCCTGACTTCCGTATGCCAGCTCGACCTGTGAGCCGAGCTCGAAGTCCTTATAGAGCCTTGCCCTTGAACTGCTCACGACGAGTTCATGGCTGTTCTGCGGATATCTTCCGCTTTCAAGTCTATGAGCGTTCATCTCAAAGTAATTCTCGCTTGCAGGGATAAGAGCGTGGACATAGCTTTTTCCGTCACTGTCACTGTATTCAACGTACTGTATCCTGCCGTTGTACGAGACCTCTTCTATCTTTGAGGAGGACTGTGCAATTTCAAGTATATTCTGAGAGCCCCATACTGTTGCGTGCCAGTCACCCATCTGATATTTGATGCTTTTTCTGGCGTAAACGAGCATACTCGCGGCACCGGAAGTCACAGCACATATCAGTGCCGTCGAAAGCATGATACCGATAATGGTGATGATCGTGCGGGTGCGGTTCCTCTTCAGGGACTGCATCGTTACCCTGTTCAGTATATTCATTTTCTCAGCACCTCATCGCGTGTTATCTTTCCGTCCTCGATAGCGATTATGCGGTCAGCCTGAAGGGCAATGCTTTCATCGTGGGTGATGACAATGAGGGTCTGACCGTACTTCTTGTTTGAGAGCTTGAGAAGTTCCATTATCTCCTGACTGTTCTTGCGGTCGAGGTTTCCGGTCGGCTCATCTGCAAGCATTACTGCCGGAGCATTCATGAGTGCTCTGCCTATGGACACTCTCTGCTGCTGACCGCCCGAAAGCTCGTTCGGAAGATGCTTTTCCCTGCCGCTCAGCCCGAGCGTTTTTATCAGCTCGGAAAGACGTTCCTCATTCACCGGCTGACCGTCCATGAGTACGGGCAGGGTAATATTCTCGGTGACGTTTAGCACCGGTATAAGGTTGTAGAACTGGTAGATAAGCCCGACCTGCCTGCGGCGGAATATCGCAAGCTTTTCCTCGTTCTGGCTGTAAACGTCGCAGCCGTCCATGAACACCTTTCCGGATGTCGGTCTGTCAACGCCGCCGAGAATGTGCAGAAGCGTGGATTTTCCCGAGCCGGAAGGTCCTATTATCGCAACGAAGCTCCCCTTCTCTACTGAGAATGAAATGCCGTCGATAGCACGCACCTCGTTCTCGCCTTTGCCGTATATTTTTGTAAGTCCTTCAACTTTGAGTATCTCCATAATATCAGTCCTTTCCGGTTTTATGTACATATTATACCACGCCTTAATGACTTTGCGGTGACTTTATTATAACAATTCTGTCACTTTCGCAGATGTCTTGAAAAATTACCGGCAATGCTGTATAATAGTATCAAGAACATCAACGGAGGCGGTAATTATGTCAAAACTCCTGCTCGTAGAGGACGACAGTGGTATAGTTTCGGCACTGATCGAATTTCTCACAAGCGAGGGCTTTTCGGTCAGGAGCGTTCCCGGTCAGCGCGAAGCCCTTGATATCGTCGGAAGGGAGAGCTTCGACCTCGTTCTGCTCGATGTATCCCTCAGCAACGGAAACGGCTTTGCGGTCTGCTCGGCTATAAAATCCGAAAAGGGCATACCTGTCATCTTCCTTACGGCTTCCGATGACGAATACAGCACAGTCTCCGGCTTCGAGGTCGGAGCGGACGACTACATTCCCAAGCCGTTCCGGCCGCGCGAGCTTGTTTCAAGGATAAGGAACGTTCTCCGTCTCACCGGCAGAACGGGCGGAGTTACAAGGCTCGGCGATGTGGTCATAGATACCGTCAGAGGTACAGCCTCGCGCAACGGAACCGACCTGTTCCTCTCAGCTCTCGAATACAGGCTGCTGCTCGTATTCCTTAACAACCGCGGCGCTGTCCTGAGCCGCAATCAGCTCCTCGAAGCGATATGGGACATTGCCGGTGAATTTGTCAACGACAACACCCTTACGGTCTACATAAAGCGCCTCAGGGAAAAGCTCGAAAAGGACCCGCAGAACCCGGAAATAATCAAGACTGTCCGCGGTCTCGGCTACAAGGTGGATATATGACCCGGCTTTTCCGTAACAGAGAGGTATGTATAACTCTCGCACTTATCCTCGCGGCGGCGGTCTGCGGAGCTTTCTTCACAGGAGGTAGCCTTCCCGTTTATTTTGCCGTCTGCATGGCAATTGCGGCTATATACATTGTATCAGAATACATTCATTACCGTAAGCTGAACCGTCTTACTGCCGAGATAGACAGCATTCTCCACGGCAGCGACAAGGCGCTTTCGGAGTGTACCTCCGAGGGCGATATCTCACTCCTCCGCAGTGAAATATACAAGATGACCGTGCGCCTGCGCGAAAACAAGCACAATCTTCTTGCGGAAAAGAGCTTCCTTGCGGATTCACTCGCGGATATCTCCCATCAGCTCAGAACTCCGCTGACATCTGTAAATATCCTGCTGACGATACTCTCACGCAGCGACACATCCGCTGAGCGCCGGAGGGAACTGCTCATGGAGCTTCAGGAGATCATCTCACGGACGGACTGGCTCATAACTACCCTCCTCAAACTTTCAAAGCTCGACGCCGGCGCAATAAGTCTCCGCAGCGACAGTCTTCTGCTGAAAGATGTCATTGCAAATGCCTGTATGCCGCTGGAAATAGTCATGGAGCTGCGCGGTCAGGAGCTGAAGGTCAAGGCAGACGGCGGCTTCACAGGGGATATGGTCTGGACCTGCGAGGCTGTCTCGAACATAGTCAAGAACTGCTCCGAGCACACGCCCGAGGGTGGCTGCATAAGCATCACAGCCTCCGAAAATACGCTGTATTCCGATATAGTGATACAAGATAACGGAAGCGGCATCGACCCGGAAGACCTTCCGCATATATTTGAGAGGTTCTATAACGGCAAGAATCACAGCGACAAGAGCTTCGGCATAGGGCTTGCGCTTGCACGGAGGATAATCACCGAACAGAACGGCATCGTCAAAGCCGATAATGCTCCCGGCGGCGGCGCTGTTTTCACGCTGAGATTTTTCAAGTCAACAGTATAAAAGCCATAAAGGAATCCCCTTTATGGCTTTTGTCATACCCCGTATTTTATCTTTATCCGTTCCAGTTTTTCGCCGAAAGGTCTCGCAAGCAGTGCCAGAAACAGCACATTCGATACCGCATACGACACAGTGTACGGTATTGCCGTTCCCAGTGCTGCAAAGTAAAGGTTCCACTGAAAGCCCTCCGCATACCACAGAACAGTCCAGATATCCATGATAAACGAATAAGCCACTCCGGCAGCCGCTCCGTAAATGAGAAGCAGTATCCTGTTTCTCCGCAGAGGCTCCGACAGTATCCCTGCAAACAGCCCTATCATGCCCCATGCAAGCATCTGGAAGGCTGTCCAAGGTCCCTGCCCGAAATAGAAATTCGACAGCAGCGCCGACATCGCTCCCACAAGGAATCCTGCCTCTCCGCCAAGATAGAGCGCGGTGATTATCGTCAGCGCAGTCATCGGTTTCAGAAAGGGTATGAACCTTCCGGCAAAACAAAGTGCGGTCATAACCGATACTATGACCATGCGCCGCGTACCGGTAGACTTTTTCTCGAAGCCGGCCGCGAATAGAAGCAGTGCAAATGCCGCTATCGCAAGGGATATGATGATATGCCGCTTCCGCGCGAACGCCGCCGAACCCAGCACTGCAAGCGCCGGTATCACGATGAAGGGAACTGCCGCCTTTATGCCGCTTCTCAGTTTCCTGCTCTTTATTACTATCATATCAGTCCTCCCGGCGTCCGTTCATGCGGCACAGACTTATAACATCGTCAAGGACTGCCGTCCGGTCGTATATCCCCCTCGCCATGCGGCTCGCCGCCGTGGTATAGAAAGTATTTGCCGTGAAGAAGTCCTCCGGAGTGCCTGTTGACACTATCTGTCCGCCGAAGAACATAGCGCAGCGGTCGGCGCACACAGCGGCAAATTCAACGTCGTGCGTGACGGCGACCACAGTTATGCCGCTGTCACGGAGCTTCTTCAGTACGTTTATTATCCCCTGCTTCGTTGCGGCGTCCATGCCCTTTGTCGGCTCGTCAAGGAGGAGAAGCTTCGGCTTCGCCGCAAGCACCTTCGCAAGCGCGGTGAGCTGCTGCTCGCCGCCGGAAAGGTCATAGGGGTGCTTGTCCATAAGGTGCGAAAGGTCATAGGGCAGCGCCGCGGCATCAGCCCCGGCTTCGTCAAGCTCCTCGCGCACCGTATTCCGCAGGAACACGGTCTGAACGTCCTGCGGCAGCATCGCAAGGCACTCGCGGTAGAGCGAACGGTTGCGGTATTCCTTCTGCTTTTTCCCGAAAATGCGGATATCTCCGCAGTAGGGACGGAGTATACCGGCAGCAGCCGACAGCGCAGTGGTCTTTCCGGAGCCGTTTCCGCCGAGTATGCAGAACAGCTCACCCTTCATTATTTTAAGCGAAAGACCGCTGAGAACGTCCGGGGACTGCCTTTCATAGCGGAAGAACACGTCCCGGAACTCCAGCGCAGTTTCGGTGGCGGAGGACTTCTCCGCGGCAGGGAGAGAACGTATCTCATTGCGGAAGCCCGCGGCGATGTACTCCTTGCCCTCGCGCACGGTAAGCGGACATTCTCCGCCGCTGTCAAGCGCCGCATAGAGCCTTGAAGCTGCCGGCATTCCGCAGAGCAGCTCCGGACGTTCCCGGAGAGATGCAATGACCTCGCGCGGACTGCCGTTTGCGGTTATGCCGCCGTTTTCCATGACGATGAGCCTGTCGCAGAGCGGAACCGCTTCTTCAAGGCGATGCTCCGCAAGGAGTATTGTAATACCAAGCTCCTGATTGAGCTTTCTGAGGGTTGAAATGAACTCTGAAGCGGCTATCGGGTCAAGCTGCGCGGTCGGTTCGTCAAGGATAAGGAGCTCCGGCTGCATAACCAGCACCGCCGCAAGGTTGAGGAGCTGTTTCTGTCCGCCGGAAAGTTCTGCGGTATCGCTGCCGTACCAGCTTATGATGCCGAAATAGCTCGCTATCTCGGCAGTTCTCCGTGCTATCTCCTCCTGCGGCACACCGAGGTTTTCAAGCCCGAAGGCAAGCTCGTGCCACACCTTATCGGTGACGATCTGCTGCTCCGGTCTCTGCATTACAAAGCCGATGCGCGAGGCTGAATCCCTTGCGCTGAGTTCACCGAGAGGCGATCCGCAGAACATTACCCTGCCGGACATTTCACCGTTGGGTATAAGCTCACGCTTGAGCATACGCAGGAGAGTGGATTTTCCGCTGCCGGTCGCACCGCAGAGCACCGCGAGCTCTCCCCTTTCAAGGCGGAGCGAGGCATTTCTCAACGCCGGTGAAATGCACTGAGGATAGCTGAACGTCAGATCCTCGACCGCAAGTATCTCCACTTTATGCTCACCTCCGTTTCAATAATTACCGGCAGCAGCGCAAGAAGGCTGTATGCCGCGATTCCGCATATCCCGATGATACCGGGAGTGCCGTACTTCACCGCCGGGTAGAAGCTGAACGTCAGTCCGCCTGCCATTACCCCGGCAACGGTCATTCCGAGCAGCGTAAAAGTCGTCAGCAGAAGTGCGGTATCGCTCCGCCTGAACCGGAATCGCTTCATCTGCGAACGCCTGCCGGTGCCGTAACCTCTTGCCGCCATGCTGTCCGCGGTTATTATGCCGTTTTCAAGTCCCCATGTGACGAGTATCGAGAATATCCTCATTCGTCCGCGGATATCATCAACAACGTTGTCGTCCCGGAAAAGTCCCATCGCGGTCTGGGTATCCTTCACTCTCTTTGACTGCCTGTTGAACAGCGGCACGAAGCGTATCGCCATCGAGAGTATCAGCGAGAGCTTCGGCGAGAGCGCACCGGCAACATACAGGAGCTTCTCGCTCGTCATTATCTGCGTGAACGAGCGGAACCAGTAGAGCACGCCGATTATCATTGCCGCCGAGTTAATGCCGTAGAGCAGCGCTTCGAGCGTTATCGGATTGTCGTTCATGATAAACAGCACCGTTACGCCGTTGTGGGACATGAGGGGATTTGCCGCCGCAAGTATCAGGAACAGAAGCAGGAAGAAAAAGTGCGACCGTGCGTGTCTTCTGCCGTTGCGAACAAGGTACAGCGCTATACCGCCGAGCAGAGAAACCGCCATGAAAGGCGGATAGGACGAGAACATCGCTACGCCGGTCACGCTGAAAAAATATACCGCTATGACTATCGGGTTGAATTCCTGAAAGCTTCTCATTCCTCGTATACCTCGTCAAGATCGTGTCCGAGCTCGCAGGTGTACAGCCACTCGATGAAGTCACCGTCGCTGAGAACGTATTCTCCGCAGCCGCGCGAGGGCGTGATGCCGTTTACATGGTACACCCAGCCGGAGAGATCGCCGAAATCCATTTCGTAGAGGTAGCTTATGCCGGCGATGTAGACCATGCCGTGCGACGAGCCTGCGCTCCCGCGGTTCTCGACCTGAATGCGGTAAGCCCTTGCCGCCTCGATGAGGATATCATAGACTGTCTCGCCCTCCTCGATGTCGAACTCGGTGACATCAAGGATAATGCCGTCCTCCGGGATATAATCATGGTCGCACCTGTCCGCAACGGTATCGCAGCGAATGGTCATAGTTACCGTACCTACGGCATTTTCCTTGTGCTTTTTCTCACCGGTATAGTAGCTGTCCGTGGACTGGAAATCCGTGAAAAGGACAAAGACTATACCAGCCGCCGCGACAACGCCTATCGCAATGAAGTTCTTGTAGCTGCGCTTGCCGGTGATGAATGCCGCGAGTGCGAGAACTCCGGCTGCTCCGCAGATAACGGCAATGACCTTGCCCTTGTAGCCGCCCTTTCCGCCGCTGTCGGAAGTGCCTGCCGCTGCTTCAAATGATGTGGCCACGGAGGAAGAAACAGTCTCCGTTTCAGTCACAGCGGAGGTCATGACAGTCGTTTCCGTGACCGTGGTTTTTGCATCAGTTGTCGAGGATGCCGCCATTGAAGCAGAAGTCTCCTCAGTTTCAGTCTGAACAGCCGTGACCGTCTGCGTAACTGTTACGGCTGTCGTAACAGCGACAGTGGTCTGTACAGCCGTGGTCGTGACGGTCACCGGAACATCTGCCGGCTTGCGGTTGTCAAGGACGAGGAGCGGAGACTGTCCGCGCTTCATCCTGATATAGGAAACATAGGCGTAGTAAGCCTGAACGGTCGCGGTAGGATTGCTCTCGCCGCCCATTACATGACAGTAGCTTCCGTCCGCGAGCCTGTATGAAGCTATCGCGCTGATGATGTCGCCGTCCTTCAAGAAACGCGCGTCGGTCCGGCAGTCTATGCCCAGAGCCGAAAGTGCTGTGAGTACCTGCGACGCGCTCTCCGGATTGTCAGTGCCGAAGCCCTTATAGCCGCCGTCCGGCTGCTGCTTTTCCGAGAGGAAGGTCAGCGCTCTGTCAACAGCCGCGTGAACGCTCCCGGAGGTACTGTATTGCGGCGCGAGTGCCTGTAAGGTCATGGCGGTCACGTCAACATCACCGTATTCTCCCCAGAGTGCCCAGCCGCCGTCTGCAAATTGCAGGGAGAGCAGCTTTTCCGTGACCGTATCAGCGGTAATGTTCGGCGCAGTGTAGCCGTTGTTGATGATATGCAGGGCGTATATCCAGCTCATGATGCCCTGCTGTCCGGCTGAACCGGAAAGAGCCTCGGTGATGAAGCTGTCATCACTTCCTGCTGCGATGAGTGCAAGGGCATACTTCTCCTTCGACACTGCATTCATCGTTTTACCGGAGCTGAGATAAGCTTTGAGCGCCTCCTCGTACGATGAAAGATTTCTCTCACCCGACTGACTGAGTCCCACGATGAACCATTCCGACGATACACCTGCACCGTCTGTGAGGGCACCGTCTATCCACGACTGTATGCTGTCCGCACCCGACTTTTCAAGCTCATAATCAACTATACCGCCGGCAAGAGCTTCGACCTCGCCGACGGTATGAGCTTCACCTGCGGCGTTTATACCCAAAGCGCCGAGGTCAAATATTATCGTGAGCAGACAGAACAGCAGTACCGCTGCCTTAGTCCTCATTCTTCTTTCTTAATGCAAATGCAGCGCCAACGGATACCGCAAGAACTGCTGCGGCTGTACCAACGCCGGCAACGCCTGTTTTCGGTGAATTGTCTCCGCCTGCCGCTGCGGTCGAGGATGTCGATGAAGCGGAAGTATCAGATGTGGCAGTTGTTGTTGTCGTAGTAGTTGTTGTTGTAGTAGTTGTAGAAGTAATGCCAGCACCGCCGGTCATGTTTGCAACGCATACAGGCGGAACGAGAGTGAGCTTGTCAGATTTGGCAGATATCTCATTTCTGCCGGGATTGTCGATAACAACAGTAACCTTTCCGTTATCGTCGGTAACGAACTCGGTCGGAGCGCCGTTTACAAGGATAGCTGCGCCTGCAACGGGAGCAGCAACAGGTGACCAGTTAGCATCGAATGTGATATGATTTAGGGTAAGCTCAACGCTTGCACCGCATTCAGCCTCGAAATTATTCTTGTCGAACCAGCTGTATGTATCAGAAAAGCCGGAAACATCAGAATATACATAGGCATTGATGTAAGCACCGTCGGTTATCTCATCACCAAGTCCCATTGACATCGTATTATTCACATAGTAGCCGTAGTTTCCGCCGTTCTCAACGCCGTAGAGCTTGTCGAGCTGGAGACCGTACTGACCTACCGATGACTTATAGCCGGCAGCAGCGCCGCCTTCATAATTCTCCTCATGGAAGATATAGAGAGCGTCGTTGATAGTGAGCTTGCCGTCGCTGTCGATATCGGTAACGTTAACTTCCTTCTGCACAGCAGCGATGCTGTCAGGTCCGAGGGTAACGGTAACATAAGCCTTGCAGCTTGCTGTATCCTCTGCGAATGAAGTCATGCTTACAGCTGAACAGGTGAGTACGAGTGCCGAAGCAGCAATGATGATCTTTTTCATAGCTATTCTCCTTTTAAAATGATGCAGACGCAAAAAAAGCGCCAAGCAGAGCCGGACGCGATCACGCAACACTATAAGCCCACCGCCGTAATAACGGTGAGGCATTGCAATGCGGCGCAGCTTCGTTCCCCTATGCCCGGAAACTTCGCGGAACTGCCATATATGGCTCATCCCGGTCGTCTGCTGGTCTGACGAGCGACCCGGCTCGGGAACGGTGTTCCCACACGGTAGTGACTGCTGCGGCGGTTTCTGACCGCACTTCCCTCAGTTTCAGACCTTTTTCCCGTTCTGGACGGGATTTTTTGTTGTTACCAACAACTTAAAGATATTATACCACGCTTTCTGCCGTATGTCAAGCTTTTTTGCACCTCCGGAACATACGGGGGCTCTTTCATGCCGCAGGCGACCGTTTCCGGCATATTCCGCGCAGGAAAAGTAATATAATGTTATCAGCGGATAGTTCCGGCAGAGGGAGGGCTGTACGGTTGGAAACGATATATCTCGATGTGCTGATAATATTGAACATCTACATGAATTTCTTTCTTCTGCGGATAACTGCCTGTATCACGCATTCTCCGCTGAAAAACGCAAGATGTGCCGCAGCTTCTCTGTACGGCAGCCTGTTTTCACTGCTGATACTCGTCCCGGAGCTGAACGGCCTGCTCTCGGCTTTGATACGCGCTTTCGCAGCATTCACCATATCTGCCGCAGCCTTTGGTTTTCACGGCAGGAAACGTCTTGTCACCGTGACCGGAGCTTTTCTCGGCGCAAACTTTATTCTTGCCGGGTGCATCTATGCGGTCTACTCATGGCTCACGCCGGATTTCATGCACTTCAACAACTCCTATTTCTACATAGATTTTTCGCTGCTCGTGCTCGTCATCACGACCTCTGCACTTTACGCAGCCGCTTACGCCGCAAGGATACTCCTCGATAAGGCTCCGCCCGGACACGGCTGTTACAGGATAACCGTGAAGTACCGCGGAAAGACTGCAAGTCTCGAAGGACTCGCTGATACGGGCAATTCTCTCGTTGATATGTTCTCAGGCTCGCCGGTCATCGTCTGCGGCGCTGACGACCTTGCCGGTATCCTTCCGGAGGGCGGCAGTACGCCTGCCCGAGGCTTCCGGCTGATACCCTGCCGGACAGTGACCGCCAGCGGAGTTATGCCTGTATTCCGTCCGGACGAGGTGCTGATACTCGATATGCTCAGCGGAGTCCGCAAGCCTGTCGATGCTGTCATCGGGCTCGGAAAAACATCCGGCAGCGCCGTTTTCAATCCCGGACTGCTCAGACTATAATACATAAAGGAGAAGACTATGAACATTTTCAAGCTCTTATCAAAACGGATAAAAGACCTCCTGTCAGGGAGGATAGACTATATCAACGGACCGGACACGCTGCCCCCTCCGCTCACCCGTCAGCAGGAGGAGGAAGTCTTCGTGCGGCTCGGAGAAAATGACCCCGAAGCGCGGAACTGCCTTATCGTACACAACCTCCGGCTCGTGGTATACATCGCAAAGAAGTTCGAGTCCACCGGCATAGGCATAGAGGACCTCGTTTCTATCGGCACTATCGGACTGATAAAGGCGGTCAGGACCTTCTGTCCGAACAAGAACATCAAGCTTGCGACCTATGCTTCGCGGTGCATCGAGAACGAGATACTCATGTTCCTGAGGAAGTCCTCGCAGTACCGCAATGACCTTTCGATAGACGAGCCGCTGAACGTAGACTACGACGGGAACGAGCTGCTTCTTTCGGACATACTCGGCACCGAGGAGGACGTCGTCAACAAGGGCATCGAGACCGAGGCGGAAAGGGAGATACTCCGGGCGGCAGTGAGCGAGCTGTGTGACCGTGAACGGGAGATAATGGAGATGCGGTTCGGACTTGTCAACGGAAAGGAAATGACCCAGAAGGAGGTCGCCGAGCAGATAGGGATATCGCAGTCCTATATATCAAGGCTTGAAAAGAAGATAATCAAGAAGCTCCGCGTAAGGCTTGAAAGCTTCTGAGGCGTTGACATATTCGCATATATATGCTACAATTACTAAAAAGGAGGTATGTATATGCGTAAACTCATTGTTCTCAGCACAATTCTGACAGCAATGTTTGCTCTTTATGCGTGCAGCTCAACTTCGACCAGCCGCAAAACGAGCTCCGACACTTCACCGACTGAAATCTCCGACACCACTGCCGCAGAAGACCTTACCGGCGAAGATACCTCAGACATTCCGGACACAACTGCCCCCACCGCTCCGAACGGCATATTCACCGTACACGCCACCGACAGTATAACAGCTGAAGACAGTGAAAGCGTTTCCGCACTGTGCAATGAGATCTGCTACCGCTGGACAAAGCTCAACAACGGCAGAGGGAATATCGGATTCGGTCAGTATGTTGAGTACAAAGTCCTTGATTCCTACCTCGTGTACACTGCTCTGAACGCCACACTGCCGACAAAAGCGGACGAGGACGATACTCATTTTGAGCTGACCTCTCTTGAACCGTCCGGCAATCACGCTGTTGCAAAGGGCGTATACAAGGACAGGAACAGCGCTTACGGCGAATATATTTTCCTGCTCACACTCTCTGACGGCAGACTTCTCGTGAACGATATGATAATGAATTACGAGGGCTCGACAGATATGATCTACCGACCGGAAATAGTTTCCGAGCCGTTCTTTGACTTCTGGGAAGACCCTTCTCTTTACAGAATTGTAGCGCAGAAGACCTTCGACCAGGGCGCATCTGCAAACTGAACATACCAGAACAGGGGGAACCTTTGCGAAAAGGCTCCCCCCATTTTTATACTGAAACTTTCATTTATGTTCCGCACTTATCCGTTTTTGTTCTCCGGGATCAGAAGCTCCATTCTCTCGTTGAAAACATCGTCGGGCACATAGTACATTTTGCCGTAATAGGAGCTGCCGTCAGCTGTAACGTCCATTACTACTTCCCTGCATCCTGCGATAAGAGTTTTCCAGTCGTCCGTGACAATATATCCGCCGTCGACCTTTTCTATCTGCGGGTGGAACTGGTACATGGTGAAGTATTTGCTCTTCATTTCGGCATCTCCGCTCACTATCTCATCATTCATCCAGAGCTTTCCGTCACCCCTGCCTATCGGGATAACATAGTGTCCGCCCTTCTTTATGGACACTACTGAATCCAACATGAAATAGCGGTCCTCGACAGTTACCTCGTCGCCAGCCTTGAAATCGCCGCTGTAAACCTTGTCAACTCTTATTTTGTAAGCCACTGATGACTCCTTATGATAAAGTCTCCCGTTCGGCTCGAATTTATTGCTTGCAGTGGCAAATTCATAATGATTCACCCACATATCCAGTATCTCGCCTTCGATCATACCGTTTGAATCATCAAGTAATTCCTCTTTGAATGCCTCAATATCAAATGCTGCGTAACTTAATGCAGCACTTACATCGTCATATCCCTCGATCTCGGGAGCATCAGTGCTTTTGACCAGCCTGCTGTAATACAGCGGCTCATCGGTGAGAATATTCTCAGTTGAAGCCGGAACAGCCGCAGCTTCCGCACTTGAAGGCTCTGCCTGCATCAGCTCCGTACCGCTTACTGTACTTGTTATCTCCGTCTTGTTATTATCCTTTTTCAGCAGACCGCTTTTGCCTGCGCCTATCGCGCCAATGCCTACGAACGCAAGGCAAAGTGCTGAAACAACTATACGTTTTTTCATAGCTTTCTCCTTTCTGAACTGAGCCGAAACAGCTCCGGTATCTTCGGATTCAGTTATATAATCCTTGTTTATCCCTGATATTGCGTCATACAGATCATTTCTTCTCATTGTTCATCACCTCAAGATACTTTTTGAATTTCTTCCGTGTACGCATAAGAACTGTACGGACGTTGCTCTCTTTGATACCGTATTTATCCGCAATGGTGCTGATATCCTCAAGGAAATAATAGCGTCTGACGAATACGCTCCTGTCACGGCTCCTCAGAGTTGACAGGAAATGGTTCAGATCATTCAGAAGATCGCTGCTTTCGGTGTCTGATAAAAAGCTGTACAGCTCATTTATCACAGCATCTTCCTTTTTCATTATCTCGTCTGGTGATACGGAGAGCAGATCCGCTATTTTCAGGACGGTAGCATAGTCTGGCTGGCAGATATCCCTCTCCCATTTGGAGACCATAACCCTTGTAACGTAGAGCTTATCCGCAAGCTGTTCCTGTGTCATGCCTGCTTTCATTCTCAGTTCTGCGATTTTATGACCGGTCAGCATTTTATCACATCACCTCCTCTGCTGATTTTATTATATCCCATAATCCTCAAATAGTAAAGAAACTATTTGTGACAGCCCGGTGCCGGTAAATGTTACTTCCGGACACAAAAATCCCCCCGGAGCTTCCGCACATCATGTGCATCTTCTCCGAGGGGAGCGTATCATAACAAAGGACTTAATGCTGCCTTATTTTCAGCACGCTTCTCGCGTATGCAAGGCTCTGGCGCAGCTGATCTTCCTTATCAAGTCCCGCAAGCCGGAGCTTGTGGGCGTATCCGAGTATTTCCGAAAGTTCCTCCGAAGGCGCAAGCCCTGCATTTATGAGGTCCTGCCCGGTGACATACGGACGCGCCATTATTTCCGTGAACTCCGCATATCTCCGCATCAGGAACTCCTCGGTATCTCCGCACTGCGGAAGCTTTCCGAGCCCGTCGCAGACAGCAAGCTGTATAAGGTCATAAGGCGCGCACGATCTGTCGAACAGCCTGTTGGCCTTTTTCAGCTTTGACCCAGTTGCCGCCAGTTTATTCGGTTCCATGTGCAGCTCGGTCATGTTCAGAACGTACCCCGTCAGCTCTGCATCTGCGGCAAGGCGCTCCATGAACTGCCGGACTGCGGGAAGTCCGAGCGTTTCGTGCTCGTATGAGTGAACTCTGCCGTCCTCTGAAACTGTTGTGCAGACCGCTTTCCCGAAGTCGTGGCACAGCGCCGCGAGCATGAAACCGAGCGGATTTTCAGCTCTGCCGCGCCGTTTTGCAGCTTCATCGAGCACCATCATCGTATGCGTCCAGGCATCGCCTTCAAGGTGGTATTCACGGTTCTGCATAACTCCGATGAGCGCCTTCAGTTCCGGGAACCAGCCGCCGAGCTGTTCCGCTGCGCGGAGCTGTTCAAAGTAAGCGGAAGGGCGTTCCGACTTCAAAAGTGCATTTTCAAGCTCCGTCAGCATTTTCATCATCTCCGTTTTCCGCAAGCAGTTCCGCCTGACGTTTTACGCGCATCTTAGCCTGTTCTCTCAGATGTGCCGGACCGAGTATCTCGATAACGGGTCCGAAGCTGAGAAGCTGTATGAGCAGTTCTGTCTCGTCCTGCTCATCGTACCATATCTCGACCTTGTATTCTCCGGTCGCAAGGTCGCGGACGGTGTGCTTCTCATACGAGGCGAACTCCAGCATGAAGCGCTCCACACCGTTGCGCTCAGTGGTCACTCTTATCAGTGCCGGACTGCTGCATTTCCTGCTCAAAAAATAGCCATCAACAGACACCGGTGTGCGGAAGGTCCTGCCCGTATCAACAATACTCGTAATGCGCCCGATGTTGATTACTCCGCTGCTCTTTATCCTGTCGTTCCGCAGCAGATAGCAGTACGCCCGGAACTTGTCGTTCTTGGGGGAATACTCCAGTTTCAGCAGCACGAACTTTCCGCTCATATGCTTCCCATGACCCGAAACGAACTCGATGAACACTATCCTCCTGTGCCTGACGGCTTCGAGCGCGGTACGGAAATTCCTTATATAGTCCTCGCTGGAATAATCATCGCTGTCGGAGAAGCGGTCCGTGAACCCGAACTGCTCCTTCTTGTAGAGCGGAGTTACATCAGCAAGTCTTTCATCAAGACGCACAAGGGCTTCGCCGTCCATGAAAAGCCTTATCCTCGGGTCGGAGAGCTTGGCTCTGAGCCACATTTTCTGTAATTTCGTGAGTACCCTGACCGGTGCGTTCTTAGTGATGCGTCTGAGTTTTCCGTCAGCTCCGCGGCTGAAAAGTCCCCAGTCCTCGCTGCCGGGAATGAGCTTCTGCGGCAGGAAAAGAACTGAATCCCGGAAGCCTTCGCGCTGGACAGTCTCACGCACCGTCTTCTCGTCAGTAACTTCGTTTTCGAGAAGCTTTGCCGCTATCCGGAAATATGTGCCGTAAATCTCACTGAATATGTTCATCTTCATCACCGCCGTACATTCTGTTCATTCGCGCAATATCGGCGCGGAAGCGCTTCTTTACCGTGTCCGGACCGCCCTCGATGCGGACTATCCTGCCGATAAACGTCTTCACCCAGTGCATGAGCTCGTTAGGGTCAAATACGTCAGCCGTCAGCGTATAGAGGTTATCCCCTGACCTTTCAAGCGTGCAGCAGCGCTTTTCACGTTCAAGGCGCTCGATGATATAGCGCTCATTTTTTTCATCAGCATAAAATATTATCTTTATCAGCGGAAACGTTCCGTTCTCGCTCCTCGAACCGAAGGATACTCCGAAACACCGGGACAGATTGCGGTCAAAGCTCTCTTTCAGTTCGTCATACTTTTCGCAGATATCCCCTGTCTTTACACTGTTCATGCAGTCGAGACGGAACGCCGTGAAGCGTTTCTGTCCCGGGATATATGCCGCAAGGTACCGCCTTCCCGTCTGAACGGAAACGAGTATCTTCATCGGCACCGCACGGGTCTCAGCGGTATTGTCAGCGCCCGTCATGAGCTTTTTCGCCGAAAATGTCCGGAAGATGATAAAGCACCTGCCGTCCATAGCTTTGAGTATCTCCGGTATAAGCACATCTTCAAGCGTGTGGATAATATAATTATGCTTGAAGAAAAACAGTTCGTTTCTGAGCCCGAGCATTTTGAGTATACTGTTGCCGATAATGCCGAAATGCTGGGCTTCGGAAAAAAATTCCAGCGCATCGTCAAGTCCGGGGAAGTCCCTGATGAAACCGTCAGCACTGTCGCCGGACAACGAATAGTACATGGTCTTGCCCTGCTTGCCGGAAATGATTATCCCCTCATCAACGTATTCCTTCAGCTTGTTGCGGACGGTCTGCTCGTCAAAAAGCTGTGAATAATCAGTGTTCAGGGTATCCACAAGCTCCTTCAGCGAACGGCTCCTGGCGTCGTGCAGAATGTCAGTCAGAAAGAAATGCAACCGGATATCATTATCTGTGAAGCTCTTGGAATAATAGGCGTTATACAGCGGATTTTCGGGAATATTGCTGCTGTTCACGGATATGGAAACGCTCCTGCCGCGGACGGAATCGTCATAGCGCATACAGTCGCCCATCCAGCTTTCAACGCGGCGTTTTTCATCACCGTATGTGCGGACACTCTTGCGGTCAAAGTCGCTGCGTACCTTGCAGCCGTATATGAAAAAGTCGCGGACATAGTCACGGGTCTTGTCGAAATTCTTGATGAGTTCAGAAAAGCCTGCCATTTCTTCTCCCCCCTTCTCAATGCGGAATTATGGTGTCCGCTTACGCGGGCATATCAGAATAATATTATTGATCGCCGTCAAGCGATACCGATAATTCCGGATCACGGATCCTTTATTGACCATCATTATTATAATAACAAATAATCCTCCGATTTGCAATACCCGGAGTGTGTGCAGAAAAAATTATATGATTTTTACCAATTACTGTGATATACTGTAATCACAGCAGAGGTACGAAATCTCTTTAAGGCACAAACAGCAATCGACATTATCCTGTCACGATAACTAACGTGCCTTGCTATTTCAGGCGCTTACAGCAAATACTATGACCATGAAACTTTTTTAGTCTCATAAACTAAGAGCGCCGAGTTAAGACGCAAACAGCAGATATGTCTGATTTTCTTTATCCGATGGGATAAATGATGATTATTGCGTCTTGAATCACAATCTTACGGCTCTTACAGCATTATTTTCCGGGACGCAGGAGGCTGCCCCGACGGGGGTTAGCACTGTGAAAAAAACGAGCCGTGTAAGTCAGCAACAGCAGAAGAAATTGGCTATTTGCAGGTTCAAATCCCGCCGGACAGAAATGTCCAGAATACGCTGACTTGAAAGTTACACTTTTCCTGCCGGATACCGGCGGTGACTTGAAAGGAGAATTGAAATGCTCAACTACTTAAAGAAGGAATCCAACATTACTGCTACCGAGAACGATGCTCTGGCTTACCGTTCGTCGGAGTCGTTCTGCCTCGACTTGTTCTTCAAGGCAGGCGCTATGCGAAATACCTCCCCCGAGGATATCGCAGACGCAGTTACACGCGCTTACGCTGAAGATCCCGACAAGGCAATGAAGATAGTCTTCTTCGCCCGTGATGCAAGAGGCGGCCTCGGCGAGAGGCGCTTCTTCCGCTGCGCTGTATCTTCACTCGTCAGAACAGCTCCCCGTGCTGTCGAGAAGAATATCCCCCTATTTGCTGAGTACGGCAGATTTGACGATCTCTGCGTACTGCTCGGCACTCCCCTGGAGAAGTCCGCGGCTGCTGAGATAAAGTCTCAGCTTTATAAGGACATCGCCGCTATGAACGTCGGCGAGCCTGCTTCGCTGCTCGCAAAGTGGCTGCCATCCGCTAACGCTTCCTCTCAGGGTACACGCAATTCCGGCAGACGCATGGCTGCTCTGCTCGGCATGAGTGAGCGTGAGTACCGCAGAACGCTCTCCGCTCTCCGCAGATATACCGACATTCTGGAGAACCGTCTCCGTGAGCGTGACTACACCTTCGACTATGAGAAGCAGCCCTCGTGCGCGATGTTCAAGTACCGCAAGGCTTTCAGCCGCAATGACGGCGAACGTTACTCTGCGTACCTCAACAAGGTCGAGGAGGGTACTGCAAAGCTCCACGCAGACAGGCTTTTCCCCTATGACATAATCCGTGCCGCACTCAGCGGAAACGTTTCCGAAAACGAAAGACGCTCCCTCGATGCAGCGTGGAAGGCACTTCCCGACCTGACTGCTGCAAAGCGCGAAAACGCTCTTGCAGTCATCGACGGCTCCGGCTCCATGACCTCTGGCTGCGGAAGCATACGCCCCATAGATGCGGCTCTGTCGCTGGGCATATACTTCGCTGAGCACAACAGAGGCGAATTCGCAAACCACTTCATAACCTTCTCGCAGACTCCCCGTCTGGTGGAGATAAAGGGCAGGGATATCGTTGAAAAGGCAACATACTGCCGTACCTTCAACGAGGTCGCAAATACCGACCTTGAAGCGGTATTCAAGCTCATACTCAAGACTGCGATAAACAACAAGGTTCCGGCCGGCGAAATGCCCTCGAAGCTCTACATCATCTCGGATATGCAGTTCGACTACTGCGTGACCGGCGGCAACAACGAGGTATTATTCAGGGCAATGAAGACGCTGTACCGCAATTACGGCTACGCACTGCCCGAGATAATCTTCTGGAACGTCAACTCGCGCTGTGACGCGATACCCGTGACACGCTCCGAGACCGGTACGGCACTGGTATCCGGCTACTCCCCTGCTGTGTTCGATATGGTAATGGGCGGCGAATGTTCACCCGAGACCGTGATGAACAGGATACTCTCCTCGGAGAGATATGCACCTGTGACATCGGCATAAAATATGACCTCCTGCGGTCCGATGAACTGCGGGAGGTCTTTTGTTTTTCATTAATTATGCGAGGTGAGTGTGCCCGTACCGTGTTGAATTCCTGTGCTCATTCCGGAGCTGCGATATAATACGACTCCTGTATAGCTGCACACGCTGCCACGATACAGACTGCGGCTACACTGTACCTCAGTTCTATGAATGAAAGCGTAAGCGGAAACACAAATAGCATAGCCCCTGTGATTTTATTCAGCAGCGAATGTACTGCTGTGAACTCTTTGCGCCTGATATATCCTGTGACAAGCGTAAAGGCTTTTATGAGTGCTATTACGGCTGCACAACAGTAAGTCCAGGCGGGTAAGTTCAGCACGGGGAGAAGCTTGAGCGTGCAGACTGCTGTAAAAACAATATCTGCAAGAGTATCGAGCTTTGCGCCGGATTCGCCGGCAGTTCCCGTCATCCTCGCTACGGTTCCGTCGATCATATCTGTCAGACCGGCAGCAAAGTACAGCGCATAAAAAGCAGCCGAAAACGGAGTGCAGAAAAGCAGCAATATGCTTAGAGCGATCCTGCTTCCGGTTATTAGATTTGCCATATTATTTCCGCCTTGTCACGTAGAATACTAATCCATTTTTTCTCGCCTTTACAGTCTTTCCTCACACTCAAAACTGTTTATGCAAACGTTAAAAATCGAGTGATTCATTTTGAAACTATTCAGTTCTCTTGAACTATTTGATATCTGAAAATATCAATTGGCTTTCCAGATGTTGTTTTCCACACCAACCAGCCATTGTTTGCTTTTCCAAGCGGTATCCAACCGGCAGTTGAGGGTGAGTCACATTCAACGTCTTCCATTAAAGCATTGTTTTCTATTATTGCAGCCCGTCTAACAGCAGGTGCCCAATTGCCAGTAACAGGAGCACATATACTACCTTTTAAAACAATGAATTTACCGTTTTCAACACGCATTTTAGCTGTAATAGTGCCAAATCCACGGCGATTCTCTTTCATAATATATATGCCATCAGGTATCATTGTCATCCCTATATTTTCTTGCCTTTTTTCAGTAGCCTCAGCAAATACCTCTGCTTTTGTTGCGTCTTCTGGATATACTTGTTTTCCCTCAAAAGAAGTAAGGAGCTGTATCACCAAATCAACGTCAACAGCGAATAATTCTGAATTTTGCAGGCGGCTTTTATCAAACAAACTGTGAAGCAACGTTTCCTTTTCATCATATTCGTCAACTTCAATTGCAAAACGCCGCTTTAATCCTACCACATTGTTGTAGCCGTTACGTTCAAGGTTATACATTCTGTTTTCAAATTGATTAGAAGCTGTTTTACCAATTTTAATCAGTCCCGGAACAACAGTTTCCATAATATAAATAATGCCGTTTGCCATAATCAATTCCTTTCATCTTTAGAAAACTTTGACATCAAAACTACGCACTCAACGTGCCTTGTTCTCGGGAAGAAATCAGCCGGTCTCAGCACATCGAGAGCAAAGCCCCTGCCGCACAGATAAGCGGCATCGCGGGCGGCAGTAGAGGGATTACAGGAGATCATAACAATCCTCGAAGGCGACATATCAACGCAGGCTTTCAGGGTAAGTTCATCGCAGCCCTTGCGCGGAGGGTCGAGGACAATGATATCCGGCGCCTTCCCCTCAGCAGCGAACCTTGCAGCTATCTCACCGGCATCACCTGCATAAAATTCAGCGTTTTTGATACCGGCACGCTCTGCGTTTGCCTTAGCGTCCTCGATAGCCTGCGGAACTACCTCAACGCCGATAACTCTGTCCACGCTGTCAGCCATTGAAAGTCCTATTGCACCTGCACCGCAGTACAGATCAAGAAGCAGCTCATCCTTTTTCGGAGCGGCAAGCCTTTTCGCCTCGGCAAAAAGCCTCTCAGCCTGTGCGGTATTCACCTGATAAAAGCTCTGCGGACTGAGCGTTACCGGCACGCCGCAGAGAGTGTCCGCGATAACGGGATTCCCGAGCAGACAAACGGTCTTATCTCCGAGAATGACATTGGTCTTCAGCGGATTGACATTCAGCATTACGGAGCGGACGTCCGGAAAATTCCTGATAACAGTATTGCCGAGGGTAGTAAGAGCCGTGCGTATCTGAGAGGAGTCCTTTGCGGTTATAAAGCAGACCATTATTTCCTTGCTGTGGAAGCCCTGTCTGATGTAGATATGGCGGAGAACACCGCTGCCGTTTTCCTCATTATATGGAGTTATGCAGGGCAGCTCACCTGAACCGAGTTCTTCTCTGCACAGCCTCAGTATATCCCCGAAAACGAAAGGCTGGAGATCACAGTAGGTCACGGGAACGAGCCTGTGCGAGCGCGGAGCGTAGAATCCGAACTCAGGAAAGACCTTGCCGTCCTGATATTTGTAGTCGGCATAAGGATACTGAGCCTTGTTGCGGTAGCCCTCTGTCTCCTCAGCACCGAAGATCGGCAGGGTCTCTGCCGGTGCAAGATGACCTATGCGCGTGAAGGCATCCGAGACTATCTGCGATTTTATGCGGCATTCAGCCTCATAGGATATATGCATGAATACACAGCCTCCGCACTTTTTATAGTGCGGACATTCCGGCGTAACGCGGTCGGACGAGGGCGTTATGAGCTTTTCGATTATGCCGTAGGCGTAGCTTTTCAGCACCTTCACGATACGCACCTCGGCAACGTCTCCAACAGCGGTATCAGGTACAAAAACGGCAAAGCCGTCCGCCCGGCACACGCCGCTTCCCTCGGAGGTAATATCGGTTATCTCGGCGGTGATTATCTGATTTTTAGTTAGCATATATTCCACGCTTTCTGTATTGGCCATTGACTTATAGCCAAAGGTCTGATATAATTTGAAAAAGGGGTAATCCTATGAAAAAGATAATAGCATTATCGATTGCAGGAACACTGTTAAGCTCGCTTGCTTCGTGCAGCAGTTCTTCAGACAGCAGCACTCCCGGAAGCACTGATTCCGCAAGCGTGACCGCTTCCTCCGGAGAATTAACTTCTGCTCCCGCTGAGACCGCGGCATCAACTGAACTGTCAGAAGAGCCGTCAACAGCCGAAGCCCATGTATATGCTCCGAAGGAGGCAGGAGCAGTGACCGCAGCCGACAAGGATACTGTCACGGAGCTTTGCAGCGAAATGTGCCGGAGTTGGGGAAGCCTTTGCAGCGGATACCCGGAAAAGTCCATGCGCGAGCTTATCCAGTACAATGCGTTTTATTCTTACCTTGAATCTGCCGCTGCGAACCACAGCTTCCAAACCATTCCTGACGACAGTTCATACTTTGAGCCTGTTTCGTTCGATATCAGCGGAGGATACGCAATAGCAAGAGGTGTGTGCAAGAGCCGCAACGCCGCATACGGCGAGTACATCTTCATAATCTCAGCCACTGAAAAAGGCTTGCTCGTAAACGATATGATGATCAATACCGAAGACTCCCATGACCATATATACCGTCCCGGGCTTGTCAGCTCTCCCGCACCGGATTACTGGAAGGACAACTCTATAACAGTCAGTTCCTGATTGAACTGAGCAGTCTGAGGCAGTCTTCTGCCTCACTTTTTTTCTCCATGAGCTTGTCAAAGCTCCTGATGTACTCATACGGGAACTTGTAGTTGTGTATTCGCTCTATCCTTCCGCCGGGATAGACCAGCTTTGTCGAAGCGGCACAGCCTGCTCCGAGAATAGTCTGTGTCTCGTCCATGATGAAGATATTGTAGTAGCTCTCGAAGCCCTTCTTTGCATAGCCGACATTCTCGAGATTGTCCACGGTATTCTTCTGGCGGTACATATAATACGGCAGATAGCCGCATTCCATGAGCTTTCCGATGCTGTAATCCACCATTTCCGCGGCAGGATTGCCGATATTTGCGTTGCCGCCTGCAAAAAGGTCGGCAGCGCGTTTTATTGTCAGCGCGTGGACCGTTATGCTCTCAGGGTCAAGCTCAATTATACGGTCGAGGGTATTGCGGAAGCTCTCAGCGCTCTCTGTGGGAAGTCCTGCTATAAGGTCGGTATTGATATTCGTGAAGCCGACCTTCCGCGCAAGCTCAAACGCCTTCACGGCGTCCTCACCTGTATGCTTCCTGCCTATGACGCGCAGAACATCGTCATTGAGCGTCTGGGGATTTACGGATATCCTCTGCGCTCCGAGCCCTTTGATAACACGGAGCTTCTCCTCGTCAATGGTATCGGGACGTCCTGCCTCAACGCTGTATTCACGGACTGCCGCAAGGTCGAAGTTTGCAGCGACAGCTTCCATGATGGTCCTCAGCTCGGCAGCTGATATGGAAGTCGGAGTTCCTCCCCCGAAGTAAATGGTATCTATCTTAGTGCCGTTCTCGCGGACAATATCGCCTGTTATCGCAAGCTCGCGGCAGAGTGCGTCAACATACTCCGGCATGAGCTTCCTTGCGGAATCCATAGAATGTGAGACGAACGAGCAATAGCTGCACCTCGTCGGACAGAAGGGTATCGAGACATACAGGCTCACCGCACTGCTGTCTATTTTTTCAAGTATCGGGAGCTGATTTTCAGCTGTTGCATAAGCAAGACGCAGCTTGTCCGGACGTATTTCATATTTATCCGCAAGTATGCGGTATATCTCGTCCTCGGACCTCCCCTGTCTGATAAGATCGACTACACGCTTTACGGGACGTATGCCGGTCATAAGCCCCCACGGAGGAGTATTTCCCGTGCGCTTGCAGAGTATGTGGAATATCAGCCGGCAGAGCTCATGCTCTGCGGCGGCACTGTCCTCTGAGAGCGGACGTTCAAGGTGCTTTTCGTCCCTGCTGAGTTCTCCCGAGAGCATCACCTCAGTGTACACCCTGTTTTCATCTGCACCGGCAATGACATATCTTTCGCCGCACGCATCAGCGATATCCTCCGAGAACGCAAATCTTTCAGCATAGAAAAAAAGCTTCAGCGTGGATTCGACCTCGTATTTAAAAGAATTGCCGATCAGCACGACCGGCATTTTTGTTATATTATCGTTCATAGTTCTCCTTTGAACCTTCTAAGATAGGGATTTGAGAGTTTTTCTGTACTGAGCCTTGTCTCTCCGCCGTGTCCGGGGTAAACATCGTAATCGCCGTCAAGAAGGTATATCTTCCTCAGCGACTGCACCATTGCAAGAGGATCGCTGCCGGTGAAATCGGTCCTTCCGACCGAGCCCTGAAAAAGGGTGTCCCCCGAAAACATCCTGTCTCCGCAGAGATAGCACACGCTTCCCTCGGAATGACCAGGAGTGTGTATCACCCGGAAGCTCATATCACCGTCGTTTATCCAGCTGTCATCGAGTACGGAGGTATACTCTGTCACCGGCGAGAACGGCTCGCCGTACATATCCCTGTGCAGGGAAAGCTCCTCGCTCGTGAGCATTTTTGCATCTCTGTAATGGATATGGACCTCTGCTCCGGTAGCCTTTCTCACAGCCTCAACTCCGCCGATATGGTCGAAGTGACCGTGGGTGAGAAGTATCTTGCTGAGCGTGAAGCAGCGCTTCATGAGAAGGTCCATGAGGTATTCATGGTCTCCGCCGATATCTATTGCAACGCACTGCCGCGGCGCAGTTTCAATGATGTAGCAGTTCGCGCCGAGAGGTCCGAGCTGAAGGGTGTAGAACTCCATGTTATTCTCCTTTATATAGCTGCACGTTCAACCGAAATAACGCCCTTGATCTTCCTGAGCTTTTCAAAGAGGTTCCTGAGCTGTTCGGTGCTGGAAATGACGATAGTCCCCTCAAAGAGAGCGTTGCCGTTTTTGAGCACACGCGATGATGAATGGACGATCGGCACTCTTGCCTCCATGAGCACAGCCGATATGTCATAGACAAGCCCCATGCGGTCAACCGCTGTGACCTCAAAACTCGTCTGAAGCTGTGAATCGCTGTTCTCTGACCACTGTATATCGCACCAGCGGCTGAGTTCCTCGGGGATATTCCTCTGGAGCACCGCCTTGTAGTTGGTGCAGTTGGTCGTATGTACCGATATGCCGTGTCCGCGGGTTATGAAGCCGACGATGTCGTCACCGGGGAGCGGATTGCAGCACTGTGCGAATTTTACGGCAATATCCTCTATCTGGTCGAGGATAATGCCCGTTCTGCCGTTTGCCTTGGGCTGAATGAGCGGTACAGGCTCATGATCGGAACCGGAATTCATCTTCTCATACTTGTCCTTGAGACGGGGTATGATCTTTGAGAGCATGATACCGCCATAGCCTATCGAGGCATAGAAATCGTCAAGCGTCTCGCAGTTGTGGCGCTTGAAATCGTCCTCGAGGAATTCCTCGTAATCCTCCTCTTTCAGGTTGATGCGGTGACGCTTGAACTCGCGCTCGAGCTCTGCCTTGCCCTCGATGATATTCTCATCGCGGCGCTCCTTCTTGAACCACGAGCGTATCTTTGAACGTGCCTCGTTGGTCTGGACTATGTTGAGCCATGCCCTGTTCGGTCCCTTGTCGGGGTCCTTGCTGGTGATTATCTCGCATATCTGTCCGGTCTGGAGCTTATAATCGAGGGGAACTATCCTGCCGTCAACCTTTGCACCGGTGGTCTTATGACCTATCTCGGTGTGGATACGGTAAGCAAAGTCGATGACGGTGGAGTTTACCGGAAGACTTACGGACATACCCTTGGGCGTCATTACGACGATATCCTCGGGGTCGAGGTCGGTCTTGATAATGCGGACTATCTCCTCAACGTCGTCGGAGGTCTGCTGAGCCTCGATGACCTGCCTTACCCACGCAAGGCGCTGCTCCATCTTGTCCTTGCCCTGAATACCCTCCTTGTACTTCCAGTGGGCAGCGATACCGTATTCAGCGGTCTCGTGCATATCCCATGTGCGTATCTGCACCTCGAAGGGGATGCCCTCCTTGCCGAGGACGGTAGTGTGAAGGGACTGGTACATATTCGATTTCGGGGTCGAGATGTAGTCCTTGAAGCGGTTCGGCAGCGGACGGAACATATCGTGTATCAGACCGAGCACGTTGTAGCACTCGGCAATAGTCCCGACGATTATCCTGACTGCATATTTATCGTATATTTCGTCGATATTCTTGTGATTTATGAATATTTTGCGGTATATGCTGTAAACGCTCTTTACTCTGCCGTCAACCTGCGGCGGCTCGGAGAATTCCTCGGACTTGAAGCGCTGGTTGATGCGGTTCTTGATAGTCTCAATAAAAGCCTCACGCTCCTCCTTCTTGTTTTCGAGGATATGTTCTATCTCGGAGTAGGCGTAGGGGTCGAGATAATGGAATGCGAGGTCCTGGAGCTCCTCCTTTATCGCTCTGATACCGAGACGGTGAGCGATAGGGGCATATATATTCATGGTCTCAAGGGCAACATTGCGCTGCTTTTCGTGCGGACGGTATTTCAGGGTACGCATATTGTGCAGGCGGTCGCAGAGCTTGATTATCATGACACGGATATCCTGTGACATTGCAAGGAGTATCTTGCGGATATTTTCTGCCTGCTGCTCCTCACGGCTGAATATCGGTATTTTACCGAGTTTTGTAACGCCGTCAACGAGCATCGCAACGTCCTGACCGAAACGCTTTTTCAGGTCGTCAAGCGTCGCGGGAGTGTCCTCCACGACATCATGCAGAAGGGCGGCACAGACGGTATCGGTGTCCATACCGAGTTCAAGCACGATATATGCGACAGCAAGAGGGTGAATGATATAATCCTGTCCGGACGAGCGCTTCTGTCCCTCATGAGCCTTCGCAGCGAACTCATAGGCAGAAATGATCTTGCTGAGATCGTACTGCTTATCCTCCCTGAGTATCTTCTGGATTATCATTTCAACAGTAAAGTTGTCGTCATAATCCGGTATCTCGCTGAGATACTTCTCCGGGTCGCGCGGCTCGGCGGTATCCGGTATCGGCACGCCCTGCTCGGGATGCTGAGCATTTTTGGTATTCATGTCATCATTCATAACTATCCCCCCTGTGGAGTCATTTTCTTTAGCGTCATACCGTCTTCCCTCTGAGGGAGACGAGTACAGGCGCCGAATTGAGGTCAGCCTTCGCTGTGACCGGCACCCTTTCAACGGTGAGATCGGCGGACGAAAGCTTTATCAGTCCGAGCTGCCGCAGTGCTTCGGCAGCCGTACAGAATTTACAGTAGTTGAGCGAAGGGTCCTTCAGGCGCAGATACAGCGTATCCATGCTGATACCGCCGTCGGGTATGCCCTTGTAGATCTTCACGACCTCGCTGCGGTCGGGAAGCATACTCGGATAGTATGCGGCCGGCAGTTCCTCGCCGCGCATAAAGGCTTCAAAAGCGCTCTGTGCCGCGAAGTACCGGCTCTGCTCGAAGCTGGAAGGCCGCATATCCCTGACAAGCATATTCACAGACTTCCTGCCCTTGTATTCGTTCACTCCGAGAGTGACTATCAGGTTGCAGTGCTCGTTGATGCCTACGGTAAGGGACTGCGGCGAGCATCTGAACATAAGTGCTTCTACGTTCTCAGTACCTACCCTGAGCCTGAGCTTTGTATGCAAACCGCCGGAAAGCGGCGAAATACCGGTAACAACGGCGTTGTCAACATAGAAAAGCGGCTTTTCGTTTTCAGCGCCAAAGGGTTCGAGGGCACTGAGTCCCTCAATATTCTCGGCGGTAAGCTCCTGCGGAGATATCGCCGAATCAGCGGTAACTGTGAAAAGGGGCATCTGCTTGTGATTCTCAGCAGCGTATTTTTCGAGAAGTTTCCGGAAATCCTCAGCCATGCCGGACTTTATGGTAAATCCGCCTGCGCCGGGGTGACCGCCGAATTTTTCAAGGACTTCCGAAGCGGCAGTCAGTGCGGAGAAAACAGAGAATTCCCCGAATGAACGTGCCGAACCGCGTATCTCTCCGTCAGCCTCCGATGCGATGAAGCAGGGCTTTCCGAACTGTTCCATGATGCGTGCGGCAACTATGCCGATAACGCCGTGATGCCAGTCCTTTCCGCATACGAAGATAACTCTGCCGCGTATCAGCGAAGGGTCGCTGTCTATCATGGAATAGATAGCGGAAACTATCTCGTTTTCGGCAGATTTGCGGCGTTCGTTCAAAGTATTGAGTTCCTGCGCTATCGGAAGGGCTTCGTCGTAGTCCTCACACAGGAAAAGCTCAGCGGCAGTCTTTGGTGAGCCGAAGCGTCCGGCGGCGTTAATCCTCGGTGCGAGCCCGAAGCCAACAGCCTGCGAATCCACGGGCTTTTCCGCATATCCGCTGACCTCCTTCAGAGCTATAAGCGCCGGACGGTCGGTCTCGTTGATAAGTCCGAGCCCATAGGAAACGAGGAACCTGTTCTCCCCCGTCATGCTCACTATATCGGCAACCGTTGCTATCGCGGCAAGGTCGCCGAACTGCTCCAGAGCCATAGTGTAGTCGCCGCCGTCAAGTGCGGCAACGAGCTTCAGCGCAATACCTGCGCCGCAGAGATATTTGAAAGGAGACATACAGTCGCGGCGGTGAGGGTCAACTATCGCCTCCGCACGCGGGAGCTCATCTCCCTGCTGGTGGTGGTCTGTAATAACGAGCTTCATGCCGAGTTCATAGATGTATTCAGCCTCGGCTGCTGCGGAAATACCGTTGTCCACAGTGATGATGAGCTGTACTCCGTCATCGGCGATGTGCTTTACCGCATCCCTGTTCAGACCGTAGCCCTCGGAGCGCTCGGGGATATAGTATGTAACATCAGCACCGGTCTCGAGGAGGTAGGAATAGAGAATGACCGTTGCCATTATGCCGTCGCAGTCATAGTCGCCGTAAACGCATATCCTTTCGCCGCTGTCTATCGCGGCATTGAGGATATCGGCAGCCTGCTTCATATCCTTTATGAGGAAGGGTGATGAGAGCTCGTCTGCGCTGAGGCTCTCCATAACGGCTTCCGGAGAGGTATAGCCCTTCTGTGCGAGAGCGGCGGCAGTGAGCGATGTAACTCCGCAGCTGAGCATGAGCTTGGAAATGACCCTTCTGTCAGGCATACCGACAGTCCATTTTTTCATAGAGAAGCTCCTAACGAGTAGATATATTTCATTTATTATACCAGAAAAGGTGTTAATTTTCAATAGTATTATTGTAAACAATCTGAGACTTTGTGCGTATTTGTGAATATTATAAGCGTCAATGTGAAAATGTGCACAATCTTTGTCAAAAGTGCAGACGGCGCAGCATCTCCGGAAAAGCTGATTCTGAGCCGCAGGCGCACAGAACGCGCCCCTGCACTGCTTTCTGTTCACTGCTAACTAATATTGACATATTTTTTATTTGTGGTATAATTGATGTATACAATATGTCCTGCAAGCACAGGAAATGGGAGGTAATATTCATGCCGTTTATAAATGTCAAAACAAACGTTGCACTGTCAGATGAAAAAGCTGAGAGCATAAAATCCGCTCTCGGACGCGCTATAACCGCTATCCCCGGAAAGTCCGAGGGCTGGCTCATGGTCGGTATCGAGCCCGGGTACAAGCTCTGGTTCAAGGGCAGCAGCGAACCGGCTGCTATGGTCGAGGTCTCGATCTTCGGCGGCGCTTCGTCAAACGCACTCACAACTCTCACAAGCCACATCACCGGTATCCTCACCGATAACGCCGGCATCTCGACCGACCGTATCTACGTCAAGTATTCAGAGACCGAGAACTGGGGCTGGAACGGCTCGAATTTCTAAGGTGAGCTGTATGAAGACAAGATTTTTAGGATTACTGACTGCGGCTGCTCTCTGTACAGCGGCAGTTCCGGCTTATACACCGGCAGAGCAGTACGTCTATGCCGATGAATGGTACTTCGCCGGCGAGACCTGCGAGCCTCTCCACGACACTTCACGCGATGTCCAGAAGGAAGGCGTCGGCAATCCTCTTAATTTCGGCGAAAGGAACACCCCCGCAGATGCTTCGACAGAGGAGATACGCGCCATAAACCACAAAATGACCGTTCAGGAGGTAAAGTACGCCCTCTACAAGGAGATAGACGAGCACTGGGACCTCATCTCTACCCGTCTCGGTCAGAAGGACCGCGAGAAGGTGTATGCACTCTTCCTCGGTCTCGGTTCAAGAGAATCCACCCTCGGCGAGGGAAAGATAGGTTCTGACCACGAAACTGCCTACGAGGACGGCTGGGGCGTGAATTCCGCCCACGCATACGGCACTCTCCAGACCGCGGTCACAGCCTTCGCCGGCTGCGATCCGAGTTTCATGCCCGAGGACAATGTCCCGGAGATGTTCCAGTATTCGTTCACAGAACCGAATTTCTATGACTGCATAATCTCAAACCATATGGGCATCAGAAAGATACTCCACTTCGTCGAGATCTGTATAAACGAGGAGCATATGCATGATTATCAGGTCGTCCGCAACAGCCTCAAGGGTTTCAACACGGGCTGGTGCTACATGGCTGAGGACGACGGCGCATACAAGACCTACGCAGATGAAATATGCTCTATGGCACAGTTCTACTACTACGAGGGGCATCTCTACGACAACGTCTTCACATGGACATCTGCCGGCGGTGAAATGGAGAAATACCGTACTGACGACAGATGGAGCAAATGGTGGGGCGACGGTGAGCCAAGCATGGCTGAGGTCAAGCCGACCGAATCACAGAGCGAGACTGACTCAAATGCTCCCGGGGATATCCTCTGCGGTGACGCAAACTGCGACGATCAAGTCAATATGGCTGATGCGGTTCTGATAATGCAGTCTATCGGCAATCCCGACAAGTACACACTCACCCCCAAGGGCGAGAAGAACGCCGATACCGACGAATCCGGCGATATCACCAACAAGGACGCGCTTGCGATACAGAAATACAAGCTCGATATCATCAGCTCACTGCCTTACAGAGCGCCGATCGCCTGAAACAAGCATACCAACTCATAGAATATTTGACGGGGACGCCTTATGTGTGTCCCCGTGTGCGTATTTCAGCAGACCTCCGCGCATATAATAGTGCCGGAGGTGCTGTGTATGAAAAAATACCTGTCTTTGCTTTTGCTCGTCCCCATGCTCACCGCCTGCGGACAGGCTGACGGCAGCGTTCTCAAAGGGCTCGTCATTGAGGAGCAGACCTACTCCGAACAGACCGCGGAGCAGTTCGGCATTCCGCCGGAAAAGGTCTGGTCTCCGCTGAATTTCGACCATGTTATCGCAAAGTGGTTCCCGTATATGGGCTATGAGGACTATATGCTCGGAAAGAGCGCGGAGGAATTCCGGAGTGCCGTACATGAACTGTATTCCGGGGCAAAGGCTGAGGGCGTGAACACTCTCTATCTGCACGTTCATCCCTGCGGCGATGCCTACTACCGCTCGGAGATATTTCCGCGCGGCGTCTGCCTTGACGGCGGCTACGACCCGCTGGAGATAATGCTCGAAGAAGCCCATTCTCTGGGACTTTCTGTCCACGCATGGATAAATCCACTGCGCTGTCAGACCGAGGAGCAGATGGCTGTCCTCCCCGACAGCTTTACCGTGAAAAAATGGGCTGACGATCCCGGCTGCGATATCGCCGTACTTGTGAACGGAAGGTGGTACCTCGACCCGGCATATACCGAGACGGACGAGCTTCTCACTGCGTGCGTCGCGGAGATAATCAAAGGCTACGACGTTGACGGCATACACATCGACGATTACTTCTACCCTACGGCCGATATATCCTTCGATGCTCGTGAATTCGCGGAAAGCGGCGCTTCTGACCTCGCACAGTGGAGGATGTCCAACTGCACCCGCATGGTAAAAACTCTCCGTGATACCGTTAAAGCCTGCGACAGCCGCTTACAGTTCGGGATAAGTCCACAGGGCAGCATAAACGGCAATTACAGCAGCCAGTACGCCGATGTGCGGCTGTGGTGCGGCACTCCCGGCTACTGCGACTACATCGTGCCACAGATATACTTCGGCTTCAATAACGAAAGCTGTCCATTCGCGGAAACTCTTTCGCTCTGGGAGGATATGACCTCAGACGAAGTTAAGCTCATCATAGGTCTCGCGGCATACAAGCTCGGAAAGCCCGATAAATGGGCAGGCACAGCCGGCGAGAGCGAATGGGTGGACTTTCCCGATATCATAGAGCGGCAGATATCCCTCGTCGAAGCCTCGTCCGCGGAAGGCTACGCGCTTTATGAATGATTAAAGATTATTTTAAGCTTTACCCATTAAACTAATGTAAAAGGAGGTGTCCGGAATGAAGTGGAAAAGTCTCATCGCGTCTGCCGCAGCGCTCACATTTATCTCGGCAGGCTATTCTTGCAGCCCGAAAAGCCGCACATCGTCTGAGGGAAAAACCGTCCCGGACACCTCCGGCACAGAGGACAGCGGCGAACTTACCGTGACTTTCCTCAGCGTCGGGAAGGCTGACAGCATGATAATCCGCTCGGAAAACAGCACAGTCGTAATAGACTGCGGAGAACGAGGCGACGGCAAGACTATCGTCAAATTCCTCGAAAATCAGGGTGTTACGGCTATCGACTGCCTTATTGTCACCCACTTCGACAAGGACCATGTCGGCGGCGCTGCCAAGGTCATAAACAGCTTCGAGGTGAAGAAGGTGCTCACGCCGGACTATCAGGAATTCAATCAGGAGACCGAGAAATTCCGCAATGCCATGAAGGAGCGCTCGATCGAACCGCAGCTCATGAGGCAGAATACTGTCTTTGAGCTTGACGGTGCGGAGTATACGGTCTACGCGCCCGAAAAGCGCTTTTACGGTCAGGACGACTCCAACGATTTCTCGCTCGTCACGAAGCTCGTGTATCACGATTCCACCTTCATTTTCGCAGGCGATGCGATGGAGCAGCGACTCAACGAGGTCATGGACATAGGCGACTGCGACCTGCTGAAGGTACCGTACCACGGGCGGAAAATAGCAAATCTCGGGGAATTCGTCGAATCCGTCTCGCCCGAATACGCCGTGGTCTGCACCTCGAAGGAGGAGTTTGCAACATCGACGCGCGGTATACTCGATGACTGCGGCGTGACCTGCTGGTCCACCTGCTACAACGGCACCGTCACAGCCGTTACTGACGGAAAGACAATAACCGTGACATCGGAGAAGTGAAGAATTAATTAACCGGCGATAATTTAATTAAATTATCGCCGGTTCTGTTTATCATTTACAGAATTTGTGGTTCGTCTGTTGTGTATTCCTACAAAGATTTTTCCGTAATTGTAAACTTTTTGGAAAACTCCTTGCTTTTTTTACCGTTCGGGTTTATAATTAAAGTGTACGAAAACAAATTTAAGCAGCTGCACAGGGACAGTGCGGCAACAAGATCTTTTGGAGGGATATTAAATGCATTCAGAATTCATCAGAAGGACAGGAGCGGCAGCTATGGCAGCAGCGCTCGCTTTTACCGGATCTGCCGCAAGGCTCACGGCTGTCCTTGACACATCAGCTGCCGATGCTATCGTGTTCGAGTTTGAGGACGCCGCCTTTTCCGGAGACGTCACTGTCGAGACCGGCAACGGCGCAAGCGGCGGCTCTTACCTGAAAATGACCGATAGCGGCACTATCACTCTCACATTCACAGTCACAGACGCAGGCGTCTATAACCTCGTCTTCTACGCAGGCGGCATAGGCACTGCCAAGCAGCAGAACCTTGCGCTCAACGGCGTTTCTCTCGACGTTCTCGCAATTCCCGAGTCGGAAGGTTTCGAGAAGATAACTCTCCCGAGCGTCAAGCTAAATGCAGGAGAAAACGTCCTCACGATCACAAAATCATGGGGCTGGAGCACCTTTGACAAGCTCGAGGTACTCCCGTTTGAGTACCCGG
Organism: Ruminococcus sp.; assembly: GCA_017525915.1. Lineage (GTDB taxonomy): Bacteria > Bacillota > Clostridia > Oscillospirales > Ruminococcaceae > Ruminococcus. Next base: position 253,514 of record JAFXSC010000001.1, read on the forward strand.
CAATTGCCGCCTCTCAGGTATCGCCCTGCGACCCGAAGGCGACTGCTGAGACAAAGAGTCTCATGGCTTACCTCAACAGCGTTTACGGCAAAAACATCATCTCAGGTCAGCAGGAGATATACCAGTATGGTCCTCACGGCCTCGAACAGGAATTTGAGTACCTCTACAACACCACAGGGCACTACCCGGCTATCCGCGGCTTCGACTACGGCAACCGCTGCTGTGAGCTTTTCGGTGCTTCCGATGACGGCTCGAACGACCGCGTTATCGACTGGGTAAAGAACAGGGGCGGTATTGCAACTGCTTCCTTCCATCTCAATGTTCCTAAGGATTTTGCAAGCTATACCGGCGGAACTATCCCCTTTGAGCAGACTACATACTCCGCAAAGATCGACGATAAGCCGGCTACGGATTTCGTTACGGCAAACGCTTACAAGGAGGGCACCAAGGAGTACGGCTACTACCGCGACGCTCTCGAAAGACTCGCCAAGGACTTCAAGGCTCTCGAAGCTGAAGGCATTCCGATAATCTGGCGTCCTCTCCACGAGGCTGAGGGCGGCGGCGGTGAAGACGGCTCATGGTTCTGGTGGGGCAAGGAGGGCTCTGCGGTCTACAAGGAGCTCTGGAAGTACACATACAAGACCCTCACCGAGGACTTCGGCTGCCACAACCTCATCTGGGAGTGGAACAGCTATAACTTCGACACCTCCGCAAACTGGTATCCCGGCGACGAGTACGTTGATATCATCGGCTACGACAAGTACAACTGCACAAAGTACCTCGAGGAGAACAACTGGCAGCCCAAGGTCGTTCACGACGACAGCGCCATTGCTTCCACATTCTACGGAATAATCGAGAAATACAACGGTGCCAAAATGGTGGCTATGGCTGAAAACGACTGCTTCTCAACTGTTGACAATCTCGTCAATGACAAGGCTGGCTGGCTCTACTTCTGCACATGGTACGACGGCGGCAGCGACAATAACAACTTCCTCACAAATCCGAACTTCAACACCAAGGAAGACACTATCGCAATGTATCAGAGCGATTACTGCATCACTCTCGATGAGCTTCCGGCAGACCTCTATTCCAAGGAAGCTCCCCCCGTTATCTCGACATCTACCATCTCAACGACAGTTACCACTACTACAACGACCTCCACTGCGCCTGTTGTAACGACCACTCACGAGAACGACCCGAACAAGACCTTCGCCGATATCAGCACAGACGCAAAGAACAACCTCTTCATCGAGTTCAAGGAGCCCTCTGACACAGTATACCTCCGTGTTGACCTTTCCGACGGCATTACCTACGCAAACGGCGGTCTCGGCGTGAGCATTCCCGTTGACGGCAAGTACTACTGGGCAAACGTCAAGTGGGAAGCCACCAAGAGCGGCGATATCAAGATCTCCCTCGCGGACGATATCTACAACGTTACAGAAGGAACAGATGAGGTCGAAGACGAAGCCGTTATCGCAGCGGTAAAGGCTGCAATCGTCAAAGAGACAAAGTTCCAGGGACAGATATGGTACGCCTCTGATGCTGCCGGCAAGGCTGCTTCCACAAAGGGCGTGAATATCAGTGCCGCATATGTACTCAATTCCTCCGGAGCAATAATCTGGGGCGACGCAAACTGCGATGAGGCAGTGAATATGGCTGACGCAGTTATGATAATGCAGTCGATAACCAATCCCGACAAGTATCAGCTCTCACCCAAGGGCGAAAAGCAGGCTGATGCTGACGGCAGCGGCGATATCACCAATAAGGACGCACTCGCTATCCAGAAGCTGAAGCTCAACCTTTCAGACAAGCTTCCGGTCGAAGAAATGACCAATATTCCTGCATAATACATCACCCCTTATAAAGCAGGGCTGCCACGGACGATTCCGGCAGCCCTGTCTTTTTGCAGCAGAACACACAAAACAAAGAGTTTTCTTTTGTGCATATCTACAATGTTGTGCGAAACTACAAGAGTTTTCTCCCCCTGCGCCGTCTAATAAGCAGAAACGCAGGAATGAACCTGTGACATTACAAAAAGGAGGAATACCTATGAAAAACAAAAGACTTGCAGCATTGCTGACATCGTTCACAATGATGCTTTCAACAGGCACAGCAGCACTTACCAGCCACGCTGCCGACAACGTTCCCGTTACCGCTGCCGATACCGCTGATGTATCGCAGACTGAGATACACTACTGTGAAATGTGCGGTGCTGAACTTCCGGAGGGAACTAACCCCTCTCCGATCGGCGTGTGGGTCTGCGACCGCTGCCATTCACAGGGAATGGGAGGTACTACTATCCCGCGCACGACCACAGCCACAACAACTGAGGGGCCGATCTGCACGACAACAGACCCCAACAGCGGAAACGTAGCTCCCCCTGAGGAGAACGAAGACCACTTCTTCCTGTTCAGCATTCTGTGCTTTGATGACAACAGCGTTATCGACTCAAAAGCTAATGCCAAGATCAGGGTCGATTACGAGGATGGCACCACTGACTCCTTCTACTACCCCGGCACAGGCTGCTATGTAGACAAGAAGGGCATGAACGGCACTATCAGCATCATTTCGGCAAACGATGAATATGTCATTGACAACAGCATCGCGAAGACAGAATTCCCGGCAGACTATGAGAGCATCGTTCTCTACCTGAAAAAAGCTCCGGAAGTTACCGAGCCTGTCGAGGGCGAGGAGCTCGGCATCTACGTTTTAGACGTTGACACAAATGAGCTCGTCGGCGCAGCATATCTCGAAATATACTACGACGACTATACGACAGAGGAACTGTTCTCCTCGTCAGAAAGACCTGTGATCCACAAGCATGACGGCAGAACGGGTACTATCTCTCTCCTCGGAGTGCCGAACGGCTATGAGATCGTCGGCTCTGACGAGTACAACTTCATCGGGACTTCACAGTACGCAAGATTCTATGTAAAGGGTCAGCGCCTGAGCACAACAACTACTGCCACTGTAACTACGACCACCACAAGCGTTATCACTCAGCCTGATACTACTACATCCTATATCAGAACCTCACCGATGTCGTCTCTTGAACTTGATGTATATGACTTCATAGCTCCTGACATGGACGCATATGTGAACTACGACTCATTCATGGTGTCATGGCTGAAAATATCAAGCGACAACCCGTATCTTGTTCCCGAAGCAAGCGAAATTAAAATCAACAACAATGCAAAGGGATACTTTGTGGTCAGCTGCCTCAGAGGTGCTCCCGACGGAACAGGCACTATCACGGTACAGTACAACAACTGGCTTACAGGTGAGGTCGCAGAAAAGGAAATAACCTTCACTATCAACCAGAATGTTTCCGTCACAACGTGTACCGGCACCACCACCTATCCGGGACAGTACCACAGACTTCTGAACATTTCCGGCGAAGTAGTTCTTGCTGTCGATAAAAACGGCATAGTCTTCGATAAAAACGGACAGTTCACATTCACTGAATTCGGCTACTCCTTCTTTAAAGACGTGAAGCCCGGCATGAAGCTGAACGTTTCGATAATGTACGATACGAGCCAGAACGACCAGATCATCAACGTCAGCGATCTATGTGTAACTGAGGAGAACTGCAAGGTCGAGCGCACTATGGACGGAGATTCAAACTGTGACGGCGAAGTGAATATGGCTGATGCGGTACTCATAATGCAGGCAGTGACAAATCCCGACAAGTACGGTATCGGTCTTACAACCGGCATAAACCTCCGCGGAGAATCGAACGCTGACTCTGACGGCGACGGCGTGACCCAGAAGGATGCACTCAGGATACAGCGGTTCAAGCTAGGTATCATCAAACTCGAAAACAATAAAAAGCGCTGACGGTTCAGCGCAGACAGATAGGAAACATGATGCAGAGGTCCGGAGCTCCCGGACCTTTGCCGGTATAGGAGGTTATCATGATACACTATTACTACGGTGACGGCAAGGGCAAGACCTCTGCCGCGGCAGGAGCCTGTCTCCGTGCCGCCGGAAACGGCATGAAATGCGCGTTCGTACAGTTTCTCAAAAATGCCGGCAGCGGTGAAGCAAAGCTGCTGGGGAAATGTGCCGCGGACGTTTACAACTGCGGCGGGAAAGCAGATTTCCTCTATCTTATGAGCGATGAGGACAAGGCTGAGCTCAGAGCCGTTCACGACAGCAACCTCCGGAAAGTCCTCGCAGGCAGCTATGACCTTATCGTGCTTGACGAGCTCGGCGACTGCATAGAGTACGGCATGATAGATATGGGCACGGTCTCCGGCATGCTGACCGCTCCGCCGTGCGAGCTTGTCATTACCGGACATACTCCAGTTGAATGTCTGATGAAGTGTGCGGACTATATCACGGAGATGAAGTGCATCGAGCACCCTTACAGACACGGCGCATCCGCAAGGCGAGGAATAGAGTATTAAGCCGTTTTAATGCGTGGTCCGGAATCAGAGATTAGTGCATAGTTGCGGTGTCCGGCAGCTGTTTTAAATCATATCGCCGAAGGCGACACCATAACTTTCAACTCTCAATTATCAACTTAAAAGGCTGTTCTCAGGTAAATCCTTGACACTCAGCCTTTTTTCAGTTATAATTGGAGCAGAGGTGATACTATGCTCATTAAAAAACTCGCGGCGCTTTCTGCCGCACTTGTGATAGGTCTTTGCTCAGTTATAAGCTCTCCGATAGGTGAAACTGCCGTTTCAGCCGACAGGACCGTCACTTTTGAGTCCTTCGACATGAACGTGAACGGCGGCGAGCCGATACGCGGAGTCGATATTTCCTCGATAACAGCTATCGAAAAAGCCGGTGTGGTCTTTTATGACAGCTACGGCAACAAGGAGGACATCTTCAAGGTCCTCGCAGACCACGGCGTCAACTATATCCGCGTCAGGGTGTGGAACGAGCCTTACACCTCCGACGGAAAAAGCTACGGCGGCGGAAACAGCGATGTCTATACCGCCGGTGAAATAGGAAAACGTGCCTCAAAGTACGGTCTGAAGCTCCTCGTTGATATACAGTATTCCGATTTCTGGGCTGATCCCGGAAAGCAGACACGTCCGAAATACTGGGCTCAGCACGATCACGATACCCTCAAGGGCGAGATATACAAATGGACGAAATGGGTGCTCGAATCCGTGACCGATGCCGGAGGCGACATCGGCATGGTGCAGGTCGGAAACGAGACCAACTGCTTCTTCTGCGGCGAGAAGGATATGTATAAGATATGCGACCTCTTTGCCTCCGGAAACAAAGCAGTCCGCGATTTTGACAGGAATATCCTCATCGCGCACCACTTCGCGAATCCCTCCAACACTGACTACTACCTCTGGTACGCCAAGGTCATGAACGAATGCCGCCTTGATTACGATGTTTTTGCAACGTCCTACTACCCATACTGGCACGGCACTCTCAGCAATCTCACAAGCGTGCTTAAAACCATCGGCGACACCTATGGGAAATACGTCATGGTCGCCGAAACTGCCTATCCCTACACGAACGAGGACGGCGACAGCTTCCCGAATGCGGTCTCGAAGTATTCCACGGGCTGTGAGCTCAATTATGATATCTCGGTGGAAGGCCAGTCGGAATGCCTTGCCGATGTATTTCAGGCAGTCGCAGATACCGGAAAATGGGGCTTGGGCGTGTTCTACTGGGAACCTGCATGGCTCGGTGTTCCCGGAAAATCGCCGGACGAACAGAAAAGGCTCTGGGACGAATTCGGTTCGGGCTGGGCAACTGCAAACGCCGGTGAATACGACAAGGAAGCGACTTCCTCCGGCGGCTCGTCCTACGATAATCAGGCGCTTTTCGATTTCAGCGGACATCCGCTCCCCTCTCTCGATGTCTTCATGAACGTTTATCCGCGCTCCTCCGGTAATACTCCTACTGTGGGAAGTGATGTACCGGAGGGAGAATACCGCATAAAGAACGCTGCGACCGGTCTTTACCTGACCGTTTCCGGCGGCAGGGCTGAAAACGGCGCAGGCGCAGTCCTCTACGAAGCTGACGGTGCTGCGGACTATAACACATGGAAGCTCATAAGTGACGGAGACGGCTATTACAGGATAGTTTCCGGGCTCGGCACCGGATTTGCTCTCGGAACAGACAATGACAGTGGCTTCGGCATCTATTCCCAGCAGAGCTCGTCGCAGCAGCTTTTCAAGTTCGTTTCACGCAGCAGCGGCGGCTATGTCCTCGCAACAAGATCGAGCGGCGACAGAAAAGCTCTCGGCGCACCTTCCTCCGAACCGCGGAGCGGTGCAAAGCTCCGCCATTCCTCCGCAAACGGCAGCGACGTCCAGACATGGGTGCTCGAACCGGTCGAGGAATACGGCATCACCGGCGATATCAACGGTGACGGAGCATTCAACGTCTTTGACTATATCCTCCTCCGCCGCGCTGTCATAAACGGCAGCGGAAAAGCGATCTGCGACCTCAACGGCGACGGCGAGAGCAGTATAGCTGATCTCGTGGCATTCAGGAGCTTCCTGACCGGCAGAGAGGGCTTTGTTCCGCGTGAGACCGGAACGCCCCGGAATACCGTTTTCCCGGCGGAATAAATATACAGAAGCGCAGAGCCGTCCTCATGGGCGGCTCTTATTCTTATATATACAAAAAGTTTAAACGTTTTTAGTGCAAAAAGCTAAACTACTGGCAAAATACTTGACAAATTTCATAAAAGTGGTACAATTAAAATATATACTTGTACTCTCTGGCAAGTTGTCCGCGCCGGACGGACTGTATTTCCGGTAATACAGCTTTGAAGGATGATGCAAAAATGAATGAGATCAAGTGTCCAACCTGCGGACAGTTAAATCCGCCTGACTATGTGTTCTGTATCGGCTGTGGTACGAAGATAACCTCCGATGTGAGCTTCGATACGGGCTTTTCTCCGGACGGCACCGCCGCTGTGGATACCTCTGCCGAAAAGAGATTCGGCGACCTCAAGTGCCCGAACTGCGGCTCAGACCTCGAACCGGACAGCATATTCTGCGATAACTGCGGAATCAGGCTGGTAACTCCTGCCGTTCCCTCAGTACCGGATACTGCGATAGATGCTGCTGCTCCCGATGCCGGAAGTGATCCGCACACCGGTCTGAAAATAAGCATGAAGAACTCCGGAAACGGCGGTGCGCCCAATCAGAGCGACCGTTTCAAGCCGGTAAAGGGTTTCGACAAGTAATTTACAACATACAAGCAGGAGGATATTATTATGCCAAACAATTTCAAACTTACATATAACATAGATATCGTTTTCTGTATCGACGCTACCGGAAGCATGGGCGATATCATCAACAAGGTCAAGGAGAACGCCATCAATTTCTACACCGACCTCAAGACCGAAATGGGCAAGAAGGGCAAGGAGATCAACACTCTCCGCGCTAAGGTCATCGTTTACCGTGATTACAAGGCTGACGGCGATGAGGCAATGATGGCAACGGATTTCTTCACTCTCCCTGCCGAGATAGAGGACTTCAACGCTACTATCCGCTCGGTCAAGGCTGCCGGCGGCGGCGATGAGCCCGAGGACGGTCTCGAAGCACTCGCTTTCGCTATCCGTTCCGACTGGAACAAGGAAGGCATCAAGAAGAGACATATCATCGTTGTATGGTCTGACGCCTCGACCCACGCTCTCGGCTTCGGCAAGGGCGAGCCTAACTACCCTGCTGATATGGCTGCCGATTTCAGCGAGCTCACAAGCTGGTGGGGCGGCGTTCAGAACGACGGATATATGGACTACAACGCAAAGCGTCTCCTTCTTTTCACACCGGACAAGCCTGCATGGACAGATATCACAAATTCGTGGGATAACGTTGTCCATTTCCCCTCTCAGGCAGGAAACGGCCTCAAGGAGATCGACTATTCGCAGATACTCGACGTTATCGCTAACAGTATATGAACACAGCAGAACTTTCCGCACTTATCCTCGCCCAGAAGCCCAAGATAGCAGATGCCGGCGAGGACGCCTATTCCTATTCCTTCCGCAATGCCGGGGACGGCTATATTGCCGTCTTTGACGGCTGCGGAGGCATGGGCGCAAAAAAGTATGCAGCTGCCGGCGGCAGAACGGGAGCCTATATCAGCTCGCGCACTGTTGCCTTCATGACCGACAGGTTCTATGAGGATAACAGCTTCATGAAGCACAGCGATCCCGCTGAGGAATTCCGCCGCTACATGAACGAAAGCATGGCACGGACAAAGAACCGCGTCAACGACAGCTCCGGCGTGATGATAAAGGGCAATATGTTCCGTGAACTCCCGACCACTGCTTCTATTGCCGCGCTCGAAGCCACCCCGAATAATACAGTCATGTGCAATTTTCTCTGGGCAGGCGATTCGCGCGGCTATCTGCTCGACAGCAGCGGATTGTGCCAGATAACGACAGACGAAGTTATTACCGATGAGGACGCTTTCACAAGCCTCCGCAGCGATGCCAAGCTCAGGAACGTCATCTATGCCGGTGAGGGCTTCACTATAAGTTCAAAAACAGTCCAGCTCAGCGTTCCCACCGCGGTCATTGTCGCTACGGACGGCGCTTTCGGCTATCTTCTGACACCTATGCACTTCGAGCATCTTCTGCTCTCAGCACTGTTCAATGCCGGTTCCCCCGAAGAATGGGGCGAAGGCATCGTGCGTACACTGTCAGGCGTCAGCGGCGATGATTTTGCCCTCATAGCGGCTCTTACAGGCTTTGAGGACTTTGACAGCATAAAGGACTACTTCGCGCCGCGCTATAACGAGCTTTGCAGGGATTACATCGACCCCTCGGCAGGCGCGGACGATGATACCCTTCTTGCGCTCTGGAACAAGTACAAGGACAATTATTACAGGCGGTGATTCGATGAGCGAGATAAAAGTCAAAATGGGAACGCACAAGGAGCCAGCTTCCGGAAGATCTGTACCGGAAGGCTTCAAGCCAGAATATATCGGAGAATTTCTCCTTACTGCTCCCATGACCACCAAGCACAGCGGCAACTCCAAATGGGGCTTCTGCCAGAAGGACGGCACCGAGTATTTCATAAAGGAATTCCTCGCGCCGAAATACCCCGATGAAGATGTTGACCTGTCGGCTGAAATAAAGAACAAGCTCTGCAAGGCGTGCAACGACTGGTTCGCCAAGAAGCAGGTCATCTACAACAAGATATGCGAGGCTGCAAACGGCAATATCATTGCGCCTTACAGATTTTTCAAGCATAAGAGCTTCTTCTATATCGTTACGGAAAAAGTTCCTCCGTGCAGCCTTACATTTGAATCGGTAAGAATGCTTCCGCCCCAGCAGAAGCATATTCTCATGAAGGTCATAACAGCGTGCTTTTCCGCGCTTGCCTCAAAGGGTATCGTGCATTCCGATATGAAGCCGGAGAACATACTTTTCAAGAGCACTCTCCCCTATCAGTATACCGCTAAGATAATCGACTTTGACGCAAGCTATCTTGCTTCTGATCCGCCCTTCGGCGACAATGTTCAGGGAACGCCGGAGTATTATGCACCCGAAAGTCTGCTTGCAAGTTACTCTAAGAGTGATCTCCTTGATTTAGGGATCACAGAGGACATTAAGCTGACACCAAAGGTCGATGTGTTCGCTCTCGGCATAATCTTCCACGAGATGCTCTGCGGAGAAAAGCCAGGTTTCGATAATGAATTTACCTATGTTCACGAGGCTGTCCTGTGCGATGCCCCGATCACACTGAACCCCTCGATTCCCCGTAAATACAGAGAGATCATCGGCAATATGCTCAAAAAGGATGCTTCCGAGCGCTGGTCGGCGGCAAAGGTATTCAACCACCTTTCCGGCATGACCGAAAAAGAAATGATTAATTAACGTTCAAGGAGATCATAAATGTGGATCTGTCCTAAATGCGAGACACACAACCGCGACGGCGACATGAACTGCTTTATCTGCGCCTGCAAGTATCAGCCTTCTTATGATTTTGAAAAAGTGAAGAAGAAAGAGGCTTCCGAAGCCGCTGCAAGGGTAAGAGCGGAAAAAGCTGCCGACCGGGCAAAGTCTGCCGCAGAAGCGGCAAAGAAGGATCAGCGCAGGAGCACTGCCGCTAAGAAACCGGCATACACTCCACCGCCCAAGACCAAGGCCGAGACCAAGCCTGCTGCCGCTGCAAAGCCGCCTGAGCGCAAGTCTGAGGCAAAGAGCACTTCAACCTCTGTGAAACCTGCTGAGAAGCCAGCTGCTTCAAGTCCTAAACCCGCAAGCACAAGTTCCGGAAATGGAATTACATTGTGGACGATTATCAAGATAATCGCAGCCATCTGGTTGCTTTATTTAATATTCAAAAACGATTCACCCAGCGGCAGCAACAGCTCGTCAAGCAAATCAGCTCTTTATCCGGCAGCGTATGTCTGCGAGCAGCTTGAATATGCTCCTGACGGGGAATACTTTTCACTCTGCCTTTCCCCGGCAGATACTTCATACATGATTTCCGAGGAGGATTCATATGTGGACCTGTCCGAAATGTGAGACAAACAACCGCGACGGCGATATGAACTGCTTTGTCTGCGCCTGCGATTACAAGACCTATCTTGAATACAGGACGGTAAAGCAGAAAGAAGCTGCCGAAGCGGCTGCAAGGATCAGAGCGGAGGAAGCTGCCGCCCGGGCAAGGGCTGCTGCCGAAAAAGCTGCAAAAACAAAAGCCGCTATTGCCTCAGACGAATTGAAAGCCTTAGCCAAAGCCGCAGAGATTGCCGAGGCTGCTGCTTCTGAAAGCGCTGCTGCAACCGTAAAAAAGCCGGAAGAACCGCATGAGACTTATAAAGATGATCGCGGCGATTTCGTAAAAGAGTTTGAAAGATCGCTTACAACAAAAGATAAACGCTACAAATCTGTCAGACGTGAAGAACGGCTTTTGAAGTTTATCAAGATCATACTGTTCCTTGGTGCTGCTTTTGCCGTTTGCTACGGTGTGGTATATGTCAGCGAGCACTCCGACACCAGCAGTAGCAGCAGCACTTACAAAAGAAGATCGGCTCTGTATCCGGCAGCGTATGCCTGTGAGCAGCTTGAATATGCTCCTGATGCGGGATACTGTTCCCTCTGCCTGACCCCGGCAGAGACTTCATACATAATTTTCGAGGAGGATTCCTATGTGGACCTGTCCGAAATGTGAGACTTTTAACCGCGACGGCGACCCGAACTGCTTCATATGCGCCTGCGAGTACAAGACCTATGTCTATTTTAAGGCAATGAAGCGGACTGAACCTGCTCCTCCGCCTGCTCAGACAGAATCGGTCTTGTTAGCTCCTTACGAGGACATAAGGCCTCCGGACAAGGCGCCGGACATCAGGCTCGACAAAGAAGAGCTCCACCGCAGGATAGTCTCAATGCGTCCGCCTACAACCGGACATAAAAAGCTGCCGCGTGTTGTATGGGTGATATTGATATTCATACTATGTGTTATTGCACTTTACTTCATGTGCAGCAAGGTTGTGGACGACAATGCTGAAATCAGAAGAAAAAACAGAGGAGCTGTATTCTCATACTCAATTTCAGCTCCTGACGATCAGGTGATAGAATGTCAGAATCCAGAAATAAATTGTCTTTTCCTCTGAGAGGGAACAATTATGAAAACTCCCTGCCTCCGGAAATATTCAAAGCAGCCGCCGGCAGCGATAATATATCATCTAAGCTCGGTCCTGCCGTGACCGGCACACCTCCTGCCCAGCCGGTACAGACCTCCCCTCCGCCGCAACCGCAGACGAATGCTCCGCAGCAGGTGAGCACTCCCCGACAGGCAGAACCTCCGCGGCAGACCGCCGCTTCACCTGTGCCCGCAGTCCGCGAGGCTATTCCCAAGAACGCTGAGCCGTACGGATATCCGCAGTCAGAGCCGGTACTCCGTCCGCGCATCGGAAGGATAGCCGCAGCTGTCGTTATACTTGCCGCACTCAGCGGTACGATCATCTTCCTGCTTGTACATAAAAACAGCGGCAAGGACGAGCCCGATAAGTCCGGCGATCATCACGGTCATACCGACAGCTCATTCTGCTCGGGCGAGGAGGGCACCGACGAATACACCGGAGATGAAGCTTCCACCGAGCCCGGCGAGGACAACACAGCTGAACCGACTGAGGATAATACGGAAGCGCCCACTCAGGAAATCGAAGAATTGCCAAAGAACGATGATGGAAGCATCAACTTCCTAATGCTTGATTACCGTCTCGGATTGCTTTGTTCGCGTGCTTTCGATAAGGTCTATAACAGCGATGAGTATAAGACTTTAGAAAGCGCTGACTATGATACAACTCCGCAGAAGCTCGATATGCTGTTTAATAAAAACAGTCTCCTGCTTAAAGATGGACTGATAAAAGGCAACAGCTGGAAGGGAAGCGCCTATTACCATTTCTTTACAGCCTACGGATATGAAGTCCTCGTTTCAACTACTGACGTCTATAATAATGGTGATATCAGCTTCAGCATAAAATGTACGCCTGAAAGCCTTGAGCAGTATCACACCAACCTCCTGAACGGTGAAAACGTGCTGTACCTCTATCCAAAGAAGAATGACAGTGACGATTCATATACTGCAACGCTCTACATAGTCAACAAGGTCACATAAAAGCAAAGCGCCTGCAAATGCAGGCGCTTATTATTATCCGTTCGTACCGTCATAGAGTATCCAGTTCTCAAATGGATTCATGTGGCTGAGGTTCTTTACTACCTTCGACTGCGACTTATAGAGCTTCAGGATATCCTCCTTGAAGGCGAGCTGTTCGTCGGTAATTCGCGGTATGAGTCCGGCAACGCGGTCTATCTCGTTAGCGGTATAGTAGTTTCCGAAGAAATAAAGCTGAGACTTGAGCTCGTCCTGATGCTCCTTGAAAATATCCGTAACGAAGCGGTGGGTCATTTTATGGTGCTGATGACCGTATTCTCCGTTTGCGTTATGCGTCACGATGAGCTCCCAGTCGTGATAGCATATCACCTTTTCGAGGTCTCTGATGATATCGTCGCGGTTGTGCTCCCAGCTGTCCCTTCTGCCGAACGTCTTGTCCGGATAACTGAGGATTATGCCGTCATTTCCGGTGGCCTCCAGTACATCGTAGAACTCCTTCTTCCGGACGGTCTTCGTCCTGTTCGTGACCACCACGACGAAATAGCCTTTTTCCATAAGGTGACCGCCGCCCCATATCATATCATCGTCCGGGTGGGCGACTATCATCAGCTTGGTCGCATTGTTGATACCGCTGGCCTCAAGTTCGCTGTCCGTCAGCGGCGGTATGCGGTAAACGCTGAAGGTATAGCTTATCACAGCGCCAGAAAGCATCAGGACGAAGCTCAGCGCTATGATTATGAATTTACAAAGTTTTCTGCTTTTCAAAAAGCCCACCTCTGTTCCGTCATTTATCATTAATATTTTATCACAACAGTCATATATTGTCAAGTTCCGGCAGATATAAAATCAGTGTGTTTTCCGATAATGTTCACAAAAAAGTATAGACTTTGCACGGGAAATATGGTATAATCATATTGTACAGAAATGCTGTGCGAATGGAGGAATGATTTATGAAAATGACATTTATCGGAGCTACCCATGAAGTCACGGGCAGCTGCACATATATCGAGGCTTGCGGTAAGAAGTTCCTTGTTGATTTCGGTATGCAGCAGGGCGAGGATACCTTCGAGAACGTTCAGGTGCCTGTTGCTCCGGGACATATCGACTTCGTGCTGCTCACCCACGCTCACATCGACCATTCCGGTATGCTTCCGCTCCTCTACGCGGGAGGTTTCACCGGCGAGATACACGCAACAGTTGCGACCTCGCATCTCTGCGACGTTATGCTCCGCGACAGTGCTCACATACAGGAATTTGAAGCTGAATGGCGCAACCGAAAGGGTCAGCGTAAGGGCGACGAGGAGTACGAGCCGCTCTACACTATGGACGACGCTCTCGGCGCGATAGCTCTTTTCGTACCGCATAACTACGACGAGCCCTTCGAGGTGAGCGAGGGTATAACCGTTTCCTTCCGCGATGCCGGACACCTTCTCGGTTCATCGAGCATTATCCTCACGCTTACCGAGGACGGCATAACCAAAAAGCTCGTATTTTCGGGAGATATCGGCAATCCTCACCAGCCGCTCATACGCTGTCCGCAGTATATTGACAGCGCCGACTACGTTATTATGGAGTCCACCTATGGCAACCGCGTCCACGACCGTCCCACCGACTACGCGACTGCTCTTTCCAAAGTTATACAGACAACCTTCGACCGCGGCGGCAGTGTTATCATACCTTCCTTTGCAGTCGGCAGAACGCAGGAAATGCTCTACTTTATCCGCCATATCAAGGAGGACGGTCTCGTCACCGGACATGACGGCTTCCCGGTCTATGTGGACAGTCCGCTTGCGAACGAGGCTACGGATATTTTCATCAACAACCGCGAGAGCTGCTTCGATGATGAAGCTCTGTCCTTCGTCCGCAGGGGGATAAACCCTATCTCCTTCGAGGGTCTGATAAGAACGGTAACAAGCGACGATTCCCGCGCTATAAACGAGGATACACGCCCGAAGGTCATCATCTCCGCGAGCGGTATGTGTGAAGCCGGACGTATCAAGCACCACCTCAAGCATAACCTATGGAAGCCCGAAAATACGATACTTTTCGTAGGCTATCAGGCTGGCAATACCCTTGGCAGAGGACTTATCGAGGGCGCTAAGAAGGTAAAGCTCTTCGGCGAAACCGTCCGCGTTGCCGCCGAGATAAGACAGCTCCCCGGCATAAGCGGTCACGCAGATGTGAACGGCCTTATGGAATGGGCAAAGGCTATCAGCGGCGTTAAGAAGTTCTTCGTCAACCACGGCGATGACGCCTCCGCAAAGAGCTTTGTCCAGCGTCTCCATGATGAGCTCGGCGCGGACGCATATGCACCTTACAGCGGTGCGGAGTTCGATATCGGCGCAGGCGTGATAACCGTTGATGCCGAGCCTGTACCGATCCCGAAGAAGGCTCTTAATACAGCCAATATGAGTGCCGCTTACAGCGACCTCGTTGCCGCCGCCGACCGTCTCAGCCGCATGATAAAGCTCTCGGACGGCAGAACGAATGCGGATATGCGGAAGCTTGCTGAAGCTATAAACCGCCTTTGTGAAGACTGGAGCCTCGACTGATGAACAAAGTACACAAAGCGGCAGTCCTCATAAGCTGGGGACTGCTTGCCGCTGTATTCATACACCTCTGCTTCAAGTGGAGCAGTATGCCGGAAACGACCGGTGTCCATTTTGACAGCAGCGGAGAATTTGACGTATTTGCGAGCAAGAAGTATATCGCCTACCCGTTCGTCATCGGGGTAGTATTCCTGCTTCTGCTGCACCTCGCGGCTCTTGCCGTTCGGAAGGCGCGTATCGGACTGAAGATAAACTCCGAAGGCGAGACTGTCCTCCGTGAGCGGTTAATGCTGCTGATAGACGCGAACCGGTTGTTCATCAGCCTTTGGGCGGCGTACTGGACCGAGCTCGTGATATACCAGCACAGGCTGATAGAGCTGCCGGTAATGATAGGTCTGATGATACTTTTTGTGATGTTCTTTGACATCTGCCGGCTGGCATTCTCGCTCAGGAAGAAGTACCCTCCTGATTCAGAAAATATTGAATAGAGAACAAAACGGACGCACACTGTGCGCCCGTTTTTTCTATTTACTGCTTATCCGATCTGTCGGCATGGCACTGACCGTGCATGGCACAGTTCTGGCAGCCGTGTGAACAGCCACCCTTGCCGGAGCGTTTATCCCTTATGATACTGAACATCGCCAGTCCTACGACGAGCAAAACTATCAGAAGAACAATAAATGTTCCCATAATGCACCTTACTTTCCGTACTTCTTAGTAAAAACGCGGAAGATGTCCCGCGGCATCTGCACCGGATATTATGCAGTTGGAGTATATTCCCAGATCGTATATCTCTGTGGCCAATGATACATGAATAATCCGTGACTTGTAAATATCCATTCACGTTCCATCATCTTCCAGCCAGCCCTGTTTTCGAGATAGCTGCCGCTCTGCGTGTCCCACCAATAGATCAGCCTGATCTTATGCGTCAGGTTTTTTTCAAGGTAGTCTGCAAACTGTTTAAAAGTTTCCGTCTCAAACGGTCTCGCAAGGAACATGACAGTATACTTATTATAGTCCTGTTCAAAAGCATTGCCATTGATAAGCGATATCTGAGGATAGGCTTTTGCCCAGTTTTCCGCATATTCGTATACTTCCTTGTTCAATTCGATGCCTGTCAGCGGACACGGGCATTTCCTGCCTGCCAGATATGCGAGAATGCGGCCTTTGCCGCACCCTACATCTATAAAAGAATCGCTCTCATCAAAAGAAACGCTCTTTAATATCTTATCGAGAGCCCAATAGCAGGTCGATTCGCTGCCGGTCGCTCCCATAGTCTCTCTGTAAAGCGAGGGAACGTATTTTACAAGGGAACAGCCGCAGATACGCTTATCCTTCCTGCCGTCAAAGAAGTGCGTTGCTCTTACAGACAGTGCTATGAATCTCTTTATCAAGATATTGTTATAGAATTTCCGTTTGTATATAAACTTTGCCATTGCGGTATCTTCCGCCTCCTTCTGAAAATGTGATGTATTTTATTTTTTCCGTGAAGTATTACCGCTCTTGTCGCTGTAAGGCTTCCTGATCAGCATATACACGAACAGTGCAACAACTGCACAAGCCGCGATAAGTCCCACAATATGTACATTTCCCGTGAAAAGGCAGCCGAACTGGTAGATAACGAGCGATACCGCGTATGCAAAGGTACACTGATAACCGAGTGCGAAAAGCGTCCAGCGGCGGTCGTTCATCTCACGCCTTATAGCTCCCATTGCCGCAAAACACGGCGCACAGAGAAGGTTGAACGCAAGGAACGAGTAGCCCGCGAGTTTTGACAGCCCGTCAAAATCGAGAACGCCGAACACTCCGACTATCTCCTCCTTAGCGAGCAGCCCCATGATCGTCGCAACTGCGGCGGCAGGCTTGCCAAAGCCGAGAGGTGCGAATATCCACCTTAAACCGCTGCCTATCTGACCGAGTATCGAATCTTCAAGGGCAAGGTCGGCGTTGAAGCCGAAGTTTCCGTCTGTCCAGCCAAATTTCGAGCCAGCCCAGATGGCGACTGAGGCGATGAGTATGACCGTTCCGGCCTTCTTGACGAAGGACCAGCCGCGTTCCCACATCGAGCGGAGAACGTTCGTGACGGTCGGCACATGATAGGGCGGCAGCTCCATAACAAAGGGCGAAGCCTCTCCGACGAAGCGCTTGGTCTTTTTGAGAATGATGCCCGAGGAGATTATCGCCGCCATTCCGAGGAAATATGCGCTCGGACCTACCCACCATGCACCGCCGAAGAGCGATACCGCTATCATTGAAATGACCGGCAGCTTTGCACCGCAGGGAATGAAGGTGGTGGTGATAATGGTCATGCGGCGGTCACGGACGTTTTCGATTGTCCTTGACGCCATGATACCGGGAACGCCGCAGCCTGTACCGATGAGTATCGGTATGAAGGACTTGCCCGAGAGCCCGAATTTGCGGAAAAGTCTGTCCATGATGAACGCAACTCTCGACATATAGCCGCAGGCTTCAAGTATCGCGAGGAATATGAACAGCATGAGCATCTGCGGGAGGAAGCCCAGAACCGCACCTACGCCCTTGATAATGCCGTCCACTACAAGGCTTTTCAGCCAGTTCACACAGCCGATATCCTCCAGCCCCTTTTCAGCGTAGCCGGGGATACTGTTGATATAGCCCTTATAATCGGACTTTTCCGGTGCGGTGAAGTCCCCGTCCTTATCGAGAGCCTCACCGAGTGCGGCGTCAATATCGTAAACGATGTCGCCGCCGTAGAAATCGTCCCTGTGTCTGTCATAGGCTTCCTCGAACTCATCGAAGCTTTCAGACTCAAATGCGTCCTTCATATCGGAAGCTCCGCGCACAGAACCGTCCTTGCACGCCTGATTTATTACAAGTCCGACATCGGGCGTAAAGACGTACTTTTCAGTCCATTCGTCCATATCGGAGCTGTAGTCGCTCTCTCCGGAATCTGAGACGAAGAAGCCGTCCCCGAACAGTCTGTCGTTCACCCAGTTGGTCATGCGTGTACCGACCGTGGAAATCGAAACGTAGTAAACGAGGAACATAATAAGGGCGAACACCGGAAGTCCCAGCAGACGGCTCGTTACCACCTTGTCTATCTTGTCAGAGGCGGTGAGCTTGCCCTCGGAATTGCGCTTATAGCTGCCCTTTATGATGCTGGTAATGTAGTTGTATCGCTCGTTGGTGATTATTGACTCAGCGTCGTCGTCGAGGTCCCTTTCAACTCTTGCGATATCCTTGTTGATATGTTCAAGCACCGCTTCGGAAAGTCCGAGCTGCTTCTGGACCTTTTCGTCACGCTCGAACAGCTTTACCGAGTACCAGCGCTGCTGTTCATCCGGCATATCGTGGACCGCCGCCTCCTCAATATGGGCAAGGGCGTGTTCAACGGGACCGGAAAAGGTGTGCTGAGGGAGCGTTATACCGTTCTTTGCCGCCTCGATAGCCATTTCGGCAGCCTCGTTGATACCGGTGCCCTTCAGCGCGGATATCTCGACCATTTTGCAGCCGAGTGCCTTCGAGAGCTTTTCTATGTCTATCTCGTCGCCCTTTTTGTTGACGACGTCCATCATATTTATTGCTATCACCACAGGTATGCCAAGCTCGGTGAGCTGAGTGGTGAGGTAGAGGTTCCTTTCGAGGTTGGTGCCGTCGATTATATTGAGTATCGCGTCCGGTCGTTCGCCGACGAGGTAATTACGCGCGACGACCTCCTCGAGAGTATACGGAGAGAGCGAATAAATGCCCGGCAGGTCGGTTATGACTATGCCCTCATGCTTTTTCAGGTCGCCCTCTTTTTTCTCAACGGTAACGCCCGGCCAGTTGCCTACGAACTGGTTCGAGCCCGTGAGAGCGTTGAAAAGTGTGGTCTTGCCGCAGTTAGGATTTCCTGCGAGCGCGATCTTTATGCTCATTGTAATGATTCCCTGCTTTCTGTGCGGCTTTACTTCTCGATCTCTATCATAGCGGCATCGGCTTTGCGGATAGAAAGCTCATAGCCTCTGAGTGTTATCTCCATAGGGTCACCGAGAGGAGCGACCTTCCGGAGAGTCACAAGGACCCCTTTAGTCACACCCATATCCATTATACGTCTTCTTACGGCACCCTCGCCGCCTACCTTCTTAACAGTGGCACTTTGACCTATTTTAAGCTCATTCAGAGTCATAAATATCCTCCTCTCATAGGTTAGGGCAAACTAACCCAGTATCATTATACAACATCTGCTCCGTTTAGTCAACAGGTTTTCCGACAAAATCTTCAAGTTTGTGCAACCGTTATCCAGTTGATACTTTATATCTCAAAAAAATGTAGATTTTGCTAAACGCAAAAACAGCCGCACTACTATTACTGTGCGGCTGTCAGCTGTATTCACTTGTTGATAACTGCCCTTCTCAGGCGGATAAGGTCAAATACATCGACCCTGCCGTCCTTGTTCATGTCGGCGGCATTCCCCTGCTCCTCGTTGAGCTTTGTCCTGCCGATGAGATGATCCTGAAGTTTAACAATATCCGCAATTTCCACAAAGCCGTCGCAGTTCACGTCGCCTGTGAGATCCTTTGGTCCGACCTGGTTCGATATGCCGAGGACTACAAAGTTCACGCACATATAGGACTGTCCGTTGCTGCCGAGAGTAATGGTATCACCGGATTTGATATCCTTGCAGTACATCATATACGATACATCGTTGGAAGATTTCAGAAGCGTCCGCATGAGAGTGTAATCGCTCAGCCAGTCGGGAACGTTCTCCACACGCGAGTCAAGTCCGACGTAGAGCTTCATATCCTTGCCGGCAGTGAAAGCTGCGGTATCTCCGGAGAAATTCTTCGCATCGCAGGCTGTGAGGAGTATCTCCGCTCCTTCAATATTGCTTTGCAGCTCCGCGACAGTGAAGTCGCGGTCGCCGTAGAGCTTCGAGCCGGCCTGTGCGTTCTTCGCAATGCCCCAGACGAGCGGATAAGCGCCCTCGCTGACCTGAACGTCCTTGAAAAGCTCGCCGCTGAGCGGTATCGCCGTGTCGCCGAACGAGAAGCTGTCCATGTTCAGCAGATAGCCATCGCCGCCCGTGAATTTCAGGTAAAGCGTGGTCGTGCCTTTTATAGTGGGGATATTGAACTCGAAGTCCTGATAGTCCGAGAAGCCCGATGTTCCTGGGAAATTCACCTTTGCGGCAGGCTCGCCGCTTATCCCTCCGGTGTAGATCTCGATAGTTGCAGGATTGCCGGAAGCTCTTGTCCTGAAGGTATGAGCACCGGTTCCGAATGAGATATTGGAGTATTTTACCCAGTCGCCGTTCTCGATATATCCGATATTCTGACCGCCGCCTTCGGTGTCCTCGGTCTGCACACCTTCCTGAGCAGTGTAGCTCTCAGCCTCGATAGTCTCGAATGCGTTTATCGGCTCAACGTGTACAACGTCCGTGGGCGAGAGCTTTACAACGCCCTCCGGGAAGGAATCAACGGTGAGGTCGTTGATGTAATATTCGATGTTCATGTAGCCCTGACCGCAGTAGTCACCGGCGTAATCGTCCGGGTCGCTCGGGTCGAGACCTCTTGCAAGCTCCCAGTCATCAGCCATGCCGTCGTTGTCAGCGTCAGTGATAGTCTTGGTGAGGACTGCTGAGGGGTAGCTGTAAGTCACACCGCACTTGATGCCGTACTTGTTGAGGTCGCTGACAGAGCCGTCATAGGCGGCAGTTCCGGAGCACGAGCCTGTTCCCGTCCTTGTCTCGTAGGCGCACTGCTGGTCGATAGCAGTCCTTTTGTCGGGAGCGATACCGTTTCCGGCAAAGCTCACAACATGGTCATAGGAAGCCGCAGCACTCTCGCAGGTAAGCGCGGTAGAGACGTTCTCGCCGTTGTTGTCGATGCTGAACGGCGAAGCGGTATAGAGGTTGTCCTTGGTGATACCGATGCCGGACTTGACCGTGATGCCGTCCCAGTTGTTGTAGGTGATGCCGTTCAGCGAGCCGTCCTTGTTGATGAGCTGGTTGCCGGAGCAGTATATCTTGAAATTCTCCGGCTTTGTGCTACTGTCAACGTTCACCCAGTTGTAGCCGCTTGTGGTGGAATTACCGGCTTTGAGGGTGTTGTTGACGTAGTTGAGATGCCCTATCGTACCGTATGCAGTCTGGTAGCCCCAGTCGTAGATGACGTTGTTGGTGAAGTCCGCAACACCCGTTCCCGGAACTTTTCCGCGGAAGTTTCGGGATACGTTGTGGATAATGAGGTTGTGGTCATAGGTGAGATTGCTGTTGCCCATCATTATCCCGAAGCCGTGAATACCCTTGTCATGGCCGCCCCACGAATTCGCAGGACCGATAACGGAATACTGCACGGTATAATTGCTGTTGTAGGAATAAAGTCCCCACTGCTCATCACTTGCCCAGCCGATCGAGCAGTGATCGACGATGCAGTCCGAACCCTTCGAGCCTCCCCATGCGTCGTTTCCGGAGCTTGTAGCGTTGTACGGACCGGGACGCGAGCTGAGATAACGGCATATGATGTTGTTTCCGCCGAAAGCCATTTTGTAGTTCTTGAGCGTGATGCCGGCACCGCCGGGAGCGGTCTGTCCGGCGATAGTGACGTTGTTTACGCAGGAAACAGCGCTTTTCAGCTCGATAGTTCCGCTTACATCGAAAACGACGATACGGTTGGACTTGCTTACCGCATCACGGAAAGAGCCTTCGCCGCTGTCGTTGAGGTTGGTGACGTGATAGACCTCGCCGCCGCGTCCGCCGGTAGAATACTTACCGCCGCCGACAGCGCCGGGAAAGGCAAGCACCCTCGATGATGCAGCATCTGCCGTATCCGTGACCTTTCCGGGAGAATAGCCGGAAGCACAGGAAAAGACAACAGCAAGACCTGCGAGCATGGCAGTCAGTCTTCTGATGTTCGTGTTCATTTAATATCCCTCCGAAAAAACAAATATATATTCATTATACACCAAATCGGCGGCGATTGCAATAAAATCATTTTGTTTTTTGAATGAATTTTGTACACACAGTCAGTGCCTATACAGAATATCCACCTTGATTTAACATAATCCACAACTCAGTGTTGACAAGCGTCCCTCCTTATAGTATAATATATTTGATAATTGCTTCGCGGAAGGAGGATGCAGATGAACAAGGTCTATACTGTAAAGCTGGGCAGGGCAAAGTGTGCCGTTGACCTCGGCGACGGAAGTGAACGCGGAGAATACGTCTCTCAGGACTACATACTCAGCAGGCTCGGCAGACCTCACCGCGCCGTCAGCCTGATGTACTGCTATTACCCATTCGACAAGGAATGGCCGCAGCGTATTTCCGAAGCGGTAAGCGGCGAGGACATCTCCTTCCAGTGGGACTACCCCTACGACGACTATTTCCCGTATACAGGCGGCATCGGCGGCTCACGCGAGGGTGAGCCCTTCACCTCCATGCGCGATATAAGGCGGCACGGTCAGGACGTTATCCTCACCATTACTATGGACCCTGCCGTTACAGACGAGCAGCTTGCAGCTATCGGCGACGACCTCCGCAGCTTCGGACGAATGTTCCTGCGTATCAACCATGAGGCGACCGGAAACTGGTTCAGCTTCAACAAACGTGCCTCCTATCAGGAGGTCGCAGACTTCTACTGCCGTGCCGTCCGCATAATCAGGGAACACGCTCCGAACGTGATGAACAACCTCTGCATAGGCGGCATCGAGGATATGAACAGCACTGAGGCAGTGAAAGAGAAGGAGTTCTCTCAGGCGGTGAAAGATACCGATATATGGTCAGTTGACAAGTATCTTGCCCTGCACTGGGGCTGGCCATATGATATCGCCGAGCCCGGCGGCAGGACACAGAAACGCAGCAGCGTGAGGAAGATATTCAGCCTCACAAAGCGCAGCTACGAGCGGTTCTGCCAGATAAACGGCGGTGTACCGAAGCCGATGCTCATGTCGGAATGCAACGCCGACGGCGATGTTACCGGCGCTTCCGGTCAGGCTGAAATGGTGAGGCTGTTCTACGATATGATAAAGGAAGAAAAAGCCGAATGGCTGTCCGGAGTATGCTTCTATCAGTTCCGCGACAGAGGCCGCCTCGGACTGGAGATACAGGACCCCAACTGTCCGGAGGTCGGCATCGAGCAGCCTGTTATGCAGGTGTACCGCGATATCATCAGCGATGAATGGTTCCGTCCGGAGATGACCGAAGGCGCTGAGGCTTCACTTCCGGCAGTTCTGCGCTGGGGAAGCTCCGAGGACGCGGAGGGTATTGCGATACCCGTTCACCTTGAACGCGACCCGGTATTCTTCGAGCTGAACTTCCGCGACAGCAGCAACCTCATGATAGAGATAGACGGAAGGTGGTTCTACAAGTCACCGTCCGCAAAATGTTTGGACCTCATGCCGGCATTCTACGGTAAAGAGCCCTGCGGCGAGCGTGACACCGTGCTTAGGATATTCGCTCCGCCGGCTTCCGGAGAGAACGATATATCCACGGATGACGGGCTTATGAACTACTATTTCACGCTTGAAAGCCTGCCGGAGATACGGCTGCGCTATGAGCCTGCCGAGCAGAGCCTTGACTAACGAAAGGATAACGATATGAACACATCAGTTGTAATAGTATGTGCCGGAAATTCGACAAGAATGGGCGGCGTAAACAAGATACTCCTCCCTCTCGGCGAACGCCGTGTGATAGGCGTCACAATGCTTGCCTTCGAAAGATGCGAGAGCGTTTCCGAGATAGTGATAGTTGCCCGCGAAGCCGATATCCCGGAGATAAAGGCTGAGGCTGAGGCCGCCGGTATAACGAAGCTTGCCGCCTGCACTACCGGCGGAGCTACCCGTCAGGAGAGCGTTATCAACGGTATACGCTGCATTTCGCGCGGCACTGAGCTCGTTGCGATACACGACGGAGCGCGTCCGCTCGTCAAGCCGGAGCACATCAAAAAGGTCATCAGGGACGCTTCCGTTTTCGGCGGAGCAACTCTCGGAGTGCCGGTAAAGGATACTATCAAGACCGTTGAGGACGGTCTCATCACCGATACTCCGCCGCGCAAGCTGCTCTACATCACGCAGACGCCGCAGGTATTCAAGCGTCCGCTCTATTTTGAGGGAATTGATTTTGCGCTTGAGCACGGTCTTGATTTCACGGACGACTGCCAGCTCGTCGAGGCTATCGGCGGAAAGGTAGCAATGACGGTCGGCGACTACACCAACATCAAGATAACCACCCCGGAGGACATTCGCCTTGCGGAGGTGCTGATGAAGCTGAATAACTGAAACAGAGGGCGCACGGTGTGCGTCCTTTTTGATTAGGGGAAAACCGAAAAATTCAAAAAAGGTCTTGACAAATGCTGAGAAATGTGATATATTAACATATGAACAAGTATTCATATAAAGGGGTGGCCTTATGGAGCACGAACTCATGATAAATAATCTCTGCTGCGCCAACTGCGGCGCAAAGATAGAATCCGCCATAAACAAGCTGGACGGTGTGGAGTCCGCGGTACTAAACTTCCCTATGAAGAAGCTGAAAGTCCGCGGAGAACTCAGTGACGAGCTGCTTCAGCGCATCAACGAGACTGCGCGTTCGATCGAGCCGGACGTTGAAATCGTCCGCAGCGGACACCGCCACAAGCATCACCATGATAATCACCATGAACACGGTGAGCACTGCGAGTGCGGTCATGAGCATCACCACGAACACGGCGAACACTGCGAGTGTGGTCATGAACACCACCATGAACATGAGGAGCACGAAAGCCTGCACTCTGAGCTGATACTGCTCATTTTCGGCATTCTCCTCTTTGCCGGAGCGCTCCTCACCGGTCATTTCCTCGATATCATGCCGCTGACCGTGGGACTCTATGTGCTGGCATATATTATACTCGGTTCTGATATCCTGCTGAAAACGGCGAAAAATATCCGTTCGCGCAATTTCTTCGACGAGAATACCCTCATGACCGTCGCAACGCTCGGAGCGTTTGCTATCGGGGAATTTGCCGAAGCTGTCGGTGTTGTGCTGTTCTTCCGCATCGGCGAGATATTCGAGGACTTCGCAGTCAGCCACAGCCGCAAAGCTATAACTGAGACTGCTTCCCTGAAAGTGACCGAGGCTGATGTCCTGCGCGGCGAAGACTTCGTGCGCGTGGACGCTGATGAAATATGCGCCGGTGATCTCCTCCGCATAAAGCCGGGCGAACGCATCGCGGCGGACGGCATCATCGAGTCCGGCAAGTCCTATCTCGATGTCTCCGCGATAAACGGCGAGCCAGTCCCGGTTCGTGTTGAGCCAGGAAACGGCGTAGTTTCGGGAAGTATCAACACCGGCGACGTTATCCTCGTCAGGGCGACGGCTGCAGCTGACGAATCAATGATCGCAAAGGTCGCAAGGGCAATCGAGGAAGCATCTGCCGCTAAACCGAAGATAGACCGTTTCATTACGCGCTTTGCGAGGATATACACTCCCATAGTCATTGCCGCGGCATTCCTCACGGCAATAATTCCCCCGCTCTTTACAGGTGAATGGACAAAATGGATACACTCCGCGCTCACCTTCCTTGTCATAAGCTGTCCGTGCGCTCTGGTACTGAGTGTTCCGCTTGCCTATTTTTCAGGCATCGGAGCCGCATCAAAGCTCGGTATACTGTTCAAGGGGGGCGATTCAATTGAAGCCCTCGGCAGAGTTAAGGCGATCGCCTTTGATAAGACCGGCACACTTACAGACGGCAGCTTCTCGGTAACGGAAGTCCACAGCTTCGGAAGTCTCAGCGATAACGAGCTGCTCGCGCTCTGCGGAAACTGCGAGCAGATATCCACCCACCCTGTCGCTGAGAGCATCGTTGAGCACTGCCGCCGGGAAAACATCACTCTCTTGTCTCCGGAAACCGCCGGCGAGACTGCCGCAATGGGCGTATCTGCCGTTCTGGGCGGAAAAACCGTTCTCTGCGGAAACGAAAGGCTCATGACCGCAAACAGTATCGTGCTTCCGCGCGATATCACCGCTGCCGGAAGCGTGGTCTACATCTCCGTAAACGGCAGAGCTGAGGGCGCAGTCATAGTTTCCGACACCGTAAAAAAGACCGCGGCAAAGGCAGTTGAAGGGCTCAACAAACGCGGCATTGCTACTGCAATGCTCACAGGCGACAAACAGGAAAATGCAGATATTATGGGAAATATGCTCGGTATCGGCACTGTTCGCGGCGGACTTCTTCCTGACGGGAAGCTTGCAGAACTTGAAGCTCTCCGCGGGCGCTACGGCTCGGTAATGTTCGTTGGTGACGGCATAAACGACGGTCCGGTGCTTGCCGGTGCAGATGTCGGAGGTGCAATGCAGACCGGCTCTGACCTTGCCCTCGAAACAGCTGACACGATCTTCATGAACTCCGAACCGGAGAGCGTTCTCAGGGCAAAGCGCATTGCTGACAAAGCGCTGAGGGTATCGTACGAGAACATCATCTTTGCACTTGCCGTGAAGGCGGCTGTACTCGTCCTCGGACTTCTCGGACATCCGAATATGTGGCTCGCAGTCTTCGCGGATTCTGGCACGGCAATGCTCCTTGTGCTCAATTCCGTGCGGATACTGAACACAAACGCCTACACGAAATAACGTATACCGCAAAATAAGGGGAAGCCTTCCGCAGTGAAAGGTTTCCCCTTAAATCATTATTATCTCGGTAAGCCGCCTGTTATTTCAGGTCAGCCTTCTTGAATAATCTGATACCAATAATGGGAAGAACAATGATATAGCAAAGAGCCACCACAGGTATCATTGTCTTCATCATGCCTTCGGGATAGCTCTGGCTTGCCATGCTCTCATTGAGAATAGTTGCCTGCATATCAAGTATAAGAGAATTCACAAGTTCATTGACCTTGTCGTTCTTTGCAAGTCCCATGACGAGCATAGACACAACA
This sequence comes from Ruminococcus sp., assembly GCA_017525915.1. Classification (GTDB taxonomy): domain Bacteria; phylum Bacillota; class Clostridia; order Oscillospirales; family Ruminococcaceae; genus Ruminococcus. The sequence goes on from JAFXSC010000001.1 coordinate 280,494, forward strand.
CTGAGCATACTGTTGATGACATATGCAATGATAACGCCTGAAACAGTGCGGAAGATCATTACAAGGAAAAGTGTCAGCGATGCGTAGGCAAGTATTGTGAGCACACTTGTCCCCATACTGTAAGCAAAACAGCCGGAATTGATGTCACCCATTCCAAGGAGCGGAACTCCTGCGGCAAACGCAAATGCAATAGATACGAAATGATAGAACAGAGCAATTGCCGAGAATACTATACTATGAGCAAGATATATGCTCGTTCTTGAACAGCCGCAGATTATCTTGTTGCGGACCGTATTCTGGGTAAAATCGCGGACTACAAGCATTGCAGGGACTATTGCCATGAAAAGGCTCTGGCTGCCTAACATATTGAAAAGAATATTAAGTGCCGTTGCTTTCTCGCTGATGTCATTATCAGAGTTTTCGATGAACCTGGTCAGTATTGCTGCGAGAACCGAGAATGCAGCGATTATTGCAGTGCACACCCAGAAACGCTTTGAAACCTTTGCTTTTGCAAATCCCTCTTTGAGCAGATTAATCATTCATAGCACCTCCCACAAGATTTATGAAGAAGCTTTCGAGGCTCTCATGGTGCTCGGAAAGCTTTATTACTTCGCAGCCTTTTTCATGAAGGCGCAGTACGAGAGGTGTTACCGTTATTTCTGAATATATCTCAGCTTCGGTATCCGAGGTGATCCTGAAATCAACGTTCATTTCGCCGAGAACGTCAGCCAGCACTTTAGTATCGCTGACAGTTACCTCAACGATATGGCGGCACACATGGTCGATCTCCTCAGCGCTCATTTCCTTGATGATCTTGCCTCTCTCAATAAATCCGTAGTGAGTTGCAAGCTTTGATAATTCATCAAGGATATGGCTGGAAATAAGTATCGTCATGCCGCGCTCCTTGTTGAGCCTTGTGAGAAGCTCGCGGACCTCGATGATACCCTGCGGGTCAAGTCCGTTGATAGGCTCGTCGAGTATCAGAAACTCCGGATCGTTCACGAGCGAAAAGGCTATGCCAAGCCTCTGGCGCATACCGAGCGAAAAATCCTTCGCAAGCTTCTTTCCTGTATCCTTCAGTCCGACAAGCTCAAGTATCCCTTTGACACAGGAGAAATCCTTGCCAAGAATACGGCACTGCTGACGGATATTCTCCTCTGCGGTCATATCGAGGTATATGGAAGGCGTTTCAACAACTGCTCCCATTATCTTTCGTGCTTCTCTCAGACGTGGGTCTGTATCCTTGAAGCCTTTGATCTCAAAGCTGCCGCCCGTCTTGAAGGCAACGCCGCTGAGTATTCTAATAAAAGTGGTCTTGCCGGCACCGTTTCGTCCGACAAAGCCGTATATAGCGCCCTTTGGAACATGAACTGATACTCCGTCGAGCGCTTTGAAGTTCTTGTAATATTTTGCCAGTCCGTCAGACTGTATAATATACTCCATTTTTCGATCTCCAATTCCACGGTTGATATTTTAACTATCTAAAAAATACATAAAGGCGGCCATGCTTAATGCACGACCGCCTAAAGTCGTTTATGCGATTGTAAAAATCAATTATTCGTTGATCTTTGTAACAACGCCGGAACCAACTGTTCTGCCGCCCTCACGGATAGCGAAACGGAGTCCCTCTTCGATAGCGATAGGAGTGATGAGCTCAACATCCATTGCTACGTTATCGCCAGGCATACACATTTCCTTGTCAGCAGGAAGTGTAACAACACCTGTAACGTCAGTTGTTCTGAAGTAGAACTGAGGTCTGTAGTTGTTGAAGAACGGTGTGTGACGGCCGCCCTCTTCCTTCTTCAGTACATAAACCTGACCGGAGAACTTTGTGTGGGGGTGGATCGAGCCGGGCTTGCAAAGAACCTGTCCACGCTCAACCTGGTCTCTTGTGATACCACGGAGAAGGGCACCAACGTTATCACCAGCCTCACAGAAGTCAAGGGTCTTTCTGAACATTTCAAGACCTGTAACAACTGTTGTGAGCTTCTCGTCGGAAAGACCAACGATCTCAACCTGCTCGTTAACGTTGAGCTTACCACGCTCTACTCTACCTGTAACAACGGTACCACGGCCGGAGATGGTCATAGTATCCTCGATAGGCATAAGGAAGGGCTTAGCATCGTCTCTCTCAGGGCTGGGGATGTACTCGTCAACAGCATCCATGAGGTCGAGGATCGGCTTGTAAGCGGGATCGCTGAGATCATCGGGAGCGTTAAGAGCAGCAAGAGCAGAACCCTTGATGATAGGTGTATCGTCGCCAGGGAAATCATAGCTGGAGAGAAGGTCACGGATGTCCATCTCAACGAGCTCGAGGAGCTCTTCGTCGTCAACCTGGTCAGCCTTGTTCATGAATACAACGATTGCAGGAACGCCAACCTGACGAGCGAGAAGGATGTGCTCTCTTGTCTGAGCCATAGGACC
>JAFXSC010000035.1 GCA_017525915.1 Ruminococcus sp.
AACAGCACATCAACCCGATGGACATTACCATTGATGAGTATATGTTCAGCAATCCTATGGAGGTCATTGCGAATAAGTCCGACTTCCTGATCTCCCTGTGTGAGATCATTGTCGGCGGTCGCTACGGGCTTTCTGCGGAGGAACGCTCGGTCATTGATAAGTGTGTTCAGCGTATCTACAAGCATTTTATCGAGAATGAGCCGTCTGAGGACAAGATGCCGCTTCTCTCCGATTTGCAGAGAGAGCTTCATGAGGAGGGCGAAGTCGCTCTGAGAGTGGCTAACTCCCTTGAAATGTTCGTCAACGGCAGCCAGAACCTCTTTAATCATCGCACCAACATTGATATGAGCAATCGTATCATCTGTTTCGATATTAAGGAGCTTGGCAACCAGCTCAAAAAGGTCGGTATGCTGATCGTTCAGGATACTGTGTGGAACAGAGTTTCCGCAAACAGAGAAAAAAAGAAGATCACCCGCTACTACATCGACGAGTTCCACCTTCTTCTCAAAGAGGAGCAGACAGCGAAGTATTCCGCTGAGATCTGGAAGCGATTCCGTAAATGGGGCGGCGTTCCAACGGGTATCACACAGAATGTCAAGGACTTGCTTTCTTCTCAGGAGGTCGAGAACATCTTTGATAACTCGGATTTCGTGTATATGCTCAATCAGGCAGCCGGAGACAGAGACATTCTCGCTGAAAAGCTCCATATCTCAAAGGAGCAGATGAAGTATGTCACGAACAGCGGTCCGGGCGAAGGGCTTATCCGCTACGATAAGGTCTTGCTGCCGTTTACGGACAAGTTCCCGACGGATACAGAGATGTATCGCCTTATGACCACGAAGCCAACCGAAAGTGCGTAAACTGCGAAGAATGGAGGATTTATGAGCTTACAGAGAAAAGAAAATAACCTCCGCAGAGCGCAGGCACGGCTTGACCGTATTCAGAACCCTCCCCGCTGGAAAGTGGTTTCCCATCTGAAAGCAAGGGAGTTTCAGATCGACTATCGCCGTGAGCCGAACCGCCACGGCAGATACCGAACCCGTGCGTATATTGTCCGTGGTGCGAAAGCGTATCACGGCAATAACCGTGGACTTATCCACAAGGCTGTCAACCTGAAATACCGTGTGCAGGGCGATAAACCCTCGGTCACAAGGACGATCAAATCATGGCAGCCAAAGACCATGAAGGGCAAGCTGTTCAAGGCAAATGCCCGTGCTGTGAATTTTGCAGTTCACGATGTTACACAGACGGCAGTCGATACGGCTCTCGCAGCGGAGACTGTCGGTCTGAAAACATCGGATACTGCCCAGCGTGAAGTCCGCAACAAGCTCAAACAGAAGTACACCCGTGAAGCGGTGGACGATTATCACCGTGGCGTATTTCTCATGGGGCGCACGGCGGTCGATGCTGTCAAGGGTACACATCACCACCTGAAAACAAAGAAACAGCATAAACTCGAAAAGGCAAAGTTTCAGCTAAAGAAAGCTGATAACAAGCTATATAAGTCGAAAATCGGCAAGCCGAAGCTCAGGGCGAACAAGGCAGCTCTGCGAGGTGCTAAGGCTGAGTATAAGGCGAAGAAAAAGCCTGCCCACGGCAATAAGCTCCGCAAGGCGATGAATAAGCGTAGGCTGCAAGCCTACAAACAGACGAAGCGTGAGCTGAAATTTGAGCGTAAACAGCTCAGGACAGAAAACAAGTTCCGTGTCAAGGAATTCCGCAATCAGAAGAAGATCAGCAAATTGACCAGACCGGGACTGCTTGCATTGAAGCCTGCCACTTATACCGCAGGCAGAATGAAAGCGTCCGCTTGGCAAAAGGCGGTCAACGAAGATCAGGACAACGATTTTCTCCACGCTATCGACTCTGCAAAACGCAGAGTTGTAGAGCCTGCGGCACAGAAAGTAAGCAAGCCTCAGCGTTTGCAGAAAAAAGAGAAACAGCGTGACCGCCTGAATGACAAGAAGTCGAAGTCCAATAACCGCCTGAACAGGCAGGAGACTCGACTGAAAGACAAGCACGACAGCTATAAAAAGCGTAAAAAGCCGAAGCCGAAAAAGAAGAAAGGTGCTAAGGACACGATCTCCGCTGCATTAAAGGCAGCGTGGAAATTCGTGAAGAATGTCTATGAGAGCGAGGTCAAAAAGTTCTTTCTTTGTCTGGCGATACCTGTCATTGTGATATTGCTTGTATTCGGTATTATCACGATGCTGTTCTCTGCGACTTCCTCGCACAGCGGTTTTACGCTCGGCACATACGCAGCGCAGGACTATGACCTGAGTGAAGCGGAGAAATACTACACGGAACTTGCCTATAACCTCAATCAGAAGATTCGCAAGGTAAGCAGTTCTGCTGACTGGCAAAGCGGTCTTGCTGCTTTCGGAGCAAATACGGGTGATCTCTCCGATACCCCTGATGAATGGGTGTGGGGACGCTCCTCGGTCTATGACTTTGATCCTGTGTATGACTTCGATACCTACAAGCTGTGGTCGTTCCTCTGTGCTTATTACTATGATTTCGATGCCGATAACGATGATATTTACTATTGGGAGTTCGACGGCGATACGGAAGATCTGCTTGAAGAAATCTTCAATGATGAATATGAGTTCGTCTATTGGTATGATAATCAGTCCCGTTGGGAGGAGCTTTCCCCATACAACTATTGGGGCGGCGGTAACGCATCTTCGGGAACATATTACAGGGCTGAGAAAGATGCTTATATCTATGACGGGCAGCCGTACAGATACCGCTTCAAGCCGATTGCGATCACATCGGAGCTTTCGCAGTATGAGGACGATGACGGCTATCTCTGCATTACAGACGGCTATCGTGTGCTTGATGCACAGAACGATTACAAAGAAACAGGCTTCTTTATCATGGATCACCGTTGGTATTCCGGCACAAGCCACCCGTTCTACTACATCGACAACGATACCGACACTTTCTTCTTTATGAAAGGAAGTACCCGTCATAACCGCAGTTTTTGGGGGTGGGACGGTACAGATGCTTGGTTCTTGGTATCTCCGACAGATACCCATATCTGGAACAGCAGTCTGAATGATGTGTGTATGTACGGCTACTATGAGAAATACAAGTGGAAAACGGAGTGCAAGCTCTACTATAACGTAAAGCAGAACAAGACCTTTGATGAGGTCATTGCCGATAAGCTCGGCAGTATGTCACATTCCGATGAACGCTTGCAGTATTACAGTCTGCTGATCGGTACGGACGGCTCTGCTTCGATGTACGGCAATCACCAGACTTTGCATAATCTTCTTCCGGGTGCAACGATTCGTGATTACTCGCTGAAACGGGAGTTTGGCTATGAAATGACGGGTTGGAACACCGACAGCGACGGGCTGTATCAGGGTATCAAGGTGTACTGCACCAATGGCGATAAGCTCAAAGCTCCGTTCAAGGGCAAGATCACCGATGTTGATACCGACGATAACAAGATCACAATACGCAAGGACGATGTGGAGTATTGGTATGACGGTACGGGCGGAACTGAGCGTGATACGGAAGTCACCATTGCTAATGCTGTGCTTCTGAGTGGCTTCTCTGAGGGCGATACGGTCAATGACGGACAGGAGTTTGCAAAAACAACAGCAGGAAATGTAAATTTCCATATTTATATAGACACTGACGGCTACGGTTGGGACTACATTGATCCCCGACTGGTGCTGTATTGACGGAGGTGCGAATGGCTCTATACGATGCGAAGATCG
>JAFXSC010000020.1 GCA_017525915.1 Ruminococcus sp.
CCGTCCTTGAACTCGATAGTATTGCCTTCGCCGTCAACACCGGTGAGTGTGAGCTCAGCGCCTTCAACTTCACCGCCGAAGATATCCTGCTTGTCAATTTTGATCTTGGCAGTAGCGGTGGTAGTTGTTGTTGTTGTTGTCGTGGTCGTTGTTGTAGTCGTGGTCGTTGTTGTAGTCGTAGTAGTTGTTGTTGTTGTCGTAGTAGTGGTCGTAGTCGTCGTTGTAGTTGTAGTTGTCGTGGTAGTGGTCGTTGTTGTCGTGGTAGTGGTCGTAGTCGTCGTTGTAGTTGTAGTTGTTGTTGTCGTGGTAGTGGTCGTTGTCGTGGTAGTGGTTGTTGTCGTGGTAGTGGTCGTTGTTGTCGTAGTTGTAGTGGTGGTTGTAGTTGTTGTAGTTGTCGTAGTAGTTGTTGTTGTATTATCCTTGGAATTGGTAATATCAATAGTCGGGTCGATGCTCGTTGTACCGTTTCCGTCATAGGAAACGGTGTAGCCGGCCGGGGGATCATTTTCGTGTACATAATAATAGGTAACGAAATTGTCGTCATTGAAACGCTTCAGGTCTTCCCACTTGTAGGTCCAGCCGTTACCTTCATTGAGTATCTGAGTGTCGATCTTTTCAATCTGACGGGCAGGAGCATGTGCGGGAACTGCTGAAATATCGTTTATCTGGACGACCTTGCCCTTCTGGACGGAAAGAGTGAGAAGTTCTGTTTTATTAATGTTAGGCCAGAAGCCCGAATTCATTACAAGTCTGTAAAGACCGGTGGGGAGTGAAGATTCAAGAACGCCGTCATTCTTTGCGATGAATGCGTCATTGTTGTCCATTGGGTTCCTGCGGAGTGTGTGACTTCCTGCGTCCGGGAAGGACATACCCTTTGAATTGTCTTCCTCGTCGATAAATTCAAAGAAAGTGCCCATTCCGATAGAATCCCACGGGATGAGAGAATCGTAGGCGTTGATAAGTAACTCGCTCTCGGACTTGAAACGTGCATTCTCAGCGATAACGTCCGCATTGTACTTCGCGTCTGCTTCCTGAGCAAGCGTTTCGAGGTCTTCGGGGTCGATGTCACCCTTGATAGCACGGTAGAGAGTTACTGAGACAGAATCGGCAGAGTGGTCTGCTCCTTCGTCGTCCCATATCTTGTTGACAGTAACATCAGTAACGTCCGTATCGCTCATAGGCTCCATGAAGTAAGCCATATGTGTCTCTCTTACGGTAGTTACGTTGTCTGCGATAAATGTACCGTTTGCAGCGTTGAGCCACAGGTCGGTATTGGGAGCGATGACTGATGCGAGAACCTGTTCGCTGAGCCAGAGCTTGGTATTGCCTGAGTCGCTTCCGTTGTAGAAGTTGAGGAGTATGTTTGAACCGATGTAGAGCATACTCTCTCCGCCGATCTCTATTGCTTCGCCGTCCTTGGTAATGTAGTTGATGTGCGATGGAGCAAAAGCAGCGATGTCCTTGCCTTCAAGGTCGATGTTGAGTACAAGGTGCTGATCGTCGTTGTACCTGTAACCTGTTACTTCATGGTCCTGGTAATCCTTGAACGTTACCTTGTCGGCATTGATGTTTCTGATGGTAACACTTGTATCGCCGATATGGGTGAGCTCACCGGTTTCCGGATTGATGACATCATGTTCGTTGTAGAGGTCGCTGATCTTGAGCTTGACAACGTTTTCGCCCTCTTTATTGAGCGTGATATCAAGAGTGGTATTGTACTCTGTCGGGTTGTAGTCCTTAGCCTTGTAGCTTTCATCGAGAGCTTTAAGCTCTGTGGACTTGTTCTCATATTCGGTCTTGATCTTCCCGAAGTCAAGGAAGGTATCGGTGTAGTGACCGAAGTACGACTGGATACTGAGCGGATCCTTTCTGAGATCGGGGGTGACCTCCAGATCGAAGGCTTCTGCTCCGCCGTCTCTTGAACCGTAGTAGCCCTTCATGGTGGAAACGCTTGTGGGATAGTTCAGCTTGTTCCCAACACTTGAATAGAGCTCATAGTCGGGAGGAAGGACGATATCCGGACACTTTGCCATGTTGAACTTGGTGTTGCCGTTATCGAACTTATCGGCAACGACGTTAACAAGACGGCCGACGTACTGGTTGGGCGACGGACCTTCTGCGCCTGCATCAATAATCAGGTGCGGAGTTGCAACGTTACCGTTTACATGGTCCTTTGCTGTGAATGAGTCGAATGCGAATACATGGAAATCTCCTGCTACGCCGAGGGGATTTCCGCGGTACCATATGGATTCTTCATATGGCATTTTCAGATTTGGCAGTCCATCCTTGCCGACATCATCGGCACCGGCATTGAAATTTACCGGCGAAAGCACACTCGTTGCTGCGATAGCAGCGGAGGCTGCGCTTCCAAGAAGGTGCTGTTTCCATGTCTTTCTGACACGGAGACGCTTGTTCTTCTCCATAATTTTTAAATCCCTTCCTATAAGATGTCTAAGTTTCCCGGGTGTATGTACACAGCCGGTTATACTTATACATATTATACCATAACAGCCGGTGGAAATAAAGACCAAAATCGAATTTGTTGGCGAAAAACCGTAATTTCATCGCTTTTAATAAAAATGCGCGGAATATATTGACGATTTGAACAATTTGTGAATAAAATTTGTTCGCAGGTCAATAATTACAGTCGAGGTGATACTATGAAAAAGATGTCAGGGATAATTTTACCTGCCGGAATGATACTCGCAATACTTATATCCAATATCGGTACATTCATCAGCGACGGAAGGAGACTTGACAGCCTGCGCGGTAGTGTTCTCAGGCTGCATATCATAGCAAATTCGGACGGCGACGAGGACCAGCGGCTGAAGCTCTGCGTGAGGGATGCACTGCTTGCGGAAGGTGACAGTATATTCGGAGATGCAGAGAGTCTTGCGGAGGCTGAGGCTGCCGCTGAGGAAAATCTTCCGGAGATAGTCAGAATAGCCGAGCGCACGCTGAGGGAGGAGGGCTGCCGTGACAGGGTACAAGCAGAGATAGCTGATGTTGATTTTGACGAGCGCACCTACGGCAGTATCACTATGCCGGCAGGGAAGTACCGTGCTCTGAGGGTGACTATCGGCGAAGCAAAAGGCCATAACTGGTGGTGCGTGATGTATCCGCCGCTGTGCATACCGGCTGCTTGCGGGGTGACGGATGATGAGGAGAGAGAGGAAGAATATTTCAGCGACGAGGAGCTAGATATCCTCCGCAAGCCGAAAAAGTACCGTGTGAGATTCGCGATATGGGACAAAATGAAACGCTGGTTCAGATTTTGAGTTGTGCATAATGACAAAATCTGCATTTTTGCTTGACATTTGCAAAAATATGTTGTAATATATTTGAGTAAACAAAGCAGAACTATGCGTTCTCACCGTGAGGCAAAGCTTGAACGGTCAATATGTGAGTAAGTCCGGCGCGTCACAGCGGCGGCTTGTGAGTGTATTGTATGAGTGCGGATAATTTCTGCACTCATTTTTGTTTTATAAATCTATAATGGAGGTGCTTGACGATTAGCAAACAGGAACTGCAGATAAACGAGGAGATAAGGGATAAGGAAATTCTCGTGATCGACGCTGAGGGAAAAAAGCTCGGCGTATTATCAGCCAAGGAGGCTCAGCAGATCGCTTACGATCAGGAGCTCGACCTTGTTAAGATCGCACCGCAGGCAACACCGCCCGTATGCCGTATCATGGACTACGGAAAGTATTGCTTCGAGCAGCAGAAGCGCGAAAAGGAAGCAAGAAAAAATCAGAAGGTCGTTGCTATCAAGGAGATAAGAATGTTCTCCATGATCGACACCCACGATTTTGAAACAAAGGTCAATCAGGCTGTGAAATTCCTTCAGGGCGGAGACAAGCTCAAGGTCTCAGTCAGATTCCGCAAGAGAGCGATCGCTCATCCGGAACTCGGAAATGAACTTCTCGACCGTTTCAAGGAAGCAGTTTCGGCTGTCGGCACTGTTGAAAAGCCAGCCAAAATGGAGGGACGCAGCTTAGTAATGTTCGTCTCACCAAAGGCTGCCAAGTAAGGAGGATCATAAAATGGCAAAGGTAAAGGTAAAAACTCACTCTGGCGCTAAGAAGCGTTTTAAGATTACAGGAAGCGGTAAGGTAAAATACCAGCACACCAACAAGAGACACAGACTTACCCAGAAGGATACCAAGCGTAAGAGAATCGCCCGTAACGCAGGCGTTGCTGACGTAACTAACGCTCCTACAATCAAGAAGCTCGTTCCTTATCTTTGATCGGGTACGCTAAGCACAGAAACCGCTTTTTCGTAATTTTAATTCTGGAGGTATAAGACTATGGCACGCATCAAAGGTGCAATGATGACTCGCAAGAGAAGAAATAAGACTTTAAAGCTTGCAAAGGGATACTTCGGTTCAAAGAGCAAGCACTTCAAGATGGCCAAGCAGGCTGTAATGAAGTCCGGCAACTACGCTTACATCGGAAGAAAGCAGAAGAAGAGACAGTTCAGACAGCTCTGGATCACAAGAATTTCCGCTGCTGCAAAGCTCAACGGTCTCAACTATTCAACTTTCATGAACGGCTGCAAGAAGGCTGGCATCACTCTCAACAGAAAGATGCTCTCCGAGATCGCTATCAACGACGCAGCTGGCTTCACAGCTATCGCTGAAAAGGCTAAGGCAGCTCTTTAATGCAGAATAAACACGCTTCTTAAAAAATAGGGGCGTGTTTTCTTGTAAAGGGCGGCACTCCCGCCCTAACACCTGCCTCTGGACGGAGGTGCAGATATTATTGGTATTGGAAAATATGATAACTTCAAAGGATAATCCCGTTATCAAGCTGTATCAGAAGCTTTCTTCCTCAAAAAAAGAAAGGTTCGAGTACGGCTTATTCGTGTTGGAAGGGCTGCGTATCGTAGAGGACGCTCTTCGCGAGGAAGCACCGATCACGCATCTCCTGCTGACACATCAGGCTTACGAAAAGTTCGGGGAAAAACTATTACAGGCTGATTTGAGGGATACAAGGACATTGGTAATTTCAAATGAGCTTGGAAACAGGATATCCTCGACCGAAAAGACACAGGGCGTATTCGCAGTCTGCCGCATACCTGCGGAGAAAAAGCCGGTGCTGTCTGCGGACGGCAGATACATCGTGCTCTATGGACTGCAGGACCCCGGCAATGTCGGCATGATAATCAGGACAGCCGATGCTCTCGGGATAGACAGCGTCTTCATGTGCGGGAGCTGCGAGCTTTACAGCCCGAAGGTCATACGCTCGACTATGGGCTCAGTCTTCCGCTCTGATATACACATCATCAGCGATACCGATGAGCTTTTCCGGATATTCTCTGAAGCCGGCACAGTCACATCCGCCGCAGTCATCGACAGTGACGCGCTTCCCGTAACGGAGTGCTCCTTCACTGGTGGTCAGGCGGTATTCATCGGCAATGAGGGCAACGGCCTTCCGCCTGAGGTCGCTGAAAGATGCACCAGAAAGATTATAATTCCCATGCAGGGCAATATCAACTCGCTGAATGCGGCTATGGCTGCCGGTATACTCATGTGGGAGCTCAGAAGACAGCCGCAGGACTGATCCACTGAACAAGCGTTAAAGGATGATCGGATTGAACGGAACTAAATACTGGCTCTGGCTCACGATGGTTTTCGGGGTCGGGAGCAAACGGGTATGGGAGGCGATGAGCCTTTTCAGCACACCGCAGGAGGCTTATAACGCTCTCTCCGGAGGTGCGCCGGATCTCAGGCTCACCTCCGCTGAAATGAAAAATATCAGGAGCACTGACCTTGCTGCCGCAGAGCAGCTCCTTGAGAGCGCTGCGTCAAAAGGAATATATGCGGTAGGCTACGGTGAGCCGGGCTATCCGCCGCAGCTCAGGCATATCGCTGTGCCTCCGGCTCTGCTCTATTACAAGGGCAATATCTCCTGCCTTACCGGCAAGCGAACGGTAACTGCTGTCGGTACGAGAAACGCCTCGGAATACGGCATAAGGGTCGCGCGGGAAGTCTGCCGTGAGCTTGCAATGAGCGGTATAGTGATAATCAGCGGCTTTGCGCTTGGAACTGACATAACCGCACAGCTTGCTGCTGCTGATGCAGGCAGACCTTCTGCCTGTGTGCTCGGGTGCGGTATCGACACGGATTATCCGCGCGGAAATATCCGATACCGTGAGCATATACTTGAAACGGGCGGCGTTTTCGTTTCGGAATATCCTCCGGGAACTCCGCCGCATTCGCAGAATTTCCCATGCAGGAACAGGATACTTGCTGCTCTCGGAAGGGTAACGCTCGTCTTTGAAGCCTCCGCCAAAAGCGGCTCGCTCATAACAGCTAACCTCGCAGTGGATCAGGGAAGGGAGCTTTTCTGCCTTCCGCCGTATGATATAATGAGCAGCGCTTGTTCGGGCAATTCTCTGCTGATAAGACAGGGGGCTGCACCGCTTCTCGGAGTTCAGGACGTACTCGACTGTTTCCGGATAGGAAGCCCGAATGATCTCGAGATAAGACAAGAGACAGCCAAGGCTCCGGTCAGGATGATATCTGAGGCATTGCTGGAAAAACAGGCGGCAGTGCGTGAGAAGATGAGCGGTAAGCTTGAAGTGATGCGTGCTGCTGATATAGTAACTGAACAGGAAGTGCCTGATGTTCAGCAGGCAGTTCAGACCGAGCCGCAGCCCAAGGCTGCTGACTTCAGCGGACTTGAAGAAAACCACCGCAGGATAGCGGAGCTTATGCTCGCAGGACCGGTTCACGCGGACTACATATCCCAGAGCCTCGGCATGGACGCCTCCGAGCTCATGACCGAGTTGACGGAAATGGAGATAGCAGGCGTTATACGTTCGCTTCCGGGAAAAATGTTTGAAATATGCAGATAGGGAGACAGATAAATGTCGGATTTAGTAATGGTTGAGTCGCCTGCGAAGGCGAAAACGATACAGAAGTATCTCGGGCCCGGGTATGAGGTCATAGCCTCGATGGGACACATAAGGGATCTTCCGAAATCGAAGATGGGCGTCGATACTGAGCATGATTTCGAGCCGCAGTATACGGATATGAAGGGCAAGGAAGACGTAATAAAGGAACTGAAGAAACGCGCCAAGAAGTGCGGAAAAGTTTATCTCGCGACCGACCCTGACCGCGAGGGAGAGGCAATTTCGTGGCATATCGCACAGATGCTGAAGCTTGATATGAACGACAACAACCGCGTTGCCTTCAATGAGATAACCAAGTCCGGAGTAAAGAGCGGCATGAGCAATCCGCACAGGATAGACGTTGACCTTGTCAATGCACAGCAGGCAAGGCGTATCCTCGACAGGCTCGTCGGCTATGAGCTCAGCCCCTTCCTCTGGAAGAAGGTGAAGCGCGGACTGTCCGCCGGACGCGTACAGTCTGTTGCAGTAAGGCTCGTGGTGGACCGCGAGAACGAGATAAGGAGATTCGTACCGAAGGAATACTGGTCGATCGACGCCAAATTTATGGCACCTTCGTCAAGAAAGGTGTTCGAGGCATCACTCATCGCTGTTGACGGCGAGAAGCTCGAGATACCGGATCAGGCAGCTTCAGACGGACTTCTCGAAAGGCTAAGGGACGCAGAATATACCGTCTCCTCCGTGAAGAAAAGGGTCACGAAAAAGCAGCCTGCACCGCCATTTATAACCTCCACGCTCCAGCAGGAGGCTTCTCGCAAGCTCGGATTCAGTGCAAAGCGCACCATGAAGGCTGCACAGGAACTTTACGAAGGTGTTGACGTAGCAGGCGTCGGCGCTGTCGGACTTATCACCTACATGAGAACGGACAGTCTCCGTATCTCAGACGAGGCAAAGTCTGCCGCAGCGCAGTACATCGAAACTGTCTACGGCAAGGAGTACCTGCCAGATTCTCCGAGAAATTTCAAATCCAAGAGCAATGCACAGGACGCACATGAGGCGATACGTCCATCAACTCCCGACCTCACACCGGCAAGAGTAAAGGACAGCCTTACCTCAGACCAGTATAAGCTCTACAAGCTCATCTGGGAGAGGTTTATTGCAAGCCAGATGGCAAATGCTCTGCTCGATACAGTTTCCGCAGATATAGAAGCGAACGGCTGCACCTTCCGTGCTTCCGGCTATTCCGTTAAGTTTGACGGCTTCATGACGCTTTATGTGGAATCGACAGACTCTGCTGAAGATAACAAGAAAATGCTGCCGGAGCTCAAAAACGGCGACAGGCTGAAGCTGAAGTCGATAGACGGCAACCAGCACTTCACACAGCCGCCTCCGCGCTATACAGAGGCTTCACTCATCAAGGCGCTCGAGGAGAACGGCATCGGCAGACCGAGTACCTATGCCCCGACCATCACCACTATAACCTCACGCCGCTATGTTGAGCATGACGGAAAGGCGCTCAAGCCCACCAACCTCGGCGAGGTCATAACAGAGCTGATGAAAGATCACTTCAAGAAGATAGTTGACGCTAAATTCACTGCCGAAATGGAGAACAACCTCGATGAAGTTGAGCACGGAAGCAAGGATTGGGTCAGCACTCTTCACGAGTTCTACGACGACTTCACCAAGACGCTCAAAAAGGCTGAGGAGGCTATGGACGGCAAGCGCGTGAAGGTACCGGACGAGGAGACAGATGTTGTATGTGAGAACTGCGGCAGGAATATGGTCATAAAGTACAGCAAATTCGGAAAATTCCTTGCGTGTCCCGGCTTCCCCGAGTGCAGGAACACCAAGAAGATAGTCACTGAATCGGACGGAAGCTGTCCGCGCTGCGGAAGGAAAATGCTCCTGAAAAAGTCCAAGAAGGGCAGGAGTTTCTACGGCTGCGAGGGCTATCCGGACTGCAATTTCATGACATGGAACGTCCCGAGCGCAGAGATATGTCCGCAGTGCGGAAAATCCCTGTTCATAAAGGGCGGCAGATCAGGCAGGCTCATATGCGAGAATGAAGGCTGCGGCTACGAAAGAGAGCTGAAAAAATGAGCGCTGTCGTAAACGTTATCGGAGCAGGACTTGCGGGCTGCGAGGCTGCGTGGATACTTGCACAGAACGGTATCGGCGTAAGGCTTTTCGAGATGAAGCCGGAAAGATTCACCCCGGCGCACAAGTATAAGGGATTCGCGGAGCTCGTATGCTCAAATTCGCTGAAAGCCGCAAGGCTCGAATCCGCGGCAGGTCTGCTGAAATACGAAATGGAGATGCTCGGCTCGCTGACCGTTCCGTGTGCAAAGGAAAACTCGGTTGAAGCCGGCGGTGCGCTTGCAGTTGACCGCGAGAGGTTCTCCGATGCGGTCACTGAAAAGATAACCTCCCACCCTCTTATTGAGGTAGTTCCCGGCGAGGTTACTGAGCTGCCGGAGGGCACGGTCATTATCGCAACAGGTCCGCTCACAGCCGGAAAAATGGCTGATATCATCAGGGAGCTGTGCGGCGACGGCCTTAGCTTCTACGATGCTGCCGCACCGATAGTCACAGCTGAAAGTCTCGACAGGGAGAAAGTGTTCTACGCTTCACGCTATGACAGGGGCGACGCGGATTACATCAACTGTCCGATGAACAAGGAGGAGTATCTTGCCTTCCACAGCGAACTCATCGCTGCCGAAAGGGTACAGCTCAAGGACTTCGAGACCCACCCGTTCAGCGTATATGAGGGCTGTATGCCTATCGAGGAGCTTGCGCGGCGCGGAGTTGATACGATGCGCTTCGGTCCGATGAAGCCGGTCGGCATCGACGACCCGAAGACGGGAAGACGTCCCTATGCGCTAGTACAGCTCAGACGCGAGAACCGAGAGGGTACGCTTTTCAACCTTGTGGGATTTCAGACAAATCTTAAATTTGGCGAGCAGAAGCGGGTATTCTCAATGATACCTGGGCTTGAAAATGCCGAATTCATGCGCTTTGGAGTAATGCACAGAAACACATTCATAAACAGCCCGGAGCTTCTGAACTCCGACTTCTCGATGCGTCAGCACCCGGATATATTCTTTTCCGGACAGATGACCGGAGTTGAAGGCTACATGGAGTCCGCCGCAAGCGGTCTCCTCGCAGGAATCGCTGCCGCAAGAAGGATACGCGGACTTGAACCGCTCATGCTTCCGCGTGACACCATGACAGGTGCGCTCTCGGCTTACGTCAGCGACCCGTTCAACAGTGGGAAATTCCAGCCTATGGGCGCAAACATGGGCATTCTTCCGGATATAGGTGTGCGTATAAAGGACAAAAAGGAACGCTATGGCGCATATGCGGAACGTGCTGTCAGTTCATTGAAGCGAGAGCTTGAAAGGATAGGATATGGCGAAGATAATTGTTGATGCCTTCGGAGGGGACAATGCCCCTCTTGAAGTGCTGAGAGGCTGCGAAAGAGCAGTAAGGGAGCTCGGCTCGGAGATAATCCTTACGGGCAGCTCCGCTAAGATAAAGAAATGCGCCGCTGATAACGGCATAAGGCTCAGCGGTATGAAAATAGCGCATACTGATGATGTTTTTGATATTCATGAGGAACCGCGCGAGATAACCAAATCGGGAAAGAACACCTCAATGGCTCTTGGACTGCGCCTTCTTTCGGAGGGCAGGGCTGATGCCTTCGTTTCAGCCGGCAGCACCGGCGCTCTCGTTATGGGTACCTCGCTCATCGTCAAGCGTATCAAAGGCATCAGGCGTATCGCGCCCTCACCGATACTTCCGGCGGACAAGGGCAGCTTCATGCTCGTTGACGCAGGTGCGAATATCGAATGCCGCCCGGAGATGCTCGTCCAGTTTGCGGCTATGGGAAGTGCCTACATGGAGAAGGTCATGGGCATAGACAGCCCGAAGGTCGCGCTTCTCAATATCGGTGCGGAGGAGACAAAGGGCAGGGAGCTCGAGCTTGAAGCTTATAAACTCCTCAGCGAATCAGGTCTCAATTTCGTGGGTAATATCGAGGCAAGGGATATGCCGAAGGGCGAGGTGCAGGTAGTTGTAACTGACGGCTTTACCGGAAATGTCGCGCTCAAGCTCTATGAGGGCATGGGGGCCTTCTTCCGCGACAAGATGAAGTGGATATTCTCCGGCATCGGCAAGGCAGGAGCACTGCTCTCCCTCGGAAAGATCAAGGAATTCAGAAAGCAGATGGACTATAAGGAGGTCGGAGGCTCTGCTCTGCTCGGAGCTTCAAGACCGGTAATAAAGGCTCACGGCAGCTCGGACGGTACAGCCTTCTTCAATGCTGTCCGTCAGGCTGAAAAGGTAGTTGAGGGCAACGTCTGCGGCGAGATAGAGAAGTACGTCGCGTCGCTCTCAGCCTCGAAAGGAAATAACAATGGATAATATTGACAGATTGCAGGAGGTCATCGGCTATACCTTCAAAAAGCCGGAGCTGCTCAGACAGGCGCTTGCACATTCTTCCTATGCCAATGAGAAGAAGCTGTCCTCGGGCAGCAACGAAAGGCTCGAATTTCTGGGCGACAGCGTACTCTCGATAGTCGTCTCGGATTATCTTTACAAAAACCTCAACGTTGCGGAGGGCGAGCTCACAAAGCTCCGAGCGTCGCTGGTATGCGAGAAATCCCTCCATATATTCGCCCAGAAGATAAATCTCGGTGACTTCCTTCTCCTTGGCAAGGGTGAGGAAAACACCGGCGGGAGGGAACGCCCATCGATACTTGCGGACGCCTTTGAAGCCGTTATCGCAGCTATTTACCTCGACGGCGGCATGGAGCCTGCCGCAAAGCATATCCTCCGATTCATGCCTGATGACCTTAGACACGCGGGAAAGCCTGCTTTCAGTGACCACAAGACAGTATTGCAGGAGATAGTCCAGAAAAATCCGGAGGAAAAGGTTGAATACGTCCTCATCGGCGAGGAGGGACCGGACCACAACAAGCGATTCGTGGTCGAGGTCTGTCTGAACGGTCAGGTCATCGGAAAGGGCAAGGGCAGGAGCAAGAAGGAAGCCGAACAGCTTGCCGCAAAGGAAGCGCTTGCGCTCATGGGCTATGAAGCACAGTAACATATCAATATTCATACCTCACGTCGGCTGTCCGCATATGTGTTCATTCTGCGACCAGAGGACTATCAGCGGCGCACAGCATCTTCCGGACGGCAATGAGGTCAGGGAGATATGCTCAAAGGCTCTCGGAGAGGTAAGGTCTCCGGGAAACACGGAGATAGCCTTTTTCGGTGGGAGTTTTACCGCTATACCGCGTGATTATATGCTGGAGCTGCTAACCGCTGCCAACGAATTCGTGGGCGTGGGAAAGTTCCGCGGAATACGCTGCTCCACGCGCCCGGACTGCATAGACAGTGAGGTGCTCGGACTGCTGAAAGAGTACGGCGTTACGGCGATAGAGCTCGGAGCGCAGTCTATGGACGATGATGTGCTCACGGCAAATGAACGCGGTCACACTGCGGAGGACGTAAGGCGTGCCGCAGGACTGATAAAGTCAGCCGGCATCGAGCTCGGTTTACAGATGATGACAGGGCTCTACAAAAGCAGCGGCGCGGCGGATATGTTCACCGCAAATGAGCTTATATCACTGAGACCTGCAACTGTGAGGATATATCCGGTAGTGGTGCTGTACGGCACGCGCCTTGCGGAGCTTTATGCAGACGGAGAGTATGTGCTGACGCCGTTCGATGAAATGGTTGGGCAGTGCGCCGCGATAATGGGGATGTTCCTGAAAAACGGCATAAGGGTCATCAAGTGCGGACTTCATGCAAGTGAATTCGTGGAGCAGGACATGGTCGCAGGCTACTACCACCCGGCATTCCGTGAGCTGTGCGAGATGTACATTTACCGTGCGGCGGCAGAGGAGCTTTTAGCTGCGGAGGACATACGGAGCGGTGACGTCACACTTGCTGTCAGCAGCAGATGCCTCAGCAAGGCAGTCGGGCAGAAAAAGGCAAATATCAGCTATTTCAGGGAACATGGGATAAATGTTTCCTTTGTCGGGGACGACGCGATCCCCATATACAAATGCGAACTGAGGAGGTGAGCGATTGTACCTTAAATCACTTGAAATACAGGGCTTCAAGTCCTTTCCGGACAAGATAAGCCTTACCTTTGACAAGGGACTCACGGCTGTCGTAGGTCCCAACGGCAGCGGAAAAAGTAATATCGGCGATTCGGTTCGCTGGGTCCTCGGCGAGCAGTCCACAAAGACTCTCAGAGGAAATAAGATGGAGGACGTTATTTTTTCCGGTACTGTTGCAAGGAAGCCTATGGGATTTGCCGCAGTAACGCTGAATATCGACAATTCCGACCATACCCTCGCGGATATGGACACTGAGGTCGCCGTAACCAGAAAGCTCTACCGCAGCGGCGACAGCGAATACCTCATAAACGGCAGACCATGCCGTCTGAAGGATATCAACGAGCTGTTCATGGACACAGGTCTCGGAAGGGACGGCTACTCCATAATCGGACAGGGACGCATTGCCGAGATAGTCGGCGCCAAGAGCAGTGAGCGAAGGGATATCTTCGAGGAGGCTGCCGGAATATCGAAATTCCGATACAAGAAGCTTGAAGCTGAGAGAAAGCTCACGGCTGCACAGGAAAACCTTGTCCGCCTTACGGATATACTCTCCGAGCTCGAAGGACGTGTTGAGCCGCTGAGGATACAGTCGGAAAAGGCGCAGAAGTTCATTAAGCTTGCCGCAGAGCAGAAGCAGCTCGAAATATCGGTATGGGTACACCGTCTTGATGAGCTCAAGGCAAAGCTTGAAGGCATTGAGGAAAAGATACTCGTTTGCAGCAATGAATACGAGAATATCGAGAATGACATACAGCGCGAGGATCAGAAGATACAGGACGGCTACCGCAGAATGCAGGAGAGCACGCTCCGTTCCGATGAGCTGAGAAGAAAGATGCTCGAGGAGGAGCAGGAGGCTTCAGAGACGAAGTCCGGCATCGCCGTTCTCGAAAACGATATTAAGCACTGCCGCGAAGCTATTGCCGCCGCGCAGAAGAATATCGACAGCTCCGGCGAGGCAAGGAATGAGTTTCTCGGTCAGCAGAAGGCTGCGGAGGAAAAACTTGCAGCTCTGGGCGAAGAGGTCAAAGCCGCAGAGGCAGAGATAGCTGCAACTGAGGAAGTATTCGCAAGGGCTGAGCGCGACAGTTCGGAGCTTGGCAACAGCGTTGACAAGGCTGGCAGCGAGATAAACAGTCTCTATATCAAGCAGAGCGGTTTCAGGTTCACGATAGATTCGGCAAGAGCTGCCATTGAGGAGGAAAAACGCCGCCTTGAAGAACTCCGCGGAAGCGAGAGGGACTTTGCGGCAACTCTTGAAGACTACAAGAAAAAGCTCGAAGGCTCGGCGGCGGAGGCTGCTGAGAACGACAGCCGCTATGAAGGACTCAAAAATCGTCTTGCAGGTCTGGAAAAGCTTTACAGTTCAAGGCGCAGCAGCTTTGAGCAGTCGAAGGAGGACTTCGAGCGCGTGCTCTATGAGCTCAAAGATAAGGAGCAGCGTCGGAAGATACTCAACGACCTCGAAAACAACATGGAGGGCTTTGCAGGCAGCGTAAAGCAGGTGCTCAAAGCCTCGAAGCAGGGACGCATCGGCGGTATTTTCGGGACAGTTGCCCAGAATATCGGCGTTGAACAGGAGTACGCGGTCGCTGTGGAAACAGCTCTCGGCGGCGCTATGCAGAATATAATCGTCGAGAACGAGGACATCGCCAAGAGGTGCATACGCTTCCTGAAGGAGCAGAAGGGCGGCCGTGCGACCTTCCTGCCGATAACCTCGGTAAAGGGCAGGGAACTGACCGAGCAGGGGCTTGAAAACTGCGAGGGCTATATCGCAGTCGCCAGTTCGATAATAACCTATGACGCGAAATTCAGCGGCATAATCGCTTCGCTCCTCGGACGCATAGTCATTGCGGAGGATATCGACTCCGCTACGAATATAGCCAAAAAGTATGGTTACAGGTTCAAGATAGTCACACTCGACGGACAGGTCATCAATGCAGGCGGTTCATTCACCGGCGGTTCGGCTCAGAAGTCCGGTGGAATGATAACCCGCCGCAACGAGCTCGATACCCTCGACAGTGAGATATCAGAGCTCGGAAGCAGGCGCGATGTGCTCAGGGCAAATACCGAAAAGCTCCGCGCGGAGGCTGAAAAGCTCCGCTACGACAGTGAGGCTGCAAAGTCCGACCTCGCTGAATGCGAGGCGCAGAAGGTACGCATAGGTGCGGAGGCGGCAAGTCTCCGCTCACTCATAGAGCAGATGAATACGCAGTCCGATAATTCGGTAAAGCTCATAGCTGCGGCTGAACAGAAGATAGCTGCGGAGAATGAGAATATCGTTTCGGCTGAAAAGTCCCTCGCAGAGATATCGGAGCAGATAGCAAAGGCTGAACAGGAGCTCTCACAGGGGCAGGACGCAAAGGAACAGCTTCGCCGCGAGCGCGAACAACTCTCGGAGAAGCTCTCGAACCTCCGTATGCGCGGCATCGAACTCGCAAAGGACGTTCAGGCTCAGGAACTCGAAATAAAGCGCATCGGCGAGGCTGTTGCCGAGCTTGATGCAGGCGGAAAGCGCTTTACGGAGGAGATAGCCAGTCAGGAGCGCACTATCGCGGAAAAGCAGCGCGGCATCAGTGAGCTCAAAGCGAAGCTCGAAGGCTTAAAGGACAATACGGAAGTATATCTTGCCGATATAAGGCGTTATCAGGATATGTACAACGAGCAGAACCGCCTTGTCAACGAGCTCACGAAGGGCATGAAGCAGTTCAACGATGCAAAGGAGAAGCTCTCAGGCGAAATGACACGTCTCGAGGACAGGAAAGAGGCTGTCTGCCGCGATTCCGATCATATCATCAACCAGCTCCGCGAGGTCTACGAGCTCAACCGCTCGGAGGCCGTACAGCTTGCTGAAAAGCTTGACGATATCAACGAGGCTCAGCGTCAGCTCGGCGAGATAAAGAAGTCCATAAGAGCACTCGGCAGCGTGAACGTTGACGCTATCGAGGAATACAAGGAGGTCAGCGAGCGCTACAATTTCATGTCGGAGCAGATAACCGATGTCCAGCGTTCAAAGTCCGAGCTTGAAGGCATAATCAGCGAGCTCACCAATGAGATGTGCAGGATATTCTCCGAGAGCTTTGCGATGATAAACTCCAACTTCAAGGAGATATTCGTCGAGCTGTTCGGTGGAGGAAAGGCGGAGCTCATACTCACCGATCCCGAGAACGTTCTCGAATCGGGCATAGAGATAAGCGTAGCACCTCCCGGAAAGGTCATAAAGAACCTCATATCGCTCTCGGGAGGCGAGCAGTCTTTCGTTGCGATAGCGATATATTTTGCCATTCTGAGACTCAGACCGGCGCCGTTCTGTATACTTGACGAGATAGACGCGGCGCTCGATGAGGTGAACGTAAGGAAGTACGCGCAGTACCTCAAGAACTTCACCGATACCACTCAGTTCGTGCTCGTCACCCACAGACGCAGCGCTATGGAGGAAGCAAACGTCCTCTACGGTGTAACCATGCAGGAGGACGGCATATCCAAGCTGCTCAAAATGGAGCAGGTGGATTTCCAGGAGGAAGCAGAAGCGGCTCAGTGATATATGTCACAGAAGCCGGTGTTCATACGAATATATAATAATGGAGCCGTGTGGGTATGTCCCGGCGGCAGACAGGAGCAATTATGGGTATTTTTGCAAAGATCGCAGCCGGACTGCGTAAGACGAAGGACTCCTTCATCAACCGCCTCAGGAGGATAACCAATTCCTTCACCAAGATCGACGAGGAACTTTTCGAGGAGATCGAGGAGGCAATGATAATGAGCGATATCGGAGTTGAAACCTCCGAGGAGATATGCGACCGTCTCCGCAAAAAGATCAAGGAGCGCGGCATAACCGATCCCGGTGAGATAATGGAGCTTATCCATGAAGTCATCGGCGAGATAATGGGCGACGATACAGGTCTCGACCTCTCGCTCTCTCCGGCAGTTATCATGGTAATCGGAGTAAACGGCGCGGGCAAGACCACTACTATCGGCAAGCTCAGCTACCAGTTCAAAAACGAGGGCAAGAAGGTCCTTGTTGCGGCAGCTGATACCTTCCGTGCGGCAGCTATCGACCAGCTTGAGGTATGGACTGAGCGTGCCGGTGTTGAGATCGTGAAGCACGCCGAGGGCTCCGACCCCGGTGCGGTGGTTTATGACGCCCTTGACGCTGCAAAGGCACGCGGCTGTGATGTCGTTATTATCGACACGGCAGGACGTCTCCACAACAAGAAGAACCTCATGGACGAGCTCGCCAAGATAAACCGTATCATCGACTCAAAGGCGGACGACTGCTCGCGCGAGGTACTGCTCGTGCTTGACGCTACGACCGGTCAGAACGCTGTCAATCAGGCGAAGCTTTTCAGCGAGACTGCGCCGATTACGGGTATAGTCCTCACGAAGCTCGACGGTACTGCAAAGGGCGGTATCGTAATATCGATAAAGAACGAGCTCGGAATACCGGTAAAGCTCATAGGCGTGGGCGAGAAGATAGACGACCTCCAGCCGTTCGACAGCCGTACCTTTGTTGATGCTCTGTTCAGCGATGTTGAGACCGATGAGGATACTGAGGAGAACGAGGGCTACGATGAGGAAGACCTCGATGAAGAGGAAGGCTATGACGAGGACGCTGAGTACGAGGACGAAGATGCTGAGTATGAAGCTGACGAAGACGCCGATGATGAAGAAGATGAGGACGTGGAAGCAGCTCCGATATATGCCGCTGTTTCCGGCGACCTTGACTATGCTGGTGCGGTTGAGTACGATAAAGCAGAGAATGCCGAGGACGCAGCCGAGCCTTCCGATGATGGTGAAAGCCTGACATCCGAGACCGGATATGTATACAACGAGAACTATATGGATAACTGGAGCGGTGAAGATGCCTCTGAGGACGTTGACGGGGATACTGACGGCGAAGCTGAGACTGATGAGGAAGAAGAGCCTGAGCAGCAGCCCGAGCCCGAAAAGAAGAAAAAGCGCGGCTTCTTCAGCAGACTTTTCGGCAGAAAGAAGTATGACGAAGAGGAAGAGCAGGAGTCCGGAGAAGACGAAGACGAGTCTTCCGATGAGGACGGAGAGCCCGATGAAGACGAGAGTGACGGCGACGGGGAGAGCGAGTATGATGAATAAGCTCGTTATGGCGACAAATAACGCAAACAAGCTCCGCGAGGCGAAGGAGATACTCTCGCCGCTTGGTATTGAGGTGCTTTCCCAGCAGGAGGCAGGCGTGAACTGCGACCCCGACGAGAACGGCAGCACCTTTGCGGAAAATGCAATGATAAAGGCAAAGGCAGTCTACGAAGCCTGCGGACTTCCGGTCATCGCGGACGACAGCGGTCTCTGCGTTGATGCCCTCGGCGGCAGACCCGGAGTACATTCCGCGCGTTATGCCCCGAAGGGACAGGAGTGCGCGAAGCTCCTCGGCGAGATGAAGGACGTTCCCGATGAAAAGAGGACTGCACGCTTCATGTGCAATATCGCCCTTATCACCGGCACTGAGAGCAGGATATTCGAGGGAAGGTGCGAGGGAAGCATCGGCTATGAGATGCGCGGCTCGAACGGTTTCGGCTACGACCCGGTGTTCATGGTCGGCGAACGCACTATGGCGGAGCTTTCCGCAGACGAGAAGAACAGTATAAGCCACAGGGGAGCGGCTCTCAGGGAGCTCTGCTCGTACCTGAATGAAGGAAACGGTGAATGATATGCTTACAAGCAAACAGAGAGCTTACCTGCGTGGTATAGCTTCAACATACGAGACAATTTTCCAGATAGGCAAGGGCGGCGTGACCGAGGCTATGTGCAAAGACATCGACGCCGCTATTACAAAGAGGGAACTCATCAAGCTCAGAGTGCTTGAAAATTCGGGCTATACGGCGCGCGAAGCGGCAGAGCAGATAGCTGAGTTCATCGGAGCCGATGTGGTTCAGGTGATCGGCAGCAAGTTCGTGCTTTTCAGGCGCAACGAGAAGGAGCCCGTTATCGAGAATATCCCGAAGGCTAAGTGATATGAAGGTACTGATAATAAGCGGCACCGCATACAAGGGCTCGACGTACACCGTAGGGCGGATGCTCGCGGAAAAGATAACTTCGGCTAAGAATATCAGTGAGGTATTCCTTCCCCGCGACTTCGGTGAATTCTGCTGCGGCTGTACGAACTGCTTCGGAAAGGGCAGTGAGACCTGTCCGCATTACGAAAAGCTCCGCCCGATAACTGAGCTCATTGATGGTGCGGACGTCATTGTATTCACAAGTCCGACCTATGTATACCATGCGACCGGACAGATGAAGGCATTTCTTGACCATTACGGCTGGCGCTGGATGGTACACCGTCCCGATGAGAAGATGTTCCGCAAGCAGGCGGCAGTTATATCTACCGCAGCAGGTGCAGGCATGAAGTCAGCAATCAAGGACATCGCCGACAGCTGCTTCTTCTGGGGAATACCAAAGACCTATAAGCTCGGCATGGCGCTCAGGGCTGTCAAATGGGATAGCGTTTCCCCGAAGCGCAAGGCAGAGCTTGAAAAAAAGACTGACCGCATCGCAAAAAAGATAGCCAGAAGGCAGGGGAAAGTCCCCGTGCCGCTCAAAACAAGGGCGTTCTTCAAATTAATGAGCCTTATCCAGCGGAACGGCTGGAACAAGGCTGATGTGGACTATTGGAAGGATAAGGGTTGGACGGGCAGCAAGCGCCCGTGGAGGTGACTATGCGTATAGGTATTTACGGCGGAAGCTTCAATCCCGTTCACAACGGACATATTCATCTTGCAAGGGCGGCGGCAGACGAATTCTCGCTCGACAGGGTATATCTCGTTCCCTCGAGGATATCGCCGCACCGTTCGATGAGCGAATACGTTTCCGGTGAGGAAAGGCTCGCTATGCTTCGGCTTGCGTGCAGATGCGACGAAAGGCTGAGCGTGAGCGATTTCGAGCTCAGCACCGACCGTGTGAGCTACACGGTATATACGGTGGAGCATTTCCGGGAAAAATACCCCGATGCCGAGCTTTTTCTGCTCGTAGGGAGCGATATGCTCATGTGCTTCGAGAGCTGGTACAATTACAGGGATATCCTTGCAGAGACTAATCTCTGCGTTGTGTCGAGATATGACGGCGACCGCGGCGAGCTTGAGAAAATGGCTGAAAAGCTCAGTGAATACGGCAGAGTTTTCATCAGCAGGAGCGAGCCGCTTGAGCTATCTTCGACCGAGATCAGAAAAAAAATTGCAAAAAATGAGAATTATGCTTGCTATCTTGACGAAAATGTAGTACAATATATAAGATCGAAAGGTTTGTATCATGCCGCCTCTGTGATCCCTTCCGAGCAATGACATAATCTAGAGGCGATATTCTTTGAGAGGTGAAAAGATGCTTTACGACCCGGAAAATAAAAAGAAGTTCCTCAAAGAACAGCTGTCTGCAAAGCGCTACGGCCATTCGCTGAATGTTGCCGCGGAATGCAGAAAGCTTGCCGAGAAGTACGGAGAGGATACTGAAAAGGCTTATTTCGCCGGATTGCTGCACGATATATGCAAGGAGCTGCCCGATGATGTCCAGAGGGAGCTCGTTATCCACAGCGGCTTCACTTACAGCCGCGAGGAGCTTGAAACACGCTCGCTCTGGCACGCTATTGCCGGTGCAGGGCTTGTAAGGGATAAATTCGGCATCGAGGACATTGATATCCTCAATGCGATAAGGTTTCATACCGTCGGAAGAGCAGGTATGTCAAGGCTTGAAGAGATCGTCTATCTCGGCGACCTCATATCGGCGGACAGGGACTATAAGGATGTGGAAAGAATGCGGAAGCTCGCGTATACGAGCCTGAATGAGGCTATGCTGGAGGCTTTTTCGTTTTCAATAAAGTCAGTAGTCAAGAAGGGCGGACTGATACCACTCTGCTCAGTCGAGGGCTACAATTTCTATACACGGCTGCAAAGAGATGAAAAGACTGCCGGAACAGGGAAAAGAGGAATAAAATGAACGATGAAGAGATAAAGGACGGGTTCGGCGGGGACACCGGGAATGATATCCCGATCGACATCGAGATACCGTCCGCGCAGAAACCTCTGCGAAAGCTCAAAAGACTGACCCCCTCTGCTCCTGCGAAGCGACAGGAGGAGCAGGTCTACCACGGTCTGCATGAAGCACCGCAGTCGGACGAGCCTGTTGATAAAGCCGAGCAGGAAAAACTCCGCAATTATCACGGCAAGCATGAGGCTGAGCCGGAAGATGCCGGAACCAAGGAAACTAATGGCTTTTCGTGGAAGGACTTCACAGTCAAGTTCGTCGCGATAGCCCTGAGCCTTGCCGTGATAGTAGTGCTCATACTCACAATGCCGATAATATGGTTCAATGACAAGCGCACGGGTACGAAGAAAAACGTATCTCTGCTGTATTACCTCAAGAACGAGCAGTTCCTCGGATACATCGAGGGAAACATCGACAAGACCAAGAACGATCCGCAGATAAATACGGATGTCGTCGAGCCGGATTACAACGACGGTCTTGATCTGCCACAGAAGGTCGAGGGTCAGTTCACACTGCTTTTCCTCGGATTTGACGAGGACGTTTCAAATACCGATGTTATGTGGGTGCTCGAATTCGATATCCGCGCCGGAAAGCTCAATATCCTCCAGATACCGCGTGATACCTTCATGCCTGACTACACCGGTTCGGCAAGCGGCAGAGCGAACAGCGTCTACCGCTGCGGCAGAGAGGAAGTCAATCCACCGATACAGCGTGTAGTTGATGCAGTAGAACAGAACTTCGGCATACCGATAGATGCCTATGTCACTACGGTTTGTACCGATATCGTGCATACGGTCGATCTTATCGGAGGAATACCGATGCACCTCGACGAGGAGATAGTCTATGAGGGCGGAAAGGTCATTCCTGCCGGAGATATTGTCCTCAACGGACAGCAGTCCGAGTGGTTCATACGCTTCCGCCACGACTGGCTCGAGGGCGATATCGGACGTGTCAAGAACCAGCGCCGCTTCATGGCTGCCGCTATGAGAAAGCTGATAGATATCGCGGACGGCGGCAAGGGTCACACCCAGCTTTACAAGTACCTCATGGAGATATACAAGCATGAGTGGATAGCTACGGATATGAGCGTCGGCGACCTCACGAAGCTTGCTGATTTTGCCGGTACTCTTGAAATGGAGAACGTTCTTGTGAACATGGTGCCGGGTGAGGGCACTCCGAATGAACACCTCTATGTTGGCGTTGACGGAAATCAGTATTCCGTTTATTCGATACACAAGCAGGCAGCGATAGATATGCTGAACAAGTATTTCCGTCCCTACCAGAAGCGCATGACGAACTCTACGACAACAATAGTTGAGCTTATCAAGGACCACGCATACGATTTCTATGACGATACGTCATCAAGTCTTGCAGAGCTCGAAAACTCGACCGAGCCGCAGAGAAACCCATGACCAGTAAAGGAGAATGTATGAACGAGCAGGAAAAACTTGAACTGATAGTAAAGACACTCGACAGCAAGAGGGGAGAGGATATCCAGGCACTGAAGATATCCGACCTCACGATACTTGCGGATTATTTCATAATCGCCAACGGTACGAGCAATACCCACGCCCGTACACTTGCGGACGAGGTCGAGTTCCAGCTCTCGCAGAAGGGCATCGAGCCCCTGCGCCGCGAGGCTGATACCGGAAACACATGGATAATCCTCGATTACGGCGATATCATCGTCCATGTCTTCTACAAGGAGACACGCAGCTTTTATAAGCTCGAGGGCGTCTGGGCAGACGGAGAACAGGTAGATATCAGCGAATTTCTTATAAAGGAGTAATAAATATGAATTTAATGAACATGAAAACAAACAATGAGACAGGAAGATTATTCTGCATAGCCATCGGCATCTATTCAATTGTCAAGGCTATCCTCAATATGATACTCGGCGGCGGCTTCGGCGGCATAATCGTGGGAATATTCATACTCGCAGTCCTTTTCACAGGCCTCCAGTATATGAATTACCTCACCGCAGGCTTTATGGCTTCAACAGTGCTCCTGAACCTTCCGCACAACATCTCTCATATAGATGACTGCTGGATCTACCTCATTGAGGCAGCTATTGACATCGGCTGTGTAGTTCTGCTCATTTTCCGCGCTGAGATAAAGGAGCACTTCACAAACAAGTGGGATGAGCTCCCCGAGCTTTTTAATTCGATGAAGGGTTAAAACTATACAGAAGGAATGATAACGATGGCAAGATACGATCACAAGGAAATAGAGGCAAAATGGCAGAAATACTGGGAGGAGAACGAGACCTTCAAGACTGATGTATGGGACTTCAGCAAGCCCAAGTTCTACGCTCTCGATATGTTCCCCTATCCTTCGGGAGTAGGTCTCCACGCAGGTCACCCCGAGGGTTATACCGCTACTGATATCGTTTCAAGAATGAAGCGTATGCAGGGCTACAACGTCCTTCACCCGATGGGCTACGACTCGTTCGGACTTCCGGCTGAGCAGTACGCTGTCAATACCGGAAACCACCCCAACGGCTTCACACAGGACAACATAAAGACCTTTTCAAAGCAGCTCAAGGAGCTCGGATTTGACTATGACTGGTCAAAGATGGTCGCTACCTCTGATCCTGAGTTCTACAAGTGGACACAGTGGATATTCAAGCAGCTCTACCTCGACGGCTACGCAAAGTATATTGATATGCCAGTGAACTGGTGCGAGGAGCTGGGAACAGTTCTCTCGAACGATGAGGTCATCGACGGCAAGTCCGAGCGCGGCGGCTTCCCTGTAATCAGGAAGAACATGAAGCAGTGGGTCATCGACCAGCCTGCCTTTGCCGAGAAGCTCCTCGAGGGACTTGACGAGATCGACTGGCCGGAGTCCACAAAGGCTATACAGCGCAACTGGATAGGCAAGTCCACCGGTGTTGAGGTCGAATTTGACATCGTTGGCGGCGGAAAGTTCTCTATATTCACCACCTGCATCGAGACTATCTACGGCATCACTTTCATGGTCCTCGCTCCCGACGGAGCTATCACGGAGAGCCTTCTCGACCGCGTTCAGAACCGTGAGGAGGTTGAGGCTTACATTGCTGAGACCAAGAAGAAGAACGATATGGACCGCACCGAGCTCAACAAGACCAAGTCCGGCTGCGAGCTCAAGGGCATTACCTGCATAAATCCCGTAAACGGCAAGGAAGTCCGTATGTTCATAGGAGACTTCGTTCTTGCAAGCTACGGTACGGGCGCAGTTATGGCTGTTCCGAGCCACGACCAGCGTGACTTTGAGTATGCAATAGCTCATAACATAGATATGATACAGGTAATCGACGGCAAGGACGGTCACATCGACGTTTCCGAAGCCGCAATGGAGAAGACCGAATATCTCGGAAAGGGCTACAAGCTCATAAATTCCGAGGAGTTCACAGGTCTTACCGTTGAGGAAGCCAAGGAGGCTATAACTCAGAAGCTCGAAGCTATGGGCAGGGCAAAGCGCACTGTAAACTATCACTTCCGCGAGTGGATATTTGCCCGTCAGCGCTACTGGGGCGAGCCTGTACCGGTCGTTCACGGCGAGGACGGCGAGATACACGCTCTCGACGATTCAGAGCTTCCGCTGATACTTCCCGAGCTCGATGACTACAAGGGCAGAAACGGAAAGGCTCCGCTCGAAAATGCAACTGAGTGGAAGAAGTACGACAAGAACGGTATCAAGGGCACACGCGAAACATCTACAATGCCCGGAAGTGCCGGTTCGAGTTGGTACTATTTCAGATACATCGATCCCCACAACGACAAGGAATTCGCAAATCAGGAGCTCCTGAAGCACTGGATGCCGGTAGACCTCTACATCGGCGGTCCGGAGCACGCTGTCGGACACCTCATATACTCGCGCATCTGGAACAGATACCTCTACGACAAGGGCCTTGCACCCACAAAGGAGCCCTTCAAGAAGCTCGTTCATCAGGGCATGATACTCGGTGAGAACGGCATAAAAATGGGCAAGCGCTTCCCCGAATTCGTGGTAAATCCCTCCGATATCGTAAGGGATTACGGCGCTGATACCCTCCGTCTCTACGAGATGTTCATGGGACCGCTCGAGGTAAGCAAGCCCTGGAGCAAGAACGGCGTTGAAGGCGCAAAGAGATTTATCCAGAGAGTATGGAACTTCTTCACAGTACCGGAGAATCTTACCGCTGACAATGACGGCACTCTCAATAAGGTATACCACCAGACTGTCAAGAAGGTAACTGACGACTTCGAGAAGCTTGCTTTCAATACTGCTATCAGCCAGATGATGATATTTGTAAACGAGGTCTACAAGGTCGGCAAATGCCCGAAGGAGTTTGCAGAGGGACTTATCAAGATGCTGTCCTGCATCACTCCCCATGTCGGCGAGGAGATATGGAGCGCTCTCGGTCACAGTGACACTATCGCATACGAGAGCTGGCCTTCATACGACGAGGCTCACCTTGTTGAGGAGAGCGTCGAGATCGTTGTACAGGTCAACGGCAAGATAAAGGCAAAGCTCAATGTTGCGGTCGGAGCAGCACAGGACGATGTTATCGCCCAGGCTCTTGCTGACGCAAAGGTAAGCGAGTCCGTTGAGGGCAAGAATATCATCAAGAAGATATATGTACCAAATAAACTTGTTAATATTGTTGCAAAATAACGAAATTATAAACCTTTATAAAAAAGCTTGACAAGCAGATCGGTTTGTGATAGAATATTATTATGTTCTTACTATAAATTACTTACAGTATATCTGCTTTTAAGATCAGAGCGAAGCTGACTGACGCTCGAAAGAGCGGTTAGTATAGATGTCCGGAGCATTCCGGGCAACCTCTGAATAAGGGAGGGAAAGAAGTGGCAGAAGTTCGTGTTGGCAAAAACGAATCTTTGGATACAGCTCTTAAGAGATTTAAGAGATCTTGTGCAAAGGATGGCGTCATTGCTGAGGTCCGTAAGAGAGAACACTACGAGAAGCCTTCGGTAAAGCGTAAGAAGAAGTCTGAGGCAGCTCGCAAGCGTAAGTATTGATCTTGCGGTAACAATTAATGTAGGTAAAAGCGGGC
This sequence comes from Ruminococcus sp., assembly GCA_017525915.1. Taxonomy (GTDB): domain Bacteria; phylum Bacillota; class Clostridia; order Oscillospirales; family Ruminococcaceae; genus Ruminococcus. The sequence goes on from JAFXSC010000020.1 coordinate 26,021, forward strand.
TCATACGAGTTCGCTTTTTCATTTGTACAACGGAGTTGACCATATCTATGAAAATACGGCATAAGCTGACAGGAACAGGGGTGGATTTCGCTTTCAGGAGAACGGCGGAGATAACTCCCGGATTTCTTCACAGTCACGGCATCAGGGGACTGATACTCGATGTTGACAATACCCTTACCACCCACGACCATCCCGCACCGGCGGAAGGTATCATGGAGTGGATAGATAATATGAAGCGCTGCGGTGTAAGGATGATGATACTCTCGAACAACGTTAAGGAGAGAGTGAAGCCCTTCGCGGAGCTTCTCGGTCTGCCGTTTGTCAGCAAGGGGGCAAAGCCGCTCAGGAAAGGCTATATCAGGGCGATGAAGCGTATGCAGCTCCAGCCCTGCGAGACTGCGGCTGTTGGCGACCAGCTCTTTACAGATATATGGGGGGCGAATTTCGCAGGTATAACCTCGATATACGTCTCACCAATCGAGCCGGAAGGAAAGAAGGAACGCTTCATACGCTTCAAGAGAGTGCTCGAAAAGCCCTTCCTTCCGGATAAATTTCAGGATGACGAGGTAATATGATATGATAAAGAGGATACTTGTGATACACGGTCCGAACCTCAACCTTCTCGGTGAGCGTGAGCCGGGTATCTACGGAAATTCAAATATAGATACTCTCAACAGCAATATAATTGACCGTGCTAAGGAACAGGGCCTGCAGTGCGAGATATTCCAGTCCAACCACGAGGGTGCTATCATTGACAAGCTCCATGCGGCAAGAACTCAGTTCGACGGCGTTATCATCAATGCCGGTGCGTATACCCATTACAGCTACGCTATCCGTGATGCTATCGCCGCGATAAAGATACCCTGCATCGAGGTACATATCAGCAATGTCTTCGCAAGGGACGAATTCCGCTCTAAATCGGTCATTGCACCTGTTTGCAGGGGAAGTATATGCGGCTTCGGCTTCGGCAGCTACTACCTCGCTGTTCAGGCAATGGCTGAGCTCTGAGGTGTACTATGAGCAGGCTTGAAGAATTATTCAGTAGCTTTTCCGGAGCGGACTGCGCTATTATCACATCGGACATCAACCGGAGATATTTCACGGGATTGAAGTCGTCGGCAGGTGTGATAGCGGCATTTCCGGACAAGGCTTACCTTCTTGTGGATTTCCGCTACATAGAGAAGGCGAGAGCGACCGTGAAGGACGCTGAGGTGATAATGCTCACGAAGCTCATTCCGCAGCTGAAGGAGATATTCGACCGCCACGGTACCAAGTCCATTGCGATAGAGGCAGATTCCATGACCGTCAGCGAGCTCGATTCGTACAGCCATGCCTTTCTCGGCATGAATATCAACAGCTCGCGCGAGCTGAGCAATGCGATAGCTGCAATGCGTTCGGTCAAGGACGAGAGCGAGCTTGAATGTATAAAGAAGGCTCAGTCCATTGCGGAGGAGGCTCTTGCGGAGCTCCTTCCGTCCGTAAAGCCCGGTGTTACTGAGCGTAGCATTGCCATTGAACTCAACCGCCTGATGTTTGAGAAGGGTGCGGAGGACCTTTCCTTCGAGACTATCGTCCTCTCCGGCGCAAATACTTCCATGCCGCACGGTGTGCCTTCGGATAAGAAGATAGAGGAGGGCGAATTCGTCCTCTTTGACTTCGGTGCTGTCTGGAACGGCTACCACAGCGATATGACGAGGACGTTCTGCGTCGGTCAGCCAAGTGAGAAGATGCGGAAGGTCTACGATATCGTGCTCGAAGCGCAGAAGGCAGGTATTGCCGCTGCAAAGGCAGGTATCACCGGTCAGGAGCTCGATAAGGTCAGCCGTGACATCATCGAAGCGGCAGGCTACGGCGAATGCTTCGGACATTCACTCGGTCACGGAGTCGGTCTGGAGATACATGAGCGCCCGAACGCTTCACCCAATAATAAGCTTGCATTGCAGGCTGGAGCAGTCGTTACAGTCGAACCGGGGATATATATTGCCGGAGAATTCGGTGTACGCATTGAAGATTTCGTTATTCTTACCAATGATGGCTGCGAGAATTTGACGAAATTTGACAAAAATCTCATAACTTTATAATTTATCACTTTAGGTATTGCAAATTCTCTTAAAATGTGGTAAAATAAAGTATCTACTATGAATTAAATTACGGAGGTATTTATATGATTTCAGCAGGAGATTTCAGAAACGGCGTAACTTTTGAGCTTGACGGACAGGTTGTTCAGGTCGTAGAGTTCCAGCACGTTAAGCCCGGTAAGGGAGCTGCTTTTGTAAGAACAAAATATAAGAACGTTATCACTGGTTCAGTGGTTGAAACTTCATTCAACCCCACTGCTAAGTTCCCCACAGCTTTCGTTGAGAGGAAGGATATGCAGTACAGCTACAATGACGGCGATCTTTACTACTTCATGGACCTAGAGTCTTACGAGCAGGTACCGATCAGCGCTGACAAGCTCGGCGACAGCTTCAAGTTCGTCAAGGAAGAGATGATCTGTAAGGTCCTCTCCTATAAGGGCAGCGTTTTCGGTGTTGAGCCCCCCAACTTCGTTGAGCTCGTAGTTACTCAGACAGACCCCGGCTTCAAGGGCGATACAGCTACAAATGCTACAAAGCCTGCTACTCTTGAGACAGGTGCAGAGATCAAGGTTCCTCTCTTCATCAACGAGGGCGAGAAGATCCAGGTCGATACAAGAACAGGCGAGTATATGTCCAGAGCATAAGCCGCTCTGAGTTCTGAAAGGAGGAGCTATTATGAAGCTTACTGAGAAAATGTCTTACCTTCAGGGACTTCTTGACGGTATGGAGATCGACAATTCCACAAAGGAGGGCAAGGCACTGCTTCAGATGTCTGAAGTTATGCACGAGCTCGTAATGTACGTTGAAGACCTCCAGTCACAGGTTGACGAGCTCACAGAGCTCTGCGATATCCTTGATGAGGACCTCGGTTCAGTTGAGGACGACCTCTATGAGGATGACGAGTGCGGCGAATGTGACGGCGACTGCGATAATTGTGACGATGACGATGACTGGGACGACGAAGATGACGACGATTTCGATGACGATGACGATGAGCTTTACGAAGTAACCTGCCCGACTTGCGGAGATACAATTCTTCTTGACGACGGCATGATCGAGGAAGGCTCTATACATTGCCCCAACTGCAACGAGCTCCTTGAATTCGACTATGACGACCTCACTATAGAGGACTTCGAGGATGAGGACGAGGACGAAGACGAGGCAGAGGACAAGGAAGACAAGTGATGCAAGGGACGGCTTCTAAGCCGTCCTTTCTGTTATTTCATGGAATTTTCCTTTGCCTATTTACTTTCGGCGCGGTTTGGTGTATAATATATTTGTATATTTTCCCAAGAGGTGAACGCAATGAGCTTTTCCCCAAAAGAGATACTTAAATTCGTTGAAGAAAACGATGTAAAATTTATAAGACTTACCTTCTCGGACGCCGCCGGAAACCTCAAGAATGTTGCGATAATGCCGGACGAGCTTCCGAGAGCCTGCGAATACGGCATACCTTTCGACGCTTCTAGCATCAGCGGATGCAGTGAGGATATGCTTCTCGTTCCGGATATATCCACACTTTCCGTGCTGCCGTGGAGACCGCAGTCCGGCAGGGTAGTGCGCTTCTTCTGCTCCCTCAGAAATGCTGACGGTTCTGATTACCGCGGCGATATGAGAACTGAGCTTATCAACTACATCAACTCCCTCAGACTGGACGGCTTTTCCTGCGAAATGGGTACGAAGTGCGAATTCTACCTGTTTGACATTGACGGCAGGGGACAGCCTACTCATACTCCTCATGACAACGGCGGCTACCTTGACGTTGCACCGCTCGACAAGTGCGAGAATGCACGCCGCGAGATATGTCTGACCCTTGAGGAAATGGGTATGCACCCGAAGAGCTCCTGCCACAAGCACGGTCCCGCACAGAATGAGATAGATTTCCGTGAGAGCGAGCCGGTAACGGCGGCTGACAATATGCTCCACTACAAGACCGTCGTAAAGTCCATTGCCGCGCAGAACGGTCTGTTCGCGTCCTTCATGCCAAAGCCGCTCCCGGACGAGCACGGCAGCGCTCTGAGTATACTCATGAGCGTGAGAAAGAACGGCGAGCATATCTTCGGCGGATTCCCGGGTGAAATGTCACACGAGGGAAAATGCTTCATTTCCGGCATACTTTCAAGGATACGCGAGATAACTGCATTTCTTGACCCTACAACCAATTCCTACAAGCGCTTTGGCATAGGATATGCCCCGAAATACGTTGACTGGAGCTTTGAGAACCACTCGCAGCTCATAAGGATACCCCACACGGCTGGGCTTTCTCCGCGCATCGAACTGCGTTCGGCTGATGCCTGCTGCAACCCATACATCACATTCAGACTGATACTTGCCGCCGGTATCGAGGGTATTCGTTCCGGAAACTGCGATATTCTTGATTCGACACACAGTCTCGGCTCAGCCGGCAGATGTGAACAGCTTCCGACTTCGCTTGAGGAAGCCCTTGCTATCGCCCGGACGAGCGATTTTGTCAAGCGAAATCTGCCAGACGAGATACGCAGCGACGTGTTCGCCCAGCTTGACAAGCAGGTGCAGGAGTACAGCCTTGCGAGGAGCAAGGACGAGTTCGAGCAGAATTACTACTTTAAGTACGTCTGAGGTAGGCTGATATGAACAGAGCATTGATAGTCGAGCCCTTTCCGGAAACAGCCGATACACTGCGCCAGCAGCTTGCCGCTGAGGGCTATGGCATTATAGCGACAGCGGTCTCCGGAAGCGAGGCGCGCAGGCTCATCGCCGGCGAAGCCGAGCCCGAGCTTGTCGTTATTGATACCCCGCTGCCGGACGAATTCGGTCAGGAGCTTTCCGTGATGATAGCGGAAAATACCTCCGCCGGTATAATTTTGATATGCAGCGGCGACATTGCCGATGACGTAGGGGACAAGGTCTCCGGAAGCGGCGTGTGCGTTATATCGAAGCCGCTGAATGTGCACCAGCTCAGCCGTTCGGTAAAGCTTGTCAGCGCGACACGTTCGAGAATGATGGGACTGAAAAAGGAAAACGCCGATCTTCTCACGAGGATCGACGAGATGAGGCTGATAAACCGTGCAAAGTGTACGCTTATGCAGTACCTGAAATTCACTGAACCGCAGGCGCACAAGTACATCGAAAAGCAGGCAATGAACACGCGCCAGACGCGCAGAGAGGTTGCAATGCGTATCCTTGCGACGTATGAAAGATAATGGCAGGTTAAAACAATTTTCGCAATATTTGGTCAGCGATAAAAGATTGTTCACAGTTTGTTCATTGCATTTTTGCAAATAATATGATAATATATATACAGTACCCGAGGGAGCTAACTTTACAGCATTTTTGCCTGTATGATCTGTTCCACGGGTACGGCCAGTTTATAAGGAACGCCGGAGTGCTCACTGAGCCTCCGGCGTTGTATTTTTAAAGTGCAAGTTCGTATTTGGGCATGAGTCTGAGCTTGTGGAGATTTGCAGCGTGGAGACGGTCGATCTTCGCCTTTATATCCGGGTGATCGCTGAGGTCGTCAAGACCGCGGATGTACTTGTCGAGCATTGCATAGGTGAAGCCGAGATTGTCCTCGTCAGTCTTGCCGCAGAGACCGTCAGTAGGCACCTTGTGGACGAGCTCCTTCGGGAGACCGAGCTCATCGCCGACCTGCAATACCTCGGTTACAGTGAGGGAGGAAAGAGGGGAGAAATCACCGGCAGCGTCGCCGTATTTGGTCGAGTAGCCTACCCAGTCCTCGGAGAGGTTGCAGGTATTGACAACACGTCCGCCGCATGAAGCAGCAACGGCATAGAGAGTGGTCATGCGTATCCTTGCGGGGGTATTGATAACTGCCTGCTGAGAAGGCTCGATATGTGTGCTGAGTTCTGACATGAACGTCTTGACGGTATCGCCGATATTGATGGTGTAATTAGTGATGCCGAGGGTATCAACGAGGAGCCTGCTGTATGATATATCCGACTGCTCTCCCTGAGGCATGAGAACGCCGATAACTCTGTCCTTGCCGAGAGCTCTTACGCAGACAGCGGCAGCGATCGAGCTGTCCTTTCCGCCGGAGATGCCGACAACGGCTTTGGTCGTGGGGGAAGCAGTTTCAGCGAACAGCTCGCGCACCCACTCGATAACTTCACGGGTAACTTTTTTAGCGTCGAATACATAAGACATGATAATACCTCCTTGAGATGTGAGAAATTCACATAATAAGAATATCACATTTCTGCACATTTGTCAAGTACCAAATGAAAAAGCGGACATTTCTGTCCGCTTAGGTTTCAGTTCTTCTTCACGATAACTCCGCCGGTCTTCCATATGCTGTCCGGAGGCATAACGCCCCTTACACAGCTTGTGGGATAGATATTGCAGTTCCTTCCGATGACAGTACCTGGATTGAGTACGCTGTTGCAGCCGACCTCTACATGATCACCGAGCATGGCGCCTATCTTCTTTATGCCTGTCTCAAGGGTTTCGCTTCCGGATTTTATTACAACATTGGTTTTGTCGGACTTGACGTTGGAGGTTATAGAGCCTGCACCCATATGTGATTTATAACCAAGAATGCTGTCACCGACGTAGTTGTAATGGGGAGTCTGAACATTGTCGAAGATAATGACGTTCTTCAGCTCGACCGAGTTGCCGATGACGCAGCCTGCACCTACAAGAGCATTGCCGCGGATAAAGGCACAGTGGCGGACTTCCGTCTCAGGTCCGATGATGCAGGGGGCGCCGAGATAAGCACTCGGGAAGACTTTTGCGGTCTTATGTACCCAGACATTCTCGGCAGGGGAGTCGTACTCATCCGGACTGAGTCTGCTTCCGAGTTCGATGATAAGGCTACCGATGCCCTTAAGAGCCTCCCATGGGTATTCAAAGCCGCTGAGATAGTCTGCGGCTATTGTATGACTAAGGTCATAAAGGTCTTTTATTCTGACGTTTTCCATTATTTCCGCTCCTTTAGCGTGTGATTTACATATCAATTATACTATCTTCGGGCTGATATGTCAATAAAATTGTGAATTTAAGATTATTTTTGCGATTTCTCTTTACATTTTGAGAAAATAGTGATAGAATGTTATGAGTGGACAGATATCGTTCTGTTTCCCGAAGGTAAGGCTTTGCTTTACAAATATTTTCCGGAGTTGACCTTAATGATTATAAGATCTTCAAGTATATCAAAGTTTGTAGCAGCAGCTCTGTCTCTTACGATGCTTGCCTCCTGCGGCACTACCGTAAAGGAAGGTTCGGGCACAGACACTGCTGCCGAGGTGACAACGACTGTCACCGAGACCACTACTACTACCGCTCCGCCGGCTACTGCCCCGAGCGAAATAACGACTGCGCCGAAGCAGCCTGCCGTTGTTGTCACCGACGCTTCCGGCAACGCTATCGACCAGACACTTCCGAAGGCTACCACTTCTCCGAATGCCGCCTTCTATCAGGACAGGCTCTATGTGACAGGCGACTCTATCTGTCACGGCTTCAACGTATTCGGATTCGTACAGGAAAACCACTGCATAACACAGGGTTCTGTTTCAATGTGGAACCGTGATTACTTCTACTTTGACACCCCTTATGGCTCATACCAGATGGTCGATGCGGTCGCGGCGCTCCAGCCGAAGCTGCTGTATATGTCCCTCGGCATGAACGATGTGAATATGGGCGACCCGCAGGCTTTCGCGGACAAGTACGCCGAAACGGTCAATGATATCATGCAGCGCGTTCCGGATATAAACATCGTTGTCGCAAGCATTACTCCTATCGACGCGAATGTTACAGATTTCACCTCCAATGAAGTTATCCGCAGCTTCAATGCGGCGCTTAAAACCAAGATAGAGGGGCTCAGAAGCAACAGGGTACACTACTTCGATGCGTATTCTGTCATCGCAGACCCGAATACTCTATCCATGAGGGCAGGCGGCACTTCCGGTGACGGCATACACCTTTCCACCGAATGCTATACCGATTTTCTCAATGCACTGTTCCTGGAACTCGACAAGACTGACTTCATGGCTCAGATACAGGCATCTGAAGGCACAGCCTGAGCAATAGTACAAAGCACGGAGATTCTGTGCGGTTCTGATACAGAAGTTTCAAGCCATAGTATTTTTGATGTGCGGTCAGAAATGCTATGGCGTTTTTATTGTCTTCACTTCCATGCTGTGCTGTGACCGTCATCGACATAAATCAATGCTTGAAGGGGGATTATCTATGAATATCGGATTCAGAAAAGCTGATCTGGCAGACGCAGAGCTGCTGATAGAAATTTACAATTCTTCGTTCTATGATGACTATATAAAATACGGCGAATGTCCCGCATATGGTAAGACTAAGGAAATGATGAGACGGTCAATAGCTGATTATCCGAAATTCCTGATCCTTTACCATGAAAAACCGGTCGGGAGCATTTCGTGCAAAGAATTGCGGCAAGGAATATATGAGATCGGATGCTTATGTGTTGTCCCGGAGTTTCAGGGAAAAGGCATCGGTACATCTGCAATGGAATTCGTTAAGTCGTATTATACCGGCTGGAACAGGTTTACATTGGTCACTCCGGCAGATAAAAGCGAAAATGTCTTGTTCTATACAGAAAAATGCGGATTTTATATTCAGTCATTAGAAATGGACGGGAATGTTCAGGTTGCCCGATTTGTTCTGGAAAGGTAAATTCTGAACTATCTCAGCAGTTAAACAAACATAATGCCACTGAGTTCATTGCGGCACTCAGGGGAAGAACTTATGTATCGCTCTGTCTTACCGTTTCCTGGCATTTATATCTTGCCGCAAGTGCTTCTGCTTCGTCTGGATGAGCTGAATAGTAAATGCTCAGTGCCTTGCTTATACTGTCGCGCATCCCGTCGGCAAGTTTTTCCCGTGTGGAGGTTCCGAGTGCGGAAAAATTCCGGATTTCTCCGCATATATCTGTATAGCCGGCAGCTCTGTAAGTGTTCTTCCTTCCCATGATATCATCTCCCGGAAATATTCTATGCGCCGGAGGTTGTACGTTATTTTCCCGGCGCGGTCAGGAGGAAGATATGAGTACAGCGGCGGCGTACATCAGGGTATCGACCGAGGACCAGACCGAGTTCTCACCGGATTCCCAGCTTAAGGCGGTGCGTGCATACGCGGTGAGTCACGGATTTGAACTCCCGGAGGAATTCATTTTCGTTGACGAGGGTATATCCGGAAGACGTGCGGAAAAGCGTCCGGCTTTCCAGAAAATGATAGGGACTGCAAAGCTCAGACCCAAGCCTTTTGATGTGATACTCCTCTGGAAATTCAGCCGTTTTGCGCGTAACCGTGAGGACAGCATAGTCTATAAGTCCATGCTTCGAAAGCAGTGCGGAATTGACGTGATATCGGTGTCCGAACAACTCAGCGAGGATAAGACTTCCGTGCTCATTGAAGCGCTTATCGAGGCTATGGACGAGTATTACAGCCTGAATCTTGCGGAGGAGGTACGCAGGGGTATGCAGGAGAAATTCTCGCGCGGAGGAGTTGTCTCGCAGCCGCCGTTCGGCTATGTGATGAGCGGAGGGAAATTCGTTCCGGACAGCGTGAACGCGGATATCGTCCGCAGCATTTTCAGCGGATTTATTTCCGGAAAGGGAGCGCGTCAGATAGCCGCAGAGCTCAATGATATGGGGATAACTACGGTCAGGGGCAACCCATTTGAGAACCGGGCGGTTGAGTATATCCTGACTAATCCGGTCTATACCGGAAAGCTGAGAAGGAGCCTGCATAGCCGCAATGCTCACGACCGCTTCCATGAAGACAGTGAAAACGTTCAGTTTGTTGATGGCAGTCATGAGCCGCTGATAACTCAGGAGATGTTCGACAGGGCACAGGAGATACGCTCCGCGAACAAGCGCATATTCGGAAGAAATACGCACTTTGTGCCGTCTGATACCATGCTTCGCGGACTTGTGCGGTGCTCTGCCTGCGGTTCGGCGCTCACGCGGCAGTCCGCGGCAGAAAGTCTCCAATGCTGCGGTTATGCAAAGGGGCTGTGCAGCGTTTCACATTCGGTCCGTATCAATAAACTTGAATCTCTCGTTGCTGAGCGGCTGATAAGTGATCTTGGCGGCAGCATTATCATTGATGTCGAGCCTGCCGGAATACCTGCGGAAACTGTTCCGCCTGCCGAAGCATTGCTCGTAAAGGAACGCAGAAAGCTTGACAGGGTGCGCGAGGCATACGAATCCGGGGTCGATGACCTTGATGAGTACCGCCGGAAAAAGGAGCGGATAACAGCGCGTATCGCTGAGCTTGAGGAGATGGTGCACCGTGAGAAAAATGAACGCAGTGCCGGGAACAGCTTTTCCGGACGGCTGACAGTTCCGGTCAGCATACTTGCAGACCCGGAGGTGAGTGCCGCTGCAAGGAACACAGCTCTCCGCTCAGTCATAGACCGGATAGTTCTTGTCAGACCGGGAAATACCGTTGAGGTATACTACAAATAGCCTTCGCCTTAAAAGTATAACCATATGCCGTCAGGCGGTCCGGACGGAGAACTTGCGGCAGCTCTGCGCTATCTCAGTCAGCGCTACGCGATGCCGTATGCAGAGGTCAAGGGACTGCTGACGGATATCGGTACGGAGGAATATGAACATTAATGATATATATGATAATTATAAAAGCGCTATATCGAGCGTGAACGGGATATTATGCCATTTATCACGAATGTCTGTTTCGCGGTGATATGTGATAGTTTTTACAGCAGCCCGGAGCAGGCGGTTCTTTTCTTCAGCTGAAACGTCCGGCGATTCAAGAGCCTTAACAGCTTCCTGCAAAGCAATATACCTTTGATGATAGTCTATCTTGCTATCTTCCATAGACTTAGCCTCTTTGATAGCTTCATTCAATTCCTTGCGTCTCTGAGCGAGGGCAGCGTTACGCTTCACGAAGACTTCGCTTGTATATATGCCCTGTTCGAGGAATTCGTATAAACGGTCCTGCTGAGTTTCAAGTGCGTTGAGTTCCTTCTGCAATTTGGCAGCTATCGCTTTATGAGCGGCAGGGATTTCCTCAGCATTGCCGGTCAGCAGCTCGTGGAGGTCTGCTGCAAGTTTACGGAGTGCTTTAACGATCTCTTCCTCGACCTCGGTATAAGTTGCGGAGCGATTGCCGCAGTGCATCTGATAAGCGCAGTGCAGCCTCGCAGCACATCTGCGATGTGGCTGATATATCATAGTTCTGCCGCAGGAGCAGCGAAGAATGCCTGCGAACGGATTTGAAAGACCGGATGCAGCCTTGACCTTCGGCATAGACCCGAACTTAGCAAGCGAAGCATTGAACACATCTTCCGAAATGATCGGCTCGTGCTTGCCGTCAACAAGGAGCCATTCCTCTTTCTTGGACTTCGGACGGGAGGAGACGAGCTCGCCCTCATCATACTTTTTGACAGTCTTTCGCCAGTTCCAGCGTATCTTTCCGATGTATACCGGATTGCGGAGCATATCCCTGATGCTCGCACTGCTCCAGATATCGGACTTGCGCGGCTTAATGTGCAGAGCATTCAGCCTGTTCGCAATAGTTGTAGTGCCGAGCCCCTCCTTAGTCCATAGTTCATAGATCAGCCGCACGGTATCCGCTTCGGCATTCGGTGTGAGTGTATATACCTTGCCGACCTTTGCCTTATCGTATCCGTATGGCGGCACTGAGCCGATGAAGTTGCCCTCGTTCACGGAGGCCAGGCGTCCGCGCATCATTATTTCCTTGACGTATTCAAGATAGTCATTGCCGCGCATGAGCTCCATTTCAAAAAACTTCCGGTCGTACTTTTCAGCAAGGTCGTATGTCTTTGTCGGAGTGACTATGAGCGTCTCGGTATACCGGAACGCTCTGATGATCGTACCGCAGTCTGAAAGATCGCCTCGGCTGAGACGCTGCGGCTCGACCACCAGCACGCCGGTGATCTTCTCGTTCTGGATACGGTCGAGGATCCTTTTCATCTCCGGACGGTCCTGAATGGTCTCACCGGAAACCACCTCCCGATAGATACGCTCTTCCGGGATAGCTCCGCCGAGCTTCGCGGCAGCGTAGTCCTGCAATATACGGTAATGCTTTGCGAGCACCTGTTCGACAGACTCGTGCTCACCGTCAGCTCTGGACTTACGGAGATAAACCAAGTACATACTATCATCTCTCTTCACGGTAATATCAGTAAATAACAACAAATAACATTATACAGTATACAAATAACTAAGCAAGTTGAAAAATGCATTGTATAGTCGCAATTGTGAGTTTTTAACTGTTGATAAAAAATAAGGCACAATGCACAACTTCAATAAATCCCCTGCACGGAGCAGGGGATTGTTTTTATAAGTCATGGATTGAAACAAAACTTTCAGCTATTAAATCGGAATTTGTTTCAAAATCTCCTACATTATCAAGCCGAACCTTCCAATGAACTAAATTCTTTTTAGTATCATTGAATCGCTCGTCATTTTGTATCTGTTTAGGCAGATTTAACCCGTGAATCGTAAACCATGTTACACGTTCAGTTGTTTTTATTCTGCAAAAATCAAAATCATTTGGAGCTAATAAGGTTAAGTAATCTTTGCTGCGTCTTCTAAAACGGATACAATCAAAGTTGATATTGCGTTTGATAAACTCATCCTTAATTAATGCGACGGCGAACTCTTCGAGTATAGATAATTCTGCATCGGCATTGTAATTATCCATTTTATAGAACCTCCTTAAAAAACATAAAGCCCATATTGACAATCCAACAATTGTTGGATATAATATAACTAAGATATCACGGAAGGGGGGGAAGATAATGAAAAACGATACTCTTAGAAACATAGAGGCGGAATTGAAAGCCACTAATAGAAAGCTTGACACAACCAACAGACTCCTTAATATACTTATCAAGAAGGTTTCTAACGCAAGCACACCACGGCAGCCGTGGCTGCCGCAAGATCGTTTAAAAGAAGCAAACGAACTAAGTAGCGAAAATCCGGAAGTTTATGATTATATCTGCGAAGTTCTAAAGCTTTTCTTTTGATTTAAGACATGAAAAAAGCAATTATTGAAACGGCTAAAGAGATAAGTGATATCACAATTGGAAAATAGAATCTGAATTGATCTTTTTTCATAAAAGCTAAAAAGGCTTTTCCTTTTTCAGAAATCTCAATCATATCTTTTATAGGGATCTGATTCCCGATTTCATCACTTTCATACTTACAATAATATATAAAATTGCTTTTTAACAGTTCGTCATATTTGTTATCATACTTTAACTGCTTTTTGTGATTGGCTTTTTTAAGAAGTGTAATGTTTTTCTTTGATAAATATGTATTTGAAAAATCATAATTACCCATCTGACGTTGTCCTCACGATACTCTGTCTTTCTTAACAGCTTCTGTTTCGTTCTGCTCTGCCAAAGCTTCAGCTCTGCCGATAAGCTTCAGTTGTTGTTCTATGGTAAGCTTTGAAAAACAGTATAATATTTCCCGCTCATTCTCCGTTAATTCGGAGGATGAGCTTTTTTCTGTTCTGCCGAGAAGGTAGTCAACAGAGACATCAAGATAATCGGCGATTCTTGCAAGGCTGTCTGATTTAATCCATGAACCTCTGTTGCTCATTGTAGAAAGCGTGTTTTTATTAAGTTCAAGGTGTTCAAGCATTTCAACCGTTGAGATACCATTTAATTTAGCTGTTTTTTTAATAAGAGTTACAGTTTTGTTAACATCATACATAAAAACACCGCCTTTCTTGTATGATTATACAAATTCAAATAATTGTTGGATTTATCCTTGACATTCCAACAATTGTAGGATATAATATACCTAAGCTATAAAGCGAGGCACAAAAAGCCCGCAGGGCAAAAGGCATGATATCATATATACTTACTGTGACAATTTAAGTATATATTATTTTATGTAAAATGTCAATAGCCAAGTTATGAACGAATGAAAGAGGTGAGGATATGTCATTACCTGAAAATATTGCTAAGCTTCGTCAGGAAAAAGGTTTTACACAGGTAGAACTTGCTAAAATACTCGATATTGCTCAGCCTAATATCGCACAGTATGAAAAGGGTATAAAAGTGCCAAATATCGTAGTTGGTGTCGAGCTTGCAAAAGCTCTCGGTACAACTTGTGAGGAACTGGTGAAGTAAGCAACTGTACAACCGCCCACAAACCACAACGAAGGAAGGAGGAAGAGAATGGAGAAAGAGCAGAAAATCACCGTGAAGATAGGAGCGGACAATACAGAGCTCATGGCAGCGCTGGACGAAATCGAGAAAAAAGTTGACCTGATAACAGCCAAGCTGGAGAAGCTCGGGCAGATAACAGGTCAGATGAAAGATTAAAGAAGATTGCTGAGTGTGTTCAAAATATCGTTTTCAGCATCTTCAACAGCAGATTTAATTCCGTCGTCTTCGGTCATAAACTCCTTTTTGCAGAAAGGACAAGATACAGAGCTACCGACGGAATCAACAGATATTGAGAATTCCTTGTTGCAGTAAGGACAGTCAATATCTATTTTATCAATTATCATTTCATCACCTCCTCTTGTTCTTATTATATCAGACGGAGCAGGTGAAAGCAAGGCGGAGAGCTGCCGGCACAAGCAGCCCTCGGGTGATGGGCAAATCAGTTATCGCCGTTTGCGGCAGCGATAACCAATTCTTTTAACTCTTCGCGAGTTGGAATATGGCTGGAGACCTTCTCCAACTCGGCTTCGAGCTCCCATAAAGGACCAAAGAAGAAAAAGAACATAATCACCCCCTCTCTGAGTGGGGTAGGAAACAAACAGCAATGTGCCTTACTGAAGTTCCGCTCCTATTATATCATACAGCGGAACAGGAAAGCAAACGGTACAACCCATAGTGCATAAGCATATAGAGAGGTGATAGTATGAAAAACGATATAAGGAACTGGCAGGAAACCGAGACAGAGACCGAGCGCATTGTGAACTATGATACCGACAAGGCGCATATCACAGTACATATCCCGAAGCGCACTCCCGAGGAGCAGGCGGAATATGAAAAGAGGATCCGCGCCGCTCTGAGACGGTTTTATCATCATGTCACCGTAGTGCAAGGCTTAGATTGGGATGAAATTCAAGAAAAATACAAAGACGACTTGTGCAGTTGACTGCACAGAAAGGAGCCATACCATGCAGATACTTAACGACACCCTATTCCTCGCGGACGTTATCGCGATCGCGGTGATGATGCACATAATCGCACGCTGTATCGCGGATGACAGTGAGAAGCGCAGGCAGAAGCGCCGTGACGAGGGCTACCAGAGACACAAGGCAAGGCTGAAAAAGGAGAGGATTATGGGCGAGAACCGCATCGAACTCTGGAGGAGGTATGCAAGATGAAAGAACTCTTAATTACAGTACATATCAAGCAGGGACGCTATGATGAAATGCTCGAAGCGGCAAAGCAGATAGCTGAGAACTATGCAGAAGCTGGGATAGGAATGCTTGATACTCCTGAAAAAGTCATTGAATTTGCTGTTGAGGAGTGCGCTTTTGGCAGCAACGGCAGAATTGGTGCTGCTATCGAGTCTTTACTCAGAATATCTGAGAGAATGCGTGAGAAGGCGGTGAACAAGTAATGGGAATACTGGATGAAATCGGGGAGGTGGAATAGATATGACAGAAGAACAGGAGAAAAAGTATTGGTTTGTCCGCAGCAGCCTTCTTCCTTTGCTCCAAGCGATAGACAAGGACATTCTCAGCGCTGAGTATCAGCTTGACGGCAATGACGAGTATGTCGAGGTCAGGTGGCTGTTCCAGAGTGGGACAAGCTACCGGCGCAAGGTCAATGTTACCGGCGACAGCCTGCTTGCAATTGCCAAAGATGTCCTAAAATGCATCGACTAAAGAAAAAAGCTCCCCGAAGGGAGCGAGATAAAATATAACCACCACTAATATACCACATACGAAAGGAAATGTCAATGATCAGATACAAAATCAAGGACGTCGCCTTCGAGTGCAACGAGACGACAGGTGAAGCGAGAATTATCACGCCGGAGCAGGAAACCAAGTTCATAAATCCGATTGAGGCGTGGAATAGTTTCACAATGGCAGCGCTGAAACCTCTTGAGGATGAACTCCGGAACAAGCTCGAAGCAAACGGCTTTAATCGCTGGACAGGCATCAGAGTATAGTATGGGAAAAAAGATACCCTACGATCAGGCATTACAGCTCGGAAGAACCGAGCATAACGATTCGATATATGCAAAAGAAAATCCTTATGGATTTCAGATCAATGTCAATCATCCGAAAATCAGGCCGCTGTATGAACGATACAAAGAAAAGATCGGGGAGCGGATCCTTTCTGACATCCAGCGGCGCGAGTTTGAAAACCACATATTCAGTATTCTGAAAAGAGGCAAAAAGTAACTTGTGCAGTCAACTGCACAGAGGAGGATTTCGATGGAAAAGATAGGTTATTTTTATTGCGGAAAAATCAAAGGTCAGGTACAGAAGGCTATTGCTTCTGCGACCGCAGCAGCGTTATCGAGTTTCTGTGAGCAGGAGCCTGAGTTCGAACAGGCAATAGAACAGAGCGGCAAGACCTTTCAGGATTGCCTTGACGAGGTAGCGAAAAGTGCAGGGAGCTGTATTTCTGATATAGAAGTATATCGCAAGGCTGTCAAGTTCTATTTTTCGACGGCAACAGTCAGCTTCGTTATGAATATCAACCTCAGCGGTGACATATCAGCGCCGCCCATTACCATGACAAAGAACGAGCCTAAGAAGGATGTCCTCAGCGTATCCCTCGACGATCTTCTTGACTTCTGAGGTGCGATATGGGAAACTTCGTAAATGTCGAGGCATATATGGACGGAATCAAGGAATATATGCCTCAGTTTGTATTTTACCGGCGAGGAAAAGCTTCTCCGACAATTCAGCTGCTTGATATAGAATTCGGTGAGCAGAACCGGAAAGCAACTGACTGTTACTGCACCAACTGTCACGAGAGATATACCGACTATGACAGGGTCCCAGATACATACAAGCACAAGACAAAAGGAACGTGTCACAACTGCGGCGCACCAGTCGAGTACCGTGAGATGTTCCGCGGCCGCAAGAATTACTATTACAAATGGAATTTTTGTGTATTCGAGGGCGCAGGAGATATGATGCGTATATCCTGCATTGTAGTATCACAGCGGTTCAACGAGGAAGAACTCGAACCCGACTATGATTGGTACGAAGTCACGAGATATGAGCTCGGACCGCACAGAGCAGTACAATACCTTCAATACTGGAGAGACATAAAAGGTGAAGGTCACGGCGGATATGTATGGGACAAGCGAAAAAGTCGTCCTTCAATGCCTAATTTCAACCCGGCTGGTTTTTATAGCCGTCCTTATGGATATACCTTGATAAACTACGACTCAGTCGATAACAGCTTCCTCAGGTACATTGATAAGGAACTGAGGGAAAATACTCTTCCTTCAAATTATATTGAATGGCTCTGCCGGTGTGCAGAGCATCCGCAGATTGAGTATTTCATCAAGGCAGGTCTGCACTGTCTGGCTGAGAACTATGTATATGGCAGGCTTGGACACACATATATCAACTGGCGAAGCAATGACCTGAAAAAGGTCCTCAGATTATCCAAGACCGAGCTCAAATACTTTGCCGAAACAGATGCAGGAGAGAAGTATTCAGCGTATATCCGCTTCAGACGTGACTATTTCAAAGGGAAGTCTCCTGAGGAAACTATAAAGTATTTTGATTCTTTCTCGCACTGTATGTTACTAATGGATATTCTGAGGAAACTGTCCGGTCTAAGCAATAAGCAGATCATGGATTATTCACTAAAGAAGATGAACCGTGAAGGCGGAGTATTCTTCATGACGTGCTGGCGTGATTATCTCAACGAGTGCCAGACATTGAACTATGACATGAAAGATGATGCGGTTCTCCGCCCGAAAGACCTTTTCGCAGCACACGAACGTACTTCCGGAATCATAAAGGCAGAACACGACAGACTTGTTCAGGAACAGCTTGCAGCACTTACATTGGAACGGGTTGATATGGAGTGTACAGATTTGGAGCTGGGGCTTCTTATCCGCCAGCCGCACGCAGTCGAGGAAATAGCAGCCGAAGGGGCAGCTCTGAGCCATTGTGTCGGCGGATATGCTCAAAGGCACGCGGAGGGCAAGTTGACTATCCTATTTCTCCGCAAAATAAGCGAGCCGGACAAGCCGTACTACACAATTGAAGTGAGCAATGACCTTAAAATAGTGCAGTGCAGAGGATATAAGAACAATCTGGCTAAAAATCCAAAGCCGGAAGAAATCAGTGTTTTTGAGTCAAGGTACCAGAAGTACCTTGACTGTATCAAGGCTAAGCGCAAGAAAGAGGCTCAGAGAGCCAAGAGAAAACAGCGTAAAATGATAGCTGCATAAGGAGGAACTATGAATAATAACGAAGTAATGCTCCGTCCGGAGCAGGAGGCATTCTTAATCACGGAGCGCATCAAGGATTACGGCAAGATCGCAGTTAACGCGGTCTGCAATATTGGCAAGGATCTGCGCCGTATGAAGATCGAGAATCTGTATGTGCATCTCGGATATGAGAACTTTGAGGACTACGCCGAGAAGGAATTCCAGCTGAAGCGCCGTCAGGCTTATCAGTACATTTCCGTATTTGAAAAGCTCGGAGAGGAGTTTGTGCAGTCAAATGCACAGCTCGGTATAACAAAGCTTGCCCTTCTGGCATCGGCAAATCCGGAAGACCGTGCAGAACTTATGGAGACAGAAGACGTTCCGAATATGACTGCCAAAGAACTTGAAGATCTTCTTGCGAAGTACAAGGAGCAGGGGGAGCAGCTTTCCTTCTTACAGGATCAGAATGCCGGACTTGTAAAGGAGAATGAGGAACTCGCTGCAAAGGTTGATGATGCTCCTATCGTTGAAAAAGAAGTGATAAAGGAAGTCGTAAAAGAAATTCCAGATAAAAAGGCTGAAAAAGAGCTCGCAAAAGTGAAAAAGGCTCAGGCGGCTGCTGAAAAAGAGCTTGAAAAAGCAAAAAGCGAGATAGAAAGCATCAAGTACATCAAGGAACAGATGCACGAAGAAGCTCAGAGAAAAATCGACGAGCTTAACGGCAAGATCGCAGAACTCACAAAGGCAGCCGAAAAACCTGCTGAGACCACTGATAAGAGCAATTTTAAAGCAATGCTGACAAGCGCCTATAAAGAGATAACTGGACTTGTCGAGTTTATAAAATCCTCTGAGCCTGCTGATAAGAAAGTGTACATACGGAAAGCACTTGAAGTCCTTAATGCAGGGAAAGAGTCACTCAAATCAATTGAAATTGAAGTGGATATCCCTGCGGAAACGGAGGATGATTAACCATGAACGATAAGATAGATCAGATCGCGGCAAATTACACCTTCAAGCAGCAGAGAGCTGTTTTTGTGGAGGAATGTTCTGAGGCTATACAGGCAGTATGCAAATTGGAGAGAGCCACCGAGGAAACTCTGTACGACTATGCTGAAGCAATAACAGCGTTAACTTCTGAGGTAGCCGATGTGCTTATAATGGCTCAGCAGATGAGACTATTCCTCGGAGCGGATAAGGTTGACAAAGAAATCAATAGGAAGCTGGAACGTCAGCTTCAGAGGATAAAAGACAAGTATAACGAGTAAGGAGTGAATATGGGCTTATACGATATAGCTGCTGAGTATGCAGCAGCACAGGCAAGGAATGAAGCGGAGGCGTTTGAGTACGCTATGAACAGGGCGTTCAAGCCCGGAAAGGATGATATTGTGAGCGATACAGATATGCTTTATATGGCAAGTCTCCAGAAGCACAATGAGGAGCTTGAAGCCCATGTGGCTGAGTTGGAAGAAAAGCACCACAATGAGTGCGGACAGATAGCTCACTACTCGGACGAGCTGCGGAGGGCGAAGGAACTGTTGAAAGAGGCGGTTAAACTAATTCCGCACATGAAATTTTATGGTCGGCACTACTGTAAGCCCTGTGTTCATTGGAACTTGGAAGACCGTTGCAAAGGAATTGAAAACCCTTTGTGCAAAGAATGTTGGAATAATTTCAAGTGGGTGCACGAAGCCGAAGCCCTCGCTCTTATCGTAGAGGACGGTGAGCTGAATGGCTAAAAGAATATGCCTGATGACATCGTATCCTACTGAGTGCAAAGACGACTGCTTTAACTGCGACTGCGGAGGTAAAGAAGCCACAAAGGATATGTATGTATCAATCAACAATGTACAGCGTGTATGCAGTATAACAGGCGGTGCGGCTGATACTGACGAGGGTGAGTATCTTGCCAAGATTATCAGAAACAACTTGGAACAAATGGTAGACGCAGACGTTCAGCCTGTGAAGCACGGACGTTGGATAGAGCAAAGGCATACTCCGACTAACGGCTACAATTACAACATACCTTACAGCACTTATGTATGTTCAAGCTGTGGGTTAGAAATTCATAACGATGAATATTCTAAATACGTTAGAGGGGTATATACTAATTGCCCTGTATGTACTGCAAAAATGGACAGAGGTGCTGAAAATGGCTGAGTATGTTCTAAAGGAAGATATTTTAAAATATCTGGAAAAGAAAAGTAGTATAGAAATCAGTACTAACTCGGTGATAGGTAAAGACATTTCAAGAGCTATTGATGTGCTTTATTGTGATATTGAGAATATGCCTGCCGCAGACGTACAGCCTGTATCAGTAATCAAGGAGCTTGAAGCAAAGCATTTCAGCGAATGCGCTCAGATTGCGCACTATGATGATGAGCTGAGAAAGGCAAAGGAACTGCTGAAAGTAATGTATGAAGATATAAAGCGATATGCAGGCGGAATGTGCCGTGTTTGCACAGAATGTAACGCAGACTTTGAATGTAAGTGTGAGGATTTTTGCGCCACAAATAAAAGGTCAAAGTGGAAATATAAATATGAGCCTGAAATCCTCGCTCTTATCGGAGAGGACGGTGAGCTGAATGGGTAACTTCTTCACGGGAGCATTTGCAGGCGGACTGGTAGTCTTCATTATCATGTGTACAGCGTTCTATGCCGGAGGTGATGACGGCAATGATGAATAGCATATCTCTCAATATCGTTTCTCCGTGCAAGGACTGTCAGAACCGCGAGCTCCATTGCCACAGCACTTGTGAAGAGTATAAACACTATAAAGCAGCTATAGAAGAAAGCCGCGAAGAGAAACGGACTGAACGAGAAGCAAACAGCTTCATCTATGAAACAAAAAATGAGATACGAAAGCGATACAATCGGCGCCGTTCATGCGATAAGAAGGTGAGATTCAAGTGAAATCATGCTATTACTGTGGCGGTAGGAAAACAAGCCTTGTATTCATCAATGATAAGTTGACAGTTAAATGTAACAAATGCGGCATCGAGATAAGTACACCCTATCTCACAACGGATTCAGCGAGAGGGTACTGGAATATGAAGATGTCAGAACTCGAAGCAAGAAAAAAAGCGGCTGCCGTATAAGCAGCCGCAAAGCTATACTATTATAATAGTAAAAAAGCAAGCGCCTGATGCTGGCGTTTGAAAGCTTGTAATGAAGTCTAACATTACGACCAATTGTGAACGGAAGTGAAAAGAGCATGAGAAGCAAGTACAGAGAGACGTACTACAAGTGCGGTGATTATCTCGATGTCAATATCTACCCGGTCTATAAGCAGGGCAGGGGCGGCAGACGAAGAAAAGCAAAGCCTACGCCCGAGACAAAACAGAAGCTGAATGAGATCGCTTCTCAGAATAAGCTTATCAGAATAGCAAACGCCAACTTCTGCTATTACGATCTGAAAGTTGAACTCACTTACAAACCTGAAAGAAATCCGTTGACTGATGAAGATGCAGCCCGTGAGCTGAGGAACTTCCTGAGAAGGGTCAAGAGGTATCGTGAAAGGAACGGAATGAGTGAACTGAAGTACATAGCGGTGACAGAACGCGGTTCACTCAAAGGCAGATATCATCACCACCTGATAATGAATGACATCCCGATAAAGGATCTCGTTGCTCTGTGGGGAAACGGAATCGTAGGAACTGATGTA
Organism: Ruminococcus sp.; assembly: GCA_017525915.1. Classification (GTDB taxonomy): domain Bacteria; phylum Bacillota; class Clostridia; order Oscillospirales; family Ruminococcaceae; genus Ruminococcus. The sequence goes on from JAFXSC010000020.1 coordinate 48,103, forward strand.
CTCCAGTTCGATGAAAACGGGATTGCTTCACTCGCCCGATACATGATGAAACAGGCCCGTGATTTTCTCGGGAAAAAGAAGTACACACGTTCTAACAATCTGGTGGATCCTCAGCCGGTGTCGAGGGACAGCGTATCGAAGCGCAAGGTTATGGAGCTGGCTGAGAATGTTGAGTGCCGGACCGAGTATGAAAAGCTGCATGAAGGCTACTTTCTCTCAGCAGCGGAAGTTGTGTTCAACGATGCGAACGGCGGTATCTACATACACGCCAGATATTACAGCAAGGAGGCGGAATGGTGCAGGCGACAACAGAAGAGAACGAACAGATCACGCTCTTCCGGTGGGCAGAGTTCGCAGTAAATCAATATCCGGAGCTGGTACTGATGTATCATATTCCGAATGAGGGGAAGCGGAGCAGGATAACAGGAGTGCGGCTAAAAGAAGCCGGCTTGAAATCCGGAGTGCCTGACGTGTGCCTGCCGGCGGCTCACGGAGGATACATAGGCTTGTATATCGAGATGAAGGTGAAACCCAATAAGCCGACTGAAAATCAGAAACGGTGGCTGAGAGCTTTACGAAGCGCCGGTCACTGCACGGCGGTCTGTTATAGCTGGGACGAGGCCCGAGAGCTTATTGAAAAGTATTTAAAATTACCGAAAGGAGAAAGAAAGCAATGAAAGTAAGCAAAATATGGTCGCTACTTAAAAAACGGCGATTAATAGTTGTAATGGAAGGGAAAGACTGCAAATGGATCGGAGACGGAATAGCTGCATATTCAATAACGAACTTGCCTATTCTTGACAGTGGAATCATGCAAGCTCTTCTCGATGTCAGCGATAAAGCATGGGACAACTTTGAGTATGAAGAAAGGAAAGTTGCTTTTGATGAAAGTGATTTCGTAGGTAATGAAATCGGACTGGAAGAAATGCCTATTAGCATCTGGTATAAAGATATGGAACTTATTCTTCTTGAGGGCGATAACAAGATATTCTTTATCCAGTCTAAATATACTGAGCCTATTAGGGATACAGAATATCTCTCGTTCAGCTATCGACCAAGTGATAAAATTATTGTAGCGAGGAACGGTATGTTTATCACAGGAGTGATAAGTCCGGTTAATCTTGCAGATACAGAGTTTATCCAAGTAATCTACAAAATCTATAAACTCATGAATCCTATGCTGGAAGGAGATGATGATATTTGAGTAATCTGACAACAGTTGAATACCTTTCCCAGATCAAAGACATAGACTTGCGGATAAGATCACTGGAAGGCGAACTGCACGATACTGAGTGCGAAGCCGACAAAGAGTATCAGGAAGAACTTATCAGCAGGATCAGAGCTGACATTGAAAAGTATAAGCGAATAAAGCTGACTATCAGACAGCAGATTCAGGAACTTGGAGATAACCGCTCCAGCGTGCTGCTGACCGAGTATTATGTCCGCGGAAAAAGCTGGGAACAAGTCGCTGATGCGCTCGGAATGAAGAGCATCAAGCACGTCCGTGAAGGAATGCACAAGCGTGCGATTGAGTTGTTTTCAAAAAAATACGAAAAAATTATATAATCACTACCTCAAAACACCCGAAATAATCTTGTATAACTTTGCAGGAGGGTGTATAGTAAAACTAAGAAGGCAGGCGGAACACATCAGGGCGACCTTATCGCACGCTGCTCAGACCGGGAGTAACGTGCGAGAGCCTCCGCCTTCTTTCTGACATCTATTCGGAATCCCCCGAAGCGGACGTTCGCGTCCGCTGAATGGCAGAGTAGAACAGCGGCGAGTTCGCAAGGCCCATAACCTTGATGTCGTGGGTTCGAGTCCCACCTCTGCAACCAGAATGGAGGCGAGAATGCACTGTGACAACGGATGAACTGAAACTCTGGCTGAACCGTGCGTTCTGCGCCGACAAAAAAATAAAAGCTCTGAATATGCTTATTGAACAGCTGAGAGAACGGGCGCAGGGCCTCTCAGGTGTCTCCGGTTTCAATGATAAAGGCAGGTGCGATACCGTTCTGAATCGCACTGAGGGCGCACTCATCAAGCTTGCTGAAGTGATAGAGCAGGCTGAGCACCAGAGGGAAAAAGCAGCTTGTATTATACAGGAAATACAGCAGGCGATAATCCTGCTTGAAGATAACGACCTCGAAACTGTACTTACACACAGATATCTGCTTTCAAATTCAGTGGAGCATACAGCAGAGATAATGAACTATGCACCTCGCACCGTAAGAAAGAAGCAGAGGGAAGCAATTGAAAAACTGTGCCGTCTTATGCCTTGTAATGCCGCTCCTGATGTGGTAGACTGATATCATAGAAAAATGAATGAAAAAGGCTTGTCCCTATTGTGGAAAGATACATGATAGTAAATATCAGTGCAGTCAAAAACCGGATATTAACATCAGCAGAGGTGCCCGCGAAGACCGTTTCAGGTGGTCGTATGAATGGAAACTTAAAAGGGAATACATACTGCGCCGTGATAGATACTTGTGCAAAGCTTGTCTGAACGGCTTGCCGGGAACGGTGCGGAAGTTCAATAATGAAAGCCTTTCTGTTCATCATATAATTCCCCTGAAAAGCGCGTGGGAATTGAGACTGGCAGATGAAAACCTGATTACTTTATGCAGAAATCATCATGAAATGGCAGAATCCGGAACGATTTCGGCGGATACTCTTGCAAAAATTTTATCAAAAATCCCCCCCGGAGGGTAATATTTTACAATAGGAAAGCATCTCTCCAACGACGGGGGCCTCTGAACATAAAATTTTCCCTAAATGAAAGAGGTGAAACGTTGTGGCAAGACCTGCGATATCTGCGAAGACGACTGCCAAGCACCTTACGAAGTCGGAAACAGACGCAAAACTCGGCACTGAGGAAAAGCTCAAGGGCAGAGGCGACAAGCTTCGTCCGCCGAAGTACCTAACGGCTGCTCAGAAGAAGATATTCAAGTTCATTGTCAGGGAACTGGAGGGGGCTGAGATACTCGGCAACCTCGATGTCTATGTTCTGACTGAGTGCAGCATAGCACTTGACCGTATGCAGGAGATAGAGAGCCGCATCAACGAAGAACCGCATAACATACTCAACGACAAGCTCCTCCAGTCAAAAGACAGATATTTGAAGTCCTTCTTCCGCTGCTGTAATGAGCTGTGTCTCAGCCCTCAGAGCAGGGCAAAGATGGGTAATCTTAACTTGCAGGCTAAGGAGGAAAATCCGCTGATAAAGGCACTTCTGGAAGATGAATGATGCTTGAAAGCATTTGCTGAGGACACTGATGTCCTTAGCAAATGCTGTTTTTATATCCAAGCGGAAGGAGACAAGTGCAGATGAGCAAAGAATGGTTCATGGACTATGCCGCCCACCGGCTCAGGCTGATAATTCTTGAACAGGAACGGCTTGAAATGCGGTACTGTCACCTGTCTGATGGTGCAAGGGGCGACATGGCTGTTTCTATAATTGATGATCTTTATGATATTATTCACGCATAAATAACATATTGCCGTCTGAGTGATCAGGCGGTTTTCTTATACCCGTTTGTGCAGTCAACTGCACAGAGAAAGGAGGTGACCGCGAATTGACATAGTAAAAAACAGCCGGGCGTACAAGTATGCGCTGTGGTGTGCAGAAGTCGATAATCATTATGTCGGCCGGTATGTCAAGCGGCAGGCGGAGCAGTGGCTTGCTGTCGCTGACGGTAAAAGCGCTGCGGCATATGTCTGTGAGAAACGCTGGAAGAAGATAACAAAGCTCCTGAAGCTTATCATGCACCCGGATCTCGGTCACTCCATGTATGAGGGGCTTGAAGATTACGCGGTGCTTTTCATTTATGCCCTGTTCTGTACCAAGCGCAAGAGCGATGACCTGCGCTATTATGAGACCGGGCTTTTAGAGATCGCGAGGAAGAACTTCAAAACGTTCACCTCGGCGGTCATTTTTATTATCGGACTTCTGACGGAGCCGCAGTTCAGCCGTTTTTTCAGCGTTGCTCCTGACCTTAAACTGTCAAGCGAGCTGCATAATGCTGTAAAGAAGATAATAAAATCCAGTCCGTACATAGCTGATGAGAAGATATTCAAGCTGATGCGGAAGGAAGTTCGCTGCAAGCTTACTGAATCCGAGTACACGCCGCTTGCATACTCTCAGGACAGGCTCGATGGTAAGCAGGCGAATATGTTCCTTGCTGACGAGTGCGGAGATATGGACAATTATCCCATTGAGGCAATGCGCTCATCGCAGATAGCACTCAGAGAGAAACTTGGTATCATCATATCAACGCAGTATCCAAATGATAATAATGCTATGATAGACGAGATCGACAAGTCAAAGAAGGCACTTGACGGTCTGAACGACTTCGAGAAGCGTTTCTCGCTGCTGTACGAGCCTGACGATGAGTACAAGACAGGTGATATCTGGCAGACCTCGGACATTGCACTATATCAGGCAAATCCTGCGGCATATGCACATGACTATATATTCGACGAGCTGCGGAAAAAACGGCAGGAAGCTATCATCTATGAGAACAGCCGTGCGAACTTCCTTTGTAAGCACATGAATATCCTTTACAAAGGACTCGGCGTTGAGGGCTTTGTAGACATAGCGAAGGTAAAGCTCTGTGCTGCTCCTGCCGATGTGGATTTCTGGAGTGGCAGACAAGTCTATGTAGGGCTTGATCTGTCGCAGACAGATGATAATACATCAGTCGCTATGGTGACATATGACGATATCGAGGATATGATATATGCCAAAGTATGGGGATTTATCCCGGCTGACAGCATAGAAAAGAAATCGCAGAAGGAAAAGGTGGATTATAACAGGCTTATCGAGAGCGGAGAATGCTTCGCGTGCGGTGATGAAGTAATAGATTACGGCTATGTCGAGCGATTTGTTCAGGAAATATCTGAAAAATACGGCGTAGAGGCAGTGCAACTCGGTTATGACCGCTACAACGCTATATCAACGGTCCAGAAGCTTGAAAGTTCCGAAGAACCTATCGAGTGCGTCGAGATCAAGCAGCATTCAAGCCTGCTTCATCGTCCTACTAAGCTCCTGAGGGAGAGGATCCTGAGCCAGAGGTTCAGATATGAAGTCAATAGGATGCTTGAGATCAACTTTGAGAATGCAAGATGCACAAAAGATACTAACCTCAATCAGTATGTCAACAAAAAGAAGTCTGCGGGCAAGGTGGATATGGTCGTATCGCTGATAAATGCGCTGTACCTCTTGCAGGTGAATGTTCTCGATAACATGGAGCAGGGCTTCGGATGTCAGATAATATGAAAGGATGTGGTAAAAATAGGACTTTTCAGAAGAAAAAAGAAGCAGGAAATAAGGGCGGATACCCCTCAGAATGCTGAGACATCTATACTTACATTTTTCGGCATCACTGGCGAGCTGACCCGTGAGGCTGCACTCAGTATCCCGACCGTTTCAGCCTGTATAAACAAGATCGGCGATACTATTTCACGCCTTCCTGTTAAGCTGTACCGCAAAGACGGCGAGGAGGTCAATGAAATATCTGACGACCCGAGAATAAAGCTGCTCAACGGCAGCACCGGCGATACTCTCAGCACTGTTGATATGTGGAAGGCGGCTGTTGAGGATTATTATCTCGGACGCGGTGCTTGGATATACGTCAACAGCAGCGGTCTGGGCGCCCGAAGTCTGCACTATGTTGACAGCACGAATGTGAGCTTTCTGTGCAATCAGGACCCTATCTTCAAAGCCTTCCGAGTACAGATAAATGCTCAGACCTACTATGATTTTCAGTTCATTAAGCTACTGCGAAAGACCAGGGACGGCTATACGAATATACCGCTGCAAACGGAAGCCTCCGCTATACTTTCGGCGGCGTGGAATTCTTTGAAGCTGGAAAATATGATGAACTCCAACGGCGGATGCAAGCCGGGCTTCCTGAAATCTAAGAACCGCCTTTCGGACGCTGCAATTGCTTCTATCAAGAAAGGATACGCCAGAGTATATGACAATGAAGACAACCGTGAAAAGGTACTCGTTCTCAACGACGGTATCGACTTCGAGGCTATCTCATCAACGGCGGCAGAGCTCCAGATGAACGAGAACAAGAAGACCAACAGCATTGAGATATGCAAGCTTTTCGGCTTTCCGCACACGGTCATTGACGGCGGAGCTTCCGAAGACGATAACAAAAAGTTTATCTCGTCGGTCATATCCGTTCTCAATCAGATTGAGACTGAACTCGACAACGTTCTTTTGCTGGAATCCGAGAAGGAGCAGGGTTACTACTGGGCGTTCGACACGAAGGAACTCACGCGCGGCAGTCTGAAGGAGCGTTACGATGCTTACGAGATAGCCGTCCGGAACAATATCCTTCAGGTGGACGAGATACGCCGTGAGGAGGACTACGAGCCGCTCGGCTTCAACTTCGTGAAGCTTGGCTTGCAGGACGTTCTCCTCAATCCCGAGACAATGGACGTTTTCACGCCTAATACAGGTCAGACAAAGAATCTGCTTACCGGGGAGGAGAGAGCTGACGATATTGAACTGCGTTTCAATCCAAATCACGATGACAGGGGCAGATTTGCTTCCGGTGGCGGCGGAGGCTCTGCTAAAAAGAACTTGACAAAAAAATCATCAGGTGCTAAAATAGGAAAAAAGGAACTCAGAGACATTACTTCCCAGATCAATACATATTTCAGCAAACGATATGAAGGCAAGACAGCGGGTATATACTATTCAGGTGAATACTCCAAAGTATATGAGTTCGATATTTTTGGCTATGATGATTATCATTTCAATAAAGCTAAAAAAATCAAGTAGGTGGTTTTATGAGCAAATTAGAAAAGCTGTTAAAGAATGTTCCCGATTCGTATCCTGACTTTGTGATTGGAATGAAGGCGTTTCTTGAAGGTGAAGAAGAAATCACTGAAAAAATCATCAAGTATATGCAGAATCACCCTGATGCCACTACAAGCGAAATACTGAAATATCATACAAGTATTGATAATTCACCCGAGATTGAGATTATTGATGACGAAAAATAATAGATAAACTGTTCTCAGCCGAGGACGGTTTTCTTATGCCCATTTGAAGGAGGTGAGGAAATGGACGACTGGAAGGACAGGCTGAAAACTGAGTACGCTCAGACAAAGGAGCGCTACGAAAAGCTGAAAGCATACAACAACAAGAAAGAAGTCGAATCAAATCTTATGGGTGACGTTGTGAAGAAGCAGGAAGATTACTACAACGGTCGCCTTATGAAAGAGCAGCAGAGAGCCATGGGCGAATATCTTCACATACTGGAGCTTCGTGCTGAACTGGCTCACATTGATCTTTAATACCGCTTACAAGCATTTGCAACAAGTTTGAAACTAAGTTGCAAGTGCTATTTTTATACCCGAAAGGAAGTGAAAGAATGAAAATAGAGATAAGAGCCGATGGAGCGCATATCAGCGGCTACGTCAATGTCACCGGCAAGCTCAGCCGTCCTGTTATAACTCCGCGAGGAAAGGTACTTGAAACTATCGAGGAGCGCGCTTTCGGCGAAGCGATAAAAAAGAGCGGCGATATCAGCGTTACCCTCGACCACGACACGGGTCACGCCTACGCGAACACAAATGACGGCACTCTGACGCTGAAGGAGGACGCTATCGGACTTCATGCCGATGTGCTCATCACCGATGAGACCGTTATCGAGATGGCTCGCAGGGGCAAGCTCCGGGGCTGGTCGTTCGGTATGTACAACGTGCAGGACGAAATGGAGAGCCGCGGCACAGATGAGCTTCCGATACGTCACGTCAAGGGGCTGATGCTCGACCATGTATCGCTTATCAAGGACAAGGTCCCGTGTTACGCTGCGACATCTGTCGAGTGCAGAGCCGGTGAGGATATCGACCTTGAAGTGCGCGGACTTGACATCGAGCCGGAACTGATAATTCAAAACAAGCCTGATTACTCTGAGTATGAGGCACGAATAAAGGCACTATAAAAGCCTTTGTGCAGTTGACTGCACAGCTAATACGTTAAAAAGCGTTTGCAACCGACAAGAATGTCGGTCGCAGGCGCTATTTTTATATCTAAAACAAGGAGGAAAAATAATGAAAAAGCTTATCGAAAGAAGAGCCGGACTTCTGGCTCTCCTCAATTCCATGCTGGAAGCGGTCAAGACCGAGAACAGAGCCTTTACCGAAGAGGAAGCAAAAAAGTTCAACGACACAGAGGCAGAGATCAAGTCGCTTGACGCTACGATTAAGGCTGAGGAAAGAGCAAAGGGCATCACTGAGATCAAGGTACCTGAGTCGGCTCCTGCAACTCCGCAGGCTACAAAAGAAGAGCTTGAGGAGAGAGCATTCGCGGACTTCATTACCGGCAAGATAACCGAGATGAGAAGCGGCGAACAGAATATCGACTGGACGAACGGTGCTTCAACAGTTCCTACATCAATTGCAAAGCGTATTATCGACGCAGTAGTTGATATCTGTCCAATCCTCGCCGGAGCTGAAGTATACCACGAGAAGGGCACGCTGAAAATGCCCAAGTGGACAAAGGCGAACAGCACTCACGATGTAACAGTAGCTTATGCAACAGAATTCACACCGCTCACTGCTGACAGCGGCAAGTTCGCTTCGATTGATCTCGGAGGCTATCTTGCAGGCGCACTTGTACTTATCGGAAAAAGTGTTATCAACAGCTCTGCTGTCAATGTAACACAGTTCGTTATCAATAAGATCGCCGAGAAGGTGGCTCAGTTCATTGAAGGAGAGCTGCTCAAGGGTACAGGTTCGAGTGCTGCCGAAGGTGCGACCAAGACGACAAATGTTATTACTACGGGTACCGCGCTCACTATCGGTCTTGATGATCTCATCGCTGTGCAGGCTGCTGTAAAGAGAGCATACCAGAAGAACGCCTGCTGGACTATGAATTCAGCAACATGGACATTCATCAAGCAGCTCAAGGATACGAACAACAGACCGCTCATAGAGCCGGATGTTTCAGCAGAGTTCCCTTACAGACTGCTTGGAAAACCTGTAAATCTCTCTGATAACATGGACGGCATCGCAGGCAACAAGCTTGCTGTGCTCTATGGCGATTACAGCGGACTTTCAGTAAACTTCCGTGAGGATATCGGAATCGAGATACTCCGCGAAGCATACCACACTCAGCACGCTATCGGCATAGATGCATGGTTTGAGTTTGATTCCAAGGTCACAGACGAACAGAAGCTTGCCGTGCTCAAGATCAAGGCTTCGTAAATCGAATAGGCGGACAGGCAAGAGCTTGTCCGCTTTATTCTGAATGAAAGGCGGCATGAGTATGAAGATAAGTGAACTTACTGCGGCAATGGTAAAGGACTTTACCGGCATATCAGACGAGGACAGCGACGATATTGTCGGAACTCTTCTCATGCCTGCTGCAAAGGCATATATAGTTGGATATACCGGGCTTACCGAAGAACAGCTCGACGACCACGACGACCTCGCGGCAGCTTTCTGTGTGCTTGTGAACGATATGTTCACGAATAGGGACTATACTATCAGTTCCCACAGGCAGCTATCACCGACGGTGAAGAATATCCTTAGTATGTACGCTGTTAATCATCTGGGGTGATGCTATGGCTTATACGAAAAAAATAACGGTGCAGGAATACTCCGAAACCGATGACAGCATTGGAAATATGGTCAGAACATGGCAGACTCTTTTCAGTCCGTGGGCTGAGATAAGCACTGCGACCGGTAAGGAGTATTATGAAGCGGCACAGATCAATTCTGAAAACGATGTCGTATTCAAGATAAGATATTCACGCTGCATGGCTGAAAAGCTTTCGTCTGAGCTGCGGATAATCTATAACGGAAAGTATTACGATATCAGGCGCATCGACGATGTGAACGAACAGCACAGGCAGTTTGTTATCCGGGCACAGATAATTAACGGAGGCGGACGCTGATGGGAAAAGGTCACAACGAGATTATAGGCTCACCGGAGGCGCTTGCAGCCGCTCTTGTAAGTGCCTGCGGAGAGTTTACAGATGATGTAAAGCAGGAATTGGAGCAGGGAATTATAAAGATCGGTGAAGAAGCAGTTGATGAAGTCAAGAAACTCGCACCGGTATACAAGGGAAAGAAGCAAAATCGGCGAGTCACTCGGAAGGGAGAAAGCAAAAACAGAACCAAAGGAACTTATAAACGTAACTGGACTTATCGAGTTGACAGAGAGCGTGGGACTATTCGAGTTACTGTTCATGTGAAGGGTGCAGACTATCGATTGACACATCTGCTTGAAAACGGTCATTTGACTCGTGACGGTACGACACGTTCAAAGGCATTGCCGCATATCGGAATCGCTAACCAACACGCTGAAAAGAAAAAGGATAAGCTTCTGGAGGAGGTCACAAATGGAACTTGATGAGATATATGCAAGGCTGAATACTCTCGGAATTCCGGTGGCTTATCTGAAATTCAACAAGCCTCAGAGCCTTCCGTTTGCAGTCTATTATGAAGCAGGCACGGATATAAAGGGCGCTGACGGATACAATCTTTTCCGCGATGTTACAGTGACGGTAGAGCTTTACTGCGAAAAGAAGCAACCGCAACTCGAGCGGCAGATAGAGCGTCTTTTCCGAGAATATGAAATAGTCAAGTCAAGCGATATATACATTGAGGACGAGGATATGTTCATGACCTCGTTCACGTTCGATACCATACAATACACAGAGGAGGAATAACAATGAGAAAAGAAATTGACAGGATAGCAATTGGCTCAGTCGATATCTATATGCAGGAATTCACAGGCACTAAGGTCTCGGATATCCCTGCCGACAATGCTATCGAAACAGAAGCTAACCATATCGGAAGGACCAAGGACGGCGGTGAGATAACTTATACCACGACCTATTACAACGTCAAATCCGATGACGGTAAGGCCGCAAGGAACGAGCTTACCGATGACGGTGCGACCGTTTCCTTCGGACTTATCACATGGAACGGCGATACCATTACCAAGCTCGTCCCGACAGCATCGACAACTCTTTCCGACGGTAAGCGCCGCACTCTTATCGGTGGTGTTGCAAATAAGAACGACAAGGTATACCTCATACGCGCAGTCCATAAGGACGGTGTTAAGGGCGATGTCCGCTATACATTCATCGGAAAGAATGTCAACGGCTTTGCGGCTGCATACAAACCCGGTCAGGAGACCACTATAACACCTAACATCACGGCAGAGCCTTTTGATGACGGAAGGCTCATCGTTCTCGATGAGGAAAATGCAGTCGGTATATCTCTCAGTGCTCACAGCATTACAGTAGCGGCAGGCTCAACAGCTTCGCTCTCGGCGGTAACAGCTCCCACAGGTCAGACGGTCACATGGGCTTCCGCTGATACCTCAAATGCTACCGTTAGCAGCGGTACCGTAACAGGCGTAGCAGCCGGCACAGCTACGATAACAGCCTCGATAACTGTCAGCGGTACGACCTATACCGATTCGTGTACGGTAACAGTAACAGGAGCCGGTGCCTGATGTACAGGGTAATAGTTTACTTCGAGGACTTGCAGGACAAGAGCCGTCCGTACAATGCCGGAGACGTCTATCCGCGCAAAGGACTGAGACCGTCTGCCGAACGCATTGAGGAGCTTGCTACGGACAAGAATATCCGCGGCATACCTCTGATAAGAAAAGAAGATGAATGATAAAGGCGGGCTTCGGTCCGCCTTTTTTCACAACAGGAGAATGATTATGAGAAGATTTGTTTTTAAGCTCGATAACGGCACGGTGCTCAATATAAAGCCGCCTACGCTCCGGATGTACTACAAGGAGCTCCGCTGTGCTTCAACAGACCCGCAGCTGTTCAATGCTGTTGCTGATATTTGCGGCAGGAACGATGAAGGTATAGCAGTCAATGAGGAATATGTCATCGACAATTTCACTGTTGACGACCTCAGGCGCTTCGTGAAGGAACTCACATCGTGGATCGAAGGTGAAAGAGCTTCTGACCCAAACTGAGAACGCCTTATTATCCGAAGGCTTCGGACGATAAGGCTTATTATGAGAACTGCACAGGCGATATGAAGATAGTCGGAGATTATACCCGGCTTGATTTTATTCAGATATGGCTGCTTGAAGTATTTGACTACTGGGGATATCTCCATGATGCGGTCGTCTGGAACTGCGGAAGAACGCCCGAAGGCAGAGAATACCTTGAAACGGCTTACAACCACAGTCAGACCGAGCCTGACAGAGCAAGACTGAGAATAAAGTGCGGAGGCGGTGAACATGGCAAGCAATAAGATCAAGGGACTTACGATAAAATTAGGTGCCGATTATCAGGGACTTGATACTGCACTGAAAAGCGTCGAGAGCGGCAGCAGAAAAGCGGCTTCCGAGATAAAGGAGATAGACCGTGCGCTTAAAACTGCCGGTGACTCCTCTGAGCTATGGACGCAGAAACAGAAGCTCCTCACAACTGCTCTCGAAGAAAGTCAAAAGAAGCTGAAGCTTCTTGAAGATGCTCAGGAAGATGTCAACAAGCAGTTCAGTGAAAAACGCATCGACGAAGAACAGTACCGTGCTTTTAAGCGTGAAGTTGAATATGCTAAGGCAGCCGTGGATAAATATGCCTCCGAGCTGAGCAAGGCTGACGAAAAAGTCAGGGAGTTCGGCGGAGACTCCAAGGATACAGCCAAAGATGTTGATGATCTTGGTGACAAGACCGAGGACGCCGGCAAGCAGGCAGACAGCGCAGCCAAAGGCGGCTTTACTGTTCTGAAAGGAGCTCTTGCCGATCTTGCTGCCGATGGAATAAGGAAGGCGGCAGGCGAGCTGAAGGATTTCACAGGAGATATTATCCGTACCGGAATGGACTATGAAGCTTCAATGTCCAGTGTTGCGGCTATTTCCGGTGCGACATCCGCTGAAATGGACAAGCTCTCGGCAAAGGCTGAGGAAATGGGTGCGACGACCAAGTTCACAGCGACAGAGTCGGCGGATGCTTTCGGATATATGGCTCTTGCAGGCTGGAAAGTCGAAGATATGCTCAGCGGTATCGACGGCGTTCTGAACCTCGCAGCGGCTTCAAATATGGACCTTGCAAATGCGTCGGATATCGTTACAGACTACCTCACGGCATTCGGGCTGTCAGCGAAGGATTCAGGGCATTTTGTCGATATAATGACGTATGCTATGGCGAATTCCAACACTACCGCAGAGCTTCTCGGCGAGGCGTACAAGAGCTGTGCTGCGACGGCGGCTTCTATGGGCTATTCCGTTGAGGAGACTACTGCCGTACTCATGACTATGGCAAATGCCGGAATCAAGGGCGGCGAAGCGGGGACGGCTCTCAATGCTGTAATGACGCGCCTTGCTACCGACACCAAGGGCTGTGCAAGTGAGCTTAGCAAATACGGAGTACAGGTATACGATTCTAAGGGCGAGATGCAGTCCCTCACAAGCATACTCGAAGGGACTTCTGCCGTCTGGGAACAGCTCACCGATCAGGAGCAGGCTAACCTTGCGAAAACCCTTGCAGGCACGAGCCATTATTCAGCTTTGCAGACCATAATGAACGGTCTTTCCGATTCGGCAAAAGCGAGCGGTATGTCCTTCGGCGACTACTCGAAAGCCCTTGAGGACTGTGACGGTGCAGCAAGTGATATGTCTCATACGATGATGGACAATCTGCAAGGCGATATGACGCTCCTCAGCTCTGCTGTTGACGGAATGAAGCTTTCACTCTCGAAGGAACTCAATCCGGAGATCAGGAAGGGTGTTCAGTACCTAACAAAGAATATCCCGGCTATCGAGAGAATACTTTCAAAGTTCTTCAACGGCGTTATATCAGCGGTAAAGACCGTTGCGAAGTGGATACCGGACATCATCAGCGCTGTGCAGAGGTTCAAGCCCGTGATAATCGGAACTTTATCTGCAATAGCAGCGTATAAGGTGCTCGATAAGATATCCAAGGGTATTGAGCTTGTCGGCAAGCTCAACACTACCATGAGCCTTAGTCCGTTGGGTGCCGTGGCAATTGGTGTCGGAGCTCTTGCAACGGCTTTCACGCTGCTTAACAGCAGTCAGAAGGATTCGGTGACAATTGCCGATCAGGTTGCAGAAAAGTATAAAAAGGAGCAGGCGGCGGTTAATGACCTCCGTTCTTCAATGGGAAATCTGAGCGATTCGTTCTATTCCTCCGCAGCACAGGCAGACGCTGAGACAAAGCGTGTTGAGGACTTATGGAAGGAGCTTGACAAACTGACAGATTCGACCGGAAGGGTCAGCGATGCCGACAAGAAGCGTGCTGAATATATCCTCGGTGAGCTCAATGAAGCCCTCGGAACTGAGTACACCATGACCGGCAATCAGATAGACCAGTATAAGGAAATGGAGAGCGAGATTGACACTCTTATCGCTAAGAAGCGTGCGGCGGCGTACCTCGACGCCTATTCGGCTCAGTCCGCTGAATATGCAAAAAATCAGGCAGAAGCGCTTGCAAGCTATCAGACAGCTTATGCGAACTATAACAGAGCAGATGCACAAATGGTGACTTCTGCTGAGAAAATAACTAAAAATCTTGCTTCTAACGGTATTTATATTGACCCAAGCGAGATGCGTAATGGTATACCGGCTGAGTACAGAAAGCTTATTGAGGAAAATAAAAAGTATGACGGAATACTTACTAAAAATCTGCTGGAATATGATGCAGCTTGGGAAGAGCGCCAGAAGAACAACACTCTTATGCGTCAGAGCAAAGAAGTATATGATAAGTCGCTTGATTACCGTACAAGGCTTGACAATGCTGAAAAAGCATATTCTGCCGGAGATTACAAGAGCGTTGAAAGCATACTCTATGACCCTGTCGATGCAGACAAATATACGCTGAAATATGAATCGGACATTGAGAAGCGTGAGGAGGCATTCAATAACCTTCTCGATAAATCACAGGGCAGCTTCAAGCTTGCTATCGACAGCAATTCTCAGTATGCCGTTGACGAAGCTCTGGAAGCACTTGCTGAGACATTTGACGCCGGATCTCTTACCGGTCAGGAGCTCGGTGAGGTGTTCGCACAGAAGTTCGGCTCTCAGGTGCAGGAAATGGTCGATAAGGGCTTTGATATCTCAAAGCTCTCCGCATGGGCTAAAAGCAGCGGAATAAAGGTCGGAGATGTATTCAAGGGCGATTTTGGCAAAGTAATTCAGTCACAGATAGACAAAGGCTATGATACGACTGCACTCATGGAATGGGCAAGAAATTCGGGCATGAAGATGACAGATGTCTTCGGCGAGACCGTGGATTTCAAAAAGGTCATAACCGACCAGATCGAGGGCGGATACGATATCAGGGGACTGCTTGTATGGGCTGAGGAGTCAGGCTTCAAGGTCGGAAATGAATACGATAAGGAGTTCATGAAGCAGGTGCAGGCAGCACTCGATAATTTCGATCCCAAGACCGCAAAACTCGTCGAATGGGCTGAAAAGCAGGGCATTTCTCTTGGTGAGATATTCGGCGAAAATTTTAAGAATTCTTCTGCTTATAACCGTTTCCTTTATGATACGAATAATCTTGTTATCATGGGCATCAACAGTGCCGGCGACTATCAAAGATGGAAAAACGGAGAGATAAGTTTTGACAGCATTGGCAAGCCTGTCGCCAAGAACGCCGCAGGCGGCTATATCGGAGCAGGTAAAAAAGCTGTTGTGGCTGAGGCGGGCCCGGAGCTCCTCGAAGTCATGAACGGCGGTATCAAGGTCACACCGCTCAGCCGGGATGCTTCCAACAGATACGCCGGAGATACAGGCAGTGTAACGAATTATTACCAGACCTTCAATGTCACCGCAAATATCAGCAATGATTATGACGTAAGGAAACTCTCCGAGAAGCTCAGTGTGCTTTCAAGGAGCAACAGTTTCGGAAAGGGGCTTGCATGAGTTATTTCATTTTCAACTACATCGACAGCCGCGATCTTGGACTGATACTGCCAAAAACTCCGTTTCGCCCTTCATGGGCGGAGCAGGTCGAGGAGATAACTATTCCCGGCAGACCGGAAGTCATCAAGAACCCGAACGGCATATACGCAAACCAGAGCATGATAATTAATGCCGTTATCTCTGACAGCAGCAAGATACATCAGATATACAGTACGCTCGCCGGAGAGGGCAGGCTCATACTTTCAACAGCCACGGGCGAATATATCAATTGCCGTGTTGAGCCGCTCATACCTCAGGGCGTGGCGCTTGATATGGCAGAGCTGCCGATAACGTTTGACTGCTATCCGTTCGCGTATGCGATTGAGCCAACTGTTACAGAGATAGGAACATCTTATACCGAGGTCGATAATACATCATCTATCTATTCAGCGCCGGTCATAGCGATAGAGATGAACAAAACAGCAGCACCTATTTTAAAAGGCGATGTCAATTTTGACGGCAAGATAACACCAGTCGATGCTTCGCTGGTGCTTGCCGAGATCGCAAACATCGCCGCCGGTACGCCAACATTCACGCCGGAGCAGTTTGCGGCGGCGGATATGGACGACAGCGGTACTCTTACCGCAGCCGATGCATCGGCGATACTTGCGCTCTGTGCGGACAATCAGAATCACGACCCGACAACTCCGGCACAGAACGTTATCATCTATACAAACGGAGCGCAGCTTGTAGTCGGCATACCTGATGAGGTGCTTGCAAATGGTTTTACGGTGTATGTAGACTGCGGACTGTATCTGATATATTATCTTGATACTAACGGCAACATGGTAAATATCATGAATTACAGCAGCCTTGACCTTCCGCTGTTACATACCGGGAAGAACTACATGATGTACTCCGGCGATAACGTCAAAGGCGTAACCGTGACTATAAATGAAAGGTGGCTGTGATATGGCGATAACTGGAACAGGTACGCAGGCAGACCCTTATGTTGTCACAACATGGGACGAGCTTGTAACGGCGGTTTACAGCTATGAATCTTATGTAAAACTCGGCGCAGATATTGATATGAACGACGAGCATCCAGAGGGGGTGACTACAGTCTGTGAGTTGAGGTGTACGGAGCTTGATGGTGACGGACATAGGATTAAAAATTTAAGTGCAGTAAATCTGGTGTATATATTTGTCATTAATTACAGCGGTGTAACTATCAAAAACTGCGATTTTCTTAATTTTCGTATTGAAGCAAATATCTCAAATCCGGGAGTTGGCTACTTTGCTTACGGAGAAAACAAATCCATTAATTTCTATATGTGCAAGTTCTCTGGACGTATGGCAGGAGTAGGATATCCGGTATATATCAGCAGAGGAACAGCCTCATTTGAGCGTTGTTCTTTAAATCTTGAAACAGAGGGCTTATTTAGCGTTATCCCAACGGGCAACAACGCTATCATCTTTAAATACACCAACGCAAAATTTACCGGAGCTTTCAGTGGATATTTATACCTCACCTTGAAAAACGCATATCTATCTGGAAGTTTAACTGACGGCACATCGCTATGGCTTGAAGCCGGCTGCGTAGACAGCGTGATTGACATGGAGTGTCCATCAGTAAGCGGATATTCGTCTGAACATTGCCTCGCAAATTCGGACAAGGTGTCCGGCAGCATCAGTGGCGCGACCCCGGTTACGACCGCACAGATCACCGATGCGGCGTACCTCGACAGCATCGGCTTCCCGATACAGACTTGAGGTGAGGTGATGCTATGGCATGGGTAATTCAGGGCGGAAAGCTCACAAACACCGATTTTCTGGAAATCCCCGACAAGCCGTTCGTCGGTGACAGCCCTTATACAATGTGGCGCATCGACCCGGATATCAACAACGGCAGACCGTTTTCGCCGCTGATGATAGGCTTGCCGTCTGTGCAGATGTACATTCAGCCGTCTCGTCCGCTGATACACGCATACAGCAGTCGTGAGACAGACTTCAACGGCAACGGATATGCTGTAATCGAGCCGATATCCTGTGAGATACGCAGCGAAAAAAACGGAGTATATGAGGCGAGCTTTGAAACTTACTGTGACAAATACGGCAAGTATACCTATCTTCGCAAGCAGGCACAGGTCAAGATACCTATGCGCTACCACGGTGAAACGACTTTTCAGATATTCCGCATAAGGCAGTATAACCGGCGTATGGATGCAGCAGGCAACTACCGCATAACTGCAACGGCACAGCACAAATTCTACGAATTGTCGCGGCGGCTGATAAAAGACTGCCGTCCGACACAGCTCAGCGGTAATGCAGCGTTGAAATGGCTTTTTGAGCACGGCTGGTACGGCGGCAACAGCGACACCGGCTTCGATTATTCGTCGAATATAGGCGCTGTACGCACGGCTTACTATGAGAATTGCAGTGTTACTGCTGCTCTGCTCGGTGTGGATCAGTGCTTTGTCAACCGTTGGGGCGGCTGCCTCTACCGCGATAACAACTATTTCAGCATCAACTCAGAAATGGAAGGCTGCCGGAAGTCCGGGATTATCATGTACAGCTATAACATGACAGAGATCGACTTTCAAGAAGATGACAGCGAGCTCATCACTATCCTTGAAGCGGAGGATAACTTCGGTAATGTGTATACGATAACTAACTCAGCCGTTCCAACCGAGGATATCCCTTATCATATATATGGGTATGCGAGATTCACATACGATGAAGAAGATGTGGCTTTGTTCCACGCCGATGCACAGGCGTATTTCAATGAGCGCAAGCAGTCAAAGGTGAATATCACGGTACGCTTTGCCAATCTTTCAGACATCGAAAAGTACAAGCAGTTTTTACAGCTTGACGACTTCGAGGTCGGCGACAAAATTACCTTATATCACAAGGAGCTTGATATCTATTACTCCAATCTGGAGATAATCAGCAAGACTTTTGATGTTGTTGCACAAAAAACAATGGAGATAGAGATAGGAAGCTTTAAAGACGCTGTTACGCGCCGAGCTTATATGGCAGATACGATCAGCTCCGGTAGTACGGTAGGAGATAAGACAAGCGCAGCTCTGGAGCAGGGCATATATGACAGCAACACTAAGACTATGGCATCTAATGTCTCTGGTATGGAGTGCTACACAATAGTCGAAATAGAAAAGCGATCAATCGCAGAATTGGAGGGGTGATATGGCAACGACCTACACTGATAACTTTCATCTTGGTATGCAGGAAAATACGGCAGATAAGTTCAAGATGTCTGTGATTACTGACAACATGAAAATCATTGATGCGGCACTTGGAAAGTCAGTGCCTTCAACAACTGAGACAATCAGCAGCGAAACGATTGCTGAAATGTTCGAGGGCGTTCGCTGCGGAGCTATCGGCACGGACATCACAGGGCTAAGCGATAACACATACGGACTTGTAAGGGCGTATAAATTAGCCGAGGGCGTGTATATGCAGATTGCAGAATACAGCTCGCGGAAAATCCGATACTACACATCTGGTTCATGGGGTTCATGGTTGTAAGGAGGGAGAATAATGCAGTATATCATAATGCTCACAATAGTGCTCGGACTTGCCCTCTCAGATTTTATCACCGGTATCATAAAGGGATATTTTCAGAACGACCTCAATAGTATGAAGATGCGAAAAGGCGGCCTAAACAAAATATGCGAATTAATTGTTATGGCTTCTGCCTGTGGTCTTGAAGTTGGAATTAAGATGCTTGGAAAGTATTATTCCGCTGAGGGACTTGCCAAGATAACAGGAGCTATAACAGCTATCGCAGTTTTCAGCTATATTTCAATAATGGAAGTTATCTCCATACTTGAGAACTACGCTGAGATCAATAGAGAAGCGGCGTGGGTGAAGAATTTACTGAAGCGCTTAAAAAACGTCAGCAATGGCGAGATAATGGAGGATAAAAACAATGATGGAAATCAGAAATAAAGAATTCTTGCACTTTGATGAAGAAGGCCGGAGAGTGGAGCGCCTTGAACTCGATCTTGATACAACCGCAGACCTTCCTGCTGCTGAAAATGGCAAGGTAATCGTTGATGGACGTGTCGCAGCTCAAGGCTCTATCGCATGGGACATCAGTACCGGTGACTTCTATGGACTCAAGTCCGGTGGCACATGGTATAAACAGGACGGAACAGGGGCATACAGCAGCGCGGCAGTAGCGGCGCTCAGCGCATCGCTGGATCTCAGCGATATCAACCGCTCTGTGATACAGCCTATATCTGATATATCCGAAATGTCAGAAGGCGGACCCGAGGAAGTTCCGGAAATTGAAGAAAGGGAGGTGGAAGAGGATGAGCCAGAGCCTATACGAGATTTTGAAAGCCGGTAAAATGGTATCAAAGACGCTTTGGGCGCGTGGCAAGTCAATAAGTCCGACCGACTATGATACTATCCTGCGCGTAGTAAGTGAGGGCAGAGCTGCGGACTATTTCAACATTGGCGACCAGATACTCACAACTTACACCGATACCGCCGGAAACGAGTACGATATGCCATGGGATGTGGTTGCGTTCCGCGATGTCACGCTTGAAAGCGGCATTGTCGTCCCTGGAATGGTGATACAGTCGCACTATGCAACGGTTGAGGAGATACAGTTTGACGCTGCCGAGCCTGACCGCCCGGCGGAGCAGGACTATCAGGGGCAAATCAAGCAGTACGGCTGGAACAGGTGGTCAATGTCTGCATATCGTCAGTGGCTTAATTCGCCAGTTTTAAAGGGCAACTGGTGGACAGCACAGCACGAATATGATGCAGCACCTTCTCAGGCTAATACCGTAAACGGCTTTATGCACGGACTACCGGCTGAATTTCTGGCTATGCTCCAGCCAGTCAAAGTTGAGACTTGCCGCAACTATCGTGATCCTGATACAGCACAGGCAAGCGGTACATACGAGTATGATACAACATATGATACATTTTTTCTGCCTTCAAAAGAGGAAGAATACATAGTAGCGAACGAACCGAATCATCGTGAAGGCAGAGCTTGGCAGTATTGGATCAATACCCTCACAGCTCCGGCACTTGAGATCAACGAATCCCTGCCGCAGCAGAACTATGCAAGTGCTGAGGTAACACACGCAATAAAGGCTCACAGGAGATTTATGTTAAATAATAAAACCAGCGCCGCTGCTGTGCGCCTGCGGTCCGCC
>JAFXSC010000021.1 GCA_017525915.1 Ruminococcus sp.
CTCCGTGGTCGGCTACACGCTGCCTGGATTTTACTTGTTTGTTCATAATGGTTCCTTTATAGAATTTCTATCTATTTATTTGAATAAAATTCATCTATTATTCTACAATTATATCATAATATAGAATTAAATTCAAGTTTCGCACTGTAAAATTTTAATGTGAGGAAAATTCTATGCATGAACCGTATGATTTTGGAATAATACTGAGAGATCTTAGAAAAAGTAAGGGTTATACGCAAAAGCGCCTTGCAGATATGCTTGGTCTGTCCGTTACAGCAGTTAGTAAATATGAGATAAATCAGTCGTCCCCGCCTCTCGAAACACTTCGTGCCATTTCAAATATCTTCAATGTTTCTATTGATGAACTGTTGGGGACTGAGCAGCGAGGCAAACTCTCTACTACAGGGCTGAGTGAAGAGCAGACTGATATAGTCAAAAAGCTCATTGCTTCGTTCCGAAATAATTCGTCCAAAAATAAAAAACTCTCCCCCGAAAGCTGTCAGCTTTTGGGAGAGATCGTTGAGGAGTTGTCTAAGTAAATAATTGTTAAAATAAAATTAATATTTTTCCATATTCTTTCTATTGACTTTTTTACTCGGATAGCATATAATATAAGTAACAGAACCCGACACGCCTCTAAACTATGCGTACCACGTCGGGTCATTTAATTATTGGGAGAAAAATATGGAACTTAAACAACAGCAGCCTGCTATGAACGTTGATGAGCAGATTGAAAATCTTAAGCGACTGGGTTTAGTTATAAATGATGAAGAATATGCCAAGCGGATTTTAGGAGATATTTCATATTTCCGACTTATAAAAGCCTATGGGCTTGGCTTAAAAAAGAAAAATGATCGCTTTGACGGAACTACTACTTTTGAGCAGATAGTAGAACTTTACCTGTTTAACGCAAATTTCAGACAGCTATTATTTTCAAGGATAGAGCAGATTGAAGTTAATCTAAGGTGTAGACTTGCAAATTATTTTTCTTGTAAATATGGTGTTCTTGGGTATGATACTCCTTCGAATTTTGTAAATCCCGATTATCATAATGAATTTTTATTGGATATTCAAAATGAAATAGAACGAAATAGTCGTGCTCCTTTTGTTAAGAACTTTCATAATAATTATGTTGACGGAAGAATTCCTTTCTACGCACTTGTAGAGCTGTTTAGTTTTGGTACGCTATCTAAATTTTATAAAAATATGAAACCAGCTGATAAAAAGGAGATTGCTAAGTCTTATGGGGTAGGATATACATACCTTGAAAGCTGGATGGAGCATATTGCTTTTGTGCGCAATATTTGCGCTCACTATGGCAGACTCTATAACGTAAATCTTGTCAAAACTCCTATGTTGTACAAGCAGTACAATCAAGCAGGGATAAGTAATATACGTGTATTTGCAACGATTATTTGTATGAAGCACTTGTTGCCTACTGACAGTCATTGGAGTGAATTTGTTGATACAATTGCTCAATATCTTGAGAAGTATCCTCATGTTGATATTCGTCTTATGGGATTTCCGAATAATTGGAAAGAATATATGTAGAATAGATTCATATTGTTGGATAATTATAAACTTATAAAGCCTTGCATACTCCTTATTTTATTTCACAGTGTCAAAAATAGTTGTTTCTATGCTTTTTGATACTTTTGTTTGAATCTACGAAAGGAGAACAAATGTCAATATATTTTCATGATTATGATAAGCTATATCCGGAGCTTGTAATTGAAATTCTTGAATATTTTGAAATTTCGAACGCTACTGACGGAAAGCCTAATGATAAGTCAATAAGAAAGTTTTGCGCAAAAAACAATTTCAAATATCAACCAGTTCCAATCAATAGAATATGCAAACGTCTTTGTGAATGTAATCATATGGACATTGTTCGTAGTGGAGGATTTTTAGATCTTGATAGTAATTATGTTGTAATATTTAAAGATAAAGCTCTTTTTGAATCACAACGAAACCAGCTTTCTTTCTATTTCAATTCTGTAGTTTATGGCTTTGAGTATATTTATAGAATATATAAAGATCTTGTTGTGCCATTAGTATGGGAAAGAGAAAATGGTGAGTATTCTGCTGGAACTGGATTTAAGTTTAAAGATGGCATAGTTACAGCTAAGCA
Organism: Ruminococcus sp.; assembly: GCA_017525915.1. Taxonomy (GTDB): domain Bacteria; phylum Bacillota; class Clostridia; order Oscillospirales; family Ruminococcaceae; genus Ruminococcus. The sequence goes on from JAFXSC010000021.1 coordinate 2,132, forward strand.
CTGTGTAACTGATGTAACTAATTTGCAAATAAAGGGCTATAAGGCCGAGGACTTAGAAGGAAAACCAATTTATATTTCTGAAAACGAAGGAGTGGATTTAGCTTTTATTGAAACAGGTAAAATATCTACCCCTATATTGCTTGCTGAGGAAGGGGAAATAATGCAGGAAGTTATTGTTATGGGATACCCTAAAATACCTGCATTTACTCAATTTTTAACAGCTGAAAAGGCTACAATTTCAAGTAAAGCATCATCAAGGATTACGCCAACCAAAGGAGCAATTGCTGCATATGGATATGAGTATTTATCTAAAATTGATGCCATGCTTATTACTGCAAGAATAAGAGGTGGAAATAGCGGCGGTCCAATCATTAATCAAAACGGCTGCCTTGTTGGAGTAGCTTGTCATATACCTGATGCCAATCCTGAAAATGGAGATTATGATGATATGGGATATGGTGTGGCGATACCTGTTAGTTATTTATTGGATTTAATTGATAAAAAAAGCAAGCAATTGCCCACACACCATAACTTCTTTAAAGATTTTATTGAATAGGATTGCATAGTTATTCTTTGATCAGTGTTATCTATCATGTAAGAGCATATTTTATATCCTAATAAGCTCCTGATACTCCTCCATCTCCAGCTCGCCATCAGCAGCTTTTGTACGAAGCTCAATAGCGTAGTCACCCCACTCAGCGAACTGGGACTTGCTCATTTTCTTTTTCATATAGCGAGCGTAGTGCTGCTTGTATGCGCGGTTGTATATCTCCCACACAGGATCACTCTTTATCTTCTCCTTGAAGTTATGACTCATTGCATTGTCACGACAAGTCTTCGGAGGATTGCTGCTGACCAGTCGCTTGCAGTAGTGTGAGAATGTAGTGTGCTTCATGATGAACCACCGACCGCAGTTGCGGCACTTGACAGGCATGAACTTCTCTTCAATGCATTTGAACAATTCAAAATACAGAAAGGCTCCCAGCGATGTGAAACGATAAGTCTCACAGAGTATGGGACCTTTTTTCGTCTCGATAACTGTGTGTCCCATGCACATACTTCCGCTTGAAATAATGCCCCTATATTTTTGAAATGTGTCAATCACTTTCTGAGTTGTCGGATAACTGTTGTGGTCACAAAGCTCGTCTACAAACGGCATAAAGATTTTCTTGACGCGGATAATGTCCTCGATAAAAGTTGAGAACTCGTTCGTCATCTGTTCGATACAAGTTGTGAAATCGGCAGCATCTTTTCTGTTCTCGTAGTTGCTGAAAACCTTCTTGCTGTCAAATTCGTAATCAGATAACGCTCGCAGTTCATTCAACTCTTCCGTGATATACATTTCCTCATAGGACACAGGAGTACTCTCTGCGTTGACAAAGTGTTCGTTGTAGTCATCGACTTCAAACTCCGAGTCCTCATAAAATGGCTCATCAAAAATGTCGTTGTAGTACGCAAACAGATTTCTAAGCAGACCATGTTTGAAATGTTTTGTGTCGTAGGGCGGAAGTGACTTCGCAATGTCCATGATGCTATCGTATGCGAATTCAATTTCCTGTGCGCACTTGCCTATGTCAGCAGGACAGAACAAGGAACTGATGTTCAGCTCAGACTTTGCACGTTCACATACGTCAAACAGTTCACCTAAGTCATAAAAATTCATTGAAGAATAGCGCTGAAGTATCTCTCCGAGCGGATAAACTCTGCCGTCGGAAAGATATATTTTTCTGTCATGGTAGTGTGCTTCTATCTCAAACATAATAATTCCTTTCAGAAATAGCGTTCTATTTCGTCAGAGTGTATAACACTGCGGATTGCTTTGAAAATAGCTGTATAAATAGCTTGAAATCAAAAGTTTACAATTTGTTCACAAAAATAGATTATAGATTGAACTCGGTAGAGATAGTATACTATATCTATTGACTTTTGTCAAGAGAGCGTGTATACTGAATGCAGTTAAGACGTCCGGACAGCTCTTGACATCACAAGTAAAAACTCGAAACGCTAAAGGAAGATGTAGATGAAAGATTTGAACGTTATCAACTGCACAGCGTACTCTAACGGCGTCAATTCACCGCTTGAGTATCTCAACATCACTACGCCTGCCGAGTTCAAGGTGGTGATGGATCTACTCTGTTACTACGACATTGAAAAGAAAAACTCGACCATTAGCCGTACAGGTATTGCAAGAGACACTGCAATGTCGGTGAGCAATGTTGAGCGAGCACTGAAAACTCTTGCGCAGAAGGATATCATTCGCATACACAACAACTATGCTGACAACGGTCGCCAGATTGAAAACTCTTATGAGGTAGCGTTCCTCAACTATGATATGGATGAGGACAAACTTCATGATGCAGAGTTGGCATTGAAATTTAAAAGCTGATTGTCATAGGGGCTGTGTCATGATGTCATACGCTTATATATTAAGTATACAAGAGAATATATACTTAATACAGAGAAGGAAGATATTATATTACTTGATAGTTATATAAACTATGCGCCTTCTTTTCTTTGCAATAATAACTATGATAGGAAACGTGTAAGGATCGATTATCCTAAACACGCGCAGAAAGCCTCGAGTTTGCCGCCTTCAAAACCAAAATAGTATAGTTACCCCACCGCTCCCGTTGAATGCGGTTGTCGCGCAACGTGGAGCGAGTGTGGGGATTATACAGGTATCGGAGAAACGAAAGAGTTGGGGGTATGGAAGTCGGTCAGCAAGACCGGCAAGCATAGCAAATGGCGTTCCGTTTGCCGCTGAAACGGGAGAACCCGTGCCCCTTTTTGGTTTGCAGGAAAAAGGCTGGCGTCAAACCGCCCGCCATTCCACATCGGACGGGCAGTGCCCGCCGGAATATCGGAACTTACAGTATTTGCAAATTGGCGTCAAAATAAGAAAACGAGAAAAATCTTGGAGTCAGAAAAAGAAAAAACTACAATTATCGCCTATAATTAGGGAGGTGTGACCGGAGTCAGAGAATCTTTTAAAATTGAATATTAAGTTTGAAAAAGTGTGACGTGAAAGGAGTTCATATGAAATCTGAAACGAATGAAAAAGCTCTTTGCGTTGACAAGAAGATTACCATTAACGGACAAACCTTTGACGTGACGCTTGTTTTCAAACCTCCTGAAAAGCCGAGCGAAACCGTTGAGGATAAGATCAAGCACTTGATAAATGGTGAAAGAATAAGCTGAAAAAAGTCTGGACTTTCGAGCCGAGTAGTGATATACTGTTGGTGTATCCTATTCGGTTTGATTCCAGAAGCAGCTGCTTCGGAACAGGAGGATATATGAAAACAGAATCAAACACGAATCAGATAACAGCGCTGTACTGCCGCCTCAGTTAGGAAGATATGCGTGCAGGCGAGTCGCTGTCAATTGAAAATCAAAGATTGATGTTGAAGGAATATGCAGACAAGAACGGCTTCCGCAATTGTCAGTATTACATCGATGACGGATACAGCGGCACCGATAATACTCGTCCAGAGTACGTTCATATGCTCAGAGATGTTGAAAACGGACTTGTCGGAGCAGTCATTGTGAAAGACCAGTCGAGACTTGGACGTGACCACTTAGATACCGATAGGCTTATGGAACTGGTGTTCCCTGCATACGATGTGCGCTTCATTGCTATCACCGACAACGTGGACAGTGCCAATGGTATCAACGAGATGTCAGGTATCAAAAATCTGTTCAACGATATGTACGCCCGGGACTGTTCAAAAAAGATAAGGGCTGTACTCAGAGCAAAAGGCGAACGCGGAGAACGTCTTGCAGCATGGATAGCATACGGTTATATGAGAGATCCAAGCAATCCAAAGCAGATTATACCAGATCCTGAGACAGCACCTGTCGTCAAGCGAATCTTTGAAATGTACGCAAGTGGAATAGGCATCAAACGCATCTGCGGAATTCTTGAACAGGAACAAGTGCTGTCACCCAGCGCTTACAATTACCGAAAGAACGGCAGCCGTTCAAGAGACTTAAAGCTTGACAAGCCTTACGCATGGGCGAAAAATACTATACGCAAAATGCTATCGAATCAAATTTACTGCGGAGATACGGTCAACTTCAAGACCTATTCAAAGTCCAACAAGCTGAAAAAGCGTATCAAGAACGCTCCAGAGAATATGAGGATATTCCCGAATACCCATGAAGCGATCATCGACAGAGCGACATTTGATCTTGTACAGAAGAACTTTGAAGGACGAAAGCGTGCAGACAAGCGCGGCGAGTTGGACAAGTATGCAGGTTACCTTTACTGTGCAGAATGCGGTTCGAGGCTGTACCGTAATCGAGACAATGCTCATGGATACGATAGCTACCGCTGCGGACACTATGAAAGCCGCAAAAGCGACTGCACTTCACATTACATTCGTGAAAGTGTGCTCGACGAGATAGTGTTAAGAGCACTGAAAAAGGTAACAAAATACGCAAGGGAGCGCTCGGACGAGTTTTACAAAGACGCCATGAGAAACGGCGAAGCAGAAGCTGCAAAGAATTTGAAAGAGTCAGAAAGCCTTAGAATTGAATACGAGTCCAAGATAAAGCAGATTGACAACGCAATACAGCTTCTCTATATGGACAGGTCTAACGGCAAAATTACAGACGAGCGTTATGAACTTCTATCTGCAAGTTTTGAAAATGAGCAGACTGAGCTGAAAGCAAAGCTCAGCACCCTCAACTCGCAGCTTGATGAAGTGAAAGTGCGTGAGAAATGTATCCGTTACTTTATCACCAAGGCTAAGAGGTATGTAACAATTTCAAAGGTTACGCCTGAGCTCCTGAGAGCTTTTATAGAGCGAATCGAAGTCCACGAAAAGGCTGTAAAACGTTCAAGGACCTGCGGTAATCACATAGTCATCTACTTCACATTTCACCCGGACAAAGCCTTCAGGCTTGACGGAGAGATGGACGAGCTTGGCATGACTAAGTTTGCATAATAAAAATCTCCGAGGATGACCTCCTCGGAGATAATACATAATTAACTGCGTTAAGAACACCATACAGAGGAAAGGTTCTTCCCCCGTACCCCTTTTCCAAAGACTTTTATTTTTGTTTTCCCCGCAATGGTATAATAGCCGGAAGTCATGAGAACTTCCGGCTTTGTTTTTCTATCCAAAAGCGTATACCGTTGCGGGGAAAACCAGATGAAAGTTTTCGGGAAGGAGTTTGAGGAAAGCCCCTTTTTCAAAAGGGGTTTCCTCAATAGTCAGCGCATTATTTGCATCTTGGTACGGTATACAAAGTGCCGTAATAATTGAGATCGGGGTTATTCGATGACGGAATAGTTATCGGCGGCGGTGTCTTTGGTGGCGTGTTCCGAGACGCTGAGCACCTTGACTTTGAGGGGGCGGGTACCCATATTGATCTCGATTATATCGCCGACCTTGACCTCGTAGCTTGCTCGGGCGATCTTGCCGTTGACGGATATCTTCTCGGCGTCGCAGGCTTCATTGGCAACGGTGCGGCGCTTGATAAGTCTTGTGACCTTGAGGTACTTATCGAGTCTCATAAAAAATCATCTCCTGACGTAAAAAGGGCGGATAAACCGCCCTTCTGCTTACTTATTGACTGCTTCCTTGAGAGTTCTGCCAGCCTTGAAAGCGGGTGCCTTGCTGGGCGGGCAAACCATCTTCTTCTTAGTTCTGGGGTTGATGCAGGTCTTTTCGCCTCTCTCGCGGATCTCGAAAGTGCCGAAGCCTGTGATAGATACCTTTTCGCCCTTTTCGAGGGATTCATTGATAACAGCAACAGTAGCGTCAAGAGCAGCGGCAGCGTCCTTCTTGGTGCAGCCAGCCTTTTCTGCGATAGAATTGATGAGTTCAGTTTTAGTCATTGTCCATTTCCTCCGATTCAATGATTTTTTTAGCTTTTGCCCAATAAACGTCGAGTTCTTCAATTGGAAGCTTTTTCATATCGAGCTTATCCTTTGCGGTAAGCTCCTCAGTAACGGCAAACCGTTTGATGAATTTATCTGTTGAGGCTTTCAGAGCGAGTTCAGCGTCGATACCAAGATGCCTTGCTGCGTTCACGCAGGAAAAGAGCAGATCACCGAGTTCCTCCTCGATATTCTTCTTGTCTCCTGCTGAGATAGCCTTGTCAAGCTCAGCTTTTTCAGCGGCTATACAGGCAACGGCGTCATCCGCACAGCGGAAGTCCATACCGGCTCGCATAGCGCGTTTGCCGATCTTTTGTGCTCTCATCAGAGCGGGCAGCGACCTTGCGACGCTGTTGAGCGTATCGGTGTAGGTCTCCTGTCCTTTGGTTTCCATTTTTATCGCGTCCCAGTTTTTAAGGACCTGATCGGTAGTATCAGCTGATACATCGCCGAAAACGTGAGGATGGCGCACGATCAGCTTTTTGCATATCTCATCGCATACGTCATCGAAAGTGAAGGTACCTGCTTCCTCCTCAATGCGGCTGTGGAAAACCACCTGTAACAGCACATCTCCGAGTTCTTCGCGGAGGAGTTCCTTGTCGTCGAGGTCGATAGCCTCGATGACTTCGCAGGTCTCCTCTATGAGGTCGCTCTTAATGGAAGTATGTGTCTGTTCTCTGTCCCAGGGACAGCCGCCCTCGCCGCGGAGGAGCCTGACGATATCGACAAGATCGCCGATCGAATAATGTTTCTTCTGCTGATATTCTACCATGAAAAAACTCTCCTTTAAGCCTGAAATCAGACTATCAGACGGGCTATACTTAATAATACCCTATTTTTCGGGAAATTGCAAGTCATATTTGAATTTTTTGTCAATTCGGCAAAATATATGCTTAAAAATGTTGCCCGTTTGTTAATTGTAACATAGGCTTTTCCGCAAAATGCCGCGTTATTACTTCAAATCCACAAATCCGACCTTGTGGTATACCTTCGCGACAGTGCGCGAGGATATCTTCATAGCGCGTTCTGCGCCCTCGGTATAGCACTTTTTGAGGTATGCCTTGTCAGCGATGAGACGGGCATACTCAGTCCTTACGGGTTCGAGGTGGTCGGCAACAGCCTCGCCGACAGCTGTCTTGAAGTCGCCGTAGCCCTTGCCGGCGAATTCAGCTTCGATAGAAGCGAAGTCCTTGCCGGTGACAGCGGAGTATATCGTCATGAGGTTATTGATGCCGTCCTTGCCATCGCGGAAGCAGACCTCCGCCTCGCTGTCGGTGACTGCACGCTTGAACTTGCGGACGATAGTGTCCTTGTCGTCGAGAATGAGTATGCAAGCATTGGGGTTCTCGTCGGACTTGGACATCTTCTTTGTGGGCTCCTGAAGGGACATTACCTTTGCGCCGACGTCAATGATGTACGGCTCGGGCAGGGTGAAGAAGTCGCCGTAGCGCTGGTTGAAGCGCTGTGCGATGTTCCTTGAAAGTTCAAGGTGCTGCTTCTGGTCTATGCCTACCGGTACGAAATCGGCGTTATAAGCGAGGATATCCGCAGCCATGAGGGAGGGATATGTGAACAGACCGGCGTTGATATCGTCGGGGTGCTTCTGGCTCTTGTCCTTGAACTGCGTCATGCGCGAGAGCTCACCGAACTGCGTATTGCAGCAGAGTATCCAGTTGAGCATGGCGTGTGTGGGAACGTGGCTCTGGATAAAGAGTATCGAGCGCTCCGGGTCGATGCCGCACGCCATGAGCAGTGCGTAGGAGCTGAGGATGTTCTGGCGGAGCTTTGCAGGCTCCTGCTTTACGGTAATAGCGTGCATATCGGCAACGCAGTAGATGCAGTCATACTTGTCCTGGAGCGGCGCCCAGTTGCGGACGGCTCCGATGTAGTTGCCGAGCGTGAATGTGCCTGTGGGCTGGATAGCGCTGAAAATGAGCTTCTTTTCTTCCATGCTGGCGGCTCCTTACTTTGCAGCCTTGCGCTGTTCAGCGTCGTCCTTGAGCTGGCAGTTGCGGAGCTCGCCGAGAACGCGCTGATAGAGAACGTAGATGGAGCGCTTCTCCGGCTCATCTTCGGGGATTATGCCAGCCTGTATCTCGACCTTGTAAACGCCGCCCTTGGTGAGAAGGAATACGAAGTTGGTCCTGCCGGTGGGAAGATCGAACTTGGTGGTCTTCTGAGCCTTGGCAACGAGGGGAGAAGCGTTTGCAACGAGGTTGTGAGCAGCCTGAACGAGGTTGCGGTACTTCTGGGAAGCGCCGGAATACTCGGCACCGTTGTTGAAATAGAGGTTGGCAGCTCCGTTGATGAAGCATACCATAGTTGTGAGGACATCAGCAGCCATGGGGATATCTATTACCATGCCGTATACCTCATCGCGCTTGAAGCTTGCGTTGAAATACTGAGCAGGGAAGTTGAGTGCCTGACCTCTGGTCATGAGGTATTTCTGGGTGACAGGATATCTGCCGGTCATATTGTTTGCCATATCATTGGTTCCTTTCGGTTATTTGTCTTTATAATATTCAGCGGACGTGCTTATCCGCGGACAGGTGTATATCAGCCGAGCATATCGCGCGTCATGCGTGCGAGTATCTCCATGCCCTTTTCGATCTGGGCATTTGTGGGTGTGGAGTAGTTGAGGCGGAAGGAGTGGCTTACCTCGTCGGCGCGTATGCTGAACGAGTTTCCGGGTACTACTGCGACCTTGTAGTCCTTTACTGCCTTGGTGCAGAAAGCGTTCATATCGCAGCTTTCGGGGAGGGTACACCAGATGAACAGACCGCCCTCCGGACGTACATAGCTTATCTCCTTGGAGAAGCCCTCGTCGATATACCTGCACATGAGTCCGCACTTCTCGCGGTAGATGCCGCGCAGTCTGTTGAAGTGAGCTTCGCGGTCAACTGTGGTCATGAACCTGTGGGAAACGACCTGCGCCCAGATGTTCGAGTGAACGTCAGCGACCTGCTTGCATACCACTATCTTCTGGATTATCGGAGCAGGAGCGGAAACATAGCCCGTGCGGAAGCCGGAGGATATGAGCTTGGAGAAGGTGCTGGAGTAGATGACTCTGCCCTCGGTGTCGAGGCTCTTTATCGTGGGAACGTTTTCGCCGGCAAATCTCAGCTCGCCGTAGGGGTCGTCCTCGAGTATGATGAAGTCGTACCTGCACGCAAGCTCGTAGACAGCCTTTCTCTTTGCGAGCGACATAGTTCTGCCGGTCGGGTTCTGGAAGTTCGGGATAAGGTAGAGGAGCTTGACGTTGGGCTCGGTTTTAAGCGCATTTTCGAGCTTTTCGAGGTCGATGCCGTCGTCCTCCATATCAACTCCCACGAGATTGACATGATATGAGCGGAATGCGTTGAGCGAGCCGATGAAGCTCGGAGACTCGCAGAGGAGGGTGTCGCCCTCATTGAGGAGCACCTTGCAGGAGAGCTCGTTGGCCTGCTGACCGCCCGATGTGATGATAAGGTCGTCGAATTCCTTGTGGAAGCAGCCCTTCTCGGTCATCCAGCCTTTGAGGAACTCGCGGAGGGGAGTATAGCCCTCGGTTATGCTGTACTGGAGGGCGAGTATCGGGTCGTCGCGGAGGAGCTCAGCCGATATCTCAGCTATCCTCTCAGTGGGGAAAGCCTCGGGGGCGGGATTGCCGGCAGCGAAGGAAATTACCTCCGGGTCGGCTGTGAATTTAAGTATCTCACGGATGGCCGAAGCCTGAAGCCCGGTCACCTTGTCGGAAAATTTATATTCCATAGTTATACCAGCCTTTCGGGATAAATAGTCTATCCTATATTATAACACAATATCGCCGATAAAGCAACACCAACACGGAAATTTTAGCGTATTTTGAGAAATATAGAGTTAAAACTTGTACTATTCGCATAAAAAATCCACGGTGTTCATATATATCTGACGAAAAAATATTTGGAGGACAGAATGAAGAAGCAGAACTATCTCAAAGGCTCGCTGATACTGATGCTGTCGGCAATAGCCGCAAAAGCGCTCGGGGCAGTGTTCAGGATACCCCTGACGAATATCCTCGGCGGCGTCGGAATGAGCTATTTCGGCTGTGCTTACAGCCTTTTCATGCCGGTATATGCACTCATCGTCACGGGTATCTCCTCAGCGGTCGCCCGTATGACTGCCGCGCGTGCAGCCCTCGGACTTTACGCCAGTGTCCGGCGCATCAGAAGCACGGCGCTGATGCTTTTTACTGCCGCAGGTGCTCCCGCGAGCGTTCTCATGGTGCTTCTCGCAAGGCCTTACAGCATTTGTTCTGCCGGGAGCGCGGAGGCTGCACCGGCTGTCGCGATGATAGCTCCGGCGGTCATTTTCGGCTGTATCACGGCGGTCGAGAGGGGCTATTACGAGGGGCTCAGCAATATGTACCCGACCGCGCTCTCGCAGGTCGCGGAGGGCATTGTCAAGGTCGCGGCTGGGCTTTTCCTGTGCAGCTATACGGTCTCACATGAGGAAATGGTACGCGTACTTTTCCCAGGTATATCGGACGTAAGAGCGCTCGCGGCGGCGGCAGGCATACTCGGAGTTACGCTCTCGTCAGCCGGAGCGGTGGTGTACTTCCGGATATTGCGGCTCGTCTCTGCACCTCTGCCGGAGGGCGGAGACTGTTCCGAGCGGCGCACGGAGATAGCCTCAGAGCTGATAAGTGCCGCGCTTCCCATCGGTGCAGCCGCTCTCGTCACAAATCTTTCCGCGCTGATAGATATGTGGACCGTTATCGGTTGTCTTTCGCAGAACGGCGCCTATGAGGGAGTGTTTCCGGGTGTCGGGGATGGCGAGAGCGCAAGGTTCGTATACGGCTCGTTTTCGGGCATTGCCCTGACCGTGTTCAACCTTGTGCCGTCCGTGACGAATATGCTCGGAAAAGGCGCACTTACCGGCACTGCCGCGGCGCGTGAGCTCGGAGACCGCAAAGCTCTCAGAAACAGCAGCGTTCAGGCATTGCTTGCGGCGGAGGTCATAGCTCTGCCGGCAGCGGTCGGGCTCGGAATATTCGCTCCGGAAACGCTCGGTATGCTCTTTCCGCGTCAGCCGGACGAGGTGGGCGTGTGCATAAGCGCACTGCGGCTCCTTATGCCGGGAATGGTCTTTCTGTGCCTGTCTTACCCGGTTTTCAGTATGCTTCAGGGCATAGGCAGAGCCGGCGTCCCTCTCAGGATAATGCTTGCCGGCACAGCCGCAAAGCTTGCCGGAAATATATTGCTGATACCGGAAACGGGCGTTGACGGTGCCGCCATTTCGACTTCGCTCAGCTACGCGCTGATACTTTTTCTCGCATTGAGGACTTACTTCCGCGAGGCAGACATAACTCTTCCTGCCGCCCCCTTTGTGAAGGTGCTGTACGCCGGTGCAATGTGCGGCGGAGCGGCGTGGCTTGCGGCAGGAAGGGTGCCGGGAAATGCCCTGCGGCTGATTATCGCCGGAACGGTCGGGGGAGCGGTATATGCGGCAGTTCTGCGGTATGCTCTGGAAATGAAAATGCCCCGGAAGGACCGGGGCAGAGATGTTACTTTTTCAGTTCGTCGGGAAGCGGAACGATATCGGAAGACTTGATAGGGATAAGGATAACGTTCTTCTTGTCCTCAGTGTTCTCACGGGTAGGGAAGAAGCCTATCGTGAAGTCAAACTGGTCCTCTCTGAGGACGTAGCCGCCGATTATTCCGGAGAATGTGCCGCCTGCCGGAACTGTGAACGGGCTCTTCTTGTACTGGTCGGAGAAGTTGTTGATAGCGTAAAGCTCGGTTCTTACGGCGCTTGAGACCTCGGTGCCGTCCGGGAGAACGATGTAGAAGTTGTTGAGACGGCTGAGTTCGTACTCGGTTGCGGTAGTGTTTCTTACAGTCACGTCGAGGTATACATAGTGCTCGCCGTTTTCGGTCTGTGCGCCTGCGTCGATGACCCTGTTCACGCTGAATTCAGTCTCGTTTGCAGTTACCTTCTCATCGAGGGAAGCGTTGATCTTAACAGCGCCGACATCGGGGTTATCGGCGTATTTTGTGGTATCCGAGCTGCTTATCTTCTCGTGCTTGCAGCCGGCAGCCGGTGCGAGAGCAAGAGCGGCTGCGAGAATGAGTGCGGTGAGTTTGCAATATTTCATATCCAGATCCTCCGGTCGAATTCATTATAGCAAAGAATATTATATCACACTTCCGCAGGGAATGTCAAGAGGGGAGCTTAGTGAGCAATTAATTGGCGATAGAATAACATGATAACGGCAGAAAAAAACAGTCCCCGTTGACCGGGGACTGAGCTTTGCATTCTGATATCTCTGTAATTATTCAGCAGAAGGAGCTGAAACAGGACATACGCCAGCGCAAGCACCGCACTCTACACAAGTGTCAGCGTCGATAACGTATTTTCCGTCGCCTTCAGAAATAGCGCTTACAGGACATTCAGCAGCGCAAGCGCCGCACATGATGCAATCGTCTGAAATATTGTATGCCATAATATGCACCTCCGTATATTTAAGGACAGCCGTTGCGGCGTTCCTCATTAATATCATTTTATCATGTTTTGGCGAAAAATCAAGACCTTTTTGTTAGTCTGTACTTACTTGCTGTTTTTGCCTTTATTTCCGGATTTTCCGGTGTTGTTCCTGCTGCCGGACTTGTTTCCGGAGGCTTTCTGCGCGGCAGAGGGCTTTTCGGCTTCCGGTGCACCGGCATCGTCTGCGGGCTTCCGGTCTTCTCCGGACTTTCCGTCAGGCTTTTCGCTCTCCTGAGGCTCGTCCTTTTCCGTATCCTTCGGAGCGGCAGGGGCTTCCGGCTTCTTTGCCGAGCGGTCAGCCTTCATCGCCTTTGCCTTTACCTTCGGGTCGCTTGCCGGAAGCTGAGCACAGGCTGCACCGACGCAAGCCCAGAATATAGGCGAGAACGTGATGTTGCTGCATCCTATGAGGAATACCAGCATACCGCAGACCGTCAGCAGGAACGGTGCGGCATTTGCTAAGTCGGCGGACTTGCGGAGCTTCTTTACGCCAATGGCCAGCGCTGATATAAGCACTGCCGCCATGAACAGGAGCGAGGGTATACCGCGTGTTGCGGCGGTATAGAGGTACTCGTTGTACACCTTGTCGAAGGTGCCGGGGTTCTTGGGAGCGATATCGGTGATAGGAGCGTTTGATTTGAGATGACCGTAGGTGTAAATCTGCGGATAGACGAGCTGCTCGGGACCTGTTCCGTCGAGCGGATAGCGCTTGATGATGTCGATAGTCTCCTTGTTGAGGTAGGTGTAAACGTCGTAGGTATCCTCGATGTCGAGGTCAAGGTGCTTGCCCTCGTCAGTGGCGGAGCTGTAATTACCGCAGGCGGAAACTCTCTGCCATGCGTCATCGCTCCAGAGGATATAGCCGTCGTAGAGGTGATAGCCCTTCCTGTTGCCTGATTTGAACGTTCCGGCGACCATGATGCCTATACCTGCGGCGACTATTACCGCAACGGCAGTCATTATCCTCTCCTTGGGCTTCTTTGCGATGAATACGGCGGCAATTGCGATGATAACGCTGAGAATTACTCCTGCGATACCTATGAACGTTCTTGTGAAGACCATCACAAAGGCGAAGAGCATCGCGCAGAGCGTGGCAATCGCACGATATTTCTCAGTCTCGCCGGTCGTGCTGACGATGAGTGCTGCGGAAAGCGCGAGCGTGAGTACCATTGCAAGGAAAAGCGGCGACTGTGAAAGTCCGGAGGGTGCGCGTGCGATGACGTTGACGGAGATGTCCGTGTAGGCGTAGAACATCAGCTTGCCGGTGAATATCTGGATAAGCGCCCAGAGCGCGTTCAGCAGACCTGCGCCGACTATTCCGGCAAGCAGGCAGCTCACGGCGCGTTTCCGCCGCAGGGAAGCCGCGGTCACGAAGATGCCGAAGTAGAACATCAGCGCGAGAAGTCCCTCCCCACGCTGCGGGAAGCCGTAGAAGCCGACGTCGATGTCGTATGATCTTGCGAGCGACAGACCGCCCCAGCCGAGCATGGCTGCGAAGGCGGCGGCAGGTACTATTATGCTTCCGCGGACGTATTTCTTGATGATAGCTATGAGTGCGAGCACGAGGCAGATAACGCCTGATACCGCAAGACCTGTGGCACACACGGAGTAGGTGTTGCCTTCGCTGACCTCCGGCAGTATCGCGGAGAGCGAAGTGGTGAAGCAGGCGGCGATCAGCCCGAATGAGGCATATTTAGCGTACTGCTCCTCAGTCATATTCAGTATGAAATTGGACTTGTCAGAGGAGCCAAGCAGTGTTTTTGCCATAGAAAAGACCTTCCTTTGCGTTCGTGTAATAAAAAGGCTGCCGGGGGATGCCCGACAGCCTGTGAAACGCGTTATTTAGCGTAATCTGTAACTCTGCTCTCGCGGATAAGGTTGACCTTGATCTGACCGGGATAGTCCATCTCAGCTTCGATCTGCTGAGCGATCTGTCTTGCGACAAGGACCATCTTCTCATCGTTGATGACCTCCGGAACGACCATGATCCTGACCTCACGACCCGCCTGAACTGCAAAGCACTTTTCAACTCCGTCATAGGAATTGCATATTTCCTCAAGCTTCTGGAGACGCTTGATATAGCTTTCGTAATTTTCGCTTCTTGCGGCAGGTCTTGCAGCGGAGATAGCATCGGCTGCCTGAACGATACAGGCGATGACAGTTTTGGGCTCGACGTCGTTGTGGTGAGCCTCAACTGCGTGGATGATAACGGGGCTTTCGTTGTACTTCTTACAAACGTCAACACCGATCTGTACATGAGAGCCTTCGATCTCAGAGGTAAGGGCCTTACCGATATCGTGGAGGAGACCTGCACGTCTTGCGACATTTGCGTCAACTCCGAGCTCAGATGCGAGCACACCGCAGAGCTTTGCGACCTCGATAGAGTGGTCGAGGACGTTCTGGCGGTAGCTTGTACGGAATTTAAGGCGTCCGATGAGCTTGATGAGCTCGTGGTTGAGACCGTGTACATTGGTCTCGATAACGGCGCGTTCACCCTCCTGCTTGATGCGGTACTCGACCTCGCGGCGGGCTTTATCGACCATTTCCTCGATGCGTGTGGGGTGGATGCGTCCGTCGGCGATGAGCTTTTCGAGGGCTATCCTTGCTACCTCACGGCGTATCTGGTCGAAGCATGAAAGCGTGATAGCTTCGGGGGTGTCGTCGATGATAAGATCGACACCGGTAAGAGTTTCGAGGGTGCGGATATTACGTCCCTCACGTCCGATTATGCGTCCCTTCATCTCGTCATTGGGGAGGGGAACAACGGACACTGCGGCTTCGGAGACCTGATCTGCGGCTACCTTTGCGATAGCGAGGGAGATGTAGCTCCTTGCCTTTTCCTGACATTCGTCCTTGACCTGCTGTTCGTAAGCAGCGATCTTGACGGCTTTTTCGTGGACGAGGTCGTCCTCAAGCTTGGAGATTATGTATTCCTTAGCCTGATCCTTGGTAAATTCCGATATCCTTTCGAGAACATCGAGCTGACTTTTCTTGATCGTTTCAGCTTCCTTCAGCTTTTCGTCGGCTGATTTGATCTTCTGGTTGAGTACATCTTCTTTTTTCTCAAGATTATCGGTCTTTTTGTCGAGATTTTCTTCCTTTTGCTGCATACGTCTTTCCTGACGAGACAGCTCTGCTCTGCGATCCTTGATCTCTTTATCTGCGTCGGTGCGAAGCTTGTGGATCTCATCCTTTGCTTCTATGAGGGCGCTCTTCTTTTTATTGTCCGCGTCCTTTTCGGCATCCTCGATTATGCGGGCAGCCTGCTGTTCGGCTGAGCCGACCATACTTTCGGCGTCATGCTTACGCTGCTCGATTCCGGCGTTCACGCCTTTTTTGTAGAACAGGGCATAGCCGATACCGATACCTGCGGCGAGTGCAACGACGATGAGAACGATTGCTATTACAGGATCCATACAGTGCATTACCTCCTTTGTATAAATTTAGTTTGTATCATAAACCTAATTACTACAAGGCGGTAAATGCCGCATTATTTTATTCATTTTTAAATATATCAAGAGCCTCTGGCGGCTCATAAAACAGAGAGGACGCACTTGACGTCCGTATTTTGTTTTATTATATAACGGAATATATGTATATTTCCGTAATGATGTAAAACAAAGCTGCATATACTGCCATAGTAATATTATGCAAATAAATACAACATAATTATTATATACTATTTTTAATGAAAAGTCAATAGGCTTGCGGCGCAATAAAGCAGGCGGCAATTATTTTTATGATTTAACTTTAAAATATACCACCTTGTATCTCGTGCGGAGGAAGTTCCGCAGGCACGGAATGCACGGTTTCAACAAGGAGACGCTCCCTTGTGGCCCGTTTCACGGGCTGACCTGTACAAATAACGCTTGGCTGCTTTCACTTGCTGCTGCCGTTTTCAACAGAATGCTTGACATATGAGCGATACAGTGATATAATGTATTGCGGCGATAATCATTGACTATTTTGTTTATCGGGTGGGATATTATATGAAAACCAGTAAACTTATCTCTGCCGCAATGGCACTCTGTATGTGCTTTACCGTGTTCACAGGCTGTGATGACGGCGGAAGCGGCTTCGGTTCGGGGCACAACAGCCCGGAAACTGCGGCTTATACCCTGCTCGATGCGGTGAACTCAAAGGACGGCGAACAGCTCGTTGATGCGCTCATTCCCGGCGAATGGATAGCCGGCGTTAAGAGTGCGAGCAGCTCGAAATACCGCGCTTTTGTTTCAGATTATCAAGATTATATCGACGAATGCTCCGGCTATTTCGGCAAAGACTACTATATCACTGCCGATGTTACCGGCGTGACCGGTCTTTCAGGCAGAAAGCTCGACAGGTACAGCAGCTATGCTGAAAAGCAGTGCAGGAAGTACGGCGTCAAGGACTGTTCGATCACCGAGGGAAAGATAGTTGAGTTCAAGTATACTGCGGAGGGCAGCAAGAGGAAAAAAAGCGGTACCGGAGAACTCTTTGTCGTCAATTATGCCGGCTACGGCTGGTATGCTATGGACATTGACTACTGACAGAATGAGGGCGAACGAAGTTCGCCCCCTTGTTATTCCATAACGTGTTCCATTGCGTAGTAAAATATGGTCCGGACGTGCTCGTCGCAGAGGGAATAGTAAATGGTCTTCCCGTCGCGGCGCGAGCTCACGAGCCTCGCCTGCTTCAGTACCCTGAGCTGGTGGGATATCGCAGACTGGGTCATGCCGAGCGCACTGGCTATGTCGCACACGCAGAGCTCTTTCCGGCAGAGCACGAAGATTATGCGTATACGGGTCGGGTCGCCGAATACTTTCAGCAGCTCGGCTGCCTCGTAGAGAACGGATTCATCGGGCATGACCTTTGAGAGCCTGTCCGCTATACCGCTGTGAGCTTCGCAGATGTGTTCTTCCATAATTCCTCCTTATGTGCGTATCATAAAACTCCCGTCAGCAGGAGAATCGCTGCCGCCGAAACGCCTGTGCAGAAAAAAGTCCCGATAGTGCAGGTGGTAACGGCAAAGCGGTCGTAGACGTATTTTTTCTTTCTGTCGAGCAGCACATGATAGGTCTTGTCCTTCTTGTAGAGCTTGCTTTCGAGGAAGCCTTCCTCCGGAAAGATGTTGGGATATTCGCTGCCTTCCACGAGGTAGTATGCCACCTTGAAGGGGCTGCGCGGAGACTTGTCTATCCTCGTGAAGCTGGCTTCCGTCCGCTTTGAACGAAGCATTTTCACGAAGAACCAGATGAAGAAAATGTTCGTCAGGACGAACAGCAGTCCTAAGATGCCGAGCCCTATGAGGAGCAGAGTCATGGCTTTGAAGCCGAGCAGGAGCATGACTGCCGAGATAACTGCGATCGCTGCGATGACCTCCATACCACACCTCCGTTGCTTGTAATGGGAGCAGACCGTGTGCTGACTACTGATATTATAGCACATTTCCGTCCGGAATGCAAGCCGGAAATGAACGAATACTCTCCGGAGCTATGAGGCTTCCGCGGAGGGTAAATAAAAAGATTGTTGCAATTAACAAATGTTTTAGAAAATGCTTCTAATTTTATAACACTGAGATCCTGCAAATGTGTTAATATTATACTGATACAATGCTGATGCTCTGCCGGTTCGGGCGGAGACAGGCGGAGAGGAGGCAGTCACATGGCAAAAAAAGCAAGACAGGCAAAAACAGATAATAAGGCGGTTCTGTCAGAAGCGTCCCAGCACGATCTCGTCAATGTTGTCGAGGATTTTGACTGCTCCACTCAGAATGTAGCCTATAACAGGGATTTCAAGAAATGGCGCGGGCAGAAGGACAACCCCTATGCCTTCCGCTTCAAGGCGAACCGCCGCGAAAAGGTCTTCAACGACAGCCGCGGCTTCGAGGTGAGCTCGCAGAGCGATGAGGAAAAGCGCATCGTCGGAAGGATAATGTACGTCCTCGGCATCGCCGTCCTCCTGTACGTCGTGATCGATACCATAATCGGAAAGCTATTCGCCGTTGCTCTCGGCGCTATCGGCTGCGATGTCCACATGAGCATTTTCAGCTCGGCACTGTACGGCGATGTTTCTGCCGTTGTGGGCACTATCCTCTTTGTCTCAACGCTGGAGCTGCTGGTGCCGGTGATATACATTCAGCTAAAGCTGAAAACGCCTGCAAGAGTGGGCTTCATGAGCAAGGTCAACAGCTCCGCCGAGATCATCAACGCGGTCGGACTGACTTTCATCGCCTGCACGCTCGTGTGCCTGCCGACGGCTTATTCAAGCGATACAAAGGAGATCTTCGCCTACTTCCGCACCGCTGACACTGATGTCTACAAGTGGGGACAGAGCGAGTTCGTATTCTACACTGTTTTCAGCATAGTCATTCTTCCGATAATTACCGAGCTTTTTGTGCATGGTCCGATATTTGCAGCACTCAGACAGTTCGGAGACCCCTTCGCGCTCATCGTTACCACCTGCACTTCGTGCCTGCTTATACGGGATATCGGCGAACTGCCGGCTGCCCTGATCCTTTCGATGCTCGCAGGTGTGACCATGCTCAGAAGCGGCACTATCATGTCGGCGTTCATAGTCAGCGTTACCTACCGTATGTACGTCTTTGCACTCATAATGTTCGAGGGCAGCACTTCCGCGAATATGCTCCTGAGAAGAAATATGTTCATGCTCATAACCCTTGCGGCTGGTATCGTTATTTCCGGCGGTATCTACATCGCAAGGAAGATAATGCACCGCAAAAGGCGCTATATCGCCGTGTATCAGTCGGAGGCCACTCCCGCGAGGCTGCTACTGACCGCAGCAAGGACTTTTCCGTTCACGGCGGTCGCTCTCATCTGCATCGCAGGTATCATCATCAGGGCGGTCTTCTGGTAACTGGAAGGTGCAGCTATGGATATGAAGTATATGGAAAGAGCTCTCGTACTGGCTAAGGAGGCTTATGATGAGGGCGAAGTCCCCGTTGGCGCAGTGGTGGTGAGGACTTCCACAGGCGAGATTGTGGGCGAGGGGAGAAACAGGCGTGAGGGCGCGAAAAATGCGCTCGCCCACGCCGAACTCATTGCGATAGATATGGCTTGCAGACGGCTCGGCGGCTGGAGACTGCCGCAGTGCGAGCTCTATGTCACGCTCGAGCCCTGCCCGATGTGCTGCGGCGCTATCATCAATTCGAGGGTGGACAGCGTGGTGTTCGGGGCGTACGACTATAAAAGCGGCTCGGCAGTTTCGGTGCAGAGAATGTTCGACCTGCCCTACAACTGGCGTCCGGAGGTAATGGGCGGCGTCATGGAGGAGGAGTGCAAAGCGCTCCTGTCCGGTTTTTTCCGCGAATTAAGGGCGAAAAAGGCTTCTCCGGAAATGCCGTGAAAATTTTTTGAAAAAATTTTCAGAAAACGCTTGACAAACCTTTTTGTTTCTGGTATAATGTTAAAGCAGTCAGTCAAGACTGCAAATGCGAGTGTGCTGGAATTGGCAGACAGGCACGTTTGAGGGGCGTGTGTCGACAGACGTATGGGTTCAAGTCCCATTACTCGCACCAGAGACCTACCGTGAAAACGGTAGGTCTTTTGTTTTGCTCTGGCAGTGTAGGGGCGATATCTGCATTGCCCCGCCTCTACGCTAATTATACCAATCACACCTTTATTTTTACAAGCAAAGGGAGACCATACGGTCTCCCTTTTTTCACAGTATAAAGCAGATAAGTCCGGAGCAGCCGTCGTTGATGACGCGCTGGAGCGTTTCCTGCAATTTCATTCTCGCTTCGACCGGCATCTTGTAGAGCTTGTTGTGCAGTCCCTCGTTCACCAACTCGTGCAGGGACTTTCCGAAGATGTTGGACTCCCATATCTTCTTCGGATCGTCGTTGAAGCCGTCGAGCAGGTACATCACAAGCTCCTCGGACTGCTTCTCCGTGCCGACTATCGGGCTTATCGTGGTATTGATATTCGCCTTCATCATGTGTATCGAGGGCGCGGACGCCTTGAGCCTTACGCCGTACTTTCCGCCCTGACGGATAATTTTCGGCTCTTCGAGGGAAAGCTCCTCAAGCTCTGGCATGACGATACCGTAGCCGGTCGCCTCGACCTCGGCAAGTGCAGGGGCGATGCGCTGGTACTTCCGGCGGATATCGTTCAGCTCCATGAGAAGCGGCATGAGGTCGCTCTCGCTCTCTATCTCAATGCCGGTAGCCTCGCCGAGTATCTTGTAGAAAAGATCGCCGTCAAGGTCTGCGGTTATCGTGACAGAGCCTTTTCCGAGGTCGATCGAGCTTACCGCTGCGCTCACTATATGCTCACACCGGGCGATAGCGTCAGCGGCAGCTGAAGCTTCCCGGACGAGCCGGATATCCTTTGCGGCTTCGCGTATGCAGCCGAGTATCTCCGAGCGCAGCCAGTGGCCCTTTTCGAGCGTGTTTATCCACCTTGCCATGCGGATATTTATCTCCTTTATCGGGAAGGAGAACAGTATCTCCTGCAATATTCCGCGGATATCCTCCTCGGTGAGGTCGAGACAGCTCACGGCTATGACCTTCGCACCGTACTTTTCCGTGAGTTCTTCCGCAAGGGACTGAGCCTCCGGGGAATCCGGCGATGCCGAATTGAGCAGTACAACAAAGGGCTTCCCGAGCTCCTTCAGCTCGCGCACCACTCTTTCCTCACATTCGGCGTACTCCTCGCGTGGGATATCGGATATCGTGCCGTCGGTGGTGACGACGAGCCCGATGGTCGAATGGTCGGTTATGACCTTCTGAGTGCCTATCTCAGCAGCCATGTTGAAGGGTATCTCCTCATCGAACCACGATGTCATGACCATGCGCGGCTGTTCGTTCTCGATATAGCCGAGCGAGCTCGGAACGATATACCCAACGCAGTCGATGAGCCGGACGCTGAACGCGGCGCTTTCGCCGAGCTCGACCTCGACCGCTTCCTCGGGTATGAACTTAGGCTCGGTAGTCATAATGGTCTTGCCGGCGGCGGACTGCGGAAGCTCGTCAAGGGCGCGTTCACGCTTGAATTCGCTTTTTATGTTGGGTATCACAAGTGTCTCCATGAAGCGCTTGATGAAGGTGGATTTGCCTGTGCGGACAGGACCGACTACCCCTATGTAGATGTCACCGCCTGTACGCTCGGCGATATTGCTGTATATATCTTTTGCCATGATATTCTCCTTTATCAGTTCATATTCTTATGCGCCTGCGTTCATGTAACAATGGGAATGAGCAGCATACCTCCGGCAGTGAGACGGTCGCCGTCAAGGTCGTTCTCCTCCATGACAGCAGAAACGCTCGTGCTGTAACGCTTTGCGATGTCCCACACGTCCTCGTCCGGAACGCCGTAATAGAGCTTTACTGCGTAATCGCCGTCCCTTTCCTTCTTCACAGAGCCGTCTGCCGTTATGTCCGAGACGGCTCTGACGGAAGCCTTTGCGGCAGCGTATATCCTTGCGCCGAGTTCAGCTTTCGCCGTGAGAACGCCGTCCGGAGAGATGTTAAAGGAGACGTCCCTTGCCGATATATCGGCTGAAACTGCCGCTCCGGAAAGGTCATCACCGATAGCTATCGTCTCCTCGAAGGTCTCGTCCCTGTCCGGCATGGATATCATTCCCGAGCTCTCCCTGACAGCCATAGAATAGGTGAGCATACCGCTTATCACGACCGATCTTCCGTCCTCGCCGGGACGGGTATTGATATTCTTCGGCGTACACCAGATCGAGTATACTGTCTCGGGAACGCTGTCGCCCTCCGCGAGCCTTGCGGTATGCCGGAAGCTCTCGTCATAGACCGTCGGCGACTGCGCCGCGCTAATATCCGTGAAGGTAACTTCGCACGGATATACCGTAGAATAGGCATCTGTGCCGATCATGGCTGTGGCTGTCCTCACGGCGCGGCAGATGAGCCTTAGCTCGGCTTCACAGCGGATAATGCGGTTGTCGCCGTCCCTGCCGGCAGCTGGTGTGATGTCGCAGGCAATGACCTCGGGAACGATGCTGCATTCGTAGCTCTCGTCAAGTCCCTCGATATCGATTATCTGGCTGTAAGGCAGTTCAAAGCGGAGCGGTTCGACGGTACCTTCGCCGGAGCGCTCGCAGGAATAGAGTATATCGACGGCAAGGCTTCCCTTTGCGAGGAGCTTGCCGGATATCATCTTTTTCTCGCACTCCGAAGCGGTGCAGCGTGTACTGATTATCCCCGAAACAGAGGGCTGAGAAGGCTGGAGCTCGGTCTCCTCGCTGATGCGGAGCTGCTTGTCGGCGGAAAGTCTTCCGGCGGCGTATCTGAGGGGGATAGTGCGGAGCTGCATATTCATTCCCGATACTACGGATACGACTTCCTGCGGACTTTCACAGGTGACCGCTATCCTTACGGAAACGCAGCCGCGAAGGTCGAGCCTGCGCTTGTTGACGGCTCTGTAATTGATGTGGTCGGTCTTGGGGACGAGACGGACGTCCGGGGAAGTGCAGTCGCCGGAGAGCTCTGCGGTCTTGCGGAAGGTCTGCGTCTGAGCGACCGAGCGGATAATGCTGTCGCCCTCTCCGCAGTAGAGAATGCGTATATCGCAGCGGAGCCCGTAGGTGAGTTTTCCGCCGCTGACCGACCAGTCTGTGACAACGGGAACTGCCTCGCAGCGGACAAGTCTGAA
Source organism: Ruminococcus sp. (assembly GCA_017525915.1). Taxonomy (GTDB): domain Bacteria; phylum Bacillota; class Clostridia; order Oscillospirales; family Ruminococcaceae; genus Ruminococcus. The sequence goes on from JAFXSC010000021.1 coordinate 25,136, forward strand.
TATATCGGGACAGTAGTCCGGGAGGATATAGTCGAGCTCGATGCCCTGTTCCTGGATGCCCTCATAAATGCTCACGGCAGCCGGTATGGTCTCTTTCGTCATTTTCAGTTCCATATATTGACCTCCTTGAAAAATGCTTTGTACTATCATATTCACAGGCGGGGCGATTAATGCGTAATTAGTGGTAAGTGTATAGTGCGTAGTTATCTGCTGCGGTGTCCGCCTGCGCGGATTAATGCGCGAAAGGTATTTACATACGGCTGAAAATGTGGTATCATATATATATCACCATTTCCCGGCAGGATACCCCTGCCGCGGTCAGCATGGAGGCAAAAATGTCAGATAAAAATCAGAAGATCAAAAAAAGCTCCGGCGGCTGGAAAAAATTCGCCGCTGTTGAGTTTGCAGCTATAATTGCCCTCGGCGGTGCTCTCGGGTGGAGCCTCTATCTGAGGGACAATGACGAAAACGAAAAGACAGTCCCCGTGAACGCCGGCACTTCCGCCGAATCCGAGCCGGAAGTCCGTACCCGTGCCGTCATCGAGAAGGAGGAGACCTTCTATCAGCTCAGCGGAAAGAAGATACTCTACAAGGACAGCGCTATCGGCGAGGTCTTCCTTCCTGTTTATGAGGACGTTCCCGCCTGTTCGCTCGATATGGCTTCGCTCACTACAAGGAACGGCTATTCGTTCTACCGCGAAAACGGCGAAACTTCGTCCATAGCAGGCATCGACGTTTCGGAGTTCCAGGGCGATATCGACTGGGAAAAAGTAAAGGCTGCCGGCATAGACTTCGTTATCGTCCGCGTGGGCGTAAGGACCTACGGCGGCGGTGACCTCGTCCTCGACAAGAAATATGCAGAGAATATCTCCGGCGCACAGGCTGCCGGTCTGCACGTCGGCGCTTACTTCTTCTCGCAGGCTACCAGCACCGACGAGGCTATCGAGGAGGCGGACAAGCTCATCGACGCGGTCGCGCCCTACGATATCACTTATCCGCTCATCTTCGACTGGGAGATAATCAGCGGCGACAGCGCACGCACGGACACGGTCTCGGTCGATACCCTCGCGGACTGCTGTATCGCCTTCTGCGAAAGGGTGAAGTCTGCCGGATATACCCCCATGATATACCAGAACAAGTATACATCTATGATGAAGCTCGATGTCCAGCGCCTGAAGGACTACGATTTCTGGCTTGCCGAGTATAACACCAAGCCTACATATTACTATGACTTCCAGATGTGGCAGTACGCTTCGGACGGCTATATTCCGGGCATCAGCGGTGAGGTCGATATGAATATCTGCTTCCGCGATTACAGCAAGCCCGGTGCTCCGTCAGTCCTCTCCGGTAAAAAGGAGCAGCCGGCGGAGACTTCCGCTTCGACTACTACCACTGCAACCGCAACTACCACGGTATCGACAACGACCGTCACGACAACTGCTGACAAAAAAACTGAAAATAATGATGAGGAGTAATACCTATGCCGTTGATTACAGAAACCAAGGACTTCGTATGCAGCGTATGCGGAGCTTCTTCAGAACATACGATAATCACTGAGACCGACCCTCCGAAGGACGCTCCCGACCTTGACCTCCGTCCTGCCGAGCCACACCGCAGCTATATGAGGTACTGGGTCATGCAGTGTCCCGGCTGCGGCTACTGCAACGCTATGCTCGATATGCCTGCGGACATCGACCGCGATTACCTAAGCAGCGAGGAATACCTCTCGTTCGGCGGCATCAGCGGAGTTTCCGGAAAGCCTGCGGAGATGATAAAAAAAGCCCTTATCTGCCTTAAAGGACACGATTACAGGGAGGCTTTGCAGACCTACGTCTATGCGGCGTGGCTTCTCGATGACGAGAAGCTGGACGAGCAGGCTGCGGCTTGCAGAAAGGCTGCCGTGCGGATATACGACGAGCATCCGGTAACATTCAGGAAGGACCCGAATTTCAGCGTGCTCATCGCCGACCTTCTCAGGCGTTCCGGCGAATTTTCGCGTGTTGTCCGTGATTACGAGGGACAGGCTTACCCTTCTCGCGTAATGACTTCGATAGCCTTCTTTGAGGTAAATCTTGCCGCAAAGGGCGACAGGGACGCTCACCGTGCTGACGAGGTCCCCGGTATCACCGCGATATAATGTACTATGTCTATATTATCCGCTGTACCGGCGGACTGCTCTATACCGGGATAACGAACGACGTTGAGCGCCGTATGAGCGAGCATTTCGGACAGACGGAAAAGTGCGCGAAGTATACCCGTTCGCATCAGGCAGAGGCGCTCGAAGCGCTGTGGAGCGCTCCGGACAGAAGCCACGCTTCACGTCTCGAATACCGGATAAAACAGCTCCCGAAAGCCAAAAAGCTCCGGCTCATCGAGGACGATTCCTGCCTTGCCGAATTCTTCGGCACTGCCGCAGCGGATACGTTTTCAAGGCTCAGCCTTCCCGGAAGCTTTCATACGGTTCCCCGCGCAAAGGTATAAAAATACCGGAAGTCAAGCAGACTTCCGGTATTTGTTTTTTCATGGAATATACATTTGCGGAAAAATGTACGGGGAAGCCCATTTTTCAAAAGGTGTTTCCTCAATAGTTTGCAGAAATACTTCCATATTAGCATCACGCATAAATACGGCTGTTATATCTTACTTGATGAGCCAGATGTTCTCGGCGTAGTCGGCGATTGTGCGGTCGGAGCTGAATTTTCCGGCATTGCACATATTGAGCCACTGCTTCCTTGCGAACGCGAGGCGGTTTTCCGCGTAGTCACGGCAGCAGCGGAGCTTTGTCTCAACATAGCTCTCGATATCGCCGAGGAGGTAGTAATTATCCGGCTTGTGCCAGCTTGCGCCGTCGAGCAGGGACATATACAGCTCGCGGAAATCTCCGCTGCCGCCGTCGGAGACAGTGCCGTCGATGAGCGAGGAAACGACCTTCTTGATGCGCTTGTTTCCGGCAAAAACCGCACGGCTGTCGTACTCGGGCATGATGTTTTCGAGCTCCTCGACCTTTGCGCCGAAGATGTAGTTGTTATCCTCTCCGGCTTCCTGAACTATCTCGATGTTTGCACCGTCGTAGGTGCCGAGGGTGACAGCGCCGTTGAGCATGAGCTTCATATTTCCGGTACCGCTCGCCTCAGTGCCGGCAGTCGATATCTGCTCGGAAACATCAGCCGCAGCGACGAGCTTTTCCGCGTATGAAACGTTGTAATTCTGGACGAAAACGACCTTGATGAGGTCCTTCGTGTCGGGGTCGGAGGAGACAAGTCTGCCGATCTCATTGATATATTTGATTATTGCCTTCGCACGGCGGTAGCCGGGAGCGGATTTTGCGCCGAAAATGAAGGCAGTTGGCGTAAAATCGGTAATTGTACCGTCCTTGATGCCGTAGTATATCCACAGTATCGAGAAGGCGTTGAGAAGCTGGCGCTTGTACTCGTGGAGACGCTTTATCTGTATGTCGAACACCGACTTCGGGTCGATAGTGACGTCCTCGCGCTCGCTGATGAAGTCTGCGAGCTGCTGCTTCTTGGACTGCTTGATGTCGATGAAACGGCGGAGTACAGCCTCATCGTCGGCGTACTTCGCAAGCTCTTTCAGCTTGTCAAGGTCAGTGACCCAGTCGCTGCTGCCAAGAAGCTCGGTGATAAGTCCGGAAAGCTCCATGTTGCACAGTGCGAGCCAGCGGCGCTGAGTGATGCCGTTCGTTTCGTTGCGGAAGCGCTCTGGGCAGACGCTGAACCAGTCCGCGAGGACGGTGTCTTTGAGTATCTGCGTGTGTATCTCCGCAACGCCGTTGATGTGGCTGGAGGCATAGCACGCCATGTCCGCCATATGGATAAGCTCGCCCTTGATTATCTTCATACGGTCGATCTTGTCTTTCTGTGCACCGGCGGCGTACAGTTCTGCGATAAGCTCCTCGTTTATCTGAATGATTATCTCATAGATGCGCGGGAGGACTTCCTGCACCAGACCGATCCACCACTTCTCCAGAGCCTCCTGCATAACGGTATGGTTGGTGTAGTTGAACACCTTCTTGGCTGTGGCAAGGGCTTTATCGAACGTCCAGCCCTCAATGTCAACGAGCTGACGGATAAGCTCCGGGATAGAAATTACCGGGTGGGTGTCGTTGAGCTGGATAGAAATATAGTCGGCAAGGTTATCGAGGGTACCGTAGCGAGCCTTGTGCTTGCGGAGAATGTCCGTAAGTGACGCACAGCTGAAGAAATACTGCTGCTTCAGACGGAGCTTCTTGCCCTCGTTGGTATCGTCGTTGGGGTAGAGCACGCGCGAGATGTCCTCCGCGAAGATCTTCTCCTTCGAGGCTTCGAGGTAGTCCTGCTTGTTGAAGGTGTCAAAGTCGAACTCTTTCACCGGCTCAGCCTGCCAGAGACGGAGAGTGCCGACATTCTGCGTACCATAGGCAAAAACCGGCATATCGTAGGGGACAGCCTTCACGGTCTGACCGTTGAAGTTTATGAGGACCGTATCATCGTCGCAGCGCTTCGACCACGGGTCGCCGTAGCGTGTCCAGTCGTCGATATCCTCTTTCTGGAAGCCGTCAACGATGGACTGTTTGAAAAGGCCGTACTTGTAGCGGATACCGTAGCCGTCGAGGGGAAGGCTGAGAGTAGCCGCACTTTCGAGGAAGCAGGCGGCAAGACGTCCGAGACCGCCGTTTCCGAGGGCAGCGTCCTCGATCTCTTCGAGGTCGGCGAGGTTCAGTCCGAGCTCCGAGAAAACGTCCTGAACGTCCTTGTAGATGCCGAGCACGAGGAGGTTGTTGAACACGGCGCGTCCCACGAGGAATTCCATTGAAAGATAGGCGGCACGGCGCTTGGCAAGGTGCTCCTGACGGGCAGTGTTCCAGCGGTCGGCGAACATTTCCATGACGGTATCGCCGAGGGCATTGTGGAGCTGCTGCGGTGTCGCGGACTTGATGTTGCGGGGCAGTCTGCCTGTGAATTTCTCCATAAATACATTTTTATCCATTTTTCAAACTCCAATCCTGATTTGTAGGGGACGGTCTCACCTGTCGGTTCGGTCGGTGTTTCTGCTTCGCAGAGGTGTCCACCGGACACCCACACCGTCCTCGACGTCCCATGAATTTTATCTCCGCCTAACGGTGAGGACTGTCGGGGACGCCAGCCCCTACAGTCATAATCACCTGTTATAAAGCTTGTTCAGCTTGTGAATCTTCTTTGCAAGCTCCGGCGTGAAATCGCTCTCCTTCGTGCGGAACTGCCAGTTCGTGCCGAGGGTCGAGGGCGTATTCATCCTGCCCTCCTTGGGACTGTCGAGGAAGTCCTGTATCTGGGCGCAGGCTACCTCCGCAACGCTGCCCCATGCCGCACGGACAACTGCCTCCGGTATTTCGCCCTTCTTGCGGACACAGAGGTACTTCTTGGCGAATTTCAGCGATTTCTTGTCAAGCGTCTCCACCCAGCCGTTGAGGGTCTCGTTATCGTGAGTACCGGTGTAGGCGAAGCAGTTCGTGGTCGTGAAATTGTGGGGGAGGTATTCGTTTGCCCCGTCCGAGAAGCCGAACTGGAGCACTTTCATGCCGGGATATCCGCATTTTGCGAGCATCTTGTGTACTTCCGGCGTGAGGAAGCCGAGGTCCTCCGCGATGATATTCAGCCTGCCGAGCTTTTCCTCAGCGAGCTTGAAAAGCTCATGGTCGGGTCCCTTCTTCCACTCTCCCACGGTCGCGTCCTCGCTGCCGTAGGGGATAGTGTAGTAGCTCTCGAAGCCGCGGAAGTGGTCTATGCGGACGATATCGTAAAGCTTGGTCGCGGACTTTATGCGGTCTATCCACCACTTGTAGCCGGTCTTTTTGTGGTATTCCCAGTCGTAGAGGGGATTGCCCCAGAGCTGACCGGTCGGGGAGAAGTCATCGGGCGGACAGCCTGCAACGCATACCGGGCGGCGCTTTCTGTCGAACCAGAAAAGCTTGTGGTCAGCCCACGCCTCAACGCTGTCGAGGGCGCAGTATATCGGGATATCGCCGATTATCTCGATGCCGCTGCCGTTGGCGTATTTCTTCAGTTCTCTCCATTGCCTTGCGAACTCGAACTGTATGAACTTATAGAAGCCGATGTCCTTCTTGAGCTGCTTTTTAGCTTCGGCGACCGCCTTGGGCTTGTGGAGGGAGATGTCGCCTTCCCATTCATACCATGCCTTGCCGCCGTTCTGGGCTTTCAGCGCCATAAACAGGGCATATTCGTCGAGCCAGTGCTTGTTCTCGTCGCAGAAAAGCTTGTAATCCGGGAATTTTGCTGGCTTGAACCTTGTATATGCAAGGCGGAGCACCTCGAAGCAGTTCTTGTAGATAAGGCTGTAATCGACCTTGTCCGGTTCGCTCTCCCATGTGTAGGAGGCGAACTCGTGGTGTTCGAGAAGTCCTTCCGCTTCGAGTATCTCGAAGTCGATGAAGTAGGGATTTCCGGCGTTCACCGAGAACGACTGGTATGGCGAATCACCGTAGCTCGTGGGTGAGAGCGGCAATATCTGCCAGCACTTCACTCCCGCGCTTTTCAGGAAATCAACGAAAGCAAAGGCGTGTCTGCCCATTTTGCCTATGCCGTACTCCGAGGGCAGGCTTGAAATATGAATAAGTATGCAGCTTTTCCGCATTTGACATAACTCCTTTGACCGTATATATCAGCCCTTCCGGTAAATAATATCAAATATGAAGCTTACAGGGGGCGGTGATATGAGGTATTCACAGTATATTTTTTCGTTTTTTATGGGATTTTTTCTTTACAGCCTTGTTGAGATAGTCGGCAGGGGATATACCCACTGGACTATGGCGCTGACCGGCGGCATGATATTATCGCTGCTCTACGCGGTGAACACTCGCAGTTCGGTAACTCTGCTGCGGAGCTGCATGGCAGGCTCGCTGATAATAACAGGCATCGAGCTCGTTGTAGGGCTGTTTGATAATATTATTATGCACTGGCAGGTGTGGGATTACTCAGATATGCCGCTTAATCTTTTCGGGCAGATATGCCTGCCGTTCTCGTGCTTCTGGTTCGTGCTGTGCATACCTGCGAGGTATGTATGCCGCGTGATACGCAGGAGGTTTGAGGATTCACGTTAAAAAACAAGCTGTTCCGAGATCTCGGAACAGCCGTTATGATCAATAATTCTGGTTTGAATCTGCGTTGAAGAAATTATTGCTGCTCTCAGTGTAGTAATCGTTAGGCTCGAGAGATAAGAAGTCCTCGTCCTCGATATCAGGAAGTCTTGCGCCGCAGCGTCCGCAGAACTGGAAACGCTCGTTTACCTCAGCATCACACTTCGGGCAGATCTTATAGCCTCTGATACCGTTGAGCTCATATCTCATCTTCTTGATCCTTCTGCGTCTCTGGTCGATATCATCGCACAGAGTCTTGAGCTCAGAGGTCTCGCCGTCGGGATTCTTGTAATACTTCTTGCCGATATCGGTGAAGATCTCGACGATTCTTTCCTCTTCGTATAATATTTTCCTCTTCAGATTATTAGCTTCTGAAAGATTTTTTGCCTTATCGGAGGCGCCTTTGCTCACACTTCCGAGAGCGTCGAGAAGACCCATTATACATCACTCCTGTCGGGAAATTTTCTCGTTTATTGCTGTAAATATATTATACACCAAATCTTGCGAATTTGTCAAGCGTTTTCAAAACAAATTTAATTACGCATAACTTTTTTGTGTATTATTTACATTTCAGCAATGTCATTTTCGGTAAGCTGTATAATGCCGTTTCTGGTGAGGACTTCCGCTGCGTGAGCGTTGTCGTCAACGCGGATAACGAAGGATACGGCGTTATCGGAGGTGCCGAGGAAAGAGTACATATACTCTACGTTTACATTGTCCTGACCGAGAGCGTCAAGGACACGGCTGAGCTGTCCGGGAGAATCCGGTATCGAGATAGCTACTACTTCCGTAACGTTTACCGCATATGAAGCTGCTCTGAGGATATCAACGGTCTTTTCCGTGTCGTTTGCAATGAGTCTGATTATGCCGAAATCTGCCGTATCAGCGAGGCTGAGAGCGCGGAGATTGATGCCGCTCTCCTTGATAAGGCGCATCGCGCCCGCCGACTGACCGGGCTTGTTGTCCACGAATACTGAGATCTGTTTTACATTTGCCATAGTAATTTCCTCCTTGGCTTATTCATGTTATAAATTTCAATAGTACAGGATATGTCACTTCGCCGCTGTCTGTTATATAGAGCAGCAGGATATTTGCATCGGACATATATTTTTCTTTCGCTTGGCTGTCGTTGTTCTTTGAGGTCTCATCAATGCCCATTACGACAAGACCGGGATAGGTCTTGCTTTCCGCGTAATAGCCGTTGTTGAGGAGGGTTCCTGCGGAGGACTTCCACTCCCATTTTCCGCCGCTGAACGTTATCTCGGTGGAGGTGTCGCCGCTGTCCTCGGGGAGACCGTAGGCTGTTTTTATGTTGGAGATATAAATGCTGCTGAGCAGCTCGTCCTTCTCCTCCTGAGTCTTCTTTTTGTTATAGCTGGAGTTCGGGTCTTCCTTCTGTACCTTTATCTGGTCGTAGCTTACCGAGAAATCGCTTCCCGGAGTGTACGAGCCGTTCAGCTCTGTTCCGTAGGTCTTGTGATAGAGGACATCGCCGGAGGCATAGAGCTCTGCCGGCGGGAGATTGGTGCCGGCACTGGCATAGAGAAAAGGCATATAATCATATTGGATAAGCTTGTCGAAGGTGCATATCCTCGGAACGAGACGGGTATAGTAAAGTCCTTCTGCATTGAGCTCATTGAGATTGTTAATGACAGCGTTGAACTTTTTCTTCTTGGATTCATCTTCCGGCTCCGGGTCGTTGATGCTAAAGCTGTCAGAACTGCTGCCGTCACTGGTGACAGCATCGTAGTTCTCATAGTCGAACCAAAGTCTGCCGTTCTGCTCATATACCTTTCCGGAATAGAAAATCGAGTACTTACCGTTATTTTTTCCCATGCTGAACTCTCCGTCATTGAAGCTCAGGCTGTAAGGATTGTAGGTCCTGCTGTCGCCCTTCAGCAGGGAGGAATTGTTCTGTTCAAGTCCCTTGCGGATAGATTCATCGGCATCTCCGGTGTACCATTCGGAGATTTTCATTGTGTCTGTCGGGCTGAGATAAAGTCCGCTGAGCGCTGAAAGCTCGGAGGGCTTTCCCGTGACTGCCGGTGCCGTGAGGACTTCCTGCGGCGCGGTGGTGGGCTTTTCCGCCGTCGCAGGAGCAGTAGTTGTTTCGGGCTCTGTGCCGGTCTCGGGCTCGGTCAGAGCCTCAGTGCCGGCAGTTGTGTTCGCGGATGCCGCCGGAGTGCTGTCGCTTCCGCCGCTGCTACCGCATGATGTGCAGCAGGCAAGTATAGAGAATGCCGCCGCTGCCGCTGAAATACGTCTGAAATTCATATGTTTCATCACCTTAGTTCATTTTCACCCAGTTGGGGTACCAGATATTGCCGTCGCCGTCGATGTAGAAAAGGAGCGGACTTAGCTGCTGATATGTCTTGTCGTTGACCTTTGAGCTCTCGTTGACGAACATACCGATAAGTCCGCTGTGCTCGGTGCTTTCGAGATAGGTGCCGTTGTTTATCAGCTCGCCGTCGGCGTTCGTCCATGTCCACTTTCCGTTGGAGAAGGAGATAGTAGTATTTCTGCTTTCGGCGAAATAGCGTTCGAGGTATGTCTGATATCTTTCATCGTATCTTTTACGCGAATCAGGTTCAAGATTGTAGTTTGAATACTCATCGTCATAAAGCGGAGCGAGCAGGTCGAAGCTTACTGTGAAATCTCTGCCGATACTGTAACCGCCTTCAAGCTTCATGCCGAAGGTCTCAACGCATATCAGACCGTCCATCGGGCAGAGCATATACGGAGTGCCGGTGCGTTTCTGAATTCCCGAAAAGCGTGCACTGTACATAGGCAGTGCATTCGGTAAAGAAGCCTTGTCACTCAACAGAAGTTTCGGCTCGACCTTGTTCCAGTATGTACCTGTCTCGTTGAATTCAGCCATTTTTTCCTGAAGCTTTTTCTTTGTAAGCAACAGCTGTTCAGCTCTGATACGCTCTGTCTGTTCGTCCTTCGGAAGATCCTTGACAGCAGCTGCATGACGGTTTTTGGTGATTATATCATTATCCGGTTCGGGGACGGCTTCGTTTAAATTTACAGCTAAGTCCTCACAGGAGTAATCGGTATAATTGAAGATGATCTTCCCGTCACTAAGGGTATAGGTGCCGCTGTATACAGCATATTCCTTATTGACCAAATTTCCGAGCATCCTGAAGCTGCCGCTCTCGAAGCTGAGAGATGTGAGAGCATTGGACTTATAGTCCTGTATTGCATAAAGCAGACCGTTATCTATTCCGTTATCGAAAATATTCGTCGGTGAATGCAGCCCCGTGACAGTTGCATAGTCTCCGTCAAGCACTGTGGACTTGCCTGTGATCGGATTTCCGCCGGTGAGATTGTCTTTAGCTCCCGAACCGTCACTGTCTCCGCATGATGTGCAGCAGGCGAGTATTGAGACTGCCGCAGCTGCCGCAAGAATACGCTTCTTTTCCAATGTTACCACTCCTCATTTCATTATGCAAAGCGGCACCCGTTAGAGCGCCGCTTCAACGGGCTTAGTTCTTGCCCTTTTCTTCATAAAGAACGAGAGCTGAGAAATCCTCAGTGTACTCATTTACATGGGTCTGAGCATCATGACACATAGCAGCAGCGGTGCTGTACTTGATATCGATGACCTTAACGGTCTCTATGAACTGGTTGAGTTCGTTCTCAAATGTTACGAATTTCTCGTACTTCTCCTGCTCGGGCATAAAGTTGGTCGAAAAGATTTTAACTTTCATAATGATTTCCTCCTGTAATTGTAATGTTTATTTGATAGCCGTCGGCTATAAATGCTTAGTCGTGGAGCTTGCGCCTGTCGATGACACGGACAGCCTTGCCCTCGCTTCTGGTGATCGACTTGGGCGATACAAGGTGTACCTTCGGGTTAATGCCTATCATCGCCTTCATTGCCTCAGCGAGCTCATGCTCCTGCTTCTGCATATCCTTGACCTTGTCGGAGAACTGGTCAGGGTTCATCTCGACGTTGATGTCAAGGGTATCGGTATTGTTCACGCGGTCCACCTCGATGAGGTAGTTGGGTGAATAGCCCTGTGCGATGAGGACGGTCTCGATCTGTGACGGGAATACGTTTACTCCGCGGATTATCATCATATCGTCGCTTCTGCCCTTGGGCTTGGTCATCTTGATGAGAGTGCGTCCGCATGAGCACTTCTTCCTGCTAAGAACGCAGAGGTCGCGTGTACGGTAACGGAGAAGCGGGAAAGCCTCCTTGGTGATGCTTGTGAATACGAGCTCACCGACCTCGCCGTCCGGGAGAACTTCTCCGGTCTCGGGATTGATTATCTCGGGAATGAAGTGGTCCTCGTTTATGTGCATACCGCTCTGCTCGCAGCACTCGAATGCAACGCCGGGACCGCTGGTCTCGGTAAGACCGTAGATATCGTAAGCCTTGAGACCGAGAGATTCCTCGATAGAATGGCGCATTTCCTCTGTCCAGGGCTCAGCGCCGAAGATACCTGCCTTGAGGTCGATATCAGCGGGAGTAAGTCCCATATCGTGCAGGGTTTCGCCTATATAAGCCGCATACGAAGGGGTGCAGCAGAGGATAGTGGAATGAAGGTCCTGCATGAAGGTTATCTGTCGCTCGGTATTTCCGGAAGACATCGGAAGGGTGAGACAGCCGACCTTGTGGGAGCCGCCGTTGAGACCGGCTCCTCCGGTGAAAAGTCCGAAGCCGTAGGCGATCTGGCAGACGTCCTCGTTCGTGCCGCCGGCAGCAGTGATAGCTCTTGCGGTGCAGTCGTCCCAGAGGTCGATATCGTTCTGGGTGTAGAAGGCGACAACGCGCTTTCCGGTAGTACCGCTTGTGGAGTGTATCCTTACGCATTCGCTGAGCGGAACAGCGAGCAGACCGTAGGGGTAAGCGTCGCGGAGGTCGGCCTTGCTCAGGAACGGAAGCTTGTGAAGGTCATCAACTCCCTTGATATCCTCGGGCTTTACGCCCTTTTCGTCCATTTTGTCACGGTAATACTTAACGTTGTCGTACACATGATGTACCTGCTTGACGAGACGTTCGTCCTGAAGCTTTTTCATATCCTCACGGGACATGGTCTCGATCTCTTCATTCCAGTATCTTTCCATTGGTTATTTCTCCTTTTTTACAGGGGACATCGCCATTGATGCCTCCTGAGAATAACAAAAAAATGCTGATTCATAATTCGTACTGCGAAATTGGTTGTGTCAATCAGCCTTGCAGTGGGCCCCGTTCTCGGGCTCCCACTGGTCTGTATGTTTGCCCGGGACTATGCACTAACAGCTTACTTCGCCGCTTTTCCGAGCTCGAATGCCTTCTTGTTGAGTTCGAGGAACTTGGGCGGTACGCACTGTTCGAGCGCCTTCTGCCAGAGCTCCTCCGGGTAGTCGGTTATTGCCGAGAATACGCCCATGAGCACCACGTTTGAAGCCTTTGCAGTACCTGCCTGCTCGGCAAGGCTGAGTGCGTCAACAGCGATGAGCTCCGCACCGGCAGCCTTTATCTTCTCTGCGAGGTTTTCCGGATATGATGCTGCACCGGTGATAACGGGCATCGGGTCAATCTGCTGGGTCGAGGTTATGAGCTTTCCGCCCTTTCTGAGGTAGGGGAGGCACCTTGCGGCCTCAAGCATCTCGAAGGAAATAACGGCATCAGCCTCGCCCTTTTCGATAACGGGGGAGTATACCTTATCGCCGTACTTGACGTATGTTACTACCGAACCACCGCGCTGGCTCATGCCGTGGACCTCGCTGACCTTTACGTCATAGCCCTGTGCGAGCAGCACGTTTCCGAGAAGTCTTGAAGCGAGCAGCGAACCCTGTCCGCCTACGCCGACTATCATTACTGATCTTGTTTCCATTTATTATTACTCCTTATGTATCCTGATCTCAGGTTTTTTTGGCTTTATTCTTTGAACTGCCGAGCTGGCTGCTGACCATGCTCCGGACCTGGTTCTTCATAAGCGATGCAGCTCCGAGTATCGCAGAGATATAACTCTCGACGAGCGATGTGAAGAAGTCCTTCTTTACTCCGAAGAAGCCTATCAGGTCGTAGAAATGCGTGAAGCAGTTGCCGAAGCTCGGTTCGGCAAAGCCGAAGGTCTTCAGGTTGAGCGCGGCAACGCTCTTGCGGACGCTCTCCTCAGTGACGTTGGTATTGCCCTGTGTTGCGGCGTATACCTGTTCGTTGAGGTAGGCGATGGTGTCGCTGAACGACTCCGTGATGCTCCATGTCCAGATTATCCTCTGGGTGAGGTAGACCGATACCGTCATTATGACCGTGCATATCAGTATCCCCCAGCAGCGCCGCAGCGGACGGTTCCTTGTCATTCTTCCGAAGCCCCAGACTGTTCCGGCGGCGAGGAAGAAGCCGAGTATCATCGACCTTATGCCGAATTTACCGAGGATTATCCACACTGTCATTCCCGGAAGCGAACCGAGGAACGCTCCGAGCACTCCGTACAGGAAGGCGTTCCCGGACTTCATATCCGGCGGCGCATCGGTCACGGCAGGCTTGTCTGCGAGCTTTTCAGCCATTGTCCTCAGCTCTGTACAGCAGTTCGAGTTCGCCGTCCACGAAGCCTATCGCGATGCCCTGTGCGGCTGTGAGTATGCGGCTGTATTTTCCGCCGGAGAGGTATTCCCTCACCATTTCAGCGTACAGATCCTGAGCGTGTTTCCAGCCGGTATCCTCCTCGTCGGAGGTGTCAACGGTGAAGATATCCTCCTCCGAGCTCCATACCTCCTCGCAAGCCCAGTCACCGCCCTTGTCGTCAGGGTCGAATTCACCTGCGGCTATGAGCTGTACAGCGTAGATATGCTCCTCTTCCGATTCCTCATAGAGGTTGAAGCAGAAAGCCTTCGCATCGTCGGGCATATCATTGTTTTCGAGGAGTTCATCGAGCCAGCGGGCGAATTCCTCATATATCGATAACTGTATCATCTTTGGTATTTTTCCTCTTTGTGTTCATGTCGCTGCGGAAGAATTCAAACTTGCCGCAGCCCGGACATTCGTATATGCTCACAGGAAGCGCACCGGAGAGCCAGTGGTCGAGGTGCTCGAAGATGATGCCGCTCTTTCCGAGCTGTATCTTCTTGCTTCCTATGTATTGCATCGGTATTTTGCAGTAGGGGCAATCGACCTTTCTTATTTTCATATCATTTTCCTCCGGGACACAATAATTGTGAATTACGGATTATCCGATAGCTCCGACCTTGCACTGCTCCTGACAGATGCCGCAGCCTACGCACTGGGTGTGGTCGATGACAGCCTTGCCGTCACGCATGGATATAGCGGGACATCCGAGCTTCATGCACATCTTGCAGCCCACGCACTTGTCGGTGTTGACCCTGAGGGGCGGATTGTGCTTGACGTACTTCAGCAGAGCGCACGGACGGCGCGAGATGATAACGGAAGCCTCGTCAGCAGCAAGCTCCTCCTTGATAGCAGCCTCGGTCTCGGCAAGGTGGTAGGGGTCAACAACGCGGACTCTCTTGATACCGATAGCCTTGCAGAGTTCCTCAAGGTTTACAGCGGCAGCAGGGTCGCCCTTGAGGTTCTTGCCGGTGGTGGGGTTCTGCTGGTGACCGGTCATGCCGGTTATGGAGTTGTCAAGGATAATTACTGTAGAATTGGAATTGTTGTAGGCGATGTTCACAAGACCTGTCATGCCGCTGTGCATGAAGGTGGAATCGCCGATAACTGCAACGGTCTTGTGCTCGGACTCAGCTCCGCGTGCCTTGTTGAAGCCGTGGAGACCCGAGATAGAAGCGCCCATGCAGATAGTTGTATCAACGGCAAACAGCGGTGCAACAGCTCCGAGAGTGTAGCAGCCGATATCGCCGGAAACGGTTATCTTGTTCTTGCTGAGGCAGTAGAAAAGTCCTCTGTGGGGACATCCCGGACACATTACAGGCGGTCTCATGGGGATATTCTCGTCAAGAGCGGTGAACTCCTTCTTCTCGCCGAGAAGCTTCTCAGCGATAGCGGACTGGTGTATCTCGCCGATGCAGCCGAATATCTCCTTGCCGACAACGTTTGTAACGCCGATGTTGCGGCAGTGCTGCTCGATTATGCCGTCGAGCTCCTCGATAACGTATACCTTGTCGAACTTAGAGGCAAAGTCCTGTATGAGCTTTACGGGAAGCGGATTTACCATGCCGAGCTTCAGCACGGAAGCCTTCTCGCCGAGAGCTTCCTTGACGTACTGGTAAGCCGCACCGTTGGTGATGACGGCGAACTCAGCCTTGTCCGAGAGCTCAACGCGGTTGAGGGGAGTGGTCTCAGCGTACTCGGTGAGCTTCTTTGTGCGCTCCTCGACGAAAACGTGTCTCAGTTTGGCGTAAGCCGGCATCATGACGTATTTCTGGGCGTTCTTCTCATAGGGGAGAAGCTCGCGCTCCTGTCTGTCCTCTATTTCAACAATGCTCTGGGAGTGTGCAACTCTTGTGGACATTCTCACGATGAACGGTGCATCGAACTGCTCCGAGAGCTCGAATGCGAGCTTGACGAACTCCTTGCACTCGCCGGAATCTGAAGGCTCGAGCATAGGAACTTTTGAAGCAATAGCGTGGTGACGGCTGTCCTGCTCGTTCTGTGAGGAGTGCATACCCTGATCGTCGGCAACTGCAATGACCATACCTGCGTTCACGCCGGTATATCCTGCGGTGTAGAGCGGATCAGCGGCAACGTTCAGACCGACGTGCTTCATTCCGCAGAAGCTCCTCGCGCCTGCGATGGAAGCGCCGAGAGCAGTCTCCATAGCGACCTTCTCGTTGGGTGCCCATTCAGCGTAAACCTCGTCGTATTTTGCGACTTCCTCGGTTATCTCAGTTGAGGGGGTGCCGGGATAGCTCGATACCACGCGGCAGCCTGCCTCATAAAGACCTCTTGCGAAAGCCTCGTTACCTAACATTAGTTTCTTCATTTTATGCAATTCCTTTCGATTATGATGTATATTGGACCGAGTTGTTACTCAGTATATTTACCTGAATTATCAGTCAGCCAGCGCACAACGCCGTCATTTCTGTTATCACCGATGACCAGATCGGCAGCGGATTTCAGTTCCTCGCGGGCGTTCCCGACAGCTATCCGCACATCGGCAGCCTCGAACATTGATAGGTCATTGAGGTTGTCCCCGAAGGCAACTACCCTCTCAAAGCCATATTTTTCGCGGAGAAAGCGAATACCGTTAGCCTTTGAAGCCCTGTCGGAGAAAATTTCAAGGTACCATGCGCCGTTGTACACATCGAGGTAGAAGGCGCAGCTCACGCCGCTTATGCCTTCGATTTCGAGCTTCACCGGGAGCAGGTCGTCGTACGGACCGGTCGTGGTAATATAGACTGTGTGCTCGTCCGCCGCATCGGCAAGTCGGTCACACTGAACGAAGGGCTTTTTGTACTGCTTCTTCCTTGACTCCGCAAAGCTCCGCATGACTGCGGTCGTGAGGGCGGAATAATAGCAGGTGAGTACGCCGCCGTCTATGCGGTACATGAAGCAGTGGACGCCGTGACGCTCAAAAGCGTCAAGCACCTTCCGTGAAGCCTCCGGGTCTATGCAGCAGTTCCGGATATACGAGCTTTTGTCCAGGTCGTATACGCTGACGCCGTTCATAAGCAGACACGGCACCCGGATATCAACGCCCGACATCAGAGGTTCTGCGGAATATACCGAACGCGCAGTTGCAAAGGTGAAGTTCACGCCCTGAGCGATGAGCCTGTTCAGACTGTCCGCAGCGAAAGCAGTCAGTTCCCCCTTCGGGTCGAGCAGGGTACCGTCAAGGTCGGATATAAATAAAGTTTTCAAAGCTTGTTCACCTCCGGCGGCAGCATGATACAGCTACTCACGTTATCATTATACCATATCTGTTAAAAAAAGTGAAGAAATATTTTGTGTCCGGAAGAAGATTTGGCGATTATCACTAATTTCACTGTCCGATAATGTCAATACTGCCTAAATAGTCAGGTGAGGGGATCCGATCTGTCCTAAAGCAAAAGAGCCGCGATTTTCCGCGGCTCTTAGTTTGCCAAAAAGGTATTTATTATGTGCCTGGGCAAGGGCTGATGCAGGCATCAGCCACTACAAAACGGCTGTCCGACATCGCCCCACACTATTTCATTTTAATTGACAGTATTAGAGCCGCGTTTTACCGCGGCTCTCTGGTTATTTTGAAACTGCCGTGATGGCATTTTTGATAGCTTCGTTCCATCTGTGGGTGGAGCGGTCATATATACCGTAGCTGCTTTCGCCCTCAAAGGCATTGTTGTCCCAGACGAAGCACTTTATGCCGGCTGCCCACGCGGTCTTGACGTAGTATTCGTAGAACTGTGCTCTGACTGCTGTATCCGCAGCCGCAACGCAGCCGAATTCGCCGATGATGACCGGCTGGCCGTTGTCGATATACTTCTTTTTGAGCTCGCTGAACTTGTCGCTGAGCATCTTCTTTTCAGCATCGCCGAACGTTGTGCTCTTGCCGTCTGCAAACTCCCAAGGTGCGTAGTAATGCAGCGAAAGTATGATATTTCCACCGTTCGGGATAACGCAGTCGCTGATCGCTACCGTTTCCGCAGAGGCGGCATAGGAGGTAACGATGAGAGTTCTTTCGGAGTTGTTTCCGCCGGTTGAGCGTACTGTATCAACGAAATCCTTCTCGTACTTGTTCACGACAGCACGTTCTGCAGCAGTACCGCCGGTCCATTCATTGGGACTTCCGACCGTTCTCGGCTCGTTCATGCCCTCAAAGAGGAGCCTGTCGCCGTAACCCGAGAAGCTTACGGATATCTGCTTCCAGATGGAAATGAGCTTTTCACGGCACTTTTCGTAGTCTTCGTCAGTGGGGGTGAGCCATAAATAGTCATCGTGGTGGACGTTGAGTATTACGAACATTCCCTCGTTATAGGCGTAGTCCACGACCTCATGAACACGCTTGAGCCATTCACTGTCGATCTCTGTGCCGTTGAGGTGTTCACCCCATGTGACAGGTATCCTTATCGCATTGAAGCCGGCAG
The DNA here is from genome assembly GCA_017525915.1 of Ruminococcus sp. GTDB lineage: Bacteria > Bacillota > Clostridia > Oscillospirales > Ruminococcaceae > Ruminococcus. The sequence continues at coordinate 43,242 of JAFXSC010000021.1, forward strand.
CCTTGATGTCGAGGATCATATTCTTGGTGGTTATCGGGTTGCCCCATGCAGTTTCGGGCTCGCTCGCCCAGCTCTTGTAGCCGTAGCATTCAAGGGAATTTCCGAGGTTCCAGCCGACTTTGATCTCAGAGGAAATAGCAGCGGCACTCCTGAAATTGTACTCGCTCGTGTAATTATCCGGCTCGCTGACCTTTTCGGCAGGTGGGATATATACCGGCACTGTGCCGTCGCCTTCGCTGTATTTCACGGTTATCGAATCGAGAGTAGCCTCCGCCTGTTTGCTGTACCAGTATCCGAGGGTGAACTCTCCGTCGGCGGCGATCAGAGCCTTTGCTTCCGGCGGAACGAACCATGTCAGCGACAGTGATGAGCTGTCCGTGAATACGGCAGAAGTCGGGGACTGGTAGCTTCCCGCCGACGAGGAATATCCGAAAGCGCCGGTGAATTTTCCGAATGCACCGCCTGCGCTGACGTTATATACAACAGCCTCGGGGACTGCGTTTTCCGGTAGAATATCCGCCGCCTTGACCCTGATGATATTGTCATCAGCGCTGTAAGCGACGCTCTTGCCGACCTGAACGGTCTTGGTGCCGTCCACCGGTATCTCGCCTGACCTTGTGAAGGTGCATATCACGCTGTCTATCTTAATGCTGCCGGGATTTCCCCACCAGTAGCCGAACATCACATCGCCCGAGGGGAGGATATAGTCCTTTATGTCATCGGGGACTTCCCAGGTTATCTCACCGTATGTCCCCTGTGTCTGGCGGGTGAAGTCAGGGCACTGATACCAGCCGTCTTTACCGGCAGGGCAGTCCTTGCTGACGTTTATGCCGCAGCCGCCCTTGTATGGACCGATGTTCATATCGGAGCTGACAATGAATGTGAAGGATTTGATTACGTCGCCCTCTCCGATGAATTCCTTTAGCGGGAACTTGATCGTATTGCTGCCGTCATCGCGCAGAATGGTTTTGTTTACGTCGAGCTGAACTCCGCATTCAGCGGAAAGATTCTCAACGGGGCTTATATGCTTAGTCACTGGTTCAGTAGTCTCCTCCTCCGAAAAAGGCTCGGTAGTAATTGTTCCGGGGTCTGAGGAAGCGGAAGTTAACGCTTCACCGCCGGCAGAGGTGGTTCCGTTCACAGCGGAACTGCTGCTCTTGCTTTTTCCGCCGCAGCCCGCAGAAGAAAGTGCGAGCAGGGCTGCTGAAATCACAGCCATGATCTTTTTTGATCTCATAGTATTTCCGGGTCAGCAGGACGTGCGGACGGTATGTCCGGCGGAAGGCTGCATACCCGTAATTCCTTTCTCAAAAGCGTTATACATCATTATACCATGTTTTTCCGCGGATTTCAAGACCTTTTGCGAAATATCCGCGTCAGCGGCGGTTACTTGTTAAGAAAGCCTGTTCGTGCGGAGGTAACTCCGCAGGCAAATAATACTGTAATGTCACAAGGGGACGCCTTCTCTTGCAAGGGAGGACCTTCCTTGCAACCCTTTCCACGGGCTGACTTCTTCAAAACGGAAAGTCTGCTTTCGCTCACGGAAGCGGAGACACCGCGATCATTCATTAATAAAAAAGCTGCCCCGGTGTGAGGCAGCTTCTGTTCAGCTGTAAAGTATTTTCAGGCTGACGAGCAGTCCTGCGATGCCGATAGCGAACATGACCAGCGTAATGAAGATTATATTCACGGGCTTTACGCCGCCGGCAGCTGCAAGCATCTCAGAGGAGGGCTTTTTGTCCGGAGCAGCAGACTTCAGACGCTTCAGCGAGCGCAGGGTGTAGCGGTAGTACAGCCAGTTTCCGAAAAGACAGAAGGCGATACTTGTACACCAGCCGATCATGCCGAAATAGGAGTCGAGTGACTCGAGTGAGGACTTGTTGTCGATCACAGCCGAAATGAACTTTTCCGTGCCCTTAATGGAGGTGAAGGAATCCGCAAATTTCAGCAGTACCGCAGGAAGGTTGAGTATGACAGAGATGAGCGCTGAGAAGACTGCCCAGCCCCACATCTTTCGGTTCGCAAAATAGAAATAGGGGAATATCAGGCACGAGAGATTGAAGGAAATGCGTGAGCCGACGTCCTTCATATGCTTGAATATCGGGATATAGTAAAGGGTGTTCGAGCCTACGAACTGCGTAACTTCACTGAGAGTAGCACCGCCCATATCCTCCTCGGGGTCGAATCCGAGGAATTCCTTCATCATGCCGATATCAGTATCGGCATACTCGCTGTTTTCGCCGCGGTCTGCCGCCGCAGCTCCGGCATCAGCCGTATCGAGGGGCGTTCCGCATCTGCTGCACTTTGTCTCACCGGCAGCGTTCGGGAACTTGCAGGACGGGCAAACGTTGGACGTTATCGGAGAAACCGGCTTCTCTCTGAACGGAGAACCCTTGGGCTTCCATTTTTCACCGGAAGCGTGGAAAGCGATATTCGCACATCTGCCCAGTCTGACATAGCAGTCCCTGTGGTGCGGTGAACCGCAGTCAGGGCATACTACGACATCGTCTTCTGCGGTGAAAGCTTCTCCGCAGCCCGCGCAGTTTTCGCCTTTGTATTTCATATCTTGCCTCCGATCGTTCTTTATAGCAGACGGCAGATTTTCCGGCGCCTGCAATCAGCCGGTCCGCACGGTGCAGACGAAGGTCTGCGGTGAGCGGTACACTTTAAAAGTATTTAATATACATATTATACCACTTATCCGGTGATAAAATCAAGTATTTTTTAAAAATAGTGGGATTACTGTATTTTGCGCCTTACTTCTGCTTTATGCGGAAGCCGCTGTTGCGGAGCTGACTTGCGTCAAAGCCCTTCGGCTTACGCTCCTCACGCTTCTTCTGCGGACGGGGACGCTTTTCCTGCTTTTTCTCCTCCTCGTCGTTGAGACGCATGGTGAGGGATATGCGGTTGCGCTTGAGGTCAACATCGAGCACGCGCACCTTCACCACCTGATTTACCTTGACCGCTTCGAGGGGGTGCTTGATGAACTTGTTGCATATCTGCGAAATATGGACGAGACCGTCCTCGTGAACGCCGATGTCCACGAAAACGCCGAAATCTATGATGTTGCGGACCGTTCCGACAAGCTCCATACCGGGCTTGAGGTCCTTGATATCCATAACGTCGCCGCTTCTGAGGAGCGGAGGCGGAAGCTCGTCACGGAGGTCGCGTCCGGGTTTTTTGAGCTCGCCTATGATATCGGTCAGCGTGGGAACACCGATGCCAAGGCTGCTGCTTATCTTGTCAAGTCCGAGGGAATCAGCCTTTTCACCGATGCCGGCTGCACCGCCGCCCGAGATGTCGGCGAGGGTGAATCCGCACTCGTTCAGCAGGGAAGAAGCTGCCTCGTAGCTCTCGGGGTGAACGGCGGTATTATCGAGCGGATTTTTCCCGTCACGCACTCTGAGGAAGCCGGCACACTGCTCGAAAGCCTTCTTGCCGAGCTTTGCGACCTTGAGAAGCTCCTTGCGGTCGGTGAATTTACCGTTCTCCTCACGGTATGCTACTATATTCTTCGCAACGGAGGCGTTGATGCCTGCGATGTACGAAAGCAGTGAATATGAAGCTGTATTAAGGTCAACTCCGACCGAGTTGACGCAGTCCTCAACGACGCCGGAAAGCGCCTCGCTCATGCGTGCCTGCGGCATATCATGCTGGTACTGACCTACACCGATAGCCTTCGGGTCTATCTTGACGAGCTCGGCGAGGGGGTCCTGCAGGCGCCTTGCAATGGAGATAGCTCCCCTTATGGATACATCGTATTCCGGGAATTCCTCCGCGGCAAGCTTTGAAGCGGAGTAGACCGAAGCGCCTGCCTCGCTTACTACCATATAGCTTACGTTTTCGGGTATCTCCTTCAGTATCTCGGCAACGAAGCTCTCGGTCTCGCGTGAAGCGGTGCCGTTTCCGATGGAGATAACGTTGACATTGTGCTTGGCGATGAGCTGCTTGACCTTCTTCTTAGCCTCCTCGACCCTCGCTGCGGAAGCAGTCTCCCTTACGGGGTAGATGATAGCGTGGTCGAGCACCTTGCCTGTGCCGTCGATGACAGCGGTCTTGCAGCCGTGAGCGTAGCCGGGGTCAAGGCCGAGGATAACGCTGTTTTTTAGCGGCGGCTGGAGGAGCAGCTGACGGAGGTTCGATGCGAACACCTTGATAGCTGATTCTGCGGCATTTGCGGACATCTCGGAACGTATCTCGCGCTCTATCGACGGGAAGATAAGTCTCTTGTAGCTGTCGGCGGCAGCGGCGCGGACAAGCTCTCCGCAGGCATTGTTCGCCTTGATGTATTTGCTGAAAATAACGTCCGTAGCGAGGTTCTCGTCGAGGGTGAGGGCAACCTTGAGGAAGCCTTCCTTTTCGCCTCTGTCGAGGGCGAGAACGCGGTGGTCAGCGACCTTCGGAACGGGCTCGGAGTATTCATAGTAGTTCTGATAAACGCTCTCAGCCTCGGGGTCGGAAGCCTTCGAGACGAGCTCGCCCTTCTCACCGGCAAGGGCACGGAGCTTCTTCCTTATGTCGGCATCGTCGGAGATATCCTCCGCGATGATGTCCATAGCGCCCTGCAAAGCGGTCTGTACGTCGGGGACGTTCTTCTCCTCGTTTACGAAAGCCTCGGCTTCCTTCTCGGGGTCAGCGCCGGACTGCTCAATGAGTATGACTGCGAGCGGCTCGAGACCGTTCTCACGCGCGATGCTTGCACGGGTGCGGCGCTTGGGCTTGAAGGGACGGTATATATCCTCGACTTCCACGAGTGTCATTGCGGCGTTTATCGCTGCCTCTATCTCGGGAGTCATCTTCTCCTGTTCGGTGATGGAATTGGTCACCTCCTCCTTGCGCTTTTCGAGGTTGCGGAGGTACATGAGCCTGTCGTAGAGCTCACGGAGCACCTGATCGTCGAGCGAGCCGGTGAGCTCCTTGCGGTAACGTGCGATGAAAGGGATAGTCTTGTCATCGTCGATGAGGGCAACGGTGTTGTCCACCTGTTCCTGTCTGAGACTGAATTCCTTTGCGAGTATGCTGTTGATTTCCATTTATATTATCCTTTCGTTGAGTATATCATTCCTGCGGCATTTCCTGGGCGGCAAGCTTGTCCGCGGCGTCCTCGTTGAACCTGTCTATCCATGAGAACAGGGTCTTTGCGATATCCTTCCACACTGCGGCACTGTTCCTTTCGTTGAGGACTTCGTGGCGCATACCCTCGAACAGACGGTGCGAGATGCTGTCGTAGCCGAGCTTTTCGAGCAGGGCGACCGCCTTGAAGAACTTCTTCTGAGAGAGCATACAGGGGTCGTCTGCGCCGGATATAAAGCGTATCGGAAGGCGCGGGTTCTGCATCTGCCAGCCGCGTTTGGAGTAGGTCTCGTGGAACAGCCAGAGCAGTCCCTCATAGCCGTTCATGGTGTACCTGAAATTGCAGAGCGGGTCGGCGTTGAAAGCGTCAACGACCTCCTTTTCGCTGCATATCCACGAATGCGGCAGAGTGCGGTCGAAGTTCCTGTTGAGCACCGATTCCGAAATGTCGTATATCTTTTCGCTCCTGTAACGGCTCCCGAGGTTCTTGACGAGCTCGGAGTTTATAGTGCGTATTATGCCGGAAAATCTGCTGTAACACGGACAGCCGAGAAGGACTGTGCCGTTTATCATATTGTCATGTTTCTTGAGGAAGCAGCGGACACCGAGCGAGCCCATACTGTGACCGATCATGAATATCGGAAGCTGTGGGTAGGTCTCCCTGACTATCCTTGTGAGCTGGGCAATGTCGCTGACGAAGCCCTCACCACCGTCCTTGAACATGAAGCCGAGGTCGTCCGGGGAGCAGATGCTCCTGCCGTGGCCGCGGTTGTCGTGGATGACGGTTATGAAGCCTTCTTCGGCAAGGTAGTCCATGAAGGGGTAATAGCGTTCTTTATGTTCATTCATTCCGTGGACGAGCTGGACAACGCCGTTCGGTTCGCCTGACGGGAGGGCGATGACCGCGGAGATAACAAGACCGTCGTGTTCGGAGGTGAATTCAAAATCTTTTATATCAGCATTAAGCATATTTTCCTCCTGAATAAGATGGATACAATCATTATACCACAAAGCTTGCCATAAATCAAGCCCGATGTTCACGCCGGTGCGATTATGGCTTAAAAGCGCGGAATCCAGCCGCTTGCCGTTGATTTAGGAAGGAGAATGCTGTGAGTCCAACGCCGTTCATACGGAAAAACTGCCGTATGCTCTCTTTCACGCATACGGCAGTGTTCAGTGTATCCTTATATTCGTAACAGCGACCTGATCTCCGGAAACAGCGGCATATATCTTCCTGTCGATGCCTGTGACCGTCACCGTGCTTTTCACGGTAATACCCGCATTCTCGGTGACAACGGTTATCGTGCTGCCTTCCACGCTGAAGGTCACAACGGTGTCATAACCTGCGAGGTTGAACGCCTTCCATTCGTCCCAGCCTTTGAAGTTATCACTTTTGCTTACTTCGAGGTCGATGAAGCATTTCGGGTCGCACTCCCAGCTCTCGCCGTCGAACCTTATGAACGCAAGTCCGCGGTAGTTCTCGCCGTTCACCCTTCTGTCATCGGCACAGAAAAGCTCAATGGACGGGCAGTGCCATACGAGCCTTGCGGTGGGAAGGCTCATCGTCCGGAAGGATATCTTCAGACCGTCCCTGACCTCTATGCCCTCTGAGGCGGCAGAGCGGAAGCTGTCTACCTGGACGTTCGGGATATCGCCGGCAGGAACGTTGATATAGCTTATCTCCTCCGCTATCCTCGGTATAGCGTCCGCCGGGTATTCCTTCGGCGACACATAGGAGATGATATCGGTTATCCTGCAATGCTCGCCGGAAAGTCCGATATACAGGTATCTTGAACTGTCCGGGAGAGCAACGACAGTCTCGGTCATGCTGTACTTGCCGTATATCCTTATGAGCGCGTGGTCCTTTATCCTCACAGCTTCGAGCTTGTAGCCGCCTTTCAGCGGTATATCTGGCGAACCTGTCTCAACTGTCCTGGTCTCGATCTTTCGTGCGGCGGTTTTTGAAGTGCGTCCGCTGAACCATATCTCGCCGTACTCGGTATAGTTCATCTCCTCAGCCTGCCTGTCATCAGTATGCACGATGCCGTCCATAGAATCGAACAGCACTATTATCGGTACTGGAGTTATACCGGAAGGCTCGTCGTCTGAGCCGACAGTCATGCGGACGGTTGTCATGCGCTGGGTTATCAGTATGCCGGGAGCAACGGCGCTCCTGTATCTGCTTACGGTCAGCTCACTGCTGCCGGACTCGCCGGCTTCCGACCTCTCCTTCATCTCATACGCAGTATCTATATCTATGAGGTGGAGCATCAGCCTTCCGTAAACCGGGTCGAACTGAGTGCCGAGCCCCTTGACTATCTCCTCGCGCACCTTTTCCTGCGGTATCGGGTCGCGGTAGCTCCTTATCGAGGTCATGGCATCGTAGGCGTCCGTAACGGCAATTATCCTCGCTATCTCGGGGATATCGTCGCCCCTGAGCCCATCGGGATAGCCGCTGCCGTCATACCGCTCATGGTGGTAGTGTGCGCCTAAGCTGAGGAAAGGGTATTCGCTTATCGTTTCGAGTATCTGGGCACCTTTCACCGGGTGCTGCTTTATTATGTCGTATTCCTCGCCCGTGAGCTTGTCGGGCTTATTGATAATGCTTCCCGGAACGCCTATCTTTCCTACGTCATGCAGGAGAGCGGCGTAGTAGACCATGTCGCATTCCTCCGGGCTCTTGCAGTTCATCTCTGCAAGCTTGGCTGCGTACTTTGCAACTCTTGAGGAATGGCCGTGGGTATAGGTATCCTTTGCATCTATCGCATTGACGAGAGCGGTAGCGGTCTGCTCAAAGAGCTTCTGTACCTGCTGCTTGTCATTCTCCATTTTTGACTGACTGCGGTTTATTATCGTTATCATCACTATGGTTATCAGAGCCGTGAACAGTCCGGGGAGATACATAGGATTGTTTTTCAGTATTACCCAGTAGGCAGTTCCCGGCAGCTGAAAGATAACTATGATGGCTAATGTTATCAAGAAGCCGGGCTTTTTATAATAAAGCACCGTTACTATAAGGCAGATGCTTGCGAGTGCCGAGAATACGCCTGCGAACGTTGATATCTCGAGCGTACCGCCTCTGAAGGAGAGCGAACCGTCCGAACGGGCTGCGGCTGTTGTACAGTAATACAGCACACCGTATATCAGCAGGGGTATGATAATGCTTATCCGTGGTTTCCTATCCCGGAGCGACAGCCGTCTGAAAGCTTCACCGATGCTTTTTTTGTATTTCTCCATAGAAATTGTTATCCCCTTGTGGGCACTGTATTGATATATGCTCTTAGCGGCCGTGCCTTACCGGAGCAGATGAGGGTAAATATATTCGTGCTGCGGATATGAGGGTACCCGAAGCAGTGATACGATCTGTTATTTTTTTCACACAGGTTATTATATCATGGTTTTTGCAGGATTGCAATATCCTTTCTGCAAAATCTTTGGCGTATTTTTGCCCTGTGTTTCATTCAGTTCTGCAAAAAGTTTATACACTTTCAGCCGCATATTAAATATGATACTATAATTAAGGCGGTACAGGCTGTATCCCGGACGGCAGAGCCGTTTCTGAAAGTTGAATGAATTTTCGAGATATTCAATGCTTTTCCGTTGAAAACGCGGCTGAAAGTGCCTGTTAGTGAGAGGGGAAACGGAGGTGTAATAATGAACAGCAATGTTATTGTCGCAATGCTCTCGCTCATCGGCACGCTTGCAGGCTCGCTCGGCGGCATACTGGTCAGCTCGAAGCTCACGAACTACCGTCTCCAGCAGCTTGAGAACCGTGTCGCGGAGCACAACAACTTCGCGCACCGTATGCCGGTGATCGAGGAGCAGATAAAAGTCATCAATCACAGACTGGAGGGGTTAGAGCATGAAGATTAAGGACAGGCTCGCAAAGCTCATAGACGTGAAGTCGATAGTCACGCTCGCCCTGACCGGCGTATTCGGCTGTCTTTCGGTCACGGGACGCATTTCGGAGCAGCAGCTTCAGACCGTCTATACGGTCATCATCGGCTTCTATTTCGGAACGCAGTACCAGAAAAACAGCAGGGAGGAATGAATATGAACAGTCCATACATGGGAAAATTCCGCGTATCACAGCAGTACAAGCCCGGAGAGCACGACGGTCTTGACCTCGTCGGCATCGACAGCAAGGAGATACACGCAACGGTCAGCGGAACGGTACACTATGCCGGCTGGGAGAATGCTAACAACCACTCCCAGGGCTTCGGGCAGTACGTCTGCATCCGCGGTACGGACGGGCTCTACTACTACTACGGGCATCTCAGCGAACTGAGGGTGAAGTCCGGCGGCCTCATAGCCTGCACCGATGTTATCGGCATCGAGGGCAGTACCGGTCACTCCACCGGCAGCCATTGTCACTATGAGATACGCGGCGCATTCTACAAAGGTGCAAAGGTGTATGATGTATGTGCTAAGTCCGGTATTCCGAATGTGCAGGGCGGTACATACGATGACGGTTACCGTCCCGGAGCGTCACAGCCTGTCGTTGAGAAAAAGACCGTCAGGCTCACAATGGAGCTTGACGGTCACAGGTACAGCGGTACACTGACGGAGGAGTAAGAAAAAAGGGAGACGGAAAATCCGTCTCCCTCAGTTTTTTTCAGATCTGAGAATCAGCCTCTCTCGGTCTCCCAGGGATTGCTTGTAGTGATAACGTCGCTGTTATCAAAAGCGATGATCTCGATCTCAGGCTTTTCGTACTGAACCATTTATAACGCCTCCTTTGCGGGATATGTGGTATTACTTGCCGAAGTAGAGCTTTGCGCTCTCAGCATAGTAGTAGAGTGACTCGTTCACGCGCTTGAGCTGAACTCTCTTTGCGCTGGAATCGTCCTTGACATAGATGCTCTTGAAGTAGCTGTTTATCGTTGCACCGTCGATGATGACAGTATTGCCGATATTCAGGCTGTAAGAGTTGTCAGATGTCAGGAGAGCAGCCGGGAGCTGGTCAGTCTCGATGAATATTTCGTTGCCTTCGATGCCGGTAGATGCGGAAATGCTGCTGTCTGTGAAGCGGATAGAATTGCCGTATGCAGCAAGTGCCGCGTCAGCTGTGCCGGAATTGGGCTTGAAGTAGTAGCGGAGCTTTACGCCGGAATCGAGCTGGAGCGATGAACCAGTGTAGGTAAGAGCGATGTTGTTGTCTGCAAGTATCTTGTTAACGGCTGCCCTGTCGATAATGTCTGTATTGTCCATCTTGGTCGTGTAGGCGGTGATGCCTGTTCTTGCAGCTGCTATCTGCTCGGCTGTAAGGGACTTGTTTGCATAGTTTGCTTCGATATTGTTGTAGTCGAAATACTTCTGTGCCTGTGTGCCGTAATCGAGCAGTGAGATCATTGCATTGACGAGCTTCTTGTTGGAAGAAGAAGCGATCTTTCCGTTTGCATACTCAGCAACGCTGTAAACGTCTGTGAGAACAGGCTCAGTATCGCCTTTGGTATAAACGTTCATGGTTATGCGGTCGTTTATCATTGCTGCTGCGAGCGGAACTGAGAAGCGGTACTCGTCAAATCCTGTGTTGTACTTGCAGGGAGCACCGTCCAGAGCGGCGAATGTGCCGATCTCGGTGGTGATCTCCTTCTTCTGTGTGCTGTCGTAGTGTGTGGAGAAGATCTTTGCTGTCAGAGCCTTGTTGTCATAGTCCTTGATGTCAACATAGAAATTCAGTGTGATAGGACCGTCGAGTGAGAGTGAGTGGCCGTCCATCTGTGCAGTGCAGGGACCGCTGTACTTCCATTCGATATTTGTATCGCCGGATACTATCAGGCTCATCGTGTTCTGTACAGTTGTCTGCTTTACGCCGTTGATGTACCAGGAGTAGTCTGCACCTGCGGGAGCGCTGATTGTGAGCTCAGAGCCCTTGGGAACGGTATTGCCTGATGTTACGGTATACTTCACTGATTCCTCCTGAGCATTCACTGCTTCGTACTCAGCGCTGATGCCGCTGCCGAGAGTTATCGTGCAGGGTGCGCCCTTGAATACGGGGTAGAGTATCACAGGTGTATCGGTAACAGCTACCGTGATATCTCTTGTGGAGATAAGATAGGTCTTGCTGCCGACTACCTTGCTCCAGTAATCGAATACTGAATCGGAGGTATCCTTTGCGGAGAATGTGAATTCCTTGCCGACGGGGTATGTCTTTTCGCTGTCGAAATCGTTGGGGTAAACTATCTTTCCGTCAGCCATGAATGTCTCGTCAACTATAACGCTGCCGAGTGCGGAAGGACTTGTATCCTTTGCGAAGAATGCGTGTACTTCCTGTGCCTTGGGTGACATGATGAATGAAGTGCTTGCGCTGGTTTCTGTTTTGCCGTTTACGGTCCAGTGGTCGAAGACGTAACCGGCGTAAGGATTGGCGTTAAGCTTTACGAGTGTACCGGATTCATATCTGAGAGTATCGGTCTCGAGGGATATGCTTTCCGGAGCTGTGAGGCGGACACCGCCTGCCGACTGGTCATCGACCTTTTCGCAGATGATATTCAGATCGTAAAGTCTTGCGTAGATCGAGATCATTTCAGAATAAAGCTGGAGGTCATAGTATTCTGTCTTGTTGCCTTCTGCTTGGCTTGGCTTGAGCTTTGCGTAGTAATTTCCGGGAGCCGTTCTGTTGTCGATTGTGATCTCACTTGAATCCGTACCGTTCTTGAAGACGAGAGTAGCGATCTCTTCGAGCTTGTCGCCTTCAACGAGACCGGAGATAACAACAGCCTCCGGGAGTTTGCCTTCAACGTCGCCTGCAAAGAGTGCGCCGGGATCGGATATGCCTATCTCAATGGGACGCTTTTTGAGCGTGTAGCTGTAAGAATAGTTCTTTCCGTCGGCAGTGATATTCTTTGTGTAAGTATCGGGCTTTGAATTGAGGAACTGGTCTTTTACGCCGTACTGGGCTGTAAGAGTGTCCATATACTGCTCGGATGTAACTCCGTCAGCGTTCTTGGTATACTTGTAGAACTTAAGGGTCAGCTTGTCGCCGTAGAAGAATGTCTCGGTCCTGTTGCCGTTCTGATCGAACAGAACAGGGTAGACAGCATCGTTTCCGACAAGTACGCTGACGGCTTCGGTCTGGAATGAGCCGTAGACATTGTCGCCGCCGTAGTAAGCAGAGATCTGGTAAATGCCGTTGGGGAGATCCTTGAGGTCTGCTGCGTCGGAGAGCTTGGCTGTTGATGTACGTCTTGAAGCGTTCAGAGGAACTGAGTATGTGTTTTCAAAGGAAGCGCTCTGAACGGTGAATTCAACTGTGCCTGTCGGAGCGATGAGGCAGGCAGTATTGGAAGGTACGAGAGAGAGGACTGCTTCGGGCTTGTTGCCCTTGCAGCTGACAGAATAGGAATTCTGCTTTACAGAACGCATCTTGAAGGTCAAGTCGATATCGTCCGTGAATACAGTGACGCCGACCTCGGAATTCCTTTCCTCGTTGAATGCCATTGCGTCAACACGGCAGCGGTATTTGCCTGCGGAATCAGCATCGGGGTCGCTTATCGTGAGAATGCTCGAATCTGCATTTGCGATATCCTTCCAGCCGGTCTTTTCCTTCTTCTGCCACTGGTAGGAGATGAACAGGAAGTCGTCCGCATTTCCTATCTCAGCGCCGATATTGTATTCTCTGTCTGGGTATACTGTAAGTTTGTTGTTTGTAACGCCTGTAAGGCTTATCTCGGGATATACGCCCTCTGCGTGTGTATATGCGTAGAGCACTTCGCTGGGCATTGATACGCACGGAGGAGATGAGGGACTTCTTGCGGCAACGATCTGGTATTCGTACTGTACGCCGGGGTTCATGATGATCCTGCCGCCGTTTGCGTTATTTCCTTTATCTTCGAGGGTATAGGTGTATGAACCGTCGCTGTTGAGTGTGCCCGAAGAAGCGGGAACAGTGTCAACGAGTATCCTTACCTGCTTGCCGTTGATGTTGGAAACACGGAAAACGTTGAAGAATTCAGCCTTTCCGGAATCGTCGTAGTCCCATTCGAGCATTACGCTGTAATCCGAGGAATTCTTGTAGTCCTGACGGAAGCTTGAAACAAGCGAAGGGGGCTGTATTACGTCAGTAACGAGATAATCCACAACGGGGAAGGTAACTGTATTTCCGGAAGCGTTTTTGTAGGAGCCTTCGTGAGAGAAGAGCTTCCATGACATACCGTAGCCGTACTCCTCGGCTTCCTTAGGCATATTCTGCATAGTTGCCGTGAAGGATGAGCCCTCGGTAGTGGTGCTCATTGTGCCGGCTTCGTGACCGTAGCCTGCGCTTACGCCGACTGTAACGCCGCCTGCACCGCCGCCGACCTTCATCTCTACATCAACGCCGATGCTGGAGGTATAGCAGGTATCCTTTGTCATTTCGATCGACTGTGACTCTGTGATACCGCCGCCTGCGCTTGTGAAGTCAACAGCCATGTAGTTGCCGTCGAACTCGCGGACATTGTTGTAGCCCTTGGTAGACTTGGGGTAGCTGTCGGGGTTGCCGACCTCATGTTTGAGAACGTTGCTGAGATCGGGGAGCTCGCTGTAATTCTCAGCGATGGACTGATACTTTTCAAGCTCGATAGTTGCCGTGCAGGGCTGTTTCGGAATACAGAGAAGATTATTGATCTTCTTTTCCTTGCCGTTTTCACGGTAGACTATTTCATACTCATAGAACTCGAACGGTACAGAGTAGAATACAACTGCATCTGCGCCGGAGCTCGTTGCGTATTCGAGAGAGTAGTTCAGCTCAACAGATTCCTCGTACTCGCTGGTGAAGGAGACATCTGTCGAGAGCTCGGCTTCAAAGGTCGCAACAGTTGCAAAGCCCATGAAGCTTATTTCCTGCTCGAAGCTTACATAAGCGCCGACAGAGAAGCTGTTGGACTGGGAACTGCCGCTGCCGGCACCCTTTGTACTGCCGTAAGCAGTAGTGGATTCAGCATAGTTGCCGGAGAGGTCATCCTGTTCGAGCAGGTCCTTGAAGTAAGGAGGCGAAGCCAGAACAGCAAGCACCTTCGGGTCGGTATACTCGAACCAGTGCTTTCCGGTGTAGGACATATAGAAGGAATCATTGTCAGTATTGACAATGGCATACATATTGCATGCGTTCGGCTGATCGAAGCTGTAATTCGGTGATGTGCCGAATGAATGCGAGTGTATTTCTGAATTTGCTGCCGCGCCGTGATAGCTCCAATAGCCGCGGTTATGGATCGTCTGATAGAATACCGTCTGCTTTCCGTCACCGTTAAGGTCGGCTGTCTGGAAGTCGAATGCGATGACTTCTTCTCTATTCTTGATCTCTTCGGCCGGGAAATCCTCAGTGAAGCCTGCATCAAAGCCGTTGTAATTGCCGGCGGTCAGTCCGCGGTGTGAGAACTTGAAGCAGGATTTGGTATTAGGTGAACAGAGAGTGTCATTCAGATAATAGATCTCATTTGCAAGTGCAGGACGGTCAACTGTCATTGTGACTGACTTCGGTTCGCCTAACATCCTGTATTTTCCGTCTTCAAAGTGATAGGCTGAAAAAGCACCGTTTGGTCCCGAGCTTCCGAGAACACCTATATAGGTCTCTCTTTTTGTGGAAGATTTGCTTTCAAATACCGTTACGCCGTACTTGTCCAGTCCTGAAGCAATAACGGTCTGATTTGCGAGCATATCCTTGCGGGCACCGTGATAGACAGTAACCGTTGCGGGTCTGTCTTCCGGGAGGTTCCTTGCATTGCTTTCGCCGACAATGAGGTCGTCGATGCCGTCACCGTTGACATCGCCTGCTGCAAGTGACAGCGCCTCGCCGGGATTTACAGGGAAAGTGCGCTTGAGCTCCCAGTCGTTGATGTTAAGAAGATCACCCTCGCCGTCATTGAGGGTATAGGCGTAGATGCTGATAACAGGACCTACATAGTCGTCAGTGATGTAGACGTTTGCTGCCACTTCATGTTTTTCTGCATTTCCGCTTCCGCCTTCATCCGCAACCATGGCGTAATAGCGCATTTCCCGGAAGATCGGAATGCCAAGCATAGGAAGAAGTATCAGGACTTCCGGATAAGGTTCCATATATTCAAAAAGCTCCTGACGGGTCATTCCGACTTTATTTTTAAGCGCGGTATCAATATAATTATCATTCCAGTCATAAACGATGAATTTGTATAATATATCGCCTGTGCCGTCGTCTTTGCCGGTTTCGTCCTTGTGTTCTTCTCTTTTGACAAAAAGATCATAGCCGTTCGGATGCTCACCGGTAGGGTCGTCGTAATGACCGTTCACATCCGGGAAATCAGACATCTTCTCATTGCCCTCATACGGTACGGTTTCAGTGCATTTTGTAGAGTTGACCAGAGCAGCGATCTCGTCTCTGCCGTTTCCGTCAAAATCGCCGGTCGCGACAGCCATCTGAGAGATAGCGTATGTGTTTTCGCGAGCAAATTCCTGGTCTCCGACCATATCTTTGCCTGTATAATTGTACAGCTTGAAATCCGCCGTGCCGTTTGTTGCACCTGTTAATGAGTCACAGACGGCAAGAGATGCGCTGTCTCTGGAGACACTTTCGCCAACAGAAAACCGCACATACTGATTAGTTCTTCCCTGGCGGTTTCCGTCGAAATTGCCGGCAACGGTCTTGGAAATGTAGTTATTCAGGAATGCGTTGTTATTATATTCGTCTTTCTCTTCAATTTCGCGGTAATACTGCAGTGAAACGGGAGAGGCGGTATTACTGTTGTTTATGGTGTAATAGCCTGCCTGGTCGTCATCATCGTAGGTTCCCGATTGATAGGCGTCTTTTTGGTAGCCTACAAGCACCTCGTTCGCTTCACCGAAAGTGATCGCCTTTCTGCCGTAGGGGTTTTTCATGTCGTCATCTTCATCAAAACCCTCCGGCGCATCTTCCTTCAAGCCGAGCGCCTTTGCAGCATTTGTTTCTGAATCTGCAGCTCTGGCAGTCAGCGGGTCCGGACGTATTATTTCCGGAAGATCAATACCGGAAAGCATTGTCAGAGCGGTCACTGCTGCAAGCGTTCGCTTGAGGATGCCGTGTTTCTTCATATAAACTCCTCCTTTAATAATAAGATATTATAACAAAAGCACACTTCACATGACAGACCTGTCCTGCAAAGTGTGCCTTTATTAACGCTTAAAATTGGAAAGGCGTGTTTAGACCATAAATGCCTGTTATCCTGCTTCATCATAAAGAACCGCCCCTTTCCCTTATTATGAATAAACAAATCATCTCCCTCATTGTCATTTATTTTAGCACACCTTGTAAAGAAAGTCAATAGAGAACGGAACTATCATTTTTATTTTGTTCCGACTTTTTTCTCCGCGGAAATGTGGGAACGGAAAATGCCCGCCGGGCGGCTGCCTGGCGGGCGGAAAGCTATGTTATTCAGTTCAGTTGTTATCAGCCGGCGGATCTGTCACAGGTGAAGTATCTGTTGCTTCCTGCGGAATGCCGTTGCCGTCAGTGGATACGGGAGCGCCGTCCCCATAGTGTGGAACTATCTGTTTTTCCTCCAGACCTGTGAAGTCGGGAGTTTTTACCGGCTCGGCTTCATCGTCAAATTTGAGATTTTCTACTACCGTGAAGCGTTTCAGCCTTCCTTCCGAATCGTAGCCGTTCATCCATACAGTCACGCCTGTTTCGATATCGACATAGAGCTCGAATTTCTTGACCGCGTCGTACTCAACATCGTATGTGCCCTCGATGCGGACACAATTTCTGCCCAGTACCTCCTGAGTTCCGATAATATCCCACTTGTCGAAGTCCTGAAGGTAATCTACCGCCATTCTGTAATTCTCTATGCAGTCAACGGCAATTCCTCCGAGCATCTGACGGCGGCTGTTCCAGTTGTCGTACTCATTGAAGGAATCGTCCTTCGGGCGAAGCTCCTCAAACGGAACAGTCGGTGTATCTATGCGGTGTACAACGCCCGGTATCTTGGAGTAGGTGTCCTTTGAAATACCGGCAGTGTAGCAGTATTCACCGTCCTGCGAACTGATTATTGCCGTATCATCTTTGGTTACGCTTTCATCGAGCGAGGTAAGATGTGTAGAGAAGCCATAATAGTTCTCCTCACACTCATATGCCTTTGCAGTGTTGAGATCGACCTGAAACTCGGATACCGCCATGCTTCCGTAGCCGCTGAGCTCAAATCCTCCGCGCTTTATAACGCCGGAAGCACGGTCGAAGTAGTCAAGGGTATTGTTCATCTTGTAGAATATGTCCTTCTTGTCGGTCATATCGCATTCCTTAGCGCCGGCGCGTGTATTCTTCCAGATATCGTTCACATTTATGGAACTGATGTCGCACCAGGTCAGATGATCTGAAATTGCATTCTCATAAGCCGCAGGATTTGCAGCCTCGGTGATAGCCTTTGCAGTTTCGGCAGGAACGTACCAGCGTGTCGCTTCTCCCATGCCTTCGAGTTTTACGGTATTGTCACCGTAGAGGGTGAGACTGTACGGTGCGCCGTTGTTGTAGACGTACATATTGAATGCTTCACCGTCGGGGAGCGGTGCGTTCACATCGCAGGGCGTCCAGCTGTCAGAATTGATCGCCGCTGCGAGCTTCTGCTGCTGATCTGCGGAGATATCGAGAAGATAAGGCGCATAAGCCGCAGCCATAAAGCGTACCTCGTCGTTCGATATGTCAATGACCGGTGCTGCTGCCTGAACGGACACTGCATCAGTTGTTGCCGCTGTATCTGTTGCCGCGATATTCTGTTCCTCGGTAGTCAGTGCGGCAAGCATACTGTCGGAGGATTTAGGGCTCTTGTTCTTTATAACTGCGGCAGTGCCGATACCTCCGGCGATGAGCGCGACAGCCGCTGCCACGCCGAGAGCCTTGTGCCATACGGGACGGCGATACTTTTCAACGCCCGATACGGACTCTGCATATTCACTTACATTTCCCTTGTTCTTTTCGTTCATAAGCTCATCGAATTTCTTTTCACTCATGGATAATACCCTCTTTCTTGTTTCTTCATCTGACGAAAAAGGGGGGAGCTTTTCGATGATATCATCGTCTGCATTATCAAGAATACCGAGATCTATCTTTTTCATAGCGATTCCTCCTTTATGCCTCTTTCCGCGAGAGCCGCACGGAGCTGTTCTCCGGCGCGTTTCACCCGCATCCTTACTGCGGACGGTTTCATGGAAAGAAGCCCTGCTATCTGGCGCGAAGTCTTGTTGTAGTAGAACTTCTGGATGACTATGGTGGAGTCAGGCTCGCCGAGGGAGCTGATACAGTCCGCCACTATCCTCTGAAGCTCGCATCTTTCATTTTCAGCCTCCAGATCGTCGTCAGAGCTTATGCCGGAAAACTGTTCGTCGTCCAGCGATACTGATTTTTCAAACCTTCTGGAAAGGGATCTGAAACGGTCGATGCTCGTGCATTTGGCGACAGTTGCGATGAACTTTCTCATATCGCCCGTTACCGGATGCTCCTCGAGCGAGAAGAAGATCTTTGCGAACACATCACTGATGCACTCCTCGGTATCTTCCGCCGCGGCGATGTTTCTGAGATGATTGACAACGATAGTGCCGACATAGTTGTAGTATTCCTCGAAAAGCAGTCTGTGAGCCTCCTCGCGGCTGCGTTTCCGGATACTGCTGTATTCTTCACCGTTCAATATGATCCCTCCCTTCAATTATATAAGAGCTTCCATGGTTGCCTTCACTGTATAATATCGTCCGGTTTGCAGAAAGTGTCACATAATAAGAAACTTTATTTTATGTTCCTGAGAACACTTCAAAAGGGCTGTATACTGCTTGTAATTTTATCACGGATAGTGCCGGATTATCAATGGCTTTTTTGCACAAATCTGCCGCCGGCTTTTGATTGACAATACACAAAATTCGGCTCAGTGTTCGGTTTTTGGCAGTTGTTCCCGCTTTGCCATTGACAAATCATCGGATTTCATTTATAATAAGAAGTAGTTTCTATATAGATAGGTAAACTGATACATTGACCGTTATCAATTTGGAAAGGACGGTAAGTATGGGGAATATTAAAGGAAAGAAAATAATCGAAAATACACTCAATCGGCTTTCGTCAAGGAGAAACGCTCCTACGGCAGGGTTTGTGATCCTGCTGGTATTGTATGTGATAGCTTCGGCAATAGTAATCATCTCGGCAAGAACAGATTTCGATATATTGTTCTTCGGTATGTCGATACCGGGCAAATCGTTTACCGGCGTATTTTCTGCTATCTCACAGGTATGTATCATCTTCATGACGTTATACTTCGGGAAAAAAGGCTACTTTACTGCTCTTGTTCTTCAGCTCTCCCAGCTTCCGCCGCTGTGTGTGAGTATTTTCGTCCAGAAAAACGTGATGAGCCTCCCGGGCGTGTTCAGCGCGATCCTTACGATATTGGCGATCACGATTATTTACCTGAACGGAAAGCAGATGACTGCTTATCAGAAGGAACTGCGCGATCAGGCGGTGACCGATCAGCTTACCGGTCTGCCGAACCGCTTTGCCTGTTCAAGACTTGTGAAGGCTCTGGTGGAAAAAGGCGAGAAATTCGCTATGGTCTCAATTGACATCAACGAATTCAAGGGCATAAATGACGCACTGGGCTTCGATACCGGAAACCATGTGCTCTGCGAGATAGCTTCGCGCTGGAAGGCAATAGCAGATGACGGCAGCTCCGGAACGCTCGACTTTATCACGCGCATAGGCGGCGACGAATTCGTTCTTTTCATAAGGGATTATCAGTCGGACGAAGAAATCGTTAATACTATCAGGCAGTACGAGAAGGTCATATTCGACCGCATAACGGTCGATAACTGTGACCTGTACATCAGCGCAAGCTTCGGATATGCCGAATTCCCGAAGGACGCAGATACCAGGGACGCCATTTTCTCTGATGCCAATGCAGCGATGCACGAGGTGAAGCGCACCAAAAGCAGCAACCATATCCTGCGCTTCTCACCTGAGCTCATGAGGACAGAGCGTACCCTCGATCTTGAACGCAAGATAAGGGAAGCTCTTGAAAACGGAACGTTCTATTTCAACCTCCAGCCGCAGTTCGATATGCACCACAGGCTGCGCGGATTTGAGGCGCTTGCCAGAATGAAGGACACTGACGGTACTGCTATCAGTCCCGGCGAATTCATACCCGTTGCGGAGAAGGTCGGTCTGGTCGATAAGGTGGATGGCATAGTGCTCCGGAAATCAACAGCTTTCTTCGGTGAACTGCTGAACAGGACAGGTGCGGATATCACGCTGAGCGTCAATATTTCCGTGCGACACCTGATGAAGAACGACTTCCTCGATGAGATACGCGAAGCATTGACAAGCAGCGGTGTTCCGGCGAATAATCTTGAAATTGAGATAACCGAGTCCATAATGATAGATTCGGTCGATAAGGCGCTGAAATGTATTGATGAACTAAAGGCAATGGGCATCAAGATCGCTATCGACGATTTCGGTACCGGTTATTCATCGCTCAGTTATCTCAACAGATTCCCTGCCGACCTGTTGAAGGTGGACAAGTCATTCATCGACGAGATGAACACGAGCGAGTCCTCAAGGCAGTATGTTTCCGCGATAATATCCATGGGACATATCATGGGATTTGATGTTATTTCCGAGGGCGTTGAGGAGGAAGAGCAGATAGATACGCTGCGCGAGATAGGCTGTGACTTCATTCAGGGCTTTGTCTGGGGCAGACCTCTTATGCCTGACGCAGCTGAGAAGCTGGTCGTTGAGTCCTCAGTTAAAAGTTGACTATAAAGCTCATGTGGGACATCCTGCATGAGCTTTTTGCATCATCAGGGCAAACAGGCAGCCACTGCTGTTCCCCGGACGGTATTGCTTTATTCTGCCGGAAGTGCTATAATATTAATGACAGAAATAAAATACGAAAGGAAGCGATAGCCCATGCCTCCGGGAGGAAGATTCGGGCCTGGATTTTTATCTGACGAGGAAAAGAAAAACAGACCAAAGGTGACGGGAAAGCTGCTGAAGCGTATTTTCTCCTATCTGAAGCCGTACTGGAAGCAGATGACGCTTGTGCTCATAGCCATACTCGCCTCCGCGATACTCACGCTCATGCCGTCGGTGCTGACCGGACGCATTGTGGACGAAGGCCTCATCGCACAGAATATGAACAAGCTGGTGTTCTATATCCTGCTCTCGTTCGGAGTTACTCTGCTTGCAAACCTCATAGGCATTATCGAGAGCTACATGAATACATGGATAGCCCAGCATATTACCTATGATATGCGGAACTCGATGTACAGGCACCTCCAGAAGATGTCCCAGCGCTTTTACACGACCAACAATCAGGGCGATATCATCACCCGTATGACGAGCGATATCTCCGGCGTCCAGCAGGTCATAACCGGTACGCTCACGAGCATAATCTCAAATTCGATAACCCTTGCGGTCGCACTTGTGATAATGTTCCGCGAGAACTGGCTGCTCGCACTGGTCGGCGTTGTGATAATACCGCTGTTCACCATTCCGACCCGCAGCGCCGGAAAGACGCGCTGGACCATTACCAACGAGTCGCAGGCGTGCAATGACGAGATAAACGGCATACTGAACGAGACGATGTCCGTAAGCGGTCAGCTCCTTGTCAAGCTTTTCGGCATGGAAAAGCGAGAGTATGAGCGCTACGAAAAGGTCAACCATGAGATGATACGCCTTAATATCCGCGAGAGCATGGCAGGACGCTGGTTCAGAATGGCGCTCAATACCTTCACGAATATCGGTCCTATGCTGATATACCTTTTCGGCGGCATCATCATGATGAAGTACGACGACAGCCTGACGGTCGGACAGATAACCGTCCTCGTTGCGCTGCTCGGAAAGATGTACGGCCCCGTTAATCAGCTCCTCAACATACAGGTTGACTGGATACGTTCAATGGCACTTTTCTCGCGCATTTTCGAGTATTACGATATGCCGGCCGAGATAGAGAACGCTCCGGACGCCATAACTCCCGACCATGCTGACGGCGAGGTGGAATTCCGCCATGTGCGCTTCCATTACGACCCCGAAAGGGAGATACTCAAGGATGTCAGCTTCAAGCTTGAAAAGGGCAGGTGCATCGCTATCGTTGGCCCTTCCGGTTCCGGCAAGAGCACGCTCATAAACCTTATCCCGCGCCTTTATGACGTCATAGACGGAGAGGTGCTGTTCGACGGCACGGACGTCCGCAAGCTCGACCTCGATTTCCTGCGGAGGAATATCGGTATCGTAAGCCAGGAGACCTATCTTTTCAACGGCACGATACGCGACAATCTGCTCTATGCAAAGCCTGACGCGACCGAGGAGGAGCTTATCGAAGCCTGCAAGCGTGCGAATATCTATGACTTCATCTCCTCGCAGGAGACCGGACTTGATACCGTAGTCGGCAACCGCGGACTGAAGCTCTCCGGCGGTGAAAAGCAGAGGATATCCATTGCGCGTATACTGCTGAAGGACCCTGCACTCATGATATTTGACGAGGCTACCTCCGCGCTCGATTCCATATCCGAGCAGAAGATACAGGACGCTATCGAACCGCTGATAGCTTCACGCACAAGCATACTCATCGCACACAGGCTCTCGACGATACTTGCCGCGGATGAGATTCTTGTAGTCTGCAACGGCGAGATAGCCGAACGCGGAAAGCACAGCGAACTTGTCGGCAGGGGAGGAGTCTATACCCAGCTTTACGAAACACAGTTCAGCCGCGCCGCAGAGCAGACCGCTTCCGACCTCGGCTATTCCGAGGGCGAAAGCGATGAATAAAACAAGAACCGTTCCCACATAAGTGGGAACGGTTTCTGTTTATACCTTCACAAATTCGAGTGTGTTGTTGGTTATTCTGAGCCGGCCCTGTTCGCCCTTTTTCTGATTGGGAGAATAGTTGTTAGTTGCGGGCTGCCTGTTTACGCGGAGTTCGCCGCCGTCCTCGTAGAGCCAGTAGATCATCTCATTTTCGGGGTCATTCATTGTGTAGACCCGACCGTTATGGATATCATACACTGCCAGCTCGCCGATTATTCTGCTGCTGAGTCCCCAGTCGTAGGTTGTGCAGAGCTCGGGATAGCCGTCGCCGTTTATATCCGCGAAGTAAGCCTGTCCCATTGTTGTAACGCTTGCCAAGCGGCAGCGGTTCCTTATGTTGTATCCCTCTATCTGGCGCTTCATGCCGTTCCATGAGAATACATAGTCGGGGAACTGCTTTAGCGTGATACTCTCGGAGAGGTCGCGCGCGGAGATGCTCTCTTCAGATGTATCGTGCCAGCACCACACGCCCTTGACGTCCACCGGGTCGGACGGCTTGTGCTTTCCAATGACAGACAGCGCATAGGTATCGAGCGCGAGAAGATTGCTGTACGGTGCTTCGTATCCTGTTCCGTTGACTGCGAAATACTTGCTTCCGACAAGGTCGTACTCATGGAGAGTGCCCTTGTTGTCGGTGAGCTTGATGTGAATGTTGCTGCCGTCAAGATAGCGCCACTCGTCACCGACCGATTTGGTGAAGGTGAGTTTCTGTATCATCGGGAGCATTTCCTTTATCTCGGAATAGCTCAGATATACCGGGTAATTGTACATAGGGTGCGAGAGCTCGATGCTCCTGATATAGTCAACGTGACAGTCCTTGATATTGCCGAGGATGTAGTTAAGGTAGTCAGGGTCGCCCTCCTTGCGGCGGCACTTTATAACGAAGTCCGTAATGCTGTCGGTGCGTATGTCGATGTACTCCTTGTTGTACTTTTGCTCGCCATAGTACAGAGCCATGATGCCGGGCTTTTCGCTGTCCTCGCCGGTCATGCAGTTCATGACGAGGGTGAATTCCGCCTCGCCGTCCTGCTTGTCGTCGTCATAGACCGGTATCTCCCAGACAAACACGCCCGAGCCGACGTCCTCATGCTCATAGCCCTTGAAGTCGCCCCATGTCAGGCTGTCGCCGAACTCCGCGTACCTCTTCAGCAGGCTGAGCGTCATTCTGCCGCTTGCAGGCATCTCCGGGAAAGGCGCGGTGGTGGTCACCGGAGCGTCAGTTTTGGCGATAGTTGAAGTTGTTCGCGCGGCAGTAGTTTTTGCAGGAGCGGTAGTTGTTTTTGCGTCAGTCGTGTCCTGCCGGCCTGACAGGGCAGGGGAGGTAGTCTCCTGAGCAGTTCCGCTGTTCAGCGTTGTTTCCGCGGCAGTAACAGCTTCGATGCTGCCGTCCGTATCTGTCGGAGCAGCAGAGGTCTCTGTGTTCTGCTCGCCTGTGGAGGCAGATATTCCTTCATTTTCGTCACCTGCGCCGGAGGTATTCTCCGTACTGATGATATTCTTGTCCGTATCGACCGGACTGCGGTTTCTGAGGAAGTGCATTCCGGCAAAGGTCAGACCGGCAGCGAGCACCAGTGTTGCCGCGACAGCCGTGACCCTCTGCCAGCTTCCTCTGCGGTATATGTCCACGCCCGAAACTGTGATGCCGGGCTCAGTATCTCCGGCATTTTCAGCCTTTTTAGCATCGCCGGAAAGCGTTTCGGTATCATTTAAAAGATCGTCGTCGATCAGGTTCATAGCTTCCAGTAATTTCAGCTTATTCATCATCATAACCCTCTTTCCGCAAGTATTCTTTGAGCTTTTCTCTTGTCCGGTAGAGATATGTCGCGACCGTTTTTTCGTTCATGCCGTAAAGTTCTGCTATGCGTCCGAGCGCATCACCGTACCAGTAACGCCTTACGAACACCTTGCGGCGGAGCTCGTCCTGTTCACGCAGGAAGCTGCTTATCGCCGCGGCAAGCTGTGCGGCTGAAAGTTCCTCCTCGGCTCTTGCAGGTATGCACTCTGCAAGCTCGTCCAGCGAAACCGTGAGCTGGGGACTGCGCTTTTCGGCGGAGTTGTATTTCAGCCGGTCTATCGCCTTGTTCTTCACTATGCGGCAAAGATACGTTTTCAGACTGCCGGGGTCATCGGGGAGCTTATTGTTCCACACATCGAAGTATGCAGAGTTCACACATTCCTCGATGTCCTCGTGCTGAGAAAGGATATTGCCTGCCACATAGGTGCAGAGCTTGTCGTATTTTTTCTTTAGTTCTGCGATCGCATTTTCATCTCTATTACGGAACAGTTCAAGTATCATGTGATCGTCCATCTGATGCTCCCCCTTCCGTTGAGTATTGAGGTCCTCTTGTATATATAATCGAAATCGGAGCGGAAATATTTCAGGGTACGGGAAATTTTTCTGCTTATATACTATCACATCACAGGAGGAAATGCAAGGGAAAAGCATTTGCCGCGGCATTTATAGTTAAATAATGAAAATATATCTGGACTGACAACACCTTCCTTTTTTTCATCGAATACATATTATGAATGCATTCATTATGTCTTGAAAGGAGCGCTGTAATATGGTATCATAGTATAGGTTATTTCTCATGCCATGATAATTGAGGAAGGAGGAAAATGATGACGCACAGCGAATACCGCCGGCTTCTGAAGGAAGACGTTTCCGGAGCCCAGCGCGCAGTTTTTGACGAATACTTCAACTATGTCTATGTAATAGTGTATAACCGCCTGCAAGGCTGCGGAAGGCGCGAGGACGTAGACGAGTGCGTCAGCGACGTTTTTGTCGATGCCTTTTCCTCATACGATCCAGATATGCTGATAACAGGCGATATCAAGGGATTTTTAGGCATGGTGGCAGACAGGAGAGCAACTGATTATTACCGCAGGCTTTCAAGGTCGCCTGTTCCGGTCTCCATTGACGATGAAAATGCGGAACAGCTTCCCGCTTCGGACGATGTGCAGACGAACACCGAAAACAGCGAGATACGCAGGATACTTCTTGAGCTCGTAGACAGTCTCGGTGAGCCTGATGCAACGATAATAATACAGAAATACTTCTACAAACGCAGTTCAAAGGAGATATCGAAGATAGTACCGCTTGCACCGGTATCCATAAGACTTAGGAGCATAAAAGCACTGAAAAAGCTTAAAAAGATGCTCACCGACAGGAACATCACGGTATGAAAGGAGCCAGTATGAAGAAAAATTTAAAAGCTCTGCTTAAAAATGCAGACAAGGATACTTTAAACACGCTGGCTGAACGCTATCCGGCAGCAAGCGATGAGGAACGCGAAAAGATCTACGGTATGATCGTGAAAAAAACAGGCGGAAAGCAGCGTCCGAAGCAGGTCGATGTCGTGCGCGGAGTTGATATATACAGCCGTCCGAGGTGGCACAGGACCGCTGCTGCCGCTGCTTCTGTAATAGCGGCAGTTATAGGTATATCGGCAGTTATCTATTCCGTAAGCCGCTTCAATGCACCGAAGGATACGGAGTCGAGCCGGTTTTATCAGGTAGAGGATACTTCGGCTGAACCGGCTTCTGATGCCAATACGATTTCGGAGGACTATATCTATAAGAAAATGCTCCACAGCACCGAAAACTTCGACAGGGTGTCAGGTGTGCTCGTTGACAGCTTTAACGGCGCAAAGTACAGCGTGGCCGTTGAATTTGAAGGCGACCTGACTACCGCTTGTTCACACTGTCATACAAAGGCGATAGGTCTTGATGAAAACACCGGCACTGTTCAGAAAGTTATGGAGCTGGTCGATTACTGTGACGGAAGAGCGCTCTATCAGTACAATCTCAACGATAATACCTGCAATACCATGAGAGAAGCGTATTACAGGGGAATATTATACAATCAGGGAGAGACGGACGTTACAAATATGCCTGCTGTCAATAAGGCGCTCATACCTCAGTCATACGCGATGAGCTTTCTTGAAGGAGCTAAATACTGGGGGATAGTCCGCTTTGAGAGCTATCTCGGCAGAAAATGCGCTGTTATACACGGCGAGACGTCAAACAGCGATACTGTCGGCTTCTGGTTTTACGTTGATACAGAGACCGGCGTTATACTTAAATATCTGACTACCGATTCATTCGGGAATTACGTCAATGTAATGCTGATGAAGGAGATAGCCTTTGATAATGATGCAAAAGGCGTTATCACTCTTAAGGAAGCTGTTGATTTTAACGGAATGAGCAAATACAGTATATTCACCGCCGCAGAGATGCCGGATATCGCCGCTGTGGTCGGCAGCTCAGGCGCAGCTGGCTTTATAAGCCTTCACGAAATTATGGGCAAGGATTTCCCTTCCGACGGAAGCTCGGATAAAGCGAAGGGATTGGAAGTCTTCGACCCCGGTATGACAAAAGTTTTAGATATTTATTATTTCAGGAATGATGATGATGCGGATACAACATAAAGGAGGATAATAATGAAGATTATGATAGCAGCAGCCCTGCTTTCCTTAGCGATGACGGGCTGCGGCGTGATAGATGAACCGGTGTACGTTTCAGATGATTCTGCCGGGTGTCAGCCTCTGACCTGTGCTGCGGACGCGGAGGAGGCTCCCTCTGTTGAGAACCTTTTCGCAGAACGTGAACGCGCAGGTGACCGGAAGCTCATCAGCGTGAATAATATCATGCAGAATCCGGAGCTCCCTACGGGCTGCGAGTGCGTTTCACTGACCATACTGCTCAATCATTACGGATATGATGTGGACAAGCTGACGCTCGCAAGGGAGTATCAGCCGAAGCAGGAGTTCTACTGGTACGACGGTATGCTCTGCGGTGCGGATTTCCGGACCACCTTTGCCGGTGACCCGGAATCGGAGGACTCCTACGGCTGCTATGCGCCGTGCATAGCGGCGACCGCGAATAATTTTTTCTGCGCGAACGGTCAGGAAGCGCAGGCAGAGGATATCAGCGGTACAGACTTTGACAGGCTGCTGACGGACTATATCAGCAATGATGAGCCTGTGCTCATCTGGGTAACTAACAAGGAGCTTCACGAACCGGAGTACACAACGGTATGGAATACTCCGGACGGCGAACAGATGCAGTGGCTCGCATATGAGCACTGCGTGGTGCTCACCGGTTTTGACAGGAAGGACGGAAAGATCTATGTTTCTGATCCGCTGGTCGGAAATACGTCTTACAGCTATGAAAGGATAAAACAAAGATATATAGATATGGGACAGCAGGCAGTGTGTATTGATAAATAAATACCGGCACAGGACAGGAAAGTTCACATAACAGCATAATGATAAAAGCCGCTTGACAGCGGCTTTTATATTTGCAGGCGTAAGCTTAGGCAGTGCGGTAAATCGACATAATTGTACACAGGACATGACCGGCAGGGAAATACAGTATTGAAATCCTGTGCAATATATGATATAATGAATGCAAAAGCATTCATTATAATTATTCAAAAGCCCTTGCAGATACGCAAATCGGAGATTTGCTCCCTGCAATCGGGCAATTATATCATAACGCTTCGCTTATATGATATAATGTTGTCATACATCTTCTGACGGAAGGGGCTTGAGATATATGTCCGATTTGATAGACCGGATCGGTTATGCGCGTTTTGTGCAGGTCGTCGTCGAATGCTGGAACGAGTTTGTACTCCTGATATGCCAATAACAGGCAGTCCATGCGGCTGACTGGTTTTCTTTCATGAGCTTTGCGATTACATACAGAAAGAAAGGGGAATGACAATGTATTATGCGAGCATTGGAATAATAGCTATGATCGTTATGGTCATAATCAATATAGAAGCACTCAGAAAGGTCGAGAACACAAGCGGCAATGATGCCCGCCTGAAATACCGCCAATATCTGTTTTCACTGATTGCTTTTTTCTCGGCGGACGTATTATGGGGCTTTTTCTATGAACAAAGGTGGGTAGTCGTTACATATATCGACACCTGTTTGTTTTTCGGATTTATGGTACTGTCCGTGCTGTTCTGGACAAGGGGAGTGGTAGCTTTTTCCGGGGACAAGGGCAAGCTCAGCAAGCTGCTTGTAGCCGGCGGCTGGGCGGTATTCACGTTTGAAATGGTTGTCCTGACGGTGAACCTCTTTGTGCCTGTCGTTTTCTCGTTCAGCGACGACAAGGAGTACCTGCCGCGTCCTGCGAGATATATCGGACTTATCCTGCAAATGATATTATTCCTCATCACATCGGTATATTCAATGGTCAGGGTCACACGCTCGGAAGGAATAAGCAGGTCGCATTACAGGACCATCAGCATTTCCGGTCTGATAATGTCTTTCTTCATCGTGGTGCAGATGTTTTTCCCGCTCATGCCGTTCTATTCAATGGGCTGCCTGTTCGGAACGTGCCTGATACACACTTTTATCTACAAGGACAAGGATGTCGCATACAATAAGGAGATACTGGTCGCAAAGCAGAGGGCTTACAATGACGGCCTTACCAATGTGAAGAACAAGCTGGCTTATCTTGAAGCTCTTGCTGAACTGGAAATAGCCGTTGCAAACGGCGAGATCACGGAGTTCGGCGTAGTTGTCTTCGACGTGAACGGACTGAAGATGATAAACGATACGTTTGGTCACGAAGCCGGCGACGAGCACATTAAAAGCGCCTGCAAGATCATATGCCGCAAATTCGAGCACAGTCCTGTATTCCGCGTCGGCGGCGACGAATTTGTTGCGCTCCTTAAAGGCGACGATTATGCCAACCGCGAAGAGCTTATAAGATCCTTCCGTGAGATCATTGACGAAAATCTGAAAAACGGTTCCGTTGTCGTGGCAAGCGGTCTTGCAATTTATGACGCTTCCATTGACGACAACTATAATGACGTTTTCAAGCGTGCCGACAAGTTTATGTACGAACGCAAACAAGAGCTCAAATCGGTCACCAGCAGCATGGCTTTATAACAGGAGCAAAATCTTTCCCGGATATATGAAAGGCGGCCTCTGAGAATTGCTCTCAGAGGTCGCTTTTTTGCCCGATTATCTCACGTTATGGTCTGAACTCCTGTCATCACCGGAAGTACAGAGCCGTGATTGATTATTCCTTCCTGATGTGCTATAATTCAGGTGTAGCGGGAACGTCATCGACTCCCACCAGCTCGGAAGCATCGAGTACGCCGCTGAGCACCTCGGCACGGGACTTATCGTAGTCCTCGGTCACGACCGCTGCGGAGCGGTAGACGCTGCCATGAATCACGAGCCTGACGGTTATATCAAATACATCACAGACGAGATAGTCAAGGCTGTCGGCGACGAAAAGGACGAAGTAAAGGCTTGCTGTCTCAACGTCAAACATAGCTGCGAGCTCATCGAGCACAGCTTGCAGATACAGAAGGACGAGCGCGAGTACGGTCTGAAAGTTCTCGGCGCTATTTATCACCTTGAGAGCGGTGAAGTTGAGTTTTTATGATAATGTTCGTGTGCAGCGGAGGCCTGCGCTTTCGCTGCTTATTTCTGATCTTTGGCAGAAACATGAAGATAGCAATTATATCAGAATATATACCAAGTGTCAATAGAACTACCATGAGTAAAATGCTTCGTATCGGTGTGAACCTATTGCAGTCGTTCCGCTTTATTGTGACCTCACGTTGTACCTGCATATTTTTATTTTCAAGGTTTTTCCGGAAAGTATACCTGTCGCACTGATTTGCGAGGAGACGATTTCAGTTTTCTGAGACACAAAATGCGTCGGATATACCTGATCTGTACCCCTCGTTGAACAAAAGTGCATATTTTTGAGAAAACGGAAAAGCCGTAAATACGCTGTTTAACGTATCTACGGCTTTTTTTATGCGACTTTTTTACTTTAAAAATACGCATATTCAATTGTGTATGTGTTACAAAATGAATACTGCTTCCGTAAGCGAAAGCAGAGTAACAACTTCGTACAAAGTGAGCGAGCTTGCGAGCGGCATCGTGAACCGCGCGCGCCCGCTCGGCGCTGGTGGAGGCGAGGGGAATTGAATTGAGCACAAGCCTTTCTGCGACTTTCAGTAAAATGTGAAAATGGCTGTATTTCGCGGATTTTGGGCATTTCAATTTTTGCATTCTAAAGTGATTTATGGCAGTTTTTAGTACAAATAAGTGGTAAACAAGTGGTTGAACTGCAATGTCAAACAAGGTACAAAGTGATACTTCCCGTCTAGATTAACTCCAAATCAAAAATAATAAGTCCTGTAACTTTTAAAACTAAAAATAAAATGAAAAAAGTCTGGCGTCAGTTACCATTAGCTTACATCGGAAGCTTCATATTTAATTACGTCCGCCGCCCGAGAAGGACATCTTCTTGTTGAGTACAAACTCCCACGGTGAGAAGTCTGCGTTCCAGTCCTCTACCTCATAAACGATATAGTTGCACTTCACGTCCTCGCACTGCGCAAGGACTTTTTCAATGGTCCCGGAGCTGTTCTTCATCTCGCCCCAGTATATCGTAGGAAGGTCGGCTCCGTTTATTATGATATGGCATGTTTTGCCGCTAATACCAATTGTTTTCATTATTCATCTCCAATGATGTCGAGCGGTGCTTCCAGCAGAGCCATACACTCTATTTTTTTATCAATAGAGGTATGCACATAGCGATTAAGCGTAGTTTCTATGCTTGCGTGACCAAGTATCTCCGAAAGCGTCTTAACATCAAAGCCTACCTGTAGGCTGTTTGTAGCGAACATATGCCGAAGGCAATGGTATCCTACTGACGGTAAATCTGCTTTTTTTAGTATTGCCTTGAACCGGCGCTGTAAAGTTCTCGGCTCAATTATTATTTTGGAATCGGATAAAACATAATGATCGTCAACGCTGCGGGATCCCCGCAGCAGTTTCATAATAAATGTTGGTAATGGTATACAGCGCCTCGATGAACGACTCTTAGGAGTATCTGCTATGATCTGAGTGTCGTGTGCTCCGCTGCGTATGCGTTGAACAGTTCTTCTGACAGTAAGGATTCTTTTATCAAAATCAATATCCGACCACATAAGACCACATGCCTCTCCGACGCGCAGTCCGGTATATAGGCTCAGGAGAATACAGAGCGAAGTTGGATTAAGGTTATTTAGCAGGTAACTACATAATTTTCGTTGTTGTATGGGGGACAGCAAGGATAGTTCCTTTCTATGTATCTTCGGTAAGGTCACATCTTCAAGTATATTGCGAAATCCGTGTATTTTAGCGGAATACTTAGCCATAGATTTGAAAACGATCATAATGTCGGAAACGTATTTGGGTGATAGTCCAGAACATAGCTTATCATCAATAAATCTGTTAAGCGTTTGAACCGTCAGGGCGTCATATCGAATTCCGCCGAATGCAGGAAGAATGTGCTTCTCGACCTTTAGCAAATAATTCGCAAAGGTAGAGGGCTTCACTCGAAGCTTTACAGCTGATAGCCATTCTGAGAAAAGCTCTTTTACCGTCATATGACAGGCAGTAGTTACAGCAGGAGCGGTGATTTTCAGAGGGGCAAGTTTAGTCCTGACCTCCGCATAGGAATGACCGTATACAGAGCGATATTTTGCTTGTCCATCTTCCCTATATCCCGATTTATAGCGACCTTCCCAACGACCGTCCTTCCGCTTGTAAATGTTCTCACCTCTCCGAGCCATATATCTTCCTCTCCTTTGACCATGATCCTGACGATAAATGGGCAGTCAATACCCACAAAACCATACTCTCAGCCTTGTACAAACTGCTGATTTTATAATCCTATTTGTAAAATTTTATTATATTGAATTGAAAATCGGATGAAATTGTGGTAAAATCATACATATAAAGCATACGCCGTTCGCACCGTAAATGAATGAAATTTACGGCATTTATATTATAGCATCAATTATAATTACTCTCAAGGTAATAAATTAAATCAAAAACTGAAATTGGTTATCATACAAAGGAGGATTATTTATGCAATATAATAAAAATATGGCCAAAATCAGATATAATCCATATATACCGAAAATTGAGTATTTCCATTGGAATTTGGAGGAAGAAGAATGGGAGTCTCCTTCTTTTGAATCTCCGTTTCTTAGACCAGAATTAATTAATACTACCATCCAGAATAAAGCATATGATATCATCAAACATATGGATGATATATATAATCCAGGGAATGTAGGCTTAGATCTCTATTTTGAAGGCACAATTGAAGATATGGATTATTTTACCGAAATTTTGAGCAGATACTATTCTTCACGAAATATTACTGTTATTTCTGGAGAATTTGATTTATTACCGGCCGTTCATGTTAAAGGTAAAATTGAAGATATTTTTTCAAATATGAAAGATATGTTTTCTGAATATCCGGATGATGAAGTTGTTGAATATGTATCAAAGTTTTCTGAAGCCGTACGTCCAACGATTCCAATTTGTGTTATGGGAACATACAGTGCAGGAAAATCAGCGTTTATCAACAGTTTATTGGGGATAGAGCTTCTTCCAAGCGCTTCTGATCCAACTACAGCTAAAACATATAAAATATCCTCAGGTGCAAAATATGAAATTAAGTTTTCGTGTCATAATAAAGAAAACGTTCAAAACACGATACGAGTTCAATTAGATAACGAAAAAATTAAAATAACAAAATCTGGCGAGTTAGAGATTGTTAAAGAGCTAAACAAGATAAAGAACTATGCTACTGTAGAAGAGCGAATGTATCATGCCTTAAGCATAATTAATGACTATGATACGAAGAATAACACAAATCCTCAAATAAGAATTTCCGATTTAGTAGAAGTTACTCTACCGTTAAAATCCCTGGTTCTTCCTTTTGATAAGTATGACTTTATTGTTTATGACACTCCGGGTTCTAATGCAGCAGGTAATACTAATCATATCAAAGTGCTGAAAAAGGCAATGGAAGGCCAAACAAATGGGCTGCCTATTTTTGTAGCTACTCCAGATACTATGGATACTGATGATTGCAAAAAACTTATTGAAACTATTGATGAACTTGGAGGAGCATTAGATAAAGGTAATCTGATGATAATAGTAAACAAATCAGATGAAAAAAGTTCCAATACATTAAGAGATAAAAAAGGAAACTTCGATAAGTTAACATTGTCAAAGTTGAATCCTGCCGGTGTTTATTTCGTTTCAGCAGTAATGGGTTTAGGTTTTAAGAAAATGATGTTTGGTGATACAATTGAAGTTGAGGCTGAAGACGAGGAAGGTAATACTATACATAAAATGAGCCCTAAATGGATCGATGAAGACTATAGTTCTGTATTTGAAGATTGCAGATTAAAATTCAGAAGAAAAAAGGAGCCCTCAAAGCTTTACAGTTTTAATATTATCCCTCAGCATCAATTTGATGATTATAATGATACAACAGTGATCGACGAATACTATGCTTATCGAAATAGCGGACTTCATGCAATTGAAACTGTTATAAAAGATTTTGCTGAGAAGTATTCAATATATAATAAATGTAAAAATGCAAGCGAGTATTTAACTAACGCCATGAGTTACCTTAATAACAAAATTAATTCGCATTTAGAAGAACAAGAATCATTATTAAACGAAATTACAAGTCTGATGACCACACAACAAAAAGATGTTTTAAAGAAATTGGATGATGAATGCACATCTAAAACTAAATGCTACATAAAAGAATATGTGAAAATGATACAAGGTATAAATGCTGAGACAATTAAAGCTTTTACATTTTCAGTTACAGGTAGAATAGCAAAATTCTGGGATGAAAGCAAGGGAGATAAGGAGCGTAAAACATCTGTAACAAGCAAGGTCAATAATTTGTTGGAGGAAGAAGTAAAAAAATATTGGGAAAACGGAAAAGATAGTTCTCTTACATTCTGGAAAGATAAGGAATCTGAATTAAAGCGAGTATTAATATCAATAATCGTTGATTCTCCTGATCTTACTGAAGAACAACAGGAGCTGTTAAAAAATGAAATTATGGATATTGATTGTATTCCTAAGTATGAATACAATGCATCTCTTAAAGGAAATGATCTTGTTGGAGGATTACTATTTAAAAGGATCAAACACAACGCTCCAGATAAATGTTTGATACATTTGAAAAAAGAACTCCTGAAGGTTAACAACTCTCTGACAACTCAATCATCTACTGCACTGAAGGAAATGACGAAAGAGGTAAGCCAAAAGTTTATTGATCTTATTTCTCAGTATAATCCCCAAATGATAGATCTTAATAAACAGATGAGAAATTGTGAAGCCGATATCGAACATAAAGCAAATCAGAGTTCACAAATTCAAGAATATATTTCAGATGTAAATAATATGCTCCAGTTCAAACTGGCGGATCGTTGAAAGGAGAACATATGGATCAAGCAAATATTCAATCAGATTTCTTCTTTGATATTGTCAAAGGGAAATATACTTTAAAAGGCACTGTAAAAAAAATTGAAGAATATGAAGCTCAGTATGGAAAAGATTTTTTTGCAGATTACGATGTGAAAAAGAAGGATAAGCCGTGGGATATTGATTATTTAAATGAGCTTGAATCACAGGGTATAGCTGGAATGGCTTCAAAACAATTCTTTATCCACGTCGCTGAGGTGAGCGAATATGTTCATAATAATATGAAGAAAAAAAAGCATAAGAAATTTCTTCTGATGATATCAGCGGCAGTAGTCGCTATTATTGGTGTAGTCGTAATCATTATATCAAAAAATAGTTAGATTGTCATGACGAAAGAGGTGCAAAATGGGAATTATAGCAAAAATTGCAAGTAAAACTGCTAATAAAATTGCAGAAGCTTCGCAGCTTAGTGCAAACCAGATTGAAAAAATAGAGAAGAAAAAGCTTGAGTATCTGAATGAAAAGCCAGATATGAATAGCGAAGAGAATCAGGAACTCATAAAACGTCTGCTTGGCACGCTTGGCGTTGAGGTTAATCACGCTTATCTGTCGGAACTTAATACGATTTACACGCCTATCAAAACCGTTCCTGATAAATATGCTGCTAATGATAGAATAGCATATTTTGATATTACGAAATGGGTACTTGATCCTGAGGAAAACTACTTGGACAAGCTTGTTAACGTATATCATGTTCTGAGTCAGGATGACTGCAATATTGCTCTAATTTTTCATAGAACCAAATTCGATTGTAGAATTACAATGGCAGTAGTTACTAACGTTGAAAAAGATGCTCGTTCAAAAGCTCTTAATTTCAATAAAAGATTACAAGAAGCAGTAAGAGGCAATTTCCCTGGAGTTGTTTTTGAAAACACTAACGGGGCGGGAATACCGCCTTGCTTAGCCGAATATAAATCTCCGAAAAACATTGCTTCCGTAACAAATGTAGCTACTGAAAAATCCGAGAAATTTATAAGCCAAAGTATTGAAAAGCTGCTTGACGGAGTTGCCCCTCAAAACGCCAATCAGGAATATACGTTTGTTCTGCTTGCTTCGCCTTCGCTTGATAATGAAATCAAGAAGAATCATTTGCATGATATTTATTCTGCGTTGACTCCCTTTGCTTCGTGGCAAACTAATTTTACATATACCACGTCCGATAATGAGACTTCTTCTTTTAGCGGAGGAGTCAACTTAGGTACAAGTGCCGGCGTAAATAGTGGCTCGAGTGTTTCTAAGTCAATAACTAATGCAGTTACTGCTGGGATTACAGGAAAATTGAAAATTCCATTTTTAGGTGAAGTTGGAGCAAATGTATCAGATACTGTAGCAACTGGAAAGATTGATACTCAAAGTAAAGGAGTAAATGCAAACGCTAATTTTGGAGTTAGTTTTAATCGCTCATCTAATGTAAGTATAAATATTGGTAAAAACGAGGGAATAACTCAAAGTTTTACAAATCATCAAATCAAGCACACTCTTGAGTTGCTTGATAAGCAAATGAAGCGATTAGAGCAAGGAGCCGCATTGGGTATGTGGAACTTTGCATCCTATGTAATATCCGATGATTATAATACTGCTAATAATGTTGCGCATATGTATCTTGCTCTTACTCAGGGAGAAGAATCGTTTATTTCACAATCTGCTATAAATACCTGGCATTCAACTGAAACAGATTCTGAAACAATACTTAGGGAGATATGTCACTTACATCATCCTGTATTTTGTCTTAGAGATAACCTGCCTGAAGATTGGCTTATGTATCCTACTACTGTTGATGCTACGACTACGATTTCTGGCAGAGAGCTGGCGTATTCATTCAATCTCCCAAGAAAATCTGTCGCAGGTTTTCCTGTAATAGAATGCGCTGAATTTGGAAGAAACATCGTTACATATGATGATACCAACGATGGAAATAGAAAAATTAATCTTGGAAAAATCTTTCATATGCACAACAAAGAGAACATTAATGTTGATCTTACAATTGACTCATTAACATCTCATACGTTTATTACGGGAAGTACTGGAGCTGGTAAAAGCAATACGGTATATAAGATATTGGACGAAGCTAACCGAAATAGTGTGAAGTTCCTTGTCATTGAACCAGCTAAAGGTGAATATAAGCACGTTTTCGGTAACGAAAAAAATGTTTCGGTGTATGGAACTAATCCTAAAATATCATCGCTTTTAAAATTAAATCCATTTAGTTTCCCAGAGGGAATACATATACTTGAACACCTTGACCGCCTTGTTGAAATCTTTAATGTCTGCTGGCCGATGTATGCCGCAATGCCGGCGGTATTGAAAAATGCGGTTGAGAAAGCATATGAGGACTGCGGTTGGAATTTAACCGCGTCAACTAATCCATACGGAAATGATATGTATCCGACTTTTGCAGACGTTGCTCGCAATGTTAGGAATATTATCGATAGCAGCGAATATGACGCTGAAAACAAGGGAGCATATAAAGGCTCGCTGCTTACAAGATTACAGTCGCTTACCAACGGTATCAACGGTATGATGTTTTCCGTGGATGAGATTCCTGATAAGGAATTGTTTGACGAAAATGTTATAATTGATTTAAGCCGTGTTGGCTCAAGTGAGACAAAGTCGTTATTGATGGGAGTTATAGTTCTTAAACTACAGGAATATCGAATTACCAGTGGTAAGATGAATAGTTCACTTAATCATCTGACTGTTCTTGAAGAAGCTCATAACCTTTTGAAGCGCACTTCAACAGAACAACCTACAGAAGGCGGTAATCTTCTTGGAAAGAGCGTTGAGATGATTGCAAACTCAATAGCTGAAATGCGTACATATGGCGAAGGATTTATAATTGCCGATCAAGCTCCCGGATTACTTGATATGGCTGCTATTCGCAATACTAATACTAAAATCATTATGCGACTCCCCGATCTTTTAGACAGAGAACTCGTTGGAAGAGCTGCTAATCTTAACGATAATCAGATTGCTGAACTAGCTAAGCTTCCGCGTGGAGTTGCAGCGGTATACCAAAATGAGTGGATACAGCCTGTTTTGTGTTGCGTTGATAAATATTTTTCACAAAACGAGTTTTTCAAATATGAGCCTGGTGATGAAAAGTCACGGAAATTTGATTCAGCTGCTGCAATAGAAATTGCCGCATTGCTTTGCAATGGTACAAAATTGAGCCGTACTGATATCATGAAAAACGTGCTTCCATACTTAAGAGAATCAGGCTTAACACCATCGTTGCAGGTTACATCTATAAATATGCTTGAATTTCCTGTTAAAAATCCCAAATGCACAAAAATTGCACCTATAATTGGAACTCTTTTTAATGAAGTCAAGGAATCAGTAAAAAGAGCATATATTGAATCCTCATCAGAAAAAGAATGGGGAGTAAGAGCGAACGAGACTCTTGATATAATTATCAATAATACCAAGATATCTAATGAACTCCGTACAAATATAATTCAAGCTGTTATAACAGATTACATCTATAACGATCTTAACAAACCTGATGTTTTAAAAAAATGGATTGAGAAAGGAGTAGCAAAATGAATGAATTAAAGAATTTTGATTTACAGAAAACAGATCAAGATCCTTCTTTTAATCCGGATCTGCTTATAAAAGGTACATTGATACTAGAGGATGATTCTTTTTCACCGTATAGTTCTGAACTTTCTTACACAGATACCGCATACGATAAAAAGATGGACGATGAACTAAATATTGATAATTTTATTAAAGGAACTATACCTAATCCAGATGAAAATGACAGAATTAGAATTGAGGTAACAATATATGAGGTTTTGCCCAAAAATAATGGCGGATGGACAGGAGAACCTGGCAATTCTAAATGGAAACCTACTCTTGATTTTACTCCAATCAACAAGCAAACAAATCCAGATAACAAATCTTGGGAAGAAATCCTAAAAAAATATGGGATTGATTCTATACCATTTAAAGATGGAGAACCGGATTTTTCAGAAATTTCAAAAGGGAATGTAGAAATTGATGATTTCACAGACGATCGTCCTTCCAATTTCTCTCAAGCAGACGAAAAATTAGCAGAACAACGAGGATGTACACCAGAAGAAGTTAAACAGTGGCGTGAGGAAAACAAGTATACCTGGCATGAATGCAATGATTGTAAAACCATGCAAAAAATACCTAGAGAAATTCATGGAAATATACCACATTCCGGTGGTGTTTCAGAGTACAAAAAAACTCACACCAATAATTGAAAGGAAGTGTACATAAATGAACATAACCTGTATTGATCCTATCTTCGGAGAGATGACATATAAACATAGATGGTTCAAAAAACAAAGCATTATGCTATTTAAAGAAAAATGGAACATTATTATTTCTGCTATGGCATACAACAAAAAACCTATTACTGAAGCTGAGCGCCAGGCATATGCAGATTACATGAAAAATGAATTTCAAAATGCTATGACAATAGAAGAACAATTAAAAAATTACATAAATAATAATCTCGTTGAATTAACTGATTATTGGCCTGAAGCCCATAAGATAGAACTATCATCTGATTTAGCCGGAATTGTAATACCACGCTCTTTAGTTTTTGAGCAAAGTGGCAAAACTATATTTCTGCTAGATTGCGTATGGGATGAGGAACATGGAATAGCCGTAAAGTTAACTCCAGATATTGAAGTTGGTCCTCAGTTTTTATTTCTATAATACTTTATGTACAGTAATAATTAATACCAGCGTGTCTCTACAATAATGGGGATATTTAGCGAGTTTTTTGCAATAAATCACAAGTAATTATATTAATGGCTCTGTGAAAAAATCTCTGTAAATTCAAAAACTGTGATAAAAACGATATGTGGGAGCGGCTTGAAAAATCAGCCACTCTAATTTTTTACAGTATACAATGAGTCTATCCTAAAATTTGTGTAAACCTCTGAAGTAGTGTATAATAGAAGAGACACTATCAAGCGAAATGTTGATATGCCGGCGCATAGCAGCTGCGGTTATTACAGGTGTAAAATTGAGTTCTGATCTCTTTGCAAAACATAAGCCCTCCGGTTATCCGGAGGGCTTCCCTTATTCCAGTATCCTCATTTTCAGCACGGTATCGCCGGAATCCTCGTTGTTGTCGAAGATATTGTCGCCGTCATCGATACAGTTAATGTGAGTGCAGTCCTTGATGACGCAGTTCTGATAGTCGATGCAGAAGAAACGGTGGTCGGCGATAATGCAGTTGATGAACTGACAGCCGGTGAATACCGAATCCGTAGTGTCGATATCGAAGAACACGCAGTCCTCGAAGACCAGATTGCTGAATGTGCAGTTTTCGATGATGAGATGCTCGAAGTTTTTGCCTTTTATCGTCATACGACGGAGCATCACTCCTCTTATGGTTGAAAAGTGGTATTTATCCCGTGTGTATTCCTTGAAGGAGTGTTCATCGATAGTATCGTCGCAATGTATGTAGTGGACGTAATTTGGATATTCCTCCGGCTCTTCCTCAGTGTAGTCGTGGAAAAGTTCAGCATTCTTAGCCTTGTAGGTGCATCCCACAACGAACAGTTCACCCTCGACAGTTTCCTTTCTGCCGTTGTCGGTTCGGACACAGTTTTCGTATTTGGTATCACCCGTCTGGAACATATAGTCGAAGGAGCAGTCCTCGTTCTCGCAGTTGGTGAACATTGAATCGTCGATGATGCAGTTATTGAAGCGGCAGTTGATGAAGCTGCATCTCTCAAAGCTGCACTTTTTCAGTTCGATATGTTCAAAGTCCACGTCCTCGAATTTTGTATCGCTGATCATTACTCTGATGAAGCGGTAATCCTCAACAGTGCGGTGTATGATCTCTGCGCGGATGAGTTTGATGCCTTCAATTTTTAATATATCCTTTTTCATAAATCTGCCTCCGTTCAAATGGGTGGATGCGTTTATTCAATTATACCGCTTTTATTTGGCTTTTTGTCACTTTTCAGACGACATTTTTATAATCTCCGCCCTCATACGAGGGCGGTTCGTTTTTTCACTGGCCATTGTATTTGACTGATATTTTGGTGTCATCGACTGTCGCAGATGACAATTCCGAAATCGCTTCAGGCTCTTCCATAATGTCGTTGTTCTTTTCGTGGTTGAATAGTCTCCTTATCGGCGATGTGACAAATGCGGCAGCCGCTGCAATACGCTGGTAAATGAACTTGAAGAATCTGTATATTCCCTGGAATATGGTAGCAAAAATGTAGAACAATACCAGTCCTATGGGTTTGATTATCAGATTCCAGATTACCTCAGAAATGAATTCAGCAATTAATTCGCTTAAAATATCTCCTAACATAATCGTACCTCCTGTATCGGTCGCGGTTTGGATTCGTATGAATAGTCGCAGGGGATCACTTGATGAACCTGAATTCCAGATCGTGTTCGATCCACCTTAGAACCCTTTTTCTGTTTGATGTCGTCGAATAGAGAATGAAACGGGTGAAGCTCTCAAAAAGCAGACCGAATTCCAAAGGCGAGAGGGTCAATTCTTCGATGAAGCAGTAATCCTCAAGGTCAATCCTGTGGTCGATGACAGGCTTGTCATCTTTTTCGGAACGCACAACATAAGCCTCATATGGCCAGTGACGTTCCAGCAGAAAATGTCCGCGGCGTTCTTCAATGCTTTTGTCCTCAGCTATGAGCCTGAACCAGTCCTTCTGAACGAACATTGCACTGACAATGTATTCGAGAATCGGCTTTTCACCGGAAATATGCCTGAAAGTTATAGTCCGCTCAGCCTTGTCCACAGTAAGCTCTCCGATGCACTTTTCATCTCCTTGACAGTAAAACTCGAACGGATCGTAGGGGATGATCTCGAATTTGCTGACGATGATGTTTCTTTCGTTGTTCTCCATAGAAAACTCCTTTTCTCCCTCAAAAACAGTGAGGGTGCTGATAGTTCGGGACATACGTCCCTTGACAACTTCTATCAGGCACCCTCATTTTTCGGTATGAGTGGAATATTTCCGGATAAACAAAAAGCGCCTGTTTGAAGAGCAGACGCAACAACCACGCTACAAAGCATTTTCAGCTTTGCAGGCATTGATATAGCAGTAAGTGTAATTGACCATGCCCTGCATCAAGCGGGCTTACACTTACCATTGCCCTTCAAACATTCGCCACCTTTCATCTTAGATTACTCATAGTATATCATACTATACCGGAACTGTCAATGATAATTCTGTGAAAATCTGCTGATAATTATGCTTTGAGATAGATGGTCCGGCAGTTTTCAAATGTACAGTCCTTCTCCTCAGAGCCCTCATCGCTGAGATTGCTGTTTATGAATGTGCAGTTGATGAACTTGCAGTTTATCCAGTCCGT
>JAFXSC010000004.1 GCA_017525915.1 Ruminococcus sp.
CTATCCTCACAGCCGTTGTAAAGGGTTCTGACGTTACTAAGGAAGGCATCAACGCTGCTATGAAGGCTGCTGCTTCCGAGTCCTTCGGCTACAACGAGGATCAGATCGTTTCTTCTGACGTTATCGGCATGAGATTCGGTTCACTCTTCGATGCTACTCAGACAATGGTTGCTAAGATCGCTGACGACCTCTATGAGGTTCAGGTAGTTTCATGGTACGACAACGAGAATTCTTACACATCACAGATGGTAAGAACAATCAAGTACTTCGCAGAGCTCGGCTAATTCCATTAGACGGACAAAATCAAGGACGTTCCTTCGGGAACGTCCTTTTTGCATATATGCACATAAAAACCGGCGCCCCTACCCCAGGAACGCCGGTTTGATCTTTCCAATTCCCTATATTGCAGATGAGTTATTCAGCCTGAGCTGAAGACTGTGTATTTGCTGTTGTATTGTCATCGAGCGGAACATTTATCAGCAGACCGGTGCCGCTGCCTGTAACCTTAGGCAATACACCATTCCACTTTTCGAGCTGCTCATAAGCTATGACCTTATCGGTGAGCGATTCGTTCAGCAGCTTGTTGGCATCTGCACGAGCCTGTGCCTCAGCAAGAATAGCCTTAGCCTGCGCCTCAGCAGCGATAACCTTCTTATCAGCATCGGTCTGCGCGATAATGCGTACCTGCTTCTGCTCGGTCTCGGTCTTGAGGAGATTCTGCTCAGCTACCTGCTTTGCCTCGATAGCATTGTTGAATTCGTCCGAGAAGTCAAAGTTTACGATGTTGAACTTCTCTATGTAGATACCGTAGTCATTCAGTTTCAGATCAAGTGCAGCCTTGACTTCATCGCCGACTGCCTGACGCTCCGTAATAAGTTCCTCAGCGGTATACTTTGCAGTTGCAGACTTCATGCACTCCTGCACAACAGGAGCGATGAGCACGGTCTTGTAATCCT
Source organism: Ruminococcus sp. (assembly GCA_017525915.1). Taxonomy (GTDB): domain Bacteria; phylum Bacillota; class Clostridia; order Oscillospirales; family Ruminococcaceae; genus Ruminococcus. Next base: position 957 of record JAFXSC010000004.1, read on the forward strand.
CGCCTACGTCCTCATACATACTTGCGCTGTCCGAAGCGATAAGACGGTAGTTTACCGCGATATTGCTGCTTACGGTCTGGAGGTCCTTTGAAACAGCCGAAGCCGGAGTCTCATAGACCTGTATCTTATTGGACATTGTCTCGATCTGCTGTACAAACGGGATCTTAAAGTGGAATCCCGCATCGAACGACTTCTTTGATACCTCGCCGAGCGTGAGAACAACTCCCGTGTGTCCGGCAGGTACGATAGTGAAGGAGTTCAGAGCTATGATAATTGCAGCAATGCCTGCCACTATCCACTTAACTCCCTTGATGTTTGCCTTTCCGGCATCTCCCTTTCTTATTTCCCTGATATCAAGTGCCATAGTATTTCCTCCATTGATTTTACATCAGAACTCTGTCTGATCTGACGACATATCGTCTGCCATTTCATATGATGAAGCATCAATTGTTCTTGTATCAACTTCATCAGTATCCTTTTCCTTTTCCTTTTTCTTGTCTATGCCGAAAAACTTGCTGAACGATTCCGGAAAAAGATCAGCAATTCCATCAGCAGCGCCGTCCGTTACCACAATAATGGCTATTATAAAAACGCCGAACAGCAAAAACAGTATTATCTTTACTATAAGCCATATCACGTTAGATTTTTCTTTCATGCCGCACCTCCGTTGCACTTAGCCGAAGAATTCAGGGAAGCCCCGATACCTCCAATGAACACACTATTTATTATTTGCCGAGGCTTCCCATTTTCTGTTCTTCGAGCACTCCTGTCAGGACTTCGTCCATCTGTCGTTTAAGCACTCCGCAGCGGTAACCCATTACCATTACATACATCGCCTTCCTGAGCTTTACCGCATTTGCGATATCGCAGGAATGTTCCTCGATGCCGGCGTCGATCTGCTTCCAGACCGACTTGGGCTCAAAAGCTGAATTGGTCTCCGCTGTATATATGATACTGCAAAGCATATTGTAAAGGTGGATATCAGCAATGATATCATCGGAATTGTCATCAACATCGCCGTTCACATATGCCATAAGCTTTGCGATATCTTCAAGTTTCATTGCGTTCCGAAGCATATTGATAAGCAGTATTCGCAGGATCTGCTTTTCCGAATACTTCTTGCCCTTGGTCGCAGATACCCAGCCGCGCTTTATCCAGTTCTGGATAGTCGAACCGCCAAGCCCTGTCAGCGTTGAGAGCTGCGACAGCGTAAGTCCGCCGGTAGCTTCAAGAACCGGAGATATCAGCGAAAATGCCGGAACAGGTCCGTTTTCCGGGTAGAACAGAGTAGTTCCAGGTACGTTGATTTTCATAGTCGTTAGCTCCTCTCATGTGATATCATGATTATATCACAAGTTCATCTGAACCACAAATTGCAAACTCAATTGATTTAGGATGATTTTGGATATTTTTTTATATTTATCGTTTTATTTCTTACATTTCCATAATATTCCTCGTCAAAGCGTTCCCGTACGCTTACGGCTGTTCACCACTTTTGTCTGAATACTATCATTTTATCCCTGCACTCAGGCATATACATTTCACAAGAGGTGATATATATGAAGCTCCAGCCAGAACAGCGTGCGGTCGTGCTCGGCAGATACATTCTCGAAAATAAGGCGACCGTCCGCGCAGCCGCTCGAAAATTCGGGATAAGCAAAAGCACGGTGCATAAAGACGTAAGTGAACGCCTGCGTTCAGAAGACCCGGTACTATGCGCTCAGGTAAGGGATGTACTTGAAACCAACAAACTCGAGCGCCATATCCGCGGAGGCTTGGCTACAAAGGAAAAATATGCGAAGATCGCTGAACGCAGAAGCGGAAGACGATAAAAAAGCGGCACACTGTCAAGTGTGCCGATACTATTTATTCTCCGAGGAAGCTGATGATATCCGCAAGTCTTTCGGTACAGGCTTTTCTGCCGAGACGGTATACCTCACGCATAACATCCGGGTCGTGTTCAACATGGTTAGCCGGAAGCTTCTCATCGGGTGCTATCACCAATGCCCTTCCCTCCTGCTCTGCCGAAAGCACATATCTCAGCTCACCGTTATACATCTTATATCTCTCTGCTACTGCTTTTACAGCGGCAGGGTATTTCCTCAGGGCAAGTCTGACGAGTTTCAGGCTCCGGGTCTGTTTCTTGGTGTAGCCGCGCGGCTGGGTGAGTATCACAAGATTGCGCTCATAGCCTGCCTTCTCCATAAATCTCAGTGGTATCGAATCCGAGATACCGCCGTCAAGAAGCTTTCTGCCGTCCGTCTCAACTATCCTCGATGCAAGCGGCATAGATGCGGAGGCTCTCAGCCATACGAGGAAGTTGTCGTCAGCCCTGGTACATCTGCGGTAGACCGGCTTTCCGGTCTCGATGTCCGTACATACGATAAAGAACTCGATTGGCGACTTCTCAAAGGCTTCAGTATCAAAAATGTCAAGTTCCTTCGGGACGGTATCATAGCAGAATTCCGCGTTATAAAGGTCACCCGTCTTAATGTATGAACGGACGCTGCAATAGCGTTTATCCTTTGCAAACCGCGTATTATAGCGTATAGCCCTGCCCGGCTGATTTGACTTGTAATTGCACCCGAAGCAAGCACCGGCAGATACTCCGACAATGCCGTCGAAAGTGATGCCGTTTTCCATAAGTACGTCCATGACCCCTGCTGTAAACAGACCGCGCATTGCGCCGCCTTCAAGAACAAGACCCTTTTTCATAATACCTCCATTACCGTCAAAAGGACTGCATAAAGCAGTCCTTCCGGCTTATTCAAAATCCATAAAGTTCACAAGATCGCTTCCCATTACCGTCGAATAGGAAATGTACCATTTTCCGTCAAGCTGAACGAATGCCGAGCTGTTTCCGGTAAAGCTCTTGCCGTTCGTCTGATTGGTGTAGAACATATACTTGCAGGTATACGCCTTTGTGAAGGCAGTACCGAGCTGCTTGTTGAATTCGAGCAGTTCTTCGCTGCTGACTTCCTTGATCCCGTCCTCCGGTATGCTGAAAGTCCATTCATTGCCGTCACCATCAGAATAGTAGTCCATGATCTCCACAATATTGTCCATCGAAGCCTCGATAGCACTTATCACAGCGGCTCTGCGGAAGACCTTCTTCGGGTCCTTTCCGGAAAGCTCATCTCTGACGAGTTCGCAGTAGCCCTCCATTTCGGCAGGGACGAACAGCGAATACACCTTTTCCGCATCGTGGTCTATGTAAGCCTGATAAAAGGCATTTGCAGCATCAGCGCATTCAGCCGGTTCAGTCTGCACCGCTGTTGTCACGGCAGTAGTAACTGTAGTTGAAGACGAAGCTGCCGCAGAAGTAGTAGCTGCCGTAGTGGCAACAGTCTGCTCTGCCGTTGTTTTTGTGGTCGTCACCGTCTCAGATGAAGCGGCAATTGTATCGGTCTGCTGTGAAGCAGTTGTATTGGCCGCCGAAGTGGTCTCCGTTTCCGATGAGCTGCCGCCTTTCTTACCGCAGCCGGCAGAAAGCGCAAGCGTCACGGAGAGGAGCAGCCCTGCTGCCTTTTTTATCTTAATCAATAGTCCTTCTTCTTTCCGCATACCTTGCAGGTCTTGCTGATAAGCTTGAAATCACCGCCGCAGTAAGCACACTTGCCGTCAGCCTTCCAGCTTTCAACGACAGATGCCTGATAAGCAGGGAACATTTTCAGATTGTCCATTATGTACATCCAAGTGATGTTCAGAAGCTTCGGGCAGTCATTGAATGGAATGGTTATCTTCTTGACTGTTGAAGGTATCTTAATTGACTCAAGGCTTGCACAGCCGGTAAAATCGCCAATTGTGAGCACACCCTCCGGGATATTTATAGCCTTGAGATTAACGCATCCGCGGAAGCCGTCAACAGATGTAACACTGTAAGGGATAGCAACTGTACGGAGCGATACGCAGTCCTTAAAGGCAAATTCGCCGATAGTCTTGACCGTCTTTGCAATAGTGAGATTTGTAAGGCTCGAACAGCCTGAGAACGCATTGTTCTCAATAGCGGTAACGCCGTCTGGTATCTCGATAGTCTCGATCTTCTCACAGCCGGCAAAGGCGTACTTTCCGAGGACCTTCAGTGTGTTCGGCAGCCATATCTCCTTCAGGCTCTTACAGCCCGAGAATGCGAACGCACGGATATCAGTGATGCGGTTAGGCATTTCGACCTTTTCAAGGCTCTCGCACTCAGCAAAGGTACTCTCGGGAATAACTGTGACAGTATTCGGTATAAAGATGCTCTTGAGCTTTACACATCCTCTGAATGCCCATTCACCTATTCTTATGAGGCTTACGGGAATTCTTATCTCCTCGAGGGACGAGCAGTTTCTGAATGCATATTCGCCGATTATAGTAACCCCGACAGGGAGAACGATCGACTTGATAGTGGTGCAGTCCTCAAAGGCATGGTCTGCTATTTCACGCACATTCGGCGGGATTTCAAGGTGTTCAGCCTTGCCGATATACTTTTCGAGGATGTCGTACTTCATAACGAAGTTGGAATTTGCAGGTCTGGATGATTCCTGCTTCTTGACTTCAGCAGGCTTGGGAGTTTCCTCCTGCTTCACCTCAGCAGGCTTGGGAGCTTCTTCCTTCTTGGCCTCGGCAGGCTTCGGAATATCCTCCATTTTTATAGTCTTCGGTGCTTCCTTAGCTTCGATCTTCTTGGGTGGTTCTTTCGCTGTGATCTGTTTCTGATGCTCCTTCTTATCAACGAGCTTCGGAGCTTCATCCTTCTTGACCTCAGCAGGCTTCGGAGCTTCTTCCTTCTTGGCCTCGGCAGGCTTGGGAGCTTCTTCCTTCTTGACTTCAGCGGGCTTGGGAGCTTCCTCCTTCTTGACCTCGGCAGGCTTGTGAGCTTCTTCCTTCTTGACCTCGGCAGGCTTCGGAGCTTCTTCCTTCTTGACCTCGGCATGCTTGTGAGCTTCCTCCTTCTTGACCTCGGCAGGCTTGGGAGCTTCTTCCTTCTTGACCTCGGCAGGCTTGAGAGTTTCTTCCTTCTTGACTTCAGCGGGCTTGGGAGCTTCCTCCTTCTTTACCTCGGCAGGCTTGTGAGCTTCTTCCTTTACAGCAGCTGCCTCCTCGCTGATCTCCTCATGCTTGGTCTTGACAACAGCCTTCTTGACCTCAACCTTTTTAACAGCGCCGCCGTCTTCGGGCTTGCTTTCATTAAAAAGAGCAATTGCCTTTTCTACAATAAAAGGTTTACGGCAGAATTTGCATACCCATGCGTCTTCTGTATCGTTGACCTTGACCTTTTTCTTACACTTGTAGCATTTTGTGAATACATAAGCCATTTGTACGACCTCCTGATGCAATTATATAAAACAATGCTAAGATTATTATACACTAACGAGGCGATACAGTCAACACAAATGCTTAAATTTGCCGCCTTGACAGCAAAGATTTGTTAGCTTTTAACAAAAAGCGCGGCTGATTTTATACAGCCGCATTTTTCGTTCATATTTTAGTTATATCGACAAGTTCTACGTCATTGATGGTGCGTCCGGATTCAAGCACCTTGACCAGAGATTTTGCGGTATCTATCGCAGTAAGGCTGCAAATCGAGCGCTCGATAGACTTTCTTCTCATCTTAACACTGTCACGCTCCGGAAGTCTTCCCTTTGCGGAGGTCGAGATGACATAGTGGATCTTTCCGCTGTCGAGAAGCGTCTCAACATTCGGCTCGCCGTCCGATATCTTACGAACAAGGTTAGCCGCTATCATGTTCCTGTGAAGAACGCTCTGAGTTCCCGATGTTGCATAAAGCTCAAAGCCCATCTGCTCGAATTTATCGGCAATGGGAAGGAGTTCCCTCTTGTCCGAATCGCGCACCGAAAGAAGCACTCCGCCCTCACGCTTGAGGTCAAAGCCTGCCGCGATAAGTCCCTTGAGCAGCGCATCTTCAAGATTTCGTCCGATACCGAGGCACTCACCGGTGGACTTCATCTCAGGTCCGAGCATAGTGTCAACGTCCGTGAGCTTCTCAAAGCTGAATACCGGCACCTTGACCGCAACATAGTCGCCTGCCGGGTAAAGTCCGCTCTCATAGCCCATATCCCTGAGCTTTGCGCCGAACATTATCTTTGTGGCAATGTCAACCATTGGTATGCCAGTTACCTTGCTGATGTACGGAACTGTACGCGATGAACGCGGATTTACCTCGATAACGAACACCTCATGGTTGTAAACGACATACTGTATATTCACCAGACCGATAACGTTGAGTTCCTTTGCGAGAAGCCTTGTGTACTCAACGATTATTCGCTTTATGCGCTCGGAGAGGTGCTGTGCAGGGTAAATCGAGATAGAGTCACCGGAATGAACGCCGGCACGCTCGATATGCTCCATAATTCCGGGTATAAGGAAGTCCTCGCCGTCGCAGATAGCATCGACCTCGACCTCAGTACCCATCATGTACTTGTCAATGAGCACAGGATTCTCTATGTTGTGGCTCATGATAATTCCCATGTACTCCTTTACGTCAGCATCGGAGTGAGCGATTATCATGTTCTGTCCGCCGAGAACGTATGACGGACGGAGAAGCACCGGATATCCGAGGTCGTTCGCAGCAACAAGAGCTTCCTCGGCATTCATTACAGTATGACCTGCCGGACGCGGTATACCACACTTTTCAAGCACCTCGTCGAAGCGCTCCCTGTCCTCGGCAGCGTCAATCATATCAGCGGAAGTACCGAGGATACGAACGCCCATATCCGAAAGGTAACGTGTAAGCTTTATAGCTGTCTGTCCGCCGAACTGCACTACAACGCCGTAGGGCTGCTCGGTCTCGATAATGGACTGAACGTCCTCCTTTGTGAGCGGGTCGAAGTAGAGACGGTCGCCTGTGTCGAAGTCGGTGGAAACAGTCTCCGGATTGTTATTGCAGATAACCGCTTCATAGCCGAGTTCTTTCAGTGTCCACACGCAGTGAACGGAGCAGTAGTCGAACTCGATGCCCTGTCCGATACGGATAGGACCGGAACCGAAAACAATGACCTTTTTCTTGCCGGTATTGGTGCGCTCAATGAACTGCTTCGCCTCGTTCTCCTCGTCGAATGTGGAGTAGAAGTATGGCGTTTCAGCCTTGAACTCGCCGGCACAGGTATCGACCATTTTGTATACTGCGGACTTGTGCTTGGGGCACTTCTGTCCGGAAATACGCTCGATAGTGCTGTCGAGGTAGCCGTACTGCTTTGCGATATCGTACTTTTCCTCTGTGAGCGGAGTGCCGTCAGCAAGCCATTTTTCAAGCTCGACAAGGTTCAGAAGCTTATAGAGGAACCAGTTGTCGATCATTGTGATATCGTGTATCTCCTCGGGAGTGATACCGCGCTTCAGCGCCTCAAATACGCAGAAGGAGCGCTCATCGTCGATAACGTGGAGCTTCTCGCGTATCTCCTCAGTGGAGAGATTTGCAAGCTTTTTGAGATTCATGGTATCCATACCGAGCTCAATGGAGCGGACTGCCTTCATCATAGCCTGCTCAAAGCTCGTTCCGATAGCCATTACCTCACCGGTAGCCTTCATCTGAGTGCCGAGTGTACGTTTTGCATATACGAATTTATCGAAAGCCCACTTTGGGAACTTGATTACAACATAGTCGAGTGCAGGCTCAAAGCAGGCGTAGGTCTTGCCTGTAACCTGGTTGATTATCTCGTCGAGAGTGTAGCCTATCGCTATCTTAGCGGCAGTCTTTGCTATCGGATAGCCGGTCGCCTTTGAAGCCAGTGCCGAAGAACGCGATACACGGGGATTTACCTCGATAACAGCATACTTGAAGCTTGTCGGGTGAAGTGCGAACTGGCAGTTGCAGCCGCCCTCAACTTTAAGTTCCTTGATTATATTGATTGCAGCGGTACGGAGCATCTGGTACTCCCTGTCGCTGAGGGTAACAGCCGGAGCGATAACGATACTGTCTCCGGTGTGAACGCCGACCGGGTCGAAGTTCTCCATAGAGCAGACCGTGATGACGTTGCCCTTTGCGTCACGGATGACTTCGAACTCTATCTCCTTCCAGCCGCTGATGCACTTCTCAACAAGAATCTGCGTGATAGGCGAAAGGCGGAGTCCATTCGTAGCAATATCGCGAAGTTCAGCCTCATTCTGGGCAATACCGCCGCCTGTTCCGCCGAGAGTGAACGCAGGACGCACGATAACAGGATAGTGTATGACCTGTGCGAAGTCGACGGCGTCCTCAACAGTCTCAACGACCTTTGAAGGTATAACCGGCTCGCCGATCTTCTCCATAGTGTCCTTGAAAGCCTGTCTGTCCTCAGCTTTGTGGATAGTCTCAGGGTCAGCTCCGAGAAGCTTCACGTTGTGGCTTTCGAGGAAGCCCTCCTCTGCAAGCTGCATGGACAGTGTAAGACCAGTCTGTCCGCCGAGTGTGGACAGAAGGCTGTCCGGCTTTTCAATTTCAATTATGCGCTTTATAACGTCGAGCGTGAGCGGTTCGATGTAGACCTTGTCCGCCATAGCCTTGTCTGTCATGATGGTAGCAGGGTTGGAGTTCACGAGAACGACCTCAAGTCCCTCCTGCTTCAGAGCGCGGCAAGCCTGTGTGCCGGCATAGTCGAATTCGGCAGCCTGTCCGATAACGATAGGACCGGAACCGATAACGAGTACCTTTTTTATATCACTTCTAAGCGGCATATCAGTCACGCTCCTTTCCCATATTTTTTACAAATTCATCGAAAAGATACGATGTGTCCAGCGGTCCGCCGTGGGCTTCCGGGTGGAACTGCACCGTAAATGCGTTGACTGAGGTATAGCGTATACCCTCGCAGGTCTTGTCGTTTGCATTGATGTGGGAAACGTGACCGACCGCCGGGTCGATGCTGTCCCCTACCACAGCATAGCCGTGGTTCTGGCTGGTAACATAGGTCAGTCCGCTCTCGATGTCGATAACAGGCTGATTTGCACCTCTGTGACCGTATTTCAGCTTCTCAGTCCTTCCGCCGTTGGCAAGCGCCATGAGCTGATGACCGAGACAGATACCGAATATCGGTATACCAAGCTTTTCAATTTCTTTTATATTTGCGATTATCTCAACGTTTTCCGCCGGGTCTCCGGGGCCGTTCGAGAACATTATCCCGTCAGGCGCAAGTGCCTTCACCTGCTCCGCTGTGGTGTAAGCCGGAACCACTACGACCTCGCAGCCGCGCTTCACAAGCTCCTGCCTGATATTGCGCTTGTAGCCGAAATCGAACAGCGCAACGCGGAACTTCTTTTCTTCCGGTTCATAGGTGTGTTCCTCAGTGCCGGTAACATTCTTAACTGCGTCCCTGACCGTGAATGCGCGTATCTTTTCGAGCAGTTCGTCCTTCTTTGCGTATACGTCCTCAGTTGTTATTACTCCGTTCATAACGCCTGCTTCACGGATAGTACGGGTCAGGCGGCGTGTGTCGATATTGTGGATACCAACGATGTTATGCTCAGTCAGGAAATCGTTGATGTTGCCCTCAGAGCGGAAATTAGACGGAGCATTGCACCATTCGCGGACGATATAGCCCGTTACATAGGACTTTGCAGACTCACTGTCCTGCGAGTTCACACCGTAGTTTCCGATGAGCGGAAAAGTCTGGGTGACGATCTGTCCGTAGTAGCTGGGGTCGGTAAGAGTTTCCTGATAGCCGGTGAGTCCCGTGGTGAACACGACCTCGCCGATAACAGTACCCTTCGCGCCGAAGCTCCTGCCCTCAAAGACCTGCCCGTCAGCAAGCATAAGGTAAGCCTTTTCGCCTTGATTGAACAATGACATTAGGATCATTCCTTTCGCAATATTCGTGATTATAACACTTCCGCACGCCATTGTACGGAAATGTGACTAACTTATTCAGCCGAGGTTGATATACTGGCAGATATCGTCTCTCATTCTGATGACCTCGCGGCGTGCTGCCTTTGCGAAGTCTCTCTCATCGCAGCCTTCCTTCTTGTAAGCACACATTACAGCGCGTGAGGAATTTACGATAGCGCCGAGTCCGTTGGCATCGAAACCGCCCTTTAGCCCCTCTGCACCTCCGCCCTGTGCACCGTAGCCAGGAACAAGGAACATGGTATGCGGAAGTCTCTGCCTGAGCTCTGTGAGCATCTCGGGATATGTTGCACCTACAACTGCTCCCACTCCGGAATAGCCGTACTTGCCGATGCTTTCCTCGCCCCACTTCTCGCACATATCGCCCATTGCTTCGTATATCGTGCGTCCGTCGGCAAGCTTCATGTCCTGCAACTCACCTGACGAAGGATTGGAGGTCTTTACGAGAACATAGATGCCCTTGTCGCGCTCGCCGCAAACTTTGAGCAGAGGAGCAATACCGTCCGTACCGAGGTAGCCGTTCACGGTAAGAGCGTCAGCGCCGAATGCCTCGACCTCGTTCTCGCCTATCATGGTTGCGCCGAGATGAGCGTTTGTGTAAGCCTCCATGGTCGCGCCGATATCGTTGCGTTTTCCGTCGGTGATAACGAACATACCGTTGAGCTTTGCGTAGCGGATAGTCCTTTCGAGCGTCTTGATGCCGTAATGGCCGTACATCTCATAGTAAGCAGCCTGCGGCTTGATAGCCGGGACGATATCGTGTATCTCATCTATAATAGCCTGATTGAAGGCGTATATAGCCTTTGCGGCAGCCTTCATGGTCCAGCCGTCATCGTCAAGATAGCGGCGCTGGATATACTCGGGAACATATTCAAGCTTCGGATCAAGTCCCACCACTGTGGGATTTTTCAGTTCGATGATCCTTTCGATAAGTCTGTCAAATGACATAGCAATTCCTCCTATTAGTTATTTCTTATGTCGTATTTAATCTCACCCTTTGATATGGTCACGAGCGGTCTGCCTGTAAGGGTCATGCCCTTGAACACTGTATTATGTGACTTTGAGTGAAGTTTTTCCGGTTCAACAGTCCACTTCATGCCAATGTCCGCAATGACGAGATTGGCAGTCTTTCCGGGCTTTATCGCCGGGACTTCCAGGCCGAGTATCCTCCGCGGGTTCACGCACATCAGTTCAACTACCTTGTTCAGCGATATCTCGCCGGTATGGTAAAGTGCGGTGAGCGTCGCGGCAAGCGATGTCTCCAGTCCGACAACACCGTTCGGAGCCTTTTCAAAGTCAGCCTTTTCATTCGCAGCATGAGGTGCATGGTCCGTGATTATGCAGTCGATAGTGCCGTCCTTTACAGCTTCGATTATCGCACGGACGTCAGCCGGAGTCCTGAGCGGCGGATTCATGCGGTAGTCTGCATCGCGCTTCATAAGCAGCTCGTCAGTGAGCATAAAATAGTGCGGTGCAGTCTCGCAGGTGACTTTGACTCCTCTCGACTTCGCAAAGCGTATCATCGCCGCGCTGCCTTCGGTGCTGACATGACATATATGTATCCTTGCATCGACCGATGAGGCAAGTATCATCTCACGGGCTGTGATATAGTCCTCAGAGGCTCTGTCCATTCCCTTCACACCGAGGCGTTCGGATGTTTCGCCCTTGTTGATTATACCGCCGTTGATAATGCCGAGGTCCTCACAGTGGGAAGCAACGAGAAGTCCGTTCTCCTTCGAGAGTTCGAGTGCCTTCCGCATCATCTCCGCGCTCTCGACAGGTCTGCCGTCGTCGGAAATACATATACACCCGGCAGCCTTCAGTGCTTCATAGTCGCACAGACCGTCGCCTTTCATACCGCCGGTAATGCAGCCGACCGGATAGACCTCAACGCCGGTCCCCCTTGCCTTGTCGATGATGTATCTGACAGTTTCTGGATTATCACAGGGCGGCTTGGTATTCGGCATGGCAAGCACACCGGTAACTCCTCCGGCAAGCGCTGCTGCACAGCCTGTGAGGACGTCCTCCTTGTGAGTGAAGCCGGGGTCGCGCAGATGAACGTGCATATCGAAAAGTGACGGCATGAGCACGAGATCAGTGCCGTCTATCATCTGATCCGCTGCTGCATCAAGACCGATGCCGGTCTCTGCAATGACGCCGTTACTGATGAATACGTCAGTAACTGTATCCGTCTCCGCGTCAACTGCGCGGACGTTCCTGATAAGAATTGATGACATACTTCCTCCTTGTTCAGCCGAAAATGGCTACTCCGTCGCTGCCGTCTATCTCTTCTACGAAAACCTTCACGACCTCGCTGTGTGAAGTGGGAAGGTTCTTGCCGACATAATCCGGACGGATCGGGAGTTCCCTGTGTCCTCTGTCGATGAGAACGGCAAGCTGTACGGAACGCGGTCTGCCCCGCTTCATGATAGCTTCAAGTGCAGCCCTGGCGCTCCTGCCTGTGAAAATAACATCGTCAACTATAATCACTTTCATGTCCTTTACTGAGAAAGGTATGTCCGTAAGCTCGTCGGTCCCTCCGGCGGCAACGTCATCGCGGTAAGGAGTGATATCAAGCTGACCGAACGGCACGCTGACGTTTTCCAGATCCGACAGCTTGTCAGCGATTCGTTTTCCGATCGTCACTCCGCGCGAACGTATACCTATGACACAAAGCTCCTCAGCGCCCTTGTTGTGCTCGATTATCTCGTAGGATATCCTTGCGATTGCACGCTGCATAGCCTTGTCGTCCATTATCATGCGTTTTTTTTCCAGAACGCCCACTCCTTCCGGCACAAAAATACCCGTCTGCACGTCGGCAGGCGGGTGAGCTTACAGTTATAGTTATAGCACAGCTATATCATAGTGCGTTCAGCTTCGCCTTGCCGACCTCACAGGATCGAATTAAAGGACAACAACCATTGCTTTTAATATTATAGCACATTGTTTTGCATTTGTCCAGTAGATTTGAAAATTTTTTTGGATTTTTAAAATGCAGGGATATTTACAATCAATTGAATATAATGTATAATTGAGGTATAGTGATAAGATATCTGCAATGAAAGGAGGACTGAATATGCTGCATTACATATCGGAAATGCGCGGCGAACGTGCTGATATGATACGGCCTTTTCCTGTGCCTATCGTGATGAAAATGCTCTATGACATTGCTTCAGACCCCGAAAAGGCCGTGCTCTGCGATATGGTCGCAGGGTTTGCAAAATGCAGCAGGGAGCTTTTCACCTTGCCTCCGACAGAGCTTGCGGACCTCCTCGAAAACAACAGCCGCATTGCCGCAGCTCTCCAGCTTCTCATCGAGATTACCCACGTCCATATGACCGAAGGCTGGGAGATATCCAAGGATTTTTCCGATATCGAAGCAGCAAAGCGGTACTTCATACACTACTTTCTGTTCCGTCCGGCTGAACAGGTCGCAGCCGCTCCCCTCAGCGGCAGGAAGGAACTCATCGGCGGCGCTTACGTTTCCGGCAACGGCACGAGCTTCTCAACGCAGCTACCCGTGCGCCGTATTGTTCGGACCTGCATGGTCACAGACGCTCAGTATGTCACCATAGCGCACAATCATCCCGGCGGTCCTGCACTGCCTTCGGCTGAGGACGTACTCTCCACCATGAATCTTGCGGAAGTTCTGGATTCCTTCGGCATTAAGCTTTCCGACCATATCATAGTTGCCGGAACGCAGGCTTATTCAATGCGCCTCAGCGGAAAACACACAAATATATTCGGTGAAGACCCGTTTTACGAAAACAGCAGAAAGGAGATGACCTATGAAGAAAGACATTGATACTTCCGGCGGTGGAGAGCTGATAAGGCTCCTCCCGAAGCACAGAAAGGGACTGCTCAGGATACTGTTCAGCCGCTTCATCATCATACTGATACTCATACTTCTCCAGATAGTTATTACCGCTGCACTCTCATTCATCATCTATGTTCAGTATCCGTTCGTGTATGCCGCCGACAGACTTTTCTCGCTCATAATGGTCTTCTACCTGTTCCGGTGCGACATGGACTCGACTGCAAAGCTGACTTGGCTGCTAATACTGATGCTCGCGCCTATCCCCGGAGCCATTCTCCTTCTATACACAAGAAAAGAGCTCGGGCATAACTTTATCAGGAAGCGTTCGGCACAGCTCACCGCTGAGACCAGAGGCATGATCACCTCCGACGAAAAGGCTTTCCGTGATCCTGACATACTGCAGTCCGGAACCGATGACCTATGCCGCTACCTCAACAGAACAGGCTGTTTTCCGCTGTTCAGCGATACAGACGTGACCTATTTTCATCTCGGTGAAAAGAAGTTCGCGGCAATGCTTGAAGAATTGCAGAAAGCCGAGAAATTCATATTCATGGAGTATTTCATTATCGACGAGGGCTATATGTGGGGAAGGATACTCAGCATACTTGCCGAAAAGGTCAGACAAGGCGTTGAAGTCAGGGTCATGTATGACGGAATGTGCGAGATAACAACGCTCTCACACGATTACCCTCAGCGAATGGCAGAGCTCGGTATCAGGTGCAAGGCATTCGCACCGATACGTCCGGTACTCTCGACCTACTACAACTACCGCGACCACCGGAAGATACTCGTCATCGACGGAAATGTGGCATTCAACGGCGGAGTGAACCTCGCTGACGAGTATATCAACCGCACAGAGCGCTTCGGTCACTGGAAGGACGCCGCCGTAATGATAAAAGGGAAAGCCGTGAAGAGCTTCACGCTCATGTTTCTCCATATGTGGAACATCACCGAGCGTTCGCCGGAATGGGGATATCTTCCCGAGCCGGCAGTTCCGGAGACTTCATCAGGTTATGTTATGCCATATGCTGACTGTCCGCTCGACGAATACAAAGTCGGTGAATGTATCTACATGGATATGCTCAACCGCGCAACGACATACGTCCACATCATGACGCCTTACCTCATACTCGACGGTGAGCTTGAAGCTTCGCTGAAATTTGCCGCAGAGCGCGGCATCGACGTGAAGATAATACTCCCCGGTATTCCCGACAAGAAGGGAGCTTTCGCCCTCGCAAGAACGCATTACAGGTCACTCATGAAGTCCGGCGTACAGATATATGAGTACACTCCAGGTTTCGTCCACTCCAAGGTCTTCGTCTGTGACGGATTGAAAGCCGTTGTCGGTACCATAAACCTCGATTACCGCAGCCTCTACCACCACTTCGAGTGCGCTACCTATATGTACCGGACGGACTGCATCACCGATATCGAGGAGGACTTCCTCTCAACGCTTAGCCTTTGCAGACGAGCGGACGAGAATACTGTCCGCCGCGAAAAGCTTTCCTATAAGATACGGGGGAGCATACTCAAGCTCATCGCTCCGCTGCTGTGAGCAAAAAAACTATCCACGGGGACGGCTTCTGCCGTCCCTTTTTCTCTGCCGGCATCTCATAGAATGCTATCGTTTGCACGGTCTGCCCATAACTTGCTGAATTAGTGATTTTTGCAAAATCCCTCTTGCATTTTTCAAGAAAAAGTGTTATGATTGATGTAGCTATGGTGTACGGCTGAAAACATGAAAAAAACTGAATATGGAGGGATATTATTGTCTTCACTAAGAATGAAGCGCACGCTTTGCTCAGCTGCCGCTCTCGCAGTTCTGGCATCCGCCCCTCAGGTCATCCCTTGTGCAAGAGGCAGTGCAAGGGCTGCGGATGTGCTGAAATACGAGTTTGAGAACGGCAGCACGAGCGGCGGCAAGCTCTGTAAGAACGGTGCTTCCGACCTTGATTCCGACAAGATACCGGAGGGTGCTGACTTCTCCGGCTGCTCCGGAGGAGGCTTCGCCTATCTCGACCAGAAGGGCACAACACTTTCCATTGAGGTCGATGTCCCGGACGCAGGACTGTACGAACTCGCTATCGCCTACTGTGAACCTTCCGACCCGAACAAGAAGGTGCAGTATCTCGATGTTAACGGTGTCAATCAGGGCGAGGTCACATTCCCATTTTCTGCATCATTCACAGAAACTTCGGGCGGCGTGATAAACCTTGCCAAGGGAAAGAATACTCTCACGCTGAGAGCTTACTGGGGATACACCTACTTCGATTACCTCACACTTTCCCCGGCTGACAAGAGCCTCACCGACCTCTCGCCGACCAGAAAGCTCTCAAACCCGAAAGCCACTGAACCGGCACAAAGGCTATACTCCTACCTCTGCGACCAGTACGGCAAACACGTTATCGCCGGTCAGCAGGAATACTGCGGCGACCACAACTACAACCAGTGGAACGACCCGGACACTTATATTAAAGATAACGAAGCGGAGTTTGAGTATATCCTTGACAAGACCGGCAAGCAGCCTGCTATCCGCGGCATTGATATGCTGTCCTACAACACCACCGATACAACTTGGCGAGACAACGCCACAGGAAGGATAATCGAGTGGTACAACAAGTTCCACGGCATACCGACCGTTACCTGGCACTGGAACGTTCCTCTTGAGGAGGGCAGCGACAAGATCGCTTTCTATGTCGAATCCACCGGCAATACCCCGTATACCACCTTCAGCATCACAAATGCGCTGAAGGAAGGTACATGGGAGCATGAAAAGATACTCGCCGACATCGACCTGCTCGCCGGTGAACTGAAAAAGGTGCAGGACGCAGGCGTTCCCGTGCTCTGGAGACCTCTCCACGAAGCCGAAGGCGGCTGGTTCTGGTGGGGAGCCGAGGGCGCTGAGCCCTGCAAGAAGCTCTACCGCCTGCTCTACGACAAGCTCACCAATGAATACGGTCTGAACAACCTGATATGGGTATGGACAGGCTATACCTCACCTGCTTCTGCGGACTGGTACCCCGGCGATGACGTAGTTGATATCGTCGGCTACGACAAGTACAACGCCGTTGACGGACTGCCTAATCTCAGTTCGATAGCCTCTACCTTTTACAGCCTCGTCAAAGGCACGAACGGTCAGAAAATGGTAGCTATGACCGAGAACGATTCCATACCTTCGCTCGAGAACCTCGTCAATGACAAGGCAGCATGGCTCTGGTTCTGCCCGTGGTACATGGACTACCTCAAAAGCGCTCAGAACAATCCCGTTGACAACCTCATCGAGATATACAACAGCGATTACTGCATAACCCTTGACGAGCTCCCCGATCTCAGCACATATCCCATAAACGGCGGAAGCGAGCTTCCGTCCGAAAGCTCGTCCGCTAATGATACCGGAAACATTGCCAGTATCCCAGGCGATGCCAACTGCGACGGCGATGTGAATATGGCGGACGCAGTCCTGATAATGCAGAGCATCAACAATCCTGATAAATACGGCAAGGGAACTCCCGACGGAATAACTGACGAAGGCGAGACTAACGGTGACGTTGACGAGCCCGGAAGCGGTCTCACCAACAAAGACGCGCTGAAAATACAGAAATACAAGCTTGGCTTAATAAAATCTTTAATCTAAACAGGAGGAAATACAATGAACCTATCCAAACGAATAATCTCTGCACTGACCTGCGGCGCTGCACTTGCAGCTACGCTGACAGGCTCTCTCAGCACTGCTGTCGCAGCCGGAGAAACTGCCGCAGAGACCGCTTCTTCAGGCTCTCCCATTGAGCTGAACTACGCAAAGGCGCTGCAATACTCTATCTACTTCTACGATGCCAATATGTGCGGAACTGAGGTCGGAGAGAATACTCGCTTCTCATGGCGTGACGACTGCCACACCTACGATGCACACGTTCCAATGCACCCGATGTTTGAAGTAACAGGCCAGAACGAGGACGGCTCCGATGCAAAGACCATGCGTGAGGACGGCGGTACGAACCTCTCTCAGGAGTTCATGGACAAGTACAAGGATGTCCTTGACCCGGACGGTGACGGCACTATCGACGTTGCCGGAGGTATGCACGATGCCGGCGACCATGTAAGCTTCGGTATGCCCGAAAACTACGCGGCTGCAACTCTCGGCTGGGGCTACTACGAGTACCGCGACACCTACAAGAAGCTCGGTCAGGACGACCACATCGAGACGATACTCCGCTACTTCAACGACTACCTCATGAAGTGTACTTTCCGTGATGCAGACGGCACCGTTATCGCGCACTGCTATCAGGTCGGCGAGGGCCATATCGACCACGCTGTATGGGAGGCTCCCGAGGTCGATACTATGGTTCGTCCGGCTTACTTCCTCACTGCTGAGAAGCCGCAGATCGACTATGTAGTCTCCGCTTGTGCTTCGCTCGCTATCAACTACCTCAACTTCAAGGACACCGATCCCGAGTATGCTGAAAAGTCCCTCGACTACGCTCAGGCTCTCTGGACTTTTGCTCAGGATGCTATAAAGAACTTCCCTGCTGAAGAAAAAGACCCTAACGGTCCTGATCCGCTTCTTTCAGACAACGGCGACGGTCCTTCCGAGTTCTACTCATCCACCAAGTGGCAGGACGACTACTGCTGGGCTGCTGCATGGCTCTACCGCTGCACAGAAGATGCTTCCGTATTTGATTACGCATACAGTATTTTCGATTACTATGCTGCTTCCGGCTGGGTATACTGCTGGAACGACGTATGGAGCGGTGCTTCACTCCTCTGGGCTATCATCAACGAGCAGCACCCCGAGCTCGACATGGTAAATAAGATAAGAAAGGCTCAGGGCAAGAACGAGTACGTTTTTGATAACTTCTGGGACAGCGACTGTATCGGCAAGATACTCCCGACCTTCAAGCAGAAGGTTACTGCACAGGACATGGTCTTCATCGATGTCTGGGGAAGCTGCCGCTACTCCTCAGCCTTCGCGCTCATTTGCCTCCTTTACGACAAGTACCACAATAACGGTAAGCCGAGCGAATGGAGCGAATTTGCAAAGCACCAGATAGACTACATTCTCGGCGACAACGACATCACCTACAAGGAAAACGAGAAGCAGACCGTTCTCGCCGGAAGAAACGGCACTCACGGTCCGAGATGCTTCCTCTGCGGATATGACGAGACTTATTCTGTAATGAATCCCCACCACCGTGCGGCTTCCGGACTTACAATGGCTGAGGATCCCCGTCAGCAGAAGCACATCCTCTGGGGCGCTCTCGCAGGCGGTCCTGACGCTAAGGACGCTCACAGCGACAGCACGAACGATTGGCGTGAAAACGAGGTAACAATCGACTACAACGCTGCTTTCGTAGGCGCCTGTGCAGGTATGTATGAATTCTACGGCACGGACGATATGAAAGTCGTTGAGAACTTCCCTCCCGAGGACCCCAACGGCAGCGGCGATGAGGAAGGCTCCGGCTACTGGGTAGAGGCTATCGGTCTTGACAATCGCAACGATGACGGTACAGGTGCCGTTGAGGTATCCCTCAAGGTATACTCCGGCTTCGCAAAGCCGTCAAAGGATATCACGGTTAGATACTACATCGACGCATCAGAGGTAAAGGATCCAAGCATCATTGAGACAAAAATGCTCTATGATCAGGCGTCAGTTGAGATAAAGGGCGCTTCCTCAGAAATAAGCCCGCTCACAAAATGGAACAAAATGGACAACGTTTACTACGTTGAAATGAAGTGGAACGACTGCTCCTTCGCAAACTCCGGAAAGAAATACCAGTTCTCAGTAGGCTTCTACGGAAAGGGATATACCGAGAATAACCAGTATATCGTATATGACTGGGATCCTACGAATGACTGGAGCTTCCAGAAGCTGAAACTCGGCGAGAAAACCGATTTCTTCGCTGTTGAGGATCCGCCGGAGGTGCTCTGCGAAAACATCTGCATTTATGACAACGGCGTTCTCGTCGGCGGCATCGAGCCGGACGGAACTGTTCCTGCAACAGAGCCTCCGTCAGGCGATGTTACAGACGACAGCGAAATAATCTGGGGAGATGCTAACTGCGACGGACAGGTAAATATGGCTGATGCCGTACTGATAATGCAGTCCATCGGAAACCCTGACAAATACGGCAGAGGTGCCAAGGAAGGCATCACTGAAAAGGGCGAAAAGAACGGTGACGTCAACAATACCGGTGACGGTATCACCAACAAGGACGCTCTTGCAATCCAGAAGTATAAGCTCGGACTCCTGGATAAACTCCACGCATAAACACAAAGCTCCCCTTCCGGGGAGCTTTTTTATACCTACAAGCTTCGTTTTCACATGATTTTCATTTTTATCATGATTTTCCGGTTGTATTCACAGTCCGGATATGCTATAATCATGTCAAGGAGATGATATACATAATGAACGAAAGAAAAAATAACAACAGGAAAAACTACATGATATTTGCAGTTGTCAGCATAATTATGCTTCTGTTGTTCAATTCATTTATAGTACCGGCTGTGAAAAAGGCGCAGATAAAGGAAACTGATTACAGCTTTTTCCTCAGTCAGCTCGACAGCGGCAGCGTCACAAAGGCTGAGATAAAAGAAAGCGAGATAGTATTCGAGGCTGTCGGCTCTGACGGAAGGAAACAGCTCTACTCGACCGTGAAGATAGATGACCCGGACCTCGTGAAAAGGCTCTACGAGAGCGGAAATGTTGACTTCACCGGCAAGATTGAGACACAGAACCCTATAACCGCGTTCATTGTATCGTGGGTGCTCCCCCTTGTGTTCATGATAGTGCTGTGGAATGTCCTCATGCGCGGCATGGGTAAGCGCATGGGCAATTCTATGGCGTTCGGCAAGAGCAATGCCAAAATTTACGTCAAGGCCCAGACCGGAAAGACTTTCGGAGATGTTGCCGGTCAGGACGAGGCCAAGGAGGCGCTTGAGGAGATAGTAGACTTCCTGCACAATCCGCAGAAGTACGCTGAAATAGGTGCCGACCTCCCGAAGGGCGCCCTGCTCGTCGGACCTCCCGGAACGGGCAAGACACTCCTTGCACAGGCTGTCGCAGGTGAGGCGAATGTACCGTTTTTCTCGATATCGGGCTCGGAATTCGTCGAGATGTTCGTCGGCATGGGCGCGGCAAAGGTTCGCGACCTATTCAAACAGGCTAACGAAAAAGCGCCGTGTATCGTGTTCATTGACGAGATCGACACCATCGGCAAGAAACGTGACGGTCACAGCGGCGGAAACGATGAGCGCGAGCAGACACTCAACCAGCTCCTGACAGAAATGGACGGTTTTGACGGCAAAAAGGGCGTTGTTATCCTCGCAGCGACCAACCGTCCGGAATCACTCGATCCTGCACTTCTGCGTCCAGGAAGATTTGACAGACGCATACCCGCAGAGCTTCCCGACCTTGCCGGCAGAGAAGCAATTCTCAGAGTTCACGCAAAAAAAATAAAGGCTGATGCCGATATAGACTACAACGCGATTGCAAGAGCAACCGCCGGTACTTCCGGCGCAGAGCTTGCAAATATCATCAATGAGGCAGCCCTGAGAGCTGTCCGCAGCGGAAGACAGACCGTCTCGCAGACAGATCTTGAGGAGAGCGTGGAAGTCGTTATCGCAGGATATCAGCGCAAGAACGCTGTTATCTCCCAGCAGGAAAAGGAACTCATCGCCTACCATGAGATAGGTCACGCCCTTGTTGCGGCAATGCAGAAGGATTCGGCTCCCGTGCACAAGATAACCATTATTCCGCGGACCTCCGGCGCACTCGGCTACACGATGCAGGTAGATGAGGTCGAAAAGTTCCTGCTCACAAAAGAGGAGGCGCTCTCCCGCATTGCTACGCTGACCGGCGGCCGTTCAGCAGAGGAAGTGGTATTCAACTCCTGCACCACCGGTGCTTCCAACGATATCGAAAAGGCTACCAAGCTCGCAAGGGCAATGGTAACACGCTACGGCATGAGCAGCAGCTTCGATATGATAGCGCTTGAAAATGTCACGAACCAGTATCTCGGCGGAGATACAGCACTTATGTGCTCCCCCGAAACAGCAGCAAGGATAGATGCAGAGGTGAACGGCATCGTTCAGGAGGCGCATAATAAGGCGAAAAAGATACTCTCGGACAATATCTCAAAGCTCCACGAGCTCGCCCGTTATCTCCTCGAGAAGGAAACTATCACCGGAGAGGAATTCATGGCTATCCTCAATAATGAGCCTTCACCATTGGCAGTATAAAATACAAAGCCCTCCGATTATCGGAGGGCTTTCGTATAAGCAAAATCAGTTGATACCGAGGATATCCTTCTGTATCCTGCAAGCGTCCATCTGGGTAACACCGTCACCGGTATTGCAAATATCAGCGTTGAATTCGCCCCAGTCTGAGAGCTGGTACTTGTCGGGATTGGTAACAGACTGCATTATCATAACAGCATCAGCCATATTCACCTGTCCGTCATCGTTAGCGTCGCCGGAACGTGCAACGTTAAGACCTGCGAGATAGGTTATCTCGTTCTTTGAAATGACGCTTGCTTCCCTTTCAGCCTCGGCTGCCTTATTCTTATTGTAAGCGGCAAGAAGCTTATCGACCTCCGCATATGAGTCCTCGTACTTGATGAGGAACTGCATAGCGAGGTATATATCGTAAACGTCACCGCTTATGCCGTTACCGTCGAGGTCGAACTGTGTATCAATGTAATTCCAAATATCGGGGTCAAGCGTGCTTTCCTCTGCGGACCTCATCTGGATAAGGTCGGTGTAGTATACGTCCAGTGCGCCGTAATCGTTCTTATTGCAGTGACCGTTGCCGTCAACGTCCGGCGGAGCTATCTCACCTGCGGCAATGCCTTCATCATACTCTTTAAATTTCTGGTCGAAATAATCACCGTCAACCATCATCAGAGCCTTATCGCGCTTATCCTCAACGGTAGCCATTCCGGAATTAACAGCTATGTCCTTGACTATCGCAGTATAGAAATCCGCTGCCTTTCCGTAATAGTTTACCAGATAAGTACCTTCAAAGATGCGGTCGGAGGCTATCTGAGTGAATTCACCGTTTTCAAGAATGTGTCCTGCATTCGGGAACGAATTGAGGAGAGTTCTGTAATTATTGAGAGAGATATCGTCAGTTGTTACGCCGTTCTTGTAAAATATATACTTCGATATCTGTTCGCTGCTGTAATCGAAAGTACAGAGATCGTCAGCCTTCAGAGCGCCGTTGAGCTTTTCGCACTTAGCCCAGATATCGCTGCCGATAACGGAATTCTTCCCGGAAACTCCGATGCCCTCTGTATAAGGCATGAAACTGAGGGAATAGCTGTAAAGGTAGTAGTCAAAGGCGTCCTCACCGTTTATCTCGCCGTCTGAGTTTAAGTCGATGTCGTAATTTCCCGCGTCGATCTTTTCTTCGATGTAGCCGTAAAGATAGTTGTAGTTCTCTGCTTCGGTCATGAGGTCCTGAACGAAAGCGTAGGAGCCTGCTGTAACCTCGCCCTTTGCGTTCTTATAATTCTCTGCGCTGAAAAGCTTTGCCGGTGCTCCGTTCTTATAGACATAATAGCCGATAAGAGCATCAGAATCAGTGCTGTCGGTAGTACCGTCGCCGTTGATATCACCGTTTTTAGTGAAGTATTCGGCAATGCTGTCGGGGATGATATCGTAATGTGTAGTTGCATTGTGAAGCATATATACATCACTGATATCGAATTTTCCGTCCGCATTGAAATCAACACTGATATTTCCTGCGTCTATACTGCTGTAAATGGCTGACTGTCCGCTGGTAGGCTCCTTGGGTATGAACTTGGCTGCCGTACCGGTAGGTATTGATGTACTCATCATAGCGAGTGCTGCTGTGTAAGATACTACTTTTTTCATAATATAACTCCTTTCACTATCATCGAGGCGGGTTTCCGGAACAATGATATCGGTCGTTGTAACAGGCTGTGTAATAGTATTTAATGTGGTCGTGACCCTTGCATTGGTCTGAGATGCGGTAGTCACCGCTGTTAATGCGGTAGAAGCTGAGGCCGCGGAAGCTGTTTCAGCTGTGGTAACTGTCAAAGCCGTTGCGGAAGCGCTCGTGGTAACAGCAGTTGCAGTTGTCTGCTCAGTCTGTACAGCAGTTCCGTTATCAGCAGTTGCGGTCTCCGATGTCTGTGCAGGCTCGGTAATTACAGTATCGCCTCTGAAATCCGGCTTGTTACCGACAGAAGCGTACTTCAGTCCGCTCCATATACCGAATGCCGCTGCACACGCAGCCGCAGCCGCCGTAAGCTTATAGACTATCGTCTTTCTCCGTCTGGTGATCTCTTCATTACCGGAGACGGTCTCAGCCTTTGCAAAAAATTCGTCTTTGCGCTCAGGCTCCGGAAAACTGAACGAATCACGAATAGCCTTTTCCAGTTTTTTCATAAGCTTCAACCCTCCATTTCTTCGAGATCTTTTTTCAGTTCCGCGAGTATGCGGTTTATCCTCCTGCTCATGGCAAATCTTGAAACACCCTTTATCTTGCTTAGCGTACCGACCGGGACTTCATTTATGTATCGCAGCATTATGATCTCCCTGTCCTCTGCATCGAGTTTCTTTATAGCGTTTCCGAGTGCCACTCCGGTAAGGATGTCGTCCTCGCGGTCTGAATCATCGGGAATATCATCTGTCAGTTCTTCAGTGTCTTTCCTCCGGTAGCTGTCTGCACAAAGATTGCCGGCGATAGTGTACAGATAATGCAGCACCTTGATAATATCCTGTTTTTTGCAGATCTCAAGGAACCGAAGGAAGGTTTCCTGCGTCAGATCCTCTGCGAGAGACTTGTCACGGACTCTGAAATAACAGTAGCGGAATATTTTTTCGTACTGATCCTTTAAATCCTCTGACACATTAAAACCTCCCTTCATAATGTTTGACTGAATACCAGGGGTAGATGTGCGCCGAAAATTGTAAACAATTTGTGAACAAATTATTAACGGCGGAATTATCCGCCGTTTTTCCTTATATATACGCAGAATCTCAGCCTGAGTTCCGGTCTGTCGTCACAGCTCAGCAGCTCAAAGCCTTCCCTGAACTGTTCCGGGAAATAGGTATCTCCGCAATAATCGTCATATAGCTCCGTTATGTAAAGCCTGTCCGCAAGCGCGATGCCCTCCCTGTAAATGCCGCTTCCGCCGCACAGGAAAACATCGTCCTTCATTCCGCGACGTCTGAGTCCGCGCTCAGCCATTGCCACTGCAGCGGCGGTGCTTCCTGCGGTGCGGAGAATAGCCCCCTTATAAACAGTGCTGCGTGATACTACTATATTTAATCTTCCCGGGAGAGGTCTGCCAATGCTCTCATAGGTGAGCCTGCCCATAATGACAGCTCCACCCATAGTGAGCCGTCTGAAATAAGCCCTGTCCTCCGGGATATTCCACGGTATAGTGCCGTTTGCACCTATAACGCCGTTCTTTGCAACGGCAGCTATCACCGCCGTCAATTCTTATTCAGCCTTTCAAGGAGCTGTGCGACTGTTGCACCGAGTACAGGGTGTCTGTAATACGGTGCAAGCTGAGCTACCGGTCCAAGCACGAACTGACGGTTGTGCATGTCGGGGTGAGGTACTATGAGGTCGGGCTCGGAAATTATCTCATCATCGTAAAGAATAATGTCAAGGTCAAGGGTGCGCGGTCCCCAGTGTATCTCGCGGGTACGGTTCGCGGAATTCTCAACGGACTGGCAGAATTCAAGAAGTCCGTGCGGCGAGAGCATAGTCTCGCACATAACAGCGCCGTTCAGGAAATCGTCCTGCTCGGTATAGCCGTAGGGCTTTGTCACGATAAGCTCGGAGCATCTTACTCCGCGTATATGGCTGCACGAACAGAGCTGCGCGACAGCCTGCTCGATATATCCCCTGCTGTCGCCTTTGTTTGAGCCGAGAGCGATCACCGCCCTGTGCCAGCCCCTGTTTATTTTCACGGATACCGAACGGAATTCCATATCTATCGGAGCTTCCGGTTTTCTCACCTCTATCTCAACGTTCTTTACCTGCGGGAACTCACTGAGTACAGCCTCCGCAGCGGTCTGGGCAGCTGCTTCGATCAGGCGGAAGGTATTTGCGGTCATGACCTTGTTCAGAAGAGCACAAACTGCACTGTAATCCACCGAATCCGCAAGGTCATCGTGCATACCGGCTTTTTCAGTGTCAACACTGAGCACCGCATTGATATAGAAATTCTGACCGTTGATGTTCTCGTGCTCAAAAACGCCGTGGTGGGCGAATATTTTAAGCTCGTCTATGCAGATCTTATCCAACTCTCCAGCCCTCCATGACTGCTTTTGTCATTTTCATTGCACGAAGGTTTTCCTTAACATCGTGAACGCGGAAAAATGCTGCGCCCCTCATCACGCCTATGACGGTTGTTGCCACAGTTCCCTCCACTCTTTCGGAGGCAGGCAGTCCGAGTGCATTGCCGATGACGGATTTTCGCGATGTTCCGAGTAGCACCGGATATCCAAGCTCCTGAAGGACTTCAAGCTTTTCGATAGCTTCAAGATTCTGCTCATAGCTCTTTGCAAAGCCGATACCCGGATCAATGATTATACTGTCATGACCGATACCTGCTTTAAGCGCGATAGCGAGTGCAGTGCGGAGGTCGTTCATCATATCCTCCATGAAGCAGCTGTAATCCGTATCGCTGCGGTTGTGCATTATACAGCAGGGCAGTCCGCTCTCTGATATGAACTTAGCCATTTCGCCCTTGTCATATCTCAGTCCACAGACGTCGTTTATCAGGTCTGCGCCTGCCTTCACGGCAGCCTTTGCGACCATATGCTTATATGTATCTATTGAAACGGGGATATCGAAGCGAGCCTTTATCGCCTCGATGACCGGCGCGGTCCTGTTAATCTCCTCCTCGTCTGTGATACGGGTAAAACCCGGACGGGTCGATTCTCCGCCGACGTCGATGATATCCGCACCTTCAGCGATCATTTCCTCCGCTCTTGTAAGAGCGCGGTCAAGGGTATTGAACTTTCCGCCGTCCGAGAAAGAATCCGGAGTAACGTTGAGTATCCCCATTATATAACAATTATTATCAGTATCGAATTCTCTGCTGCCTATCTTCACAGCTCACACCTCTATATCAAGATTTTTCTTGTCCTCAGACCAGTTGCACATCGCTTGCGCCGCACAACAGTAGCACGAACGCGAGCGTTTGTCAGCCTCGCAGAACACCTGCTCGAGCTGAGACTTTTTCGGAGCAGCGGAACGGTGGCTCGCGATGAGGCTGATTATCTGTTTTTTTGCGTCGTCCGGACAGCTGATATCACTGAGTATCACGTCGGCAACAGCCTGTCCTGCGATATCATGCGGAATGCCGCACTGCATCTCCTGCACTCTGCCGATATCATGGAGAAGGGCAGCTGCATAGACGATATCGCGGTCGCAGCTCACGCCCCAGTCATTGCAGAGTATGACAGCAAGCCTCGCAACGTCGAGAAAATGCTGGATATCGTGGCGGCAGAACACCCTGTCAGCCTCCATCTCACGCAGCTGTGAAAGCACGCGCTGATACTCACGGTTTTTCAGTATCCTGTTAGTAAGCTCCAACTCCATAGCGACCTCCAAAATTAATACTACCTGATTATTATATCATAACGCAGGAATAAAATCAAGGCAAACGGTTCAAAAAAGTCCGCCCTCATATGAGAGCGGACTAATTCTTATTATATTGTCACATCATGTTCCTTCGTGGAAGAAGTACGGCAGAGCGTCATAGATATAATGACGTACCTGCGGCCACCAGTGAACATTGCCCGGAGCCTCGAGGAAGTAGAGGTTGCCCTGTGAGAAGTCAGATGTGTATGTGAATACATCCGTATTCTTCTTCAGATCATTTATCATCGGTACCATGTTTTCGTATGCAAGGTCCTTAGTACCGGTAGCTGCGAGTACGAAATACTCGTTCTTCGCAAATCCGGACTGTCTTGCAGCATTGCAGACTGCATTTGCACCGTCCCAGCAGTGACCGGAGAGCGGCATGAAGTATGCAATGATATCGAGGTTGTGGTTGAAGTTCGCCCATGTTGAACCGCCGCCCATCGAGAAGCCGCCGTATGCACGATGATATCTTGAAGCCTGTAAGCTGCTGAGGGAAACATCGCCGTCAGCGTAAGTCGAATACTTGGCTTCAACGTACGGAATAATGCTCTTACGCATTTCCTCCCAGACAGCATCAGCGCTCGCACACTTGTTGAAGGTCGGGGTAACAACGATCATCGGCTCGATGTCGCCGTTTGCAATCATGTTATCGAGCATTATATCGATATTGATAGCATCGTCATTGAAGCAGGTCTCCTCGCTCTCTCCGCCGCCGTGCATGAGGTAGAATACATTGTACTTCTGTGACGGATCATAGCCGTAAGGTACATATACATACATATTCTTATTGCCGCAGATACCGTCATAATTTTCCTTGATGACCTGACCGTGCTCTGCAGGCTGCCTGAAATAGTTCACCTGATCGTTTTCAGGTGCAGGCTTGTACTGGAGATTGGAATCGTAGATGAACTCCTTCTTTGGCGGGATATATACCTCAAACTCGTCCTTTCTGCCGAGAACATAGCTGCTTATCTGTACGAGGTCGTCGATCTTGTATTCGCCGTCTTCATTTACGTCAGCCGCAAGATTTGAAGCGCCGTCCGAGAAGCCGTTGATAAGTCCCCTTCTTGCGAGAATATTATCGAATACGTCTACTCTGCCGCTGAAATTGATATCACCGGGGTTGAGGAAAGCCTCAGCAGGGCCGTCAACAGTTGTACCCTCTGCTGCAATTATAACATCGTCAACATAGAAGTTCTCGCTGTCCTTTTCCATTTCAACATAGAGGATAGGGTCAACAGCCGCCTCAGGTATAGTAAACGCAGTATTTGCAAGCTGGACATATCTGCCCCTGACAGCGTTTGCCTGAGCGATATGTGCATACACAGGGTCACCGTCCGCTCCGGTGTACTGGAGGGAGAGCATCATTTTATTAGTCTTTGATCTTCCTTCAAAGAAACCGGTTTCAACGCTGAAGCTGTATGTGCTTCCGGACTTGTACACAGAAGAATCGAGGGTTATCTGTGCACCGTTCCACGAAGCAGTTCTTCCGCTGCAATAGAGAGCTGAGCTGCCGGAATAGGAATTCTTGCTGCTGACCTCAACGGCAGCACCACCGCGGCCTTCCCAGGAATTTGAACCTTCAAAGTTCTCGTTCATCATATAAGCGTTTTCGTCAGCCGAAGCATTGATAGCGTAGCCCGGGACAGAGGGCATTGCTGAGAGGAGCATAGCACCGGCGATCAGACTGGCTTTGACTGAACGCATTCTGTCTTTTGACATAGTAATAACCTCCTTGAATGTCGTGTAACTGTACGCGCCTGACGCACAAAATTACGTTAAAATTGTTAATGAATTATATTTGTGTTCACAACGATTTTCTTCTGAGTTAATTATATATTAACATTTCCGCTCCGTAAACCCACAATATGAATAAATGGTGGACAAAATCAACACAAAAGCATTGACATCTCTGATTTTTTATATTATAATAGTTGTATAATATTTGACTCGGAGGTTCAAGATGAACAAACCCAAGCGACCGATACTTGCTGTAATATCGGCAGAAGCCAACAGTATCGAGCAGAAACAGATACTAAAGGGTATCATCGAACAGGCTCAGTCGATCGGCTATGATACTGCCGTTATATCCAACGTTTTCAACCCGAACGTTGTTGACAGGTCTTTTTTCTGTGAAAACGGCATTTATGAGCTTGTCTTTTCTGATGACATAAGCGCAATAATACTGATTTCGGAATCCTTTGTCAATGAGGCTCTCCGCAGCCGTATCGCGGGCTACCTGGCACGCAAGAATGTGCCCATCCTCGTAATAGGCTCACCTGTCGTTGAATTCAATATACCCGGTGTGCGCGTGATAAATACAAGTGACGAGAACGATATAGAGGAGATAACGGACCACCTCATCAACATTCATAAATTCACAAAAATAGACTTACTGACCGGACAGGAAAGCATCAGCGTTTCACACAGGCGTATAGAAGGTTACAGGCGCTCTCTCGAAAAGCACGGGATAAAAGTCAACGAGGATTCGATACACTTCGGAGACTTCTGGATGACCTCCGGCAAAGCCATGGCAGAACGTTATCTGAACGGCGAGCTGCCTCTGCCGGAAGCGATAGTCTGTGCGAACGACTATATGGCTTATGGTATCCTCGACGGCTTTGCAAGGAGCAGTATAAAGGTGCCGGGCGATGTTACTGTGATCGGATATGAATACATCGACCGCCGCACGCTCTATTCCCCGCTTCTCACGACTTATCAGCGCAACCGTACAGAGCTCGGCAGAGAAGCGGTAAGGCTTCTCCACGCAAAGCTGACAACCGGTATAGATATCGACTTCCTGACTCCGAAGGGGAAACTCGTAAGCGGTGACAGCTGCACCTGCGGAAGATGCGGCAACCAGTATTTCGATGAACTTGATGCTCTGAAATCAAAGCGCGACTATGAATTCTGGAATCTTTTCACGCCACTTGACCAAAACCTCACCAAATGCCAGAACCTCGATGAATTCACCAAGACACTCGGCAGTTTCCACTGGCTTCTCAGGAACGTGACCAATATATTCTTCTGTCTCGGAACAAACTGGTATGACCCGGCGGCACCAATGTCAGACAATGTTTCCTGCCGCTCCATAATGCCTTGGACGGACTCTGTTCCCGCAGAAATAAACCGCTTCGATTTCGGAAAGCTTTTCGCAAAGCACACTGAACCTGCGGCGTACTACTTCGATCCGCTGTTCTTCGGCGATAAATTCTTCGGTTATACCGTCCTGCGCTATGATGAGCCGGACTCTTATGACGACATTTTCCGCAACTGGGTAAAATCCGTTTCCAACGGTCTGGAATTCCTGCGTATGAAAAACGATATCCGCTATCTCAGCAAGTGTCAGGACCTTTCAGACCAGCGTGACACGCTCACCGGTATGTACAACGCAAGAGGCATGGAGAGGTCATACCGCGCAGCCGTTCTGCACGGCGGCAGAGAGCTTTACATGATAATGCTCCGGGTGTGCCTGTTTGAAGGAGATTCCCCGGATATCGCCTCTGACAGGCGGATATCTGCCATAATCGACGCTTCAAAGGCTGTATCGCGCTTCTGCGGCAATCACGACGTCACCGGAAGGATAAACGAGAATACATTCCTTTGTCTCGTCCAGAGCAATGCCGATGCAGAAATGCTCTCGGACTGTCTTTCTTCGATACTACTCCAGCACCGGAAATATACCTCCTGCTACGGGACAGATTCTTTCGTCTGCACTGCCGAAAAGTGCAATGACACGCCTTATAAGGAACTCGTTGCAAACTGCTCCGCAAAACTTGATGCAATGGCAGCAGCTGCCGCAGAGCGCAGGCTCATAAGCCATTACCGCGAGCTTTCAGAGATACGAAGTTACGTCTACGAAGAACCAAGCCACACATTCGATACCGCTGCTCTCCACGCAAGGGTATCCGGCAGCACCGGTTATTTCCGGAGCGTCTACAAGCAGTGCTTCTCGCTCAGTTTCCACAAGGACTGCATCGCCGCAAGAATGGCAAAGGCGAAATACCTGCTTGCGACCTCAACCCTCAGCGTTATGGAGATATCCGAGAAATGCGGATATCTCGACAGCAAATACTTCCTCAGACAGTTTGGCGCTTCGGCAGGCATGACCCCGATACAGTACCGCAGTCTCATAAAGGGCTGACGGCTCACGGCTTGACAAAACTGTCGGAAAATGATAAAATCTGATGCAGTGCTGCACTGCCGGCACTGAATTTCTTACAGGAGATGGTAGTTATAATACCTTTTAATACACCGCCTTATACCGGCGACGAAATAGAATACATTAAACAGTCCGTATTCACACATAAGATATCCGGCGACGGAAAATTCACAAAGCTCTGCACGGAATGGCTCGAAAAGCGATTCAACGCAAAGAAGCTCCTGCTCACAACGAGCTGCACCAGTGCACTTGATATGGCTTCGATACTCAGTGGCTTTTCCAGCGGCGACGAGGTCATACTCCCGAGTTTCACATTTTCCAGCACGGCTACTTCAATGATACTCGGCAACGCGAGCCTTGTATTCTGCGATATCCGTCCGGACACGATGAACCTTGACGAAAACAAGATAGAAGCCGCGATAACCAAGCATACACGCGCAATCGTTGCTGTACACTATGCCGGTGTATCCTGCGAGATGGATACCATTCTCGACATTGCACGGCGCTACAATCTCATTGTTATCGAGGATGCCGCACAAGGCGTAATGAGCAGCTACAAGGGCAGAGCGCTCGGTACTATCGGTGACTTCGGCTGCTATTCCTTCCATGAGACAAAGAATTACTCCATGGGCGAGGGCGGAGCTATACTCGTCAACAACGACGCCTATATGGAACGCGCAGAGATACTCCGCGAAAAAGGCACCAACCGCTCGAAATTCTTCCGCGGCGAGGTCGATAAGTACACATGGGTGGATTTCGGCGACAGCTACCTCCCGAGCGACATCAATGCCGCCTACCTCTATGCTCAGCTCATGCACGCGGACGAGATATACAACGACCGCATGACCACCTACAATGCCTACCTCGAAGCGCTCCGTCCCTATGCGGACAGCGGACGTATAGACCTTCAGTATATCCCCGATTACTGCGTACACAACGCGCATATGTTCTACCTGAAGCTTCGCGACCTCGAAGAACGTACAGAATTCATCAGCTATATGCGTGAACACGGAGTCTGCTCGGTATTCCACTATGTACCGCTCCATTCCGCTCCGGCCGGAAGAAAGTACGGACGATTCAGCGGCATCGACGAATACACTACATCAGAGAGCGACCGACTTGTAAGACTTCCGATGTACTTCGGACTCAGTGCCGCCGACCGAGACCATGTTATTGAAGCCGCGCTCAGCTATTTCCGGGAGCACTGACATGAAAAAGGCAGGCATATTCAGTTTCATATTTCTTCAGCTCATGGTCGCCCTCTATTCATTCGGCGGCATATTCGGAAAGCTTGCCGCGCGGCACAGCTTCATGAGTATAAAATTCTGCCTGTATTATGCGCTCCTCATATTATTCCTGTTCATCTATGCGATAGGCTGGCAGCAGGCGATAAAGAAATTCGAGCTGACCGCCGCTTATTCCGCAAAATCCGCAACTGTTATATGGGGAATGCTCTGGGGAATACTGATATTCCACGAAAGTCTCACGATATTGAAAGCTCTGGGTATACTCCTCGTCTTCACCGGGCTTATCGTCTATTTCAGCAAAGGCGGTGAAGAAAAGAAATGAACGGCTGGCAGATACTATTAGGCACGTTCATAAGTTCGGTCTCACAGGTATTGCTGAAAAAATCAGCCGGCAGGACCTATCCCTCGCGGACAAGAGAGTATATCAATCCCCTTGTTATAACTGCCTATTTCATGTTTTTCGCTACTACCATTCTGTCAGTGCTCGCGTACCGTACGCTTGACCTTTCGGCAGGCGCCATACTCGAATGCAGCGGATACCTTTATATAACCGTATTCGGAGCGATATTCTTCGGCGAGAAGGTCACAAAGCGCAAGCTTGCCGCTCTCGGCCTCATCGCAGCCGGAACGGTAGTATTCTCACTCGGTTAAGGAGACCCATATGAACTTCATAAAACGAAACCGGGCGCACTTTATAGCGCCCGCAGTTGTCATGCTCATACTCATGGTCATATTCGCCGTAAAGCACGTTTATCCGTTCGGTGATGTCAATGTCGGCTATTACGACATGACCGTGCAGTACATACCTCTGTACACGCACACTCATGACTTCCTTCACGGCAATGCCCCTATGCTATTCGACTGGTACAACGGTGCCGGAAGCGATTTCACCGTAAACGACATCGTCTACGGCTTCAGTCCGATGAACCTGTTCTTCCTGTTCGTCAGCAGGGACGGCATACTGAATGCGATGACCTTCTTCCTCTTGATAAAGCTTATGCTCTGCTCGTTCACGATGTCGCTCTATCTGAAGAAGGTACGCAGTGCGGACGATATCACTAATATCGCCCTGTCGGTATTCTACGCATTCTGCGGCTACAATCTCCAGTATTACATGAACATATTCTTCCTCGATATCGTAATACTGTTCCCGCTTCTCATGCTCTCGCTCGACCGCCTGCTCCGCAGCGGCAAGCCGCTGTGCTACACCGCTGCCGCTGCCGCGATGATAATGGTCAACTTCTATCTAAGCGTAATGGCGTTTGTCTTCCTGATATTCTACTGCTTCGGTCATATGCTTTTCATACAGACAGACCCGAAGGAACGCCGCAGGATATCCGCGCAGCTCGGTCTGTTCACCGTTCTCGCACTTGTGATATCCGCTTTCATTGTGCTTCCGCCGCTTCTCAAGCTCACAGTCTCACCGCGTGCAGACTACATCAATCAGTCGTTCGTTGATATGCTGACATCGCGCAAGGGTGACTATGATCCGCACAAGCAATTCATGCTGTTAGGAACCGAGCTTGGCATCGCCGCACTGATATTCAGCATCTTCCTCGCAAAGAAGAACAAAAAGCCCGTTCCGAAAGAGACTTGGCTCGGCATATACCTCATGGGAATACTTCTGATACCTGTCATCTCCGAGGGAAGCAACATCCTCTGGCACATGGGCTCATATGCACACTTCCCATACCGTTTCGGCTATATATTCGCTTTCGTAAGTGCGGATATCTTTGCAGGCTTCTGCTCCGGACTGAAAGACGATATACCTGCGGCAAAACCTGCCTCCGCGAAGGCTGAGAAGGCAATTCGCTACGGTTCAGTATTCACAAGAGCAGGCGCCGTCATCATACTCATTGTAATGTGCCTGCTCATAAAGAACGCCGGCATCACCGACCTCGATACCTATTCTATATATATCTTTGCACTTGCTGCCGCAGTTATCTCCACCGTCCTTGCGATGGCTGTATTCAGCAGGAAGCAGCTCGGGATATACGCTTCTGCCGCCGTTCTGCTTCAATCCCTGATATGCGGTTACGGACTGCTTGCTCCAGGTACAGGCGATGCCTTCAACAACGTCGGCGGCGATCTGAGGAACAGCCTTGATATCGAACACGACAACCTCTCGCGCATTCACCAGCTGCATAATTGCCTTTTCCCGAATTACGGCATACTCACAGGCACTCCCTCCCTCGGCGACTGGACGCTTGGAATATCACGCGAATACTTCGATGAGACTGCAAATCTCGGATATACGACTGATTATACGATAGCCTATGACGTCGGCGGCACCGGCTTCTCCGATGCACTCCTGAACGTCAAGAAGATCTTCCAGTACGTTGAGACCGACAGCAGGCTCTACACCTATTCACAGGAAATGAAGGGCTACCGCTTCTACGACTGCAACTACACTCTCCCGTTCGGCATACTCACCGGCAAGGACTTCACAGAAGTGAGCTACGGAAAGAACGACACGCCTTTCACCTACCAGAACAGGCTCTACAAGGCACTTTCCGGCGATGACGACGACCTGTTCACGGTATACAGATTCAAGGACCACATTACCGCTGAGGACAGCGAGATGGTAACCAATGTCATGTTTCCGTTCACCTATACTGCGGAATTCGAGATAACCGAGCCGTCTGTGCTTTATCTTTACGAAAAGGACAGTATAAACGTCCTCATGCAGATCAATATCAACGGAAAGCCTGCCTGTATCCCCTACGGCAGCGAACTCAAGAACAATACCTTTCCCCGTGCTGATGAAAACGGAACGGTCTACATCGGAGACTCTGACAGCGGAAAGGTAACGATCTCCGTAATATCGAGCACAGAAGCGAGCGAGAGCTTTTATATCGGCGCTCTCAGCACTGAAAAGCTCGGCAGGCTGTGCGATATTTACAAGGACGGCAGTCACGCCGAAAACGTTAAAGCGGAAGGCTACAAGCTTACAATGAACGTTCCTGATCCGCAGGGCAGATACGTCTTTATCCCCGTCGAGTACAACTCAAACTGGAGAGCCGAAGTCAACGGGAAGAAAACCGATGTCATCTCCGTTATGAACGGTGCGTTCATGGCAGTGAAGCTCGGCAGCGAGGACGCTGATATAACCCTGAAATTTGTGCCGGTCACACATTTCATCAGTCTTGTCATAAGCATTGTCGGTTTGGTGATGCTCGTGCTCATACTCCTTCTTATCAGGAAGGGACATGACCCGGCTAAGGCAAAGACTTTCGGTACCGCTGCATACATATGCTTCTCGGCAGCAGCAGCCGGTCTTCTGCTTCTCCTGTGCATCGCACCTACTATCGGCTATATAGTTTCATTCTTCATCTAATCCAAGCCGCCCGGCTGAGTCGGGCGGCTTCGTCATATTTACCAAAGGTATTTTCATCAAAATCACGAATGCAGCAAAAATCGTTCGTCATTGTGCACAAAGCATACGGTTGAAAATTGTCCGTATTGCGCTTTCCTTGCGAATTTTACTGTATATTTCTTCATTTCCGCAAAA
The DNA here is from genome assembly GCA_017525915.1 of Ruminococcus sp. Classification (GTDB taxonomy): domain Bacteria; phylum Bacillota; class Clostridia; order Oscillospirales; family Ruminococcaceae; genus Ruminococcus. Next base: position 37,138 of record JAFXSC010000004.1, read on the forward strand.
AATACTTGCGGTTTTTTGTGAAATGTGATAAAATATATTGATACTGGAAATTGACGATGCCAATTTCGCAATGATTTTACAAGGAGACTTCTATGGCTAAACTAAAAGCTGCCGTCATTTTCGGCGGAATGTCAAGAGAACACAAGCTTTCGCTCGCTACCGCAGCAGAGGTCATCAGGAACATTCCCGAGGACAAATACGAGATAATCTGCATCGGTATCACGCGAAAAGGACACTGGCTCTACTACCCGGGCGACCCGGAGGAGATAGCTTCCGGCGACTGGGAACTCGATACCGACTGCACTTCCGCAATAATCTCTCCCGACCCGCTCCACCGCGGCATCATCACGCTTGAAAACGGCGAGATATCAATTAAGCGTATCGACGTCGTATTCTCCACACTTCAGGGAAGGCGCGGAGCTGACGGCGATATACAGGGACTTCTTGACCTCTCAGGTATTCCCTATGTCGGCTGCGGTCTGCTTTCAGCAGCATCCTGCACTGACAAGTCGCACACACATATGATACTCGATGATTACGGCATAAAGACTGCCGACTGGCGGCTTATCCCTCCGCGCGAGCTGAACAGGATAGATGAACGCTGCTCGGAGATCGCAGCAGAGCTCGGATTTCCGCTCATAGTCAAGCCGGCAAGCAGCGGAAGCAGCGCCGGCACTACCATCGCTGCCGACCATGCCGAGTTCGTTGCAGCCGTTAAGATAGCATTCTCCAACGACAAGAAAGTCGTTGTCGAGAAATACGTCAGCGGCAGAAAACTCGAAGCTGCTGTATTCGGTTATGACAACCCCTTCTGCTCACGCATCGGAGAGATACTCTCCGTCGGAAAGAAGTACGACCCTACCGAAGTAAACAAGAGCTCCGGAGACGACCTCAAGGTCCCGGCTGATATCCCGGACGAGCTCCACGAACAGATAAAGGATACCGCAATACGCGCCTACAAGGCTCTCGGCTGCCGCGGCTTCGCAAGGATAGACTTCTTCCTCACGGACAGCGGTGAGCTTCTCCTCAACAAGATAGGCACTTCCCCCGGTCTCAGGACCAACAGCGTTTACCCGAAGCTCATGGAAGACAACGGCATTCCCCTTCCCGAGCTGATAGATATGCTTCTTGAACAGGCTATCGACAATTCGGACCGCATCTATTAAAGGAGTAATTTTTTGAAGAACAATGTTATGATCTCGCTCACCAGCATTCAGTGGCAGGACGGCGAGAAAAGCGAGACCGAGCTTGTGACAAAGGCTTATTACAGCCGCGCAGACGGTATTGACACCGTTTCATATGAGGATACGTCAGCGACAGGATTTGAAGGCTCGGTTACGACAATAAAGGCAGACGGCAGCAAAAGTGCCTGCATAGTCCGCGCAGGTTCAGCAAATTCCGTGCTCTCTCTTGAGGTCGGGAGAAAGCACTTCTGCCAGTACGGAACGCCATACGGAAGCCTCCAGATAGGCGTGTACACACACTCGATAGAAAACACCATCGACAGTGACGGAAAGCTTTACATGAAGTACACCCTTGACCTTAATTCAGCATATCTCTCGGATAACGAGATAATCATGACCGTCCAGCACCAGAACTGACGGAACAAAAGAAAGGATAATGCAAATGTCAGACCTTATCAACAAAGCCTCACTCCAGCTAAACGAAATGATAATGGAAGCTCTCGGCACTCTTGTTGCTGAGGAGGCAGTCCCGGCAGTACCGATACCGGCTTTCACAATTGAGATACCGGCAGACAAATCGCACGGTGACTTTGCCGCAAATACCGCAATGGTATGTGCAAGGGCTTTCAGACTTCCGCCCCGCAAGATAGCAGAGCTTATCTGCTCGAAGCTCGACCTCACAGGCACGATATTCGACCGCACAGAGGTCGCAGGGCCCGGCTTCATCAACTTCTTCCTCGGAAGAAAATGGTTCTCAGACGTTGTAAGGAACGTCCTTGACGAAAAGGAGAACTACGGAAGGACTGAGCTCGGCAAGGGCAAGAAGGTCCTCGTGGAATTCGTCTCCGCAAACCCGACAGGTCCTATGCACATAGGCAACGCAAGAGGCGGCGCTATCGGTGACTGTCTTGCAAGCGTACTCCAGTGGGCAGGCTACCATGCTGAGCGTGAATTCTATGTCAACGATGCCGGCAACCAGATAGAAAAGTTCGGCAAATCGCTCTCGCTCCGCTATATGCACATCTGCTCCGAAAAGGGTCAGGAGATATACAAGTCCGCCGCCGATACCGATGAGGTTTGCAGCCGCATCTACGGTGAGGACGGCAGCACAGCCGATTTCCCCATGCCGGAGGACGTTTACCTCGGCCAGGACATTATCGCCCATGCTAAGAATTATTTCGACCTCCACGGCAATTCACTCGAAGCTCTGCCGGAGGAAGACCGCAGGAAGGCTCTCGTTGATTACGCTCTGCCGCTCAATATTGAGGGACTTGAACGCGACCTGAAAAAGTACCGCATAGTTTACGATAACTGGTTCCGCGAGAGCACTATCCACGCTAAAAACGAGACAAAGGCAGTCGTTGACAAGCTCATGGAGTCCGGTCACGCCTATGAACAGGACGGCGCGATCTGGTTCAGAGCAACTGAATACGGTCTTGACAAGGACTTCGTTCTCCGCCGCAGCAACGGTCTATATACTTATATCGTACCAGACATCGCCTACCATTACAACAAGCTCGTTACAAGAGGCTTCGACAAGGCGATAAACGTTCTCGGTGCAGACCACCACGGATACGTTCCGCGTCTGAAAGCTGCACTCTCCGCACTCGGAGTTGACGCTGCAAAGCTCGATGTCGTGCTGATGCAGATGGTTCGTCTCGTCCGCGGCGGCGAGACCGTAAAGCTCTCCAAGAGAAGCGGAAAGGCTATCACGCTCGTAACTCTCCTCGATGAGATACCGATAGACGCTGCAAGATTTTACTTCAATCTCCGCGAGGCAAATTCGCAGTTTGAGTTCGACCTTGACCTCGCAGTTGAAAAGTCCTCACAGAACCCGGTTTACTACGTCCAGTACGCACACGCAAGAATCTGCAGCATGATGCGTACTCTCGGCGAAGAAGGCTATACGATCCCGGATACCGCTGATTTTGACCTTCTCAGCGACCCGCGTGAGATAGAACTCATCCGTCACCTTGCATCGCTCCCGAAGGAGATAGACCTTGCCGCAAAGAGCTACGATCCGGCAAAGATAACAAAGTACGCTATCGACCTTGCAACGCTTTTCCACCGCTTCTACGACGGATGCAGCGTCAAGAACGCATCAAGCGACGACCTCAGGAACGCACGTCTGCTCCTTTGCTCAGCAGTACGCCAGACTATCAGGAACGTGCTCACGATACTCAACATCGAACAGCCTGAGAAGATGTAACGATTACAATTCAGAGTGTAAAAGTTACCAAATGATTACAAAATTCACTGGCTATCAGTGATTTCAGACAAATCCAAACATCAAAAAATGTTCTATATGCGAGGATTTCACAGAAAATTAATAAAATGTTCACAGTATGTTCATATATATGTGTTACAATTTGTAATAAGTTGGTTTTCCTTGAGATCCCCCTGTATATATAAACGTAAAAATATCAAAGAAGGGATGTACATTATGTCCAACAGATTATTTCAGGGTTTAGTTCATCAGATGCGCGACTCCATCGACGCTACTATCGGTGTAGTTGACGAAACCGCTACTATCATCGCCTGCAGCGACCTTTCCCGCGTAGGCACAACAAATGAGTTCGTCTCACTCGACCTCTCAGATTCTCACGATATCTTCATCCGCGACGGCTTCACCTACAAGCCCTTCGGCTCACGAGTAAAGCCCGACTATGCAGCTTTCGTTGAGGGCGTTGACGATTCTGCTGCAAAGTATGCAAGCATCCTCGCTATCGCTCTTTCCAATATCAAGCAGTATTACGATGAAAAGTACGACCGCAACAACTTCATCAAGAACGTTATCCTCGACAACGTTCTCCCCGGCGATATCGTTATCAAGGCGCGTGAGCTCCACTTCAACGCTGAGATAAGCCGCGCCGTTTTCCTTATCAGGATCATCTCCGCAAACGATATATCCGCTTATGACGTTATCCAGAACCTGTTCCCTGACAAGAACAAGGACTTCGTATTCAATATCACAGAGACCGATATCGTTCTAGTTAAGGAGCTCAAGAGTGCCCTCGATACAAAGGACCTCGAAAAGCTCGCACGCTCTATCGCTGATACCCTCAGCAGCGAGTTCTATACCCGCGTAAACGTTGGTATCGGTACAGCTGTTGTCGGCGTTAAAGACCTCGCACGTTCCTTCAAGGAGGCTCAGATGGCTCTTGAAGTCGGCAAGGTATTCGACACTGACAAGGTTATCGTAAGCTATGACAACCTCGGTATCGCAAGACTGATCTACCACCTCCCCACCACCCTCTGCGAGACATTCCTCCATGAGGTATTCAAGGTTGGCAGCATCGAGTCCCTCGACCACGAAACTCTCTTTACAATACAGAAATTCTTCGAGAACAACCTTAACGTTTCAGAGACTTCAAGAAAGCTCTTCGTACACAGAAATACCCTTGTGTACAGACTTGAAAAGATAAAGAAACTCACAGGTCTTGATCTCCGTGAGTTCGATCACGCCATCATCTTCAAGATTGCGCTCATGGTCAAGAAGTACCTGTCCGCCAACCCGGTCAAGTTCTGAGGACTTCCCTCCCTTGACCCGACCATTCTAAGGAAGGTGTGACCTATTGGTAGAACTCAAGAACGTATCCGTTACCTATTCCAGTGGTGTTGACGCTCTCAACAACGTCAGCCTGAGGATAAACGACGGCGACTTCGCCTTCGTTGTAGGTTCTTCAGGCGCAGGAAAAAGTACCATGATAAAGCTGCTGCTGAAGGAGATAGATGCAACCAGCGGCGTCGTTACCGTGAACGGATACAACCTCAACAAGCTGAAAAAGCGCAAGGTCCCGGAATTTCGCCGCACACTCGGCTTTGTATTCCAGGATTTCCGCCTTATCCCTTCAATGACCGTCTATGAAAATATCGCTTTCGTGCTTAGAGTAATAGACGCTCCGTTGAAATACATACGCAAAAGAGTCCCATATGTTATCAGTCTCGTAGGTCTTCACGCAAAGACCAACTCCTACCCTGAGGAACTATCAGGCGGTGAAAAGCAGAGAGTTGCGATAGCAAGGGCTCTCGTTAATGACCCCAAGCTCATCATCGCGGACGAGCCTACCGGAAACATCGACCCCGAGCTATCTTATGAGATAGTTGAACTTCTGAAAAGCATCAACGAGCAGGGTACGACTATCCTCATGGTAACTCATGAGCACGACCTTGTCCGTCACTTCGGCGGCCGTATCATCAATATTACCGGCGGTGAGATCGTCTTTGACGAGGTGATGCTCGGCAACGGCGACGACCTCATATCCGCATCAGAAGCACAGCAGTACGGCTATGCTCTGGGAGATCCGGCTCTCGCCGAGGAAGTCAGCGGCTATGATGAGGTTCAGGAAATGCCGCACGCTACCGAAAAGACAAGCATTGATTCCTTCAATTCAGTCCTTCACGACGGCGAGGAGGATGACCTTCTCGGTGCCGGCGAAACGCCTGATATTCCGATAGATCAAATGACTCCCGATGAGGTCATAGCAGCAATAAGCGCTGAGAAGTCGTCAGGAGGTGCAAAATGAAGCTGAGCGGTGTCAAATACCTCGCCAATCAGGGCGTGGAGAACATCTGGAAGAACAAGATGATGGCATTCGCCACCTTCTGCGTACTGCTCATCTCCCTCCTTCTGGTCGGACTTTCCACGCTGTTCTATATCAATATCAATTCGATGATACTCGGTCTGAACGACCAGAACGAGGTAGTCGTTATCATGAACCGCGGCGTTTCAGATGATGTGCTGAACTCAGCCGAATCCGCCCTTAACAGTCTGAGCAATGTCAAGAACGTCGAGTTCCGCTCAAAGGAAGATGCTCTCGAGGAGACTAAGGAGTCTCATCCTGCTGCCAAGAAGATCTTCGAAGATTATGTTACAAACGCTGACTTCATGCCAGACGGCTTCAAAGTCACTGTTAATGACATCGACGATATCGAACAGACCTGCAAGGAGATCGAAGCAATCGACGGCGTACAGGAGGCTCAGTCAAATCCGCAGGTCGCAGAATTCCTCCGCGAGCTCAGAAAAGCTGTTACTCTTATCACCGGAGCTGTTGTAATAGCTCTTGCGATAGTATCAATGATAATCATTTCCAACACGACTAAGGCAAGCGTTTTTGCCCGCCGTGAGGAAATACAGATCATGAAGTACGTCGGCGCGACCAACGCCTTTATCCGTATGCCGTTCTTCGTTGAAGGCATGGTTACAGGTTTCTTTGCCGGCGGCGGCGCTTTCTTCGTAACTTGGGGCGTTTACCGCACCATATACGACGTAGTTACCTCAAAACATACTCTTGTACACGCATTCGGCGGCAAGAATATCATACCCTTCAGCGATATCAGCTTATGGGTCGGTATAGCCTATATTGTTGCTGGTTCACTTATCGGTGCTATCGGAAGCGTTATCAGCACAAGAAAGCACATTGATGTCTGATGAAAGGAGCAAGGACAGTTGTCCGCGAGAATGAAATTACCTTATATTGCAAAAAAAATAGTATCAGTAGCGTGCTGTGCTGCTCTTTCAGCAGCTATCGTGTGCTATTATCCTGATGTAACAAATAACAAAAGTACCGTTCATGCGCGTACACTTCAGGAGATTCAGGAGGAACGTGAGCAGCGTCAGCAGGAAATAAACGCTTTGCAGGCACAACTCGATTCTCTCGGCGCAGACAAGGCAAATACTCAGGCGTATCAGAATACGCTCATGCAGCAGGCTGAACTCATAAGACAGAACATCGCCTCAGTCAACCTCGAGATAGACAGCATACAGGCTGATATCGACGCAACAGAGGCTAATATAACAAGGCTCGAGAATGATATTGCAGCAAAACAGGAAGCCATTAACAAGAAGGTCGAGGAATTCAAGGAGCGTCTTTACTCGATGTACGTCTCCGGTGACAACAGCCTTGCGGCAGTTATCCTCGGTTCTTCAAGCTTCTACGATACCATTGTAAATATCGAAATGGTTAACCGTATCGCTGAATACGACGAAGACCTTATAAACGATATCCTTGACGATATCTCCTCTATGGAGGATTCAAAGAAGCAGCTCGAATCCGAAAAGCTCACGCTCGAAATGAAGCGCGACTCCCTCGAAACAAAGAAGAAGGAAAAGGAAGCAGAGCTCGCTGACTATAATCAGAAAATGGCACAGACGCAGGAGGTCATCAACAACCTCGCATTGCAGGAACAGATGGTCAATGGCGACAAGGCTGCTCTCGAAGGCGATCTCTCAGCTCTCGACAATGAGGCTGAACAGGTCAAGGCTGCTATTGAGCGTGAAAGACAGCTCGCACAGCAGCGCTACGAAGAAGAACAGCGCAGAAAGGCTCAGGAGGAGGCTGAAAGACAGGCCGCCCTCAATCCGAGCTCTGGCGGCGGTACTTCGTATGTAACTCCGTCCTATGTTGTTCCGAATCCCTCGTCGGTAGGCTTTACATGGCCTGCACCGGGCTACTGCTACATTTCAAGCCCCTACGGTTGGCGCTGGGGAAGGCTCCATGCCGGTATCGACGTCGGTGACGCCGGTATAGGCGGCGGCATGGCTGTTGCTGCACGTTCCGGAACAGTTGTATCAGTATACAACAGCTGTCATGACGATTATCCCAAATCATCTTCATGCGGCTGCAACGGCGGCTACGGAAACTGCGTGGTCATATCCCATGACGGTACATATTCCACACTCTACGGACATCTCAGGTATGCGACCGTTTCTGTCGGACAGTACGTTGAGGCAGGTCAGCAGATAGGCGCTATCGGCTGCACAGGATTTTCTACCGGCGACCACCTCCACTTCGAGGTATGGGTGAACGGCTCCCGTCAGAACCCGCTCTCCTTTGTAAGCCCGTGACTCGGCTGTTCAAAAAGAGCAGCAGCCTATAATAAATACTTTAACAAATACTATATTTCAGGGCAGTTCGATGACTGCCCGAATTTTGTATGCGTCATTCCGCAGATATTACAGGATTTAGGAGCATAATATGAATAAGAAGATAACTCTCGGTCTTGCACTGAGCCTTGTGGCTATCGCCTCCGCGGTAACCTTTATCCTGACGTCTTTCTTCACTCTTCAGAGCTTCAATAAAAAGATTGTCGATGTCAACGAGAAATCCAAGAAATACAACGCTCTCAACACTCTCGATGCATATGTCCGCGATAATTACTACGGCGACATCAACGAAAACGATCTCACAAACGGCATACTTAAGGGCTATGTTGCCGGTGTCGGTGACAATTACTCGCGTTACCTAACTGAGGATGAGTTCAAGGACGAAGTGGCCAGAGACAACGGCGAGCAGATAGGTCTCGGACTTACTATCTCCGAGGATCCGAGCGGTTACATCCGTATCGTCAGCGTACTCCCGGACTCTCCGGCTGAGGACGAGGGAATAAAGCCCGATGATATCATCGTCAGAGTAGAAGGTCTCGACGTTATTGAGGCAGGATTCCAGGAATCAGCAAATGCGATGAGCGGCAGCGAAGGTGCTTCCGTAAATATGACGATACGCCGCAACGGTGTTGACAGGGACTATACCTTCGTAAGACGTTCGATAGAAATAAAGTCAGTTTCAGGCGAAATGCTCAACGGCTACTACGGGTATATCAGGATAACCGCATTCAGAAAGAATACTCCAGAACAGTTCCTCGAAGTCCTCGGAAGGCTCACATCAAACGGTGCAAAGGCTCTTATCTTCGACCTTCGTGACAACGGCGGCGGACTTACCGGAGCACTTGAGGAATGTCTCGACCCCCTTCTTCCCGAAGGTGTAATGGCTACTGCTGAATATAAGGACGGTCATACTGAGACTCTTATCTACTCCGACGAAAGCATGATAGACCTCCCGATTATAATACTCGTCAACGAGAACACAGCAAGCTCTGCTGAGATGTTTGCAGCCTGCCTGCGTGATTTTCACGGTGCAAAGCTGATAGGCGTAAAGACTTACGGAAAGGCTGTTATGCAGCAGTCCGCAGGATTCAGCAACGGCGGTGCGATAGTTCTGACCGTAGCTGTCTGCAAAACTGCCAAGTCCGAGACCTACAACGGCATCGGACTTATCCCCGACGTGATAATTGAAAACAGCACCGACAGTGAAACCGATGAACAGTACAACGCAGCGGTAGCTGCGGCTGCCTCAGCAGTCGCGGAAGCAGCTGCCTGAAAGGAATAATCTATGCTGAAAGATATCCACCCATACGAACGAAGGACTTTCTACTATGAGACTGACAAAATGAGCATCATGCACCACTCAAACTATATAAGGATATTCGAGGAGACCCGCGTTTCCTTCCTCGAACAGGCAGGAATGCCGTTTGAGACGATCGAAGCAAGAGGGATACTCATGCCGGTGCTTTCGGTATCGTGCAGATACAAGCGTCCGCTGAGATTTGACGAGCCCTTTGCGGTTTACCCGAAGATAACCAAATTCAACGGCACAGTCCTCGAACTCGAATACCGTATTGTCAGCCGCCTCAACGGCGACCTCTGCGCTGAGGGTACTTCGTCCCACTGCTTCACCGACCTTAATATGAAGCCGCTCAGAACGCGCAGCAATTACCCGGACATATACCAGATCTTTTCCGATTATAACGGATATGAGATAAAGGACTGAACCGGGAGAAAACTATTGTAATTTCAGAGAAACTATGTTATAATGAATGCAGTCGCATTCATTATCTTTTATAATAAACTTGCAGATGTGCAGATATGAAATCTGTCTTCTGCATTCATACATCAATCTTACGAAGGAGGCTAATTATGGCTGTTACAGAAGCAGTTGAAAACTACCTTGAAACTATACTTATCCTCTCCCATAAGCAACCGGACGTTCACGCGATAGATATATGCTCCTACCTCGGTTATTCACGCCCGACCGTGTCTATCGTCCTCAAAAAGATGAAGGATGACGGGCTTGTGAACGTGGATCAGGACAATCACATAACACTCACTGAGACCGGAAAAGAAGTCGCTCTCAGGATATACGAGCGCCACACCCTTCTCTCAGAATTTTTCGCCTATATCGGCGTTGACCGCGACACTGCCGCTGAGGACGCCTGCAAGGTCGAGCACGACATCTCTGAACAGACCTTTGCCTGCCTCAGAGAACATTTCAACAAGCTCAGGAACGACAAGTGAGCTAGCGGAGGTAATATGAACAGATACGAAGAATACAGGGAGCAATTCCCTGTTTTCATTTATGAATCCTTTGACATCTCGGAGAACAGTGACAGCGTTGAAATAAGCTTCAGGTTCTCAATACCCGGGCTTGCTGAATTCAAGCCCTCATGGAGCTTTCCGAAGCCCGGAGATATAAGTGTTACCGGAGATGCTGCGTTCAGCAGACTTGCATTTTCACTTGGTATGGCAGAGGCAGTGAGCTACTGGAAATGCGTCTGCTCCCCTCTCGTCAGGATAAAGTGCGGTGCTCTCGACAGCGATATGGCTGACTGGTGGCGCAAGCTCTGGTACCTCGGGCTCGGAGAATTCTTTTACGTCAACGGAATTTCTGCTGACAGGGAGACATTTGTTAAGTTTTCGTCAGAGGGAAGTCTTCCCGAGGAGAGAGAAGACGTACTCAGACAGACCGAAGGCTGCCTTGTCCCCGTCGGCGGCGGAAAGGACTCTGCCCTTACGCTCGAAACTCTCGTGAACGCCGGAATGAAATGCCGCTGCTATGCAATAAACAAGCGCTGCTCAATAAGCGCTACCGTTGAAGCAGCCGGTCTTCCGGAAAATGCACTTATAACCGCAAACCGCCGCTTTGACCGTTCACTTGTTGAATACAACAAGAAGGGCTACCTCAACGGTCATACTCCCTTCTCGTCGATAGTAGCTTTTTCCGCAGAGATTACTGCCTACCTAAACGGACTGAAATACATCGTCCTCTCCAACGAAAGCAGTGCCAACGAGAGCACAGTCGCCGGTCAGGACGTCAATCACCAGTATTCCAAGAGCTTTGAGTTCGAGCGTGACTTCCATATGTACGAGGAAAAGTATCTCCGCACTGGGATTTACTATTTCAGCTTCCTGCGTCCCCTTGCGGAATTCCAGATAGCAAAGATGTTCGTCTCACACAGAAAGTACCTTCCCGTTTTCCGCAGCTGCAACCTCGGCAGCAAGGTCTCACCGGACATCTGGTGCGGTGAATGCCCAAAATGCCTGTTCGTAAGCCTGATACTCTCGCCGTTCCTCACACGCAGTGAGCTTAGCGGCATATTCGGCAGAGATATGCTGAATGATGCGGCAATGCTCAACTATTTCACTGAGCTTATCGGACAGTCCAAGCACAAGCCCTTCGAGTGCGTCGGTAGCATTGATGAGGTAAACATTGCCGTTTCGCTCGCTATAAGGCGAATGGAATCAAAGGGCGAGGAACTTCCCCTTCTTTTCAAAAAATACAAGGAGCGCGGGCTGTATACCCACGACAGGCTTGATGAGCGCAACAGCGCAATATGCAGCTCATTCAACAGTGAAAATCTTCTGCCGGACGAATTCCGTGAAATACTGATAAAAGAAATGGAGCGACTTCTGTGAGCATTTTTTCTGAATATCTCAGCAATTACACCAGCGGCAAGACCGTCTGCATTCTTGGTTTCGGAAGGGAAGGCAGGTCCACATACGCAAAATTAGTACAATATTGCTCTCCTTCCTCAATAGCGATCTGCGACCTCAATCCTGTTGACCGCGAGAAGAACGGTCTCCCGGAGAGCATTGAACTCATCACAGGTGAGGACTACCAGTCCTGCCTTGACCGCTTCGATATCGTTTTCAAAAGTCCCGGCATCGTTCTCGACAAACACCCTTCCGAGCTCAAATGCGAGGTGACGTCCGAGACACAAGTATTCTTCACAGTCTACCGCGAACAGATAATCGGCATCACCGGCACAAAGGGCAAGAGCACCGTTACATCCCTTATTTACCACATTCTCAGCCATTCCGGACTTGATGCACACATTGCCGGCAACATCGGCATACCCGTATTTGAGATAGCAGACGCCATGACACCGAACAGTGTGGTAGTTTGCGAGCTCTCCTGCCATCAGCTCGAATACATGACAGTTTCACCGGCGACGGCTGTCTTCCTCAATCTCTACGAGGAGCACCTTGATCATTACGGTTCAATGGAGAATTACTATAACGCCAAGAAAAATATCTACCTTCACCAGAAGCCTACCGATATACTTATCATCAATTCTTCGATAAAACCAGATAATATTGCTCCGGAGGTCATCACTGTTTCAAACACCGACAGCAGCGCGGATATCTTCATCGCTGACGGCAAAGTCACAGGCATTCCGGACGGCGACTACACGATACCCACCGACCGCATAAAGCTTCTCGGCGTCCACAATCACTACAACATCGGCATCGCCTGCGAGGTCTGCCGCCGGTATGTCACCGAGGCGCAGTTCACCGAAGGACTTTGCAGCTTCTCTCCCCTCGCCCACAGGCTCGAATTTGTGGACACAGTACACGGAATAAGATGGTACGATGACTCTATCTCCACCGCCTGCGCGACTGCCTGTGAAGCCGTAAAGAGCGTACCGGACTGCGGAACTATCCTCATCGGCGGCATGGACAGGGGCATCGACTACTCCCCTCTTGTTGATTTTCTCGCAGCGGCGGACGTGAAAGTGATATGTATGGAAGCTTCCGGAAAACGCGTCCACGGTATGCTTGAACCGCGTATCTGCGCGAAATGCGGACGTCTGCACTATGTTCCGCACCTCGAAGACGCGGTGAAGCTTGCCGCGGAGATAACTCCGGAGGGAAAGAGCTGCGTACTGTCCCCGGCGGCTGCAAGCTACGGTATATTCAAGAATTTCGAGGAGCGCGGCGATGTTTTCAAGGCTCTGGTCGCAGGGCTGAAATAAAAATAAGGAGTGATAATTATGGCAGGATTCAAATGTGATATCTGCGGCGGCGACATAAAAATGCAGGCTAACAAGACCGGCGTTTGCCAGACCTGCGGAATGCAGTACGATTTAGAGGCTATCAGGGCAATGCTCGGCCAGCAGCAGTCTGCGCCCGTTCAAAGCGCACCTCTGCCGGCTGCTCCTGTCACTGCGGCTCAAAATGACGAGATAGACAGGGAGACACTTCTCGCTTATCTTGGCGACCTCAGAACTATGGAGACTATTCGTGTTGAAACTGTAGCAATGTCCGGAAAGCTTGATGAGGAAAAGGCAAATGCTGATAAGAAACTCAGCAATTTCAAGTATAATAAACCGACCGAACCTCAGCTGCCCAAAAGGCCTGAAAACCTTGGTGGGACAGGTTGCCTTATTCCATTTGTAGCAATAGGGCTTCTTGATGTTGTGTTAGGTTTGCTCATTGGTTCTAATTTAGGTTCATTCTTTCAAGCATCTATAATTCTTATTGGGCTATTTGTTGCAATTGTGTTTTTAATACTGATTCATCAATCGAAATCAGCAGACAAGAATGAAATAACAAAATACGAAGCCGCTATGCGGAATTACGAAGAGGCTATGAATAGATACAAAGCAGAAATGGAGGATCATAGGTTAGGAATAAGAAAAGAAGAAGAAAACAACAAAGAGTTCAAAAAAGAAGCTGATGAGCATAAGCTTGCTCTAAGTAATGAGAAAACTGAACTTGATACAATGATAGAAAAGGCCTATAATGCTAATATCATTCCTCAGCAGTTCCGCAATATCGAGGGTGTTTACTACCTCTATGATTATCTTTCGACATCGAATCAGTCCCTCTCTGAAGCCCTTATGCAGGCTAACCTCGAAGCTATCAAGCAGAAAATGGACAATATGATAAAACTCCAGTCTGCCCAGATTATCCAGCAGGCTCAGACCAATGCCAAACTCGACGCGATAATCGATATTTCCGAGGCTACTATGAACAACACCGCTGTTGCCGCAAAATACGCGCAGATAGCCGCTGTCAACTCCGAGCTGAACGTCAAGCTCGCCGCAGAATCCCTCGCCTACCAGAAGGCAGCGTTCTGGCTGAAATAATGCTTGACAACCGCGCGGAAAAATGCTATAATACTTGTGGATGATCCCCGACAGTTCGTTTGCACCATCCTGTCGTTAAACAAAACTACGGGCTTAAACGGAAAACCTTATTTTATTCGGGTGTATCTGTATGTCCAGATACACCTTATTTTTTGGAGTGAATTATGTACAAGATAAAAACCTCAGCTTCATTTGACAGCGCACATTTTCTCGCAGGCTACGAGGGGAAATGCGCTAATATCCATGGTCACCACTGGGTGATCGAGGCTGTATTTTCAGGCGCTGAGCTTACTGCGGAAGGTCCCCGGCGCGGTATGCTCATCGACTTCGGCGATATCAAGCAGGAAGTCCGTGCACTCGCCCATGAACTTGACCATGCGCTGATATACGAAAAAGGCTCGATGAAGGAGACGACCGTTGAAGCGCTCAGAAGCGAAGATTTCAGACTGATAGAAGTACCTTTCAGACCGACAGCGGAGAATTTTGCAGAGCATTTTTTCATTCTTTTGCAGGAAAAAGGACTTCCTGTCACAAGCATCTCGGTCTATGAAACGCCGAAAAACTGCGCTACCTACGAGGTGGACTGATGGAAAAGACTTTCAGACTTGCGGAGCATTTCATCAGCATCAACGGTGAGGGACAGACTGCCGGAGAGCTTGCTCTGTTCCTGCGCTTTGCAGGCTGCAATCTCCGCTGTGAATGGTGCGATACATCGTGGGCGTGCGGAAGTGATGCGCCGTATGAAGAAGTTACCACTGACCGGATAGCAAATATCGCAGAGGAAGCGGTCGCACGGGGTGTCCGGAACGTCACACTTACCGGCGGTGAACCGCTTTTACAGCCTGACATCAGCGTTATTATCAACAGGCTAATCGAACTCGGTCTTCGCACTGAGATCGAGACTAACGGCTCAGTTCAGCTGAAGTATTTCTGTTCACCTCGCCGTCCGGTATTCACTATGGACTATAAGCTGCCTTCAAGCGGTATGGAGCAGCATATGCTCACAGAGAATTTTCCTCTGCTCCGTGAAGGCGATACCGTAAAGTTCGTCTGCGCCTCCCGTGAGGACGTACTGCGTGCAAAGGAGATCGCGGAGAAGTACAGACCACAGTGTCCGCTGTATCTGAGCCCGGTATTCGGACGTATCGAGCCGGCAGAAATAGTTGAGATAATGAAAGAGCAACATATGGGCGGATTCCGCCTGCAATTGCAGCTCCACAAATTAATTTGGGCTCCAGACAAGCGTGGAGTATGAAGGGATAAATATGGATACAAAAGCTATTGAAGAACACATCAGGGGCATTCTCATCGCTATCGGCGAGGACCCGGACCGCGAAGGTCTCCGCGAAACTCCGCAGAGAGTTGCGCGTATGTATCAGGAGGTCTTTGAGGGCATCGGCTACACCAACCACGAGATAGCTCAGAAATTCGGCAAGAGATTTGAGGCTACCGATGAGGACACTGCTGTTGTGATGAAAGATATAACCGTTTTCAGCTATTGCGAGCATCATATGGCGCTCATGTACGATATGACGGTAGATGTTGCATATATTCCGCGCGGCAGAGTTCTCGGGCTCAGCAAGATAGCGCGTATCTGCGACATGGCTGCAAAACGTCTGCAATTGCAGGAGCGTCTCGGCAGTGACATTGCGGAGATACTCTCCGAGGCTGCGGATTCACCGGACGTCGCTGTAATAATACGCGGTTCCCACAGCTGCATGACCGCAAGAGGTATACGCAATGCCTCCGCAAAGACCACTACCAAGACCTACCGCGGCGCATTCAAGACTGACCCCGAGCTCCGTAAGCTGCTCGACTGAAAGGAGTAAATATGAAAGCACTTGTTCTTTTCAGCGGCGGCGTTGACAGCACGACCTGTCTCGGTATAGCCGTTGATAAATACGGCGCGGACGAAGTCCTTGCGCTTTCGGTATACTACGGGCAGAAGCACAGCAAGGAACTCGAAGCAGCTCAGAAAATAGCAGATCACTACGGTGTTAAGCTCCGCACACTCGACCTTGCGCTTATCTTTGCGGATTCGGACTGCTCCCTTCTCAAAGGCTCAGCTGCCGATATTCCAAAGGAGTCCTACGCGGAACAGCTCTCGCAGACCAACGGTGCGCCGGTCTCGACCTATGTACCTTTCAGAAACGGTCTTTTTCTCTCGTCAGCCGCAAGCATTGCGCTCTCAAACGGCTGCGAGGTGATTTACTACGGCGCTCACAGTGACGACGCTGCCGGCAATGCTTACCCCGATTGCAGTCAGGATTTCAACGACGCTATCAACCGTGCAATATATATCGGAAGCGGCAGCGCTCTCCGCGTGGAAGCTCCGTTCATAGGTTTGACAAAGGCTCAGGTAGTGGCAAAAGGACTTAGTCTCAACGTCCCCTACGAGTTGACATGGAGCTGCTACGAGGGCGGCGATACCCCTTGCGGAGTATGTGGCACCTGCCGTGACCGCATCGCCGCATTCAGAGCCAACGGTATTGATGACCCTGCACTTGCGAAAGGAGCTGCGCTATGACAGGCAGAAATGAAAATGAGAAGGGCAGTATTTCCCTCCTCGGCAACCAGAATACAAAGTACAACTACGATTACGACCCGTCTGTGCTTGAGACCTTTCCCAACAAGCACCCAGACAACGATTACTTCGTGAAGTTCAACTGTCCCGAGTTCACAAGTCTCTGTCCGATAACAGGTCAGCCGGACTTTGCAACAATTTACATTTCCTACATTCCGGCTGAGAGAATGGTCGAGAGCAAGTCGCTGAAGCTGTATCTGTTCAGCTTCCGCAACCACGGAGACTTCCATGAGGACTGCGTGAACATCATCATGAAGGACCTGATAAAGCTCATGGAGCCGAAATACATCGAGGTGTGGGGAAAATTCCTGCCGCGCGGAGGGCTGTCGATAGACCCCTACTGCAACTACGGAATTCCCGGCACAAAGTGGGAGCAGCTCGCGTGGGAAAGGCTTTCGCACCACGACCTCTATCCAGAGAAAATAGACAACAGATAAGCTAAGGGCGCGGATCTCCGCGCCTTTTTCAATTGTCTGCTCAATAACAGAAATGCTGTATTTTTGGAACAAATATCCGCGCCGAATTTTGTTAATTATTGCCATTGACAAGTAATATGATTGTATTTATAATAATTGTATAGACAATTCTTAACAAAGGAATGGTATTTTATGAAAAAAGCACTATGCAATATCCTCGCACCGCTGTTGATATTTGCGTCAGCGGTATCTCTGACAGGCTGTGGAAGCAGCAGCAAATGCAAGCATTCTGAATGGAAGGAAGCCGATTGCACTACGCCAAAGACCTGTGTTGACTGCGGCGAGACCGAAGGCGAACCTCTGGGACACAAGTGGACAGATGCTACCTGTGACAAGCCAAAGACGTGCAGCGTCTGCGACGCTACTGAGGGTGAACCGAATGGGCATACATGGACAGAAGCGACCTGCGACAAGCCAAAGACCTGCAAGGACTGCGGCGCTACGGAAGGCAAGGCTAAAGGACATACATGGGTCGAAGCTACCTGTGACAAGGCAAAGACCTGCAGCGTTTGCGGCAAGACAGACGGTCAGCCTCAGGGGCATAAGTATGACAAATCCAAAATATGCACAGAAGATGCCGTTTGCGAAAGATGCGGCAAGACCATAAAAGCTGCCGGTCACAAGTGGAAAGATGCTACCTGTACAGCTCCCAAGACCTGCACTGTTTGCGGCGCGACCGAAGGCGGAGCACTCGGTCATGCCCCTGAGAACGGCTACTGCAAGCGCTGCGGCGAGAAGATAGAGATCAACCTTCTGATATACAGCGACGCCGATATCGACGTTTACTACAAGGGACTTTCGGAAGGCACACTGAACGCAGCTGAGGTCAATTTCTATGCAGTAAACAAGTCGAACCACAGCATCACGGTTCAGGTAAGAAATGAATCTGTCAACGGCAGCATGGTAAGCTTTACCTGTTCTACAACGGTAGCTGCCGGAAAGAACGCATATGACGATATGTCATGCTCTTACAGGCTCTATCTCAATAAGATAGGCGTAAACAGCATCTCTGACATCAACACGGTAGAGTTCTGCCTGCATATGTACGACCGTGCAACAAAATACAGTCTCGAAACAAGCCCTATCACTATTGATACCAAGAATAACACCACCTCATCAGCAGTTTCGCAAGATAACGGCGGCGGCGGTCAGAGCTCAACAGTGACCTTGCAGCAATTCGTCGATGCTGCTAATGATGAATTCCATTCAAAAGGCAAGACAGAGATCAACTTCTATGCAAAGAAAAACAGTTCCGGCGTTGAATATCTGTATATTGAGTCAAATTCAGACGGTGAATATTCAAGTATAGAAACTCACATTAAAGTTCTGGCAGATTACAACGCATTGCTGAATACGACAGGAAAGGACAACAGTTTTGCAACTCTTGCCCAGAAATCGAAAAAGCTCCATTATGACAGAATGAAGATACATGATGACTTCTGTGCTTCATGGGTAACTGCCGTAAAGAAAAGCGGTCTGAACTGTCCTGTTGAATTAGCTATAACCGATACTGCCTCAGGGATCACAGGACCGCTCTATATCAGCGTGAACGGAACTAAATCCTATGATGTTCTCGAAAAGTACATGGAAGAAAAAGGATATGTCTGGTACAACTGACAGCTTTAATAAATCAAAGGCGAACCGAAAAGGTTCGCCTTTTTCATTCAGCCCTCTATCTGCCGCGAAAGGAACTGCGCTGCCGCTGTGATAAGGCTCTTTTGCAGGTCAGTCATCTCAGCCGCCTTTTCACTGCTGAGGAAGGTCACAGCACCCGAAACATCACCTGCCGTGATTATCGGAACAGCCGCGATCGCGGTGCGGTTCACGCCCTCCGCCGGGAAAAAGTTGTTGCAGTTTCCGTCGGGGCAGTAGTATTGTCCCCTGCTCTCCATGAGCTCCTCAAGCTGACCGGTAACGCGGCGCTCTGAAAACTCCTTTTTCGGTACACCGGCGCAGGCAACAACGTGGTCCTTATCAAATATTACCACCGGACAGCCGGCGAGCTTGTGCAT
Organism: Ruminococcus sp.; assembly: GCA_017525915.1. Taxonomy (GTDB): domain Bacteria; phylum Bacillota; class Clostridia; order Oscillospirales; family Ruminococcaceae; genus Ruminococcus. Next base: position 56,381 of record JAFXSC010000004.1, read on the forward strand.
TATCTCCGCTACATAACCGGCATTTTCGCTCATTTCGCCTATCGCAGAATATTTGCGGAAAATGACTTCGCCTTCGCTGTTTGTGTATATCTCCAGCGGGTCGCCTTCACTGATAACATTGACACTGAGAATTTTGCCGGTACTTGTCGTAATTTCGGCAAATCGTGAAGCTGTTTCGGTTATCCCAGTGCCTTGCTTAAAATTTACGTCTTTCTCCTCATCGCTGTACTCGGGTAGAGTTCCTGTTTTAAGCAGAGTATCAATATCAGGTCTGAGCTTGATGTCAACGTGTTCCTCATAGACTGTGATGCGCTCAATGATGAAGTCAACGTCAACTTTGGAAAGCGTGTCCTTATTAATGATAGCATCGAACACTTCCATTACTGTCCTGGCTGTACGGTTTACGCTGACTATCATATTATGCTTATCGGCTGCTAGCTGCATCTGATTTCGGAGACCTTCAAGCCGGAGAGTAAGCTCATCTATCTGCTCCGTATATATCTCTTCAAGCATTTCCTCGCGTTCAGGGTGCTTGGCGATATCCTTGACGTGCTGACGTGCAAGCATTTTTATCTCGGTGCGGGTGTCTTCCATTTGCTGATTCAGCACCTCGACAACAGATTTGCTTGAAGATGTCTCATTGCGTTCCTTGTCGATAGACTCCTGCAGCTGTTCAAGCATAGCCTCTGAGTTGTCCCGAACTTTTTCAACGAATGAGCGGAGAAGTCCGTCAAGCATATCAACTCTTGTATGATGAGAGGTACAGCCTTTACTGCCTCGCTTGTGATATGTTCCGCAGCGGTAGGCAGGCGGCAGGTCTGGACGGCTCATAGCAAACATCGGACTTCCACAGTCGCCGCAGAAAAGATAGCCTGAGTAGATGTTATCATACTTCTTCACACCGCGGTAGTTGCTGTTCGTGCGGCGCTTCATCTGCTCCTGAACACTTGCAAACAGCTTATAGTCCACAATAGGAGCGTGGTTATTCTCGAAAACAATGTGGTCGGTCTCTTCGAGCTTCATATCAGAGCCGTTTATCTTCTTGCGGCGGTATTTGCCCTGCCTGAGAGTACCAATATAGAAATCATTTCGGAGTATATCGCTGACAGTGACTATGCTCCAGTCGCTCTTTCCGCGGAGTTTGCATTCCTCTCCTTTAGCCTCGCGGCGCTCCTTTTCAGCCATACGGGGCGTAGGAATATGCCGGTCAGTCAGATGATTTGCAATGCGCTTGTAGCCCCAGCCCTCGCTGTACAGCCTGAATATCTCCCTGACAACTTCCGCAGCAGGCTCATCGACCTCAAACTGCATGAGCTTGCTGTTGGTCATAATATAACCGTAGGGAACGGCACAAATCCACTTGCCCTCCTCCTGCCGGCGTTTAACAACAGAACGGACTTTCTTCGAGGTGTCCGTAACAGGCATTTCATTGATAAGGAAGCGGAACTGTATCGCTGTCCAGTCATCGAAGGTCGGGTAGTCGATGCTGTCTCCGATAGAGATTATACGCATACCGGCATCGCGCAGGTCTTCAAGCTCAACAAGTCCCTTGCTGTTGCGGCGGCTGAAACGTGAAAAATCCTTGATTATGAGGATATCGTATTCGTGCAGAAGCATCTTCTTCCGCAACTTTTGGTAACCTTCGCGCTGCTCAAAGGTGTAGCCAGAGCGGTCACGGTCTTCGTAGAAGTCAAGCTTCGCCGTCGGAAAGGTCTTGCCGATATAGTCAGCAATTATCGCTTTCTGGTTCTCGATAGAGGTATTGTCGCGGTCAAGCTCCTCATCGACCGAGATTCGGCAATAGCCTGCTATCCTGAGTTTATCTTCCATAGTCAGCCCCTCTGCGTCAATGTTATTTAACACTTTCACTAATATTCTATCATCATTGTAACATATCAAATTACGCTTGTCAAGAAGAAAAAAGAGGTGCGCTTTACGCGCACCCCAGGTTGTTTTTAAGCAGACTCTCCGTACAACTGAGCAGATCGTCACTGCCTGACAGGAAGTACACGACCTTGCACTTCTTGGCACCCATCTTTTCAAGGAACTGATGCGTCAGTTCTTTGCGGTCGTATTGCCGCTGTTCAGCATTTGTGAGCCAGACCTCAATGTATCCTTTGTCACGCTTGTCATAAATTTCCAACGCATCCGCCCCCTTTCATTTTGATTCTGCCCGATTTGAGCAATGTTTATTCAGCCTTATGTCTGCTCATCGTAATTATTGTCATTTGTGCACCGAAGAGCGTAACAACGTTATCAACGGAGCGTGCCGATGTAGTTGTCAGGGATACCATCACTGGTGTCGCTGGCGTTATTATCAGCAGCAGGCTCAAATTCAACAGTCCTGCCCTTGAGTGTTTTTATAACATTTTCTCTGCGATAACGGCTCCAGAACGGTCCATCATCGAAGCAGTTACCCTTCTGAAGAGAATCAGCCTCATGCTTGTCACAGCCAAAACGATCAGCATAGCGAGCGAGATCATCACCTTTTGAGCGGTAGCCACGAACTCTTCCGCAGTTGCCGACTACCTTACCGAACGGAGTAGTCGGGTCAGGATAGGACTGAGAAGCGAGGAGCATTGTTACACCGTGTTTGCCACCCTTGCGGAGAAGGACATTTACTGCGCCTTTTTCGTGAAGATAAAGGTCTTGCGCCTCATCGATAACTACGGTATACTTCTCGTAAGGGTGACACTGCTTGTAGCAGTAAAGACTTTCTAGCATGATGTCGATGATTTCAGAACCTTTCTCAACTCCGTCAGCACCAGTAGATATAACTATGATATGTTTACCCTGAGCCTTGGCAAATTCACCCCAGTTGTTCTTAGTCTGAGTCGTATCCCTGAGATCATCGAGAACAGCATCGATCTTGTAATGGAGCTTGCGATGCGTTTTGTCGCCTGATGGCTCCTCTTCATCGTGAGCATCATCCTCATTGTAAATGTACTTCTCGATATCGCTAGCGATAACGTCAGGATTGAACTTCATCTCCTTAAGAAGATCCTTAACAGCGTTCTTGATTATCTGCTCCTCATAGCTACCGAGTGTTCTGCACATCATCGCAAATATTCTCGTCAGTCTGTCCTTTTTGTCCTTGTATCCCAGGCATCCACGCAGGTCAAGCAAATCAACCGGCAGTCCGTCATCGTAGACATTCCAAAAGGAGAAATATTTCTCCCTCTGTTCATTTCCAACATGCTTGTCGATTTCTGTCGGAGTAAATCCGCCGGTCTGATCGAAAATTATCACCGCATCAGCTCCCTCAAATGTTACCTTTTGGAGTGCTCTGTTAACAAGAGCAAAGGTCTTGCCTGAGCGAGTAGCTCCGAAGTAACCCTCGTGAAAGTTATCGTCCATATCCGGATTGAACACATATCCCGCGGCTCTTGTGCCGTTAGCATTGTAGAGTATCGGAATAAATCCCTCGGGGTATTCACCGACTTTGAGCCAGTACTCATTATCAATGATATCATCAACATATGCCTTTGCCTCAGCATCCAGTATTTTTCTTGAGTATGAGAAGGCCTCGACATCTTCAAGAACACCTGCGTCAAACGCAACCTTCAGCTTGCGCTTGTTGGTGTGCTTGCCCTTGAGCAGGCCTTTTTCGTTAATATGTTTATTCATCTTTATAACACTCCTTGTATTTAATTTTGATATAATGACGTTTTTCACAACGTCCTCATCCATGTTGATAGATCTATCATTCTCCGCGATAAATGCAGTATGACCATCATCAGAATAAAACGGAGGACCGTATTGCTTTGCTATCTTAAGTTCTCCGTTAAGGATAGCACTGCTTACTGCCGACTTGAAATCGCGGCAGATAGCATCACCCATCGTTGATTTCGATGTAGCCTCTGTTCTGAACCAGCGGATTATACCTTTAAAATCCGATTCTGTAACAATGCCCAGTCTCTTCAGGATATGTGCTGTGGCAAGTGTCATCAACATTGTGTCTGTAATATCAACATTGCTGAAACGACTGACTATGTCACGAGCAACTTTTATTCCGTCGCGCACATGCTGTCTTGCAGTATCGGGATTATTGTAGATATACTCCTTGAATGCATAATCAAACATACCCGATAAACGCTGTAAAACAGGCACATTCTTGGGGACAATATCTTCGTTGCAGTTGATGTAGTATGCAGGGTAATCATCCGGGATACTTTCAGGTCTATCTGTGATGAACACTATGATCTTGCTAGTCTTATCCTCGGCGCCGTTCTCTCCTGTGATATCCCACATTACCTCTTTGAACGCATCCTTCAATTTATTGCCTTCCTCGAAGATGCCCGAATAAGAAAAGAGCACGGTAACATCATTGGCAGAAGCAAGCTCCTTTCTCACTTTTGTAATATGAGCTGTAAGCGCTTGTACAACCGTGGAGCTATAGTTCTTCCGCTTCGTAAGAGCGATAACCGTTTCTTTCACGGCATCATTATTATACGAAATTGAAAAACCGCGATCCGGATGAAGTCCCTCTGCCCCGAACAGGGGCAGAAGAATAGTTTCATCGCGCAATGTAGTTAAAAGTGCTGCTTCCAAGCAGTTTGGCAGAGCCTTACGATAAATTGCTACAGTATCCTTGAATGGCAGTTCATGTACAACCAGCTTGTGTTCTTTCACTTCCGTTGGGAATAGGTCTTCCAGACCAGGTATTACCGACTCAGCAGATATATATGTCGTTACGCAATTTGGAAGCGTAACACCTCCTGCGTGCTTGGGAATCGTCAGGAATTTCTTATTCGGACATTCACGGAGATCCCGCAAAAAGCTTTCAAAATGCCGTTTTACACTGACATTAATGCCCTTTCTTGCGAAGGTTGTCTGTAGGCGGAACTGTTCTTCAGTGATTTCTCCATTATGGAAAATTATTGGTCTATTCCAGCCTTTTAGGTTAACTACGATATCCCCGCATTTACCTTCCGCGGTTGGATTAGCTATCAACACCCGTGTTGCCGATTCCTTCCATACAAACTTGCGCTTGCCGCTTTGATTATTGAGCTCCTGATATTCAAGGCTATAATGATTCTTTTCCAGAATACTCTCCTCATAGTGCGGGTCTGTTACCACTGAATCAGGAATAAAATCATCGGTGAACAACTCAACTCCATTGAGTGTATACGTATCGGTGATTAGTGGAGATGAAGAGGATAACTCCATTCCCTCCTTCCGGATTCCATCAGTCTGAAGCTGCTTTAACATCTCAAGTTGGAATCCTTGCTTGCGAGCGTTAAAGAGCTCCTCTACCTTTGGCTTGGCAAGCTTATCTGCAAGCTCTTTAGTTTCTCTGTCATACTTCCCTTTGATAATATCTTGGAGGTTATAATCACTTATTAAACAACCTACCATCTCCATACAAGACATATTATCGATTTCTTCAAAGTCCATAATACACACTCCTTTTCATTAATTAATATTTTTGTGAGTTTCTGAAGGAGCCCGGTTATACTCCCTTACTCCTCCTCGTCAAGGAACTCAAGAGCCTGACGACTGCCTGTGATATAAAATCAGGGATTGGCAGCCTTGAATTGATAGTAGCCAGCTTAGTTTACCGCTGTTTACTAGCAGCCTTGTTCCTTACAAGGAGCAGGGATGGTATCCCCGGCTTCTCTATAGAATCCGTAGAACCATCATTAATCACTCCTGCCCTTGATGTATTGACCTATTTCAGGTGTGCCTATATTATACTACAAATATGAATCTTAATGAAGGAAACAACTTTTCTCCCTCTTAAGCGCGATATAAAGAGAAAAAAGCACCATGTGGCATTCACATGGTGCGTAAATACGTTATTTTTATAATTGAAACAAGAAAACTAATTTCTCGGCAAATCTACCAAAGTTCAGTCTTCATTTTTTCTTTTTTTATACCTTATCGGAGGAAGGCCATATCCTGATAATATCCTGTCCCATTCGCTCAATGGAAGGTCTGTATTTTCAAGTAGGGTTTCATATGCAATCCTTTTCATACCAATATCTGGTATGCCACCGACTGATTTCTCAATTAGAAATTCACTGACCTCTGGCCCTGTTTCGCATGCAAGACAAATCATCATTACTTTTTCAATTGTGTCAGGAACCTCCCCGTTACGATAGTTTTGAATAGTTCTATTATCACAACCAAGAAAATCTGCTAAGTCTTTATTCTTAAGCTTAACTTCTTTGGAATCCTTATTTTTCAGCTCTACTTTATCCATTATATATACTAACGCTTCTGAAAACTCTTTTATTCCAGCTGATATCATTTCATCGTGTAATTTTTTATCTATTTTTCTTTTTTCGATTTCTTCGTTAATGATTTCTAATTTATTTTTATTTTTACTACCTTCAAATTTAAGCTCCTTGTTGTATTCTATCAAATGATTTGGTATTGCATAACATAAGTATGCTTGAGTATTAAGAATACTTGAATCATATTTGCTATACAGCAAAAATATCAGGCAGCATTCCTCAGCATGTTCCTTAGCATAGTCTGAAAGTTCATAGTTAATATCACCGTTTATTATGGAATACTTTATATACTTGGCTTTATTAACACAAACTACGCAGCCTGTATACACGCAGATCTTTTCATTTATAAGATCTGCAAAATCTGTGTTTTCACTCAGCAGCCGTTCATAACTCTCATGATCTATAACAAATGTCTCATTCTCTTTCAATGTCCCATGAGCAAATGTGAATGCGGGATATTCGCATCCGTCAACAATTACAAATGTACCATCAGCGTAATCATAATCCAACTGACGGAGACGCTTTTTCATTATCTCCGTCGGAACATTAAAGGCCCAGTGAAGCTTATAAATCATATTCTCGTAATAGTTTCCGTCATGAGGAATACTGCTGTTGATCACATGATGTATCTCGTTAATACTGTTCTCGTATTCATTAATAGCTTCTTCCACAAGGTACTTCGGCATAGCTACACGTATAGCAAGTTCATTTGCTTGCCATTCAGCATACCAGCGAGCCTTTTCTTTAAGCGACATATTATCATCAAGAATGATAGGAGCCGAAGTACATTCCATAACATTATATGTGTCATCAAGGAACTGTAATAGCTTCATATAATCACGATGTATCTCCCAATGAACAAGTTCGTGTGCAGCGGTTATTATGTCACCTCCGTCTATTCTATTTCTATAATAATCCACATTCAGGAGTATTGTATTTGCTGGTATTTCGTAATTAGGATGCGGCGTATATGGATCATTAATATTGTATATAGTCGCTTTAGACTTTTCAAAGCGTATCTGACCTAATACATTTTGGCCAAGATCCGCTGGCCACATATGCATATTATCGGTTCTTTTGTATTTTTCTTTGATTTTTACTGGATCAAATCTATATTTGTGCTCTTCGTTCTTTTTTACCAAGGCATATAATTGCGAATATACCTTATCAGCTTCTTCTTCAAGTTTATCAACTGTGATATCAGGAAGTCCGAACATAGATGTTACAGTTTCAGGAATTAGTGATTCTTGAGTACATTCTTCGACACCAAGAACGTACAGATCAGAAAAACGCTTTGACACATTACCTGTCAGCATTACATTATAATAGTATACACCTATGCTATTGTTGTCTGAATCGGATTCTTCACATGAGATCCCGAGGAAAAAAGTCAGGATATCAAAAGGCTTAAATGTAATCTCACTTTCGATTATGATGTCAGAAGGCATGAAAACGATCTTACCTTGAGTCAATATTTTTAAATCGTTTATCCTTAATTCGACATCACTCGACGTCTTTATGTAGTCATAAATCCCTTCAGAAATAACATCCAGATGATTTAATTGCATATAATCTTTTAAGCTGTCATACTGAGCCATAGCCTGACCTCCTTGGTTGATATACCGCCTATCGATTGAACCAAAAAACACTTTTTTCTATGCAATTACGTTTTTTCAGAAAAATCAATTTCCGATTTCCGCAAAAAATGCCTCTTTTTGACGAAATGGCAACTTCATTTTTTCAAAAAACGTAATCGGCTTCGATTTTATCGTTTTTTCCTCTCAGCTCACGCTTCTGCGGGGGACGAGATTAAACACATTTTGTTGCTTAAAATATATCACACGCAAGCGCAGAAGTAAAGAGATGTCATATAGAAAATTACTGTATAAAAGAGGAGCCGTCCAGTGAGGACGGCCAGCAATAATACAACTTAAAAATGACATTCTTACCGATCATCTCTATGATGTAGATATCATCAAATGGAATAGCAGCCTTTACGGCGTTGCGCCTGCGTTAACGGGGATTAAGCCACGCATTCCTTAATGACATTACGCATGAGCGGTCCTCTTAGTTTTATTTCTTTCGCGATGCGATGAAGTCCTCAATCTGCAGATCAGGGTCATTTGCAAGGTCAGCACAATAGGCGAGAACGAAAGAGGCATCGACGGCAGTAATAAGCCCGTCGCCATTGATGTCGAACTTTGCTATTACGTCATCTTTGGGAAGCTCTGCATCGGGAGCGGAAAGCTCTGCACACTTCACAAGTATCTTGGAAGCGTCAATGGCGTTGATCAATCCGTTTTCGTCTATATCACCGGGTACTGGCTTTGGGGGCGGTATTATTTTCTCCCCTTGCATCCTGATATAGCCGTTATAGATGCCCTTTGTGAACAAATATGTCATCTGGAGTCTTCCTGCATCATCCTGTTCAGTATTGATAAAGGTGTCGGCTGCTACGTCATCGACCACATACGAGATTCCGAACGGATAGATCTCGCCGGGCTCTGCGTTTTCGGGGACAGTGAAATTGATCTTAAATATACAGCATTTATCCAGCATTATATTATTGGCTGAATATCCATAGAATACCAGTTCCCCCTCCTCGACCATTGCAGAATCTGTTGTAAAGCCATCCAATGCCTCGCCTGGAGTCATATATTTGCCATTTGAGTCTTTATTCACTGTCAGCCGTGTATCATAAAAGACGTGGAGCTTGATGCGGCTTACAGCTTCTGTCGCACCAGTTAAACTGAAATATACCTGACATTCTTTGCCTCTGTAATTTTCAGGTTCAAGTCCGATCTTGTCAAAGAACATCATTATACCGCCGTCATAATCTTTGGGGTCTATTTTCGGAGAATTCCATTCTCTGGGCTGTATCCAGCATTTACTGTCGTATATTACTTCCGCATCGTTCTGTCTGTTGAAGGGATTTTCATGCTTTTCAGGAGTATATTCAGCAGATATCTCGTTTGCTGCGGCATCTGACATCAGATTTACCGAATTAGCTTTAATGTCAACACAATGATACGTTGATAATACAAATGTCAAGCTCGTCATCACTGAAATAAGTCTGTTACGAATACTTCTATTCATGTGTACCTCCAAAGCAGAACAGCGTTCCTTTTTACTTTGTATCAATTATACACCTTCCTTCATGTGCTGCCAAAAGCGAATCTTTTTTTGCAGAACAGAAAGATGCCCCGGTCTGAACCTTGTGGTCCGGATTTTGAACTGCTGACACTTATTTTTTATACTTCTTCACAGTCTTAACTGTCCTTTTGAGATAGTCTCTCCGTTTGACTATAATACGTCCCCAGCGGTACACGATCCCAACCGGATACAGCACGGGACACTCGTCTACAAACTTCACTGACTTCTTCATATAGCCGACCGTCGGGAACATCTGGCGGAGGATATATCCAGCCTTTGACTGTTCTTTCAGTTTTTTCCTTACGCCATTCTCGAATGTGCCGTATGTGCCTGCCGTAAGGTAGCACATCAGCATTTCAAGCTCATTTTCCGTCAGATTCGGAAGTGTGTCCGAGGAGAACACCTTTATCGCAAGCTTTCGGCGTTCCTGCTCAAAATCTGCTATTTCAAGCAGTATGCACTGTTCCGTGATGTACTTCCAGTCGAGCTTATCCCCTTTTTCTCTGCAATAAACATAGCAGTCCAACAGTGACCGAATACCCGTTCCGCTGCCGTTGTAATGCTTCCATTCATGTGCAGTCATAAACACATAGAAATCTTCATCGGAGAAGTGACAGCCGCAGCCATTGCCCTCGTCCCTATGGAGCAAGCGCTTTGTATCAGCGTAATATTGATACAGCGGTTCAGCATGGGCTTCACCAAACAGTGCCGTATGCAGTTCAAAATTCAGCACGGGAGGCTTCATGTATACATCATGGTTTCCCTGTCCGTAATGCTCCGCAGTATAGCCGTTTGCGAGCATTATCTCTTTGACCTGCTCCTGCCTGTCGGCATCGAACAACACATCATTGTCGGACATCTCACGCATGCCGTTTTCGGGGTAAAGCTCTTTCAGCACAGAGCCCTTCAGCGGCATATACCAGATGCCCTGCGTATCAAATTCAGCCGTGATAACCGTCCGCTCCATATCGAGGTAGATGTTCTTGCGTACAGCTTTTTTGTATGCCTGATTGAACTGCTTGTCCTCTATGCCAGCACGTTCCAATGCTATGCAAACTGCACCGCGCACCGTATGGAATTTCGCCAGCCGGTAGAGCTGTTCCAAATCCATATCCTGCACGCGCTCCCTGTCGGGCGTGATACCGTTCACGGCACAGGACAGCAAATAGATCAAGTCTTTGTTGAGTGAATTCATTCTACCAGCGCTCCTATTGAACGTAACTTGCTGATGATGCCTGCAACATCACGCTCCACAGTCGGACGGTCAGCGCCCTTGTATTCCGCAAGCAGCTTGTCAACGACATCAGTCTCGGTCGTATCCGTTTTCAGGCATTCAACGATAAATGCCGCTGTTTCGTTGTTCTTGACGATGCCCTTGAATTTAGTATCGCTTGTGCTGATGATGTAGTGCTCGCCCTTTGTGACATGGGTGAGAAATTTCGGGTTCAGTTTCATTTTATCCCTCCGTGAATTGATATAATCATTATAGCAGTTTTTCGATGAAAATGCAACCAGATAAAACAGCAGGCGGCACGAAGCCGCCTGCCGTTTGTAATTAATAATTGTTATCAGGAATTTCCGGTAGTTCTGGTGCGGGATTTCCACTTGTATTGCTTGTAGTAATCACATCTTCTGTCTCAAACTCTGTAATCTCCATTTCGGGAGTAATGTACTTTTTTTCCTTATTCATGTGATCTTCTCCTATCATTTCAATGTGTAGACTTGAACGCCTCATTGTATGCGTATAGCGCCTTTACAAGTGCGATTAGCTTATCAGAACAGCTTTCCTGATGCTTCATAACATTATAAACATAAACAAATAGAAGCACCGCCGCGAAGAGGTCTACCGCTATAGTGTGGAGCAAAATCGAACTCCAAAAAACCGGGACAAAAGTCCCGGTCCTATATTTTTCAATTAACTGAAGCTAACTCTCCTATTGCAATTTTCTCATAATATGGTATAATAATTACAATAACATCAGAGTGTCAATTAAGCTTGGAGGTATCCCTATGAGTATCGAAATATTCCAGAATGATATTTTTTCAATGCGCTATCTGAGGTTTGGCAAGACAGATGGTAAACCCTTTGTTATCATTCCCGGCCTTGCTTTGAAAAGCGTTATAGACTCGGCCGTTCTTATTGAAGCACAGTACAAGTCGATTGCAGACGAGTATGATGTATACGTATTTGACCGCCGCACGGAAATACCGGAAGTGTACAACATCTCTGATATGGCAGATGATACGGCCACCGCTCTTGATGCGCTAACGATCAGAAATGCTGCTGTATACGGCGTTTCTCAGGGCGGTATGATAGCTCAGGAAATAGCAATAAAGCATCCCTGTCTTGTTGGAAAGCTTATTCTTTGCTCCACAGCCGCATATATTCCCGATACTGCCGCAGATATTCTTGATAGTTGGGCGAAACTTGCAGTGAACAAGAACAGAACCGAGCTGATAATGTCCTTCGCTGAAAACATTTACACAAGTGCATACTGTGAGAAGTACAAAGATGTATTCGTTAAATTTGCCGGCTGTGTGACAGATGATGAACTGCAACGGTTTGTGATAATGGCGAATGGCTGTAAAGACTTTGATGTGCGTAACCGACTTGGAAGTATCACAGCACCAGTGCTTGTGATCGGAGCTGAACAGGATAAGCTATTTGGCAGCGCAACTTCAAAGGAACTTGCTGAATTAACGAACGGGCAGATAATGATCTATCCCGATGAAGCCCACAGCGTTTATGATGAAAATGCAGATGTTATTGTACAGATAAAGTCCTTTTTAGTGTAACATTGTTTCGTACCCACAAGAAAGAGGTTTCCGCAAATCAAGAAACAGTTGACAGTGTGATCTGAATATGGTATAATGAATGCCAAAGCATTCATTATAATTATTTAAAGCCCTTGCAGATACGCAAATCAGAGATTTGCTCCCTGCAATCGGGCAATTATACCATATTCGCGTATATGGTATAATAACAGCGACAAATAAAGCTTATGGAAATAGCGGCAAGTTTTATCAGAGGAGGCGCAGTTTTGGAACCGCACACACACAGAAAAGCTGTTACAGATAAAATGCACAGACAGCGAGTTCAAAACGTTGCCGGAACAATGGCAATTGAAGGGCTCATGCTGAGCGAAGCAAGCAGGCGAAACCTTGACAGATATGCCAGCGGTCAGGCAAATTATCAGCAGATATTGGCGGAATTGAAGGCAAAATATCAGAGGGCGGAATAGTGTTTTCAAAGTATGATGTTGACACCTCTGTACAGTCACTTTACTGCTATCCAGATTCCGATGTGCTCAGAAACAAGCTGAACATAAAGGACAGAGACGAACTGAAACAGGCGGAGGAAGAGATCACATCCCTGAAGCAGTATATGCTTATGGAAACGCCGATCCAGGGCAGATTTTCCAAGACTCAGCTTATTAATATCCACCGTTTTCTGTTTGAGGATATTTACCCGTTTGCCGGTCATATCCGCCGTGAGCAGACCAGCAAGGGTAATACAATATTCTTTCCGCCGCATCTGATCGGTCAGGAACTCAGCAAGGTTTTTTCCAAATTGCACAGCGAAAAAATGCTGCACGAAACGGATAGAATGCGCCAGATTGAGCATTTATCCTATATCATGTCCGAGCTGAATATCATCCATCCATTCCGTGAAGGCAACGGACGGAGCATCCGTGAACTGATTCGGTGTATGGCGATGCACTACGGATTTTCGTTGGACTGGAGCCGTGTGGATCGTGATACGATGCTAAATGCAGCGGTCAGATCGGTCCTTGACAGCATGGCTTTTCGTGATGTGATCTTGGAGTGCATTGTTGAAGAATAGGGCATCATTAATGTGTGAATCAGTAACGCTGTATTTACAGTTAGTGGGTAAAGCAAAGGGGCAGCCGCGGCTGCCCTTTTCACATATCATGCGTTTTGCTATTTACCGAACATGACAGCTAATAGCCTCTTGACTGTTTAGCGGGTTGAAATATAATGCAATATCATGTATACAATAATAGTGAGGCAAGTCCAACAAAGGGCGAGAGCCCCTCGGAAGGGGCTCTCTTAAAAAATGATATTAGAAGGATGCCGCATAGTTTGATGCAGCCTGGTAATACAGGTACATTGCCTTTGCAAGATTGGTAGTATTGTCTGTGTTGTAAGCCTTCCTGATCGCGTTAGCGTAAGCAAGAACGTTAGCTGTTACAGCAAATTCCTTCTCGCCGTCAGAGCAGCTGAATGTGTAATTCTCTGCGAACTTGTCAGGAGCAATGTTCTGGACCTTGAGCACATACTTGTTATTTCCGATGCTGTCAATTTCAGCTTCTTCACCGTCGATAGTGAAGGTGTAGTCTGCATCTGTCTTGCCATCGGGAAGTGTGTATGTTACCATAATGGTATTGTCAGAGCCGTATTCAACACTCATAGATGCTGTTATTCCTTCGGGTCTGTCAGCCTCGGCTGTCTTTGTGATAGCGAAGTCATCGAGAACGTCAGCGTCCACCGCATTTACAGCTTCGCTTACTGCGAGACCGTCATCGTTGTGACCGAAATAGAGCTGTGAAGCTGTGCCATAGTCGAGAGTTGCGCTTGCGAGAGCCTTGACTGTGTCATATCCTTCGCCTTCAAGAGCGAGAACTCTGTTGAGGTACTCAGCAACGGAGTATTCAAATGTGCTGTTCTCGTAGTCGATGCCCTTGGAGTTCATCATTGTTACGATCTCATCTGACTCGTTGAATACCTGTAAAGTGATAGTGTCATTGATCTCTGTGGAGTATACCGGAACTGTGAATACATATGCACCGTTCTTCTTGGAAGCGTCCTTGATGAATACCTTTGTCTCTCTGCCGTTTACGGTCATGAGAACGTATGCACCTTCCTGAGCTGCGAGGTCGTCGCTGATCTCTGCATTGATGTTGAGACCGAGCGCACCGCCGAATGATACTGTTGCTGTCTTGAGAGTAGCTTCTTCGAGAGTTTCAAGAACTGTCCACGGAACTTCCTTGATACCGTTATAGTTGTTGATACCGAGGATCTCTATCGTGAATGTGCCAGCCTTCTTGGTGGTGTTGCCGTTGAGCTCATAATCCTGACCCTCGACCAGAGTTGCACCTGTCTTGGAATCGGTAACTACGATATCGTCGCAGATCGTCCAAGCGCCGTCAGCGAGCTTAGCTCTCTTGCTGTATGTAACTGTTATGTCAGATGACTCGATGTCCTTGGGAGCAACCGCAAATACAACGGGCTCAACTGTGAAGGTGTAATTGTTGCTGTAAGCGTCTGTTGTGTTTACAACGCCTGTGAAGCAGTGATTTGCTTCGTCAAGAGTCCAAACTACCTCAGTATTTGCATTGAAATCATCAAACTCATCATCGAGTATGCCTGTGATCTCGGTGTCGGCAACGACCGGTGCTTCATCGGTGTAGACGATAGAATCCTTGTCGAGTGAACCGGAAACGGTTACCTCTGCCGGCTCGATAGTAAGGTCTGTAAGGATGATCTCATCAGCGTAGCCCTTGGCAGTTATCTTGACCTGAACGGTGTATGTTCCTGCGTCCTTGGGAGCGGCTTTAAGCTCAACTCCGTCGTTGTCGTAGTATGTATAGGTTATTGTAGCCTTAGCTGCCGGGATATCGCCGAGGTCTACCTCGAACATATCGCTAACGTCTGTGCCGTCGTAGGTCTTTACGCCGCCGTTGATCTTGTTAATAGAAGCCTCGCCGTCGATCGCGTTGATCTTCCAGCCTGAGTAAGCGATGCCGGTGTAGTTGCCCTGTCCGGAAACCTGAACCGTGAAATCGCCGGGATAAACCTTCCTGAGAGTACCGCCGACTGTGAAATCAACGTCCTTAACGAGCTCTGTTTCGCCGAACATTACGGATTCAACATCGGTGATATGTGTCGTTGCGTCGTAGTTGAACTCTGTGTAGGTGAGCGTAACTTCGATGTCGTTGGAAGCGATGTTCTTCGGGTCAACGGTGAAGAACGCACCGTCAGCTATAATGAGTTCGTAGTTGTCGGCTTCCTCTGCATAGTAGCCGTAAGTACCGGCGTCATTGAAGTCATCGTAATCGAAATCGTCATCGGTTCCGGCATTGAGGATATTGGTAGTATCTATCTCCTTGCCGATCATTACAACATTGCCGAAGAACTCAGCAGCGGTCTGGTTTTCGGCGAGATCGGAAGCGATAAATCCGGTCTTGTCGGTATCGTTCTGCTCCTCAACTTCATAGGTGATCTCAGGAACATCATCGTCACCGAAGGTATACTTCTGTCCTTCAGCGGGAGTGAGGGTAACGGAGCGCTTGTTGATAGTTACCGGCACCTCGAGCTCGATGTCGTTGTAGTTCTTGGAGGTTATGGTTATCTTTGCGGTGTGGTCGCCTGCGGAGGTGAGGTCTGTCGCTGTATCTGTTTCGTAGTAGATAGTGAAGTCCTTGAACTGGCAATAAGATCCAGTAGATTTTGTGAAAACAACTTTTTCCGCATTGATATTATCAATTGTCATAGTTTTTCCGGAAATTGATATATCACCGTGATCAACGCCGAGATTTGGCATATTTCCTGCACCATAGGAATTGACCATAACAATCTTTTTGATGATCTCACCGTTCTTGGAAGTGATTGAACTGTTATTTGAAATATTTATGCCATCACTATCTCCGTCACGGCCGCTAATGACACAATTACCGGTATCTTTAATTCCAGTGAATACAACACCGGTAACACTGTCCACGCCTTCTTCAACAGAGCCTGCTGACTCAACAGTTACCTGTGCGCCGGCAGAATCAAGAACGCCCTGAGCATCGGTGAATGTGAAGTCTGTGTCGTCAAGTATCTGACCGTCATAGATGATGTTCTCAACGGGAACAGCGGAAACCTCTGCGTCAGCCTTGGCGATAGACCACTTTACAGTTACCTTGCCTGTGTAGTTTCTGGAATACTCATTGTTTTCCTTGACTGCCTCGAGCTCTATGCTGTAATCGCCTGCATCAGTGTAGGAGCCTTCCTCTGTGAGCTTGCTGTTGGTGTAGCTTGCGAGAGAGCTGCCTGCTGCACCTTCGTGGTATTCATGGAGCTCCTCGTCGTTGCCGGGATTTACAATAACGATATCGGGAAGCTGATCTTCGCCGTTGTAGGTGAAGGTTTCAGCCGGAACAGTGATAACGCCGTCAACTATCTCGAGAGGATTCTCGCCGATAATGGGCTCACCCTCGTCAGTATATCCGGTAACGAGGTAATACTCGTTCATGGTCATGGGACGAGCCTCGAAAGCTATCTCCTTGGTGATAGCAAGATTCGATACAACATCATTGCCGAGGTCAACGGAAATAATCGCGTTAACAACGTAGGTCTCGCCTATCTCCATGTTCTCTGCGCTTACGTGAGCACCGGTAGCATCACCCTTCTTGGTGAAGAAGAATTCAGCTACGGAAGGAACTGCGCCGTAATACTCGGAGAGCACGATGTCAGCATCTGTAGGAGCTTCGCCGTAGTAATATGTTCCCTCTGTGTCGATGTAAGCAACGCACTTTGCAGCTTCGTTAGGCTCACCGTCGCACTTTACCCATACCTTGTCGGTATCAGTGTGGGTAGTATCGGTGCTGAATGCGCCGACAGCGTGCTTGTGGTCGAAGTTTATCTGAGTGCCGTCAGTAAGGGACTTAGCAAAGGTAACGGAGTACATATACTTGTAGTTCTCGTTGCCCTCGCCCTGCATGATAGTCAGACCTGTCTTGTCCTCGGGGATAAGGGTGATATTGGAGTATATCGTGTAGGTCTTGCCTGCTGTAACGGTGTAGATGCCTTCCTCGACAGCGTCAGGCTCAACTACGATAGCTTCTTCGGGAACTGAAACTGAAAGCCTGGCTGCTTCGATAGAAACAGGGATAACAGTGTCCTTCAATGCCTGTATCTCTTCATTTGTGGGAAGTGTGCTCAGGCTCGGAACTGAGTTGTAGTTATCATTGCCGAGTACGCGGTAGATAACGTAATATGTGCCGATATCCTCTGCCTCGGGAATATCACTGCTCCATGAGAGGTTACTGTAAGCGTTAAGAGCTCCCTCTAAATCAACAGCGGCATATACAAGAGCAATAGCCTGATCCTCGGTCAGAAGAGCGTACTGCATCGTTCCGCCTGTTGCCGTTCCTTCTGTTACAAGTTCCTGAGCCTGACCGCTGTAATAAAGTGAGGTCTCGTCGTCTTCGTAATTAGCAGCGGGCACACTTGTTATTGCAGAGTCAGCCTTTGTGACAGTGAATGTTCCCACTGCAAGCCAAGTGTTATGGTCGTAGACTGCTGAATAGTTTGAGCCGTCAATATTCGACAGTCCGTAATAATAAGTACCTGCATTTATCGGAGCACCACTTACGGAAAAGCCAACTCCGGACGTAACAAGGTATTCGCCTAAATCGCTGGCTGCATAATCCGTGCCCTTAGTCAGCGGAACGTATGTGTAGCCGCCTTCGATCGGCTTCTTGTAATAAATGGTAGGAGCTACATCGCTGCCTGTGTATTCCGTGCTGCTTGTGAATCCGTTTGTCTCGTCATACCAGCCGGCTACTGTATTATCAGCATTGAGGGTAATGGGAGAAACAGTCCACTGAACCGTCGCTGAGCCTGTATAAGCGCTGCCGTCCTTAGCTGTAACAGTAACGTTATAAGTGCCTGCGTTTACGACTGAGGTAACAGCGTTATTCTCTGAATCTGTTACGGTATATGTATAGTCCGTATCAGCCGTAAGGGTAGTATCGCCTATCTTTATCTCAGGTGTCAGCGCACTTCCGGTGTAGGTAAGGTTGGCAATAGAAACATTTTCAGCGGTGAGAGCAGTGACTGCGGGAGCTACTGCCTCAAAATAATACGGATTCTCGTGTGTACCGTCTCCGCCTGCTATCTTGACGTTAGTAGTTGAAG